>CAVTNZ010000082.1:0-12840 GCA_963736185.1 uncultured Gammaproteobacteria bacterium | reverse complement strand
TTCGTCGCGGTGCCCGATCCCGAGAGCTGGGGAAGGAGCGCCGCGAGCGCCTGCGGCTTGGATTCCAGAGCGGCCAGGCGCGTGGCTTCGGCCTCCTTGAGCTGGGGGTCATTTTGCAGCGCCCGCTGGTACACGGCGAGCAGGTCTGCCGCCGGCGCGGCGCTCCACGCCAGGCTCAAGCTCAGGGCAATCAGGAGGGACTTCATTAGGTGTTATATATGACTATATCACCTGGATCAGTACTGGGGGATTCCGGGGTCGATATCCCGGGACCAAGCCAGGATCCCGCCCTTCAGATTGAACACCGACCCAAAGCCGCGCGCCGATAGAAACCGGGCTACTTCGAGGCTGCGACCCCCCGAGCGGCAGATCACCACGGTGGGCTGTTGCGGATCCAGCTCGGCGAGCCGCTCGGCGACCTGCCCCATCGGTATATGCACGTGCGGCGAGGGGACCGGCGCAAGCTGCGTCTCCCAATCCTCCCGCACGTCGACCAGGGTCATGGCGTCGCCGGTGGAGCGCCGGTCGAGAAATTGCCGCGGGGTCAGCTCCCCCACCATCAGAACACGAATGCCGGCGCGGCGGCCGCGTTGATCAACGGGTCTATGACGGTCTCGAACAGGCTCTCCCGCATCCACTCGGTCTCGTCGATCCTGCGCACCAGGACGGCGTCCATGACCGGTGCCGAGCCGACCACGGCAAACAGCCGGCCGCCGGCGCGCAGCGCGCGCTCGAAGCGCGGGTCGTACACCGGCATCGATCCGGTGACCGCTATCACGTCGAATTCGCCGAGCGGAGCGGGATCGAAGGCGTCCCGCGTCTCGAGCGTCACCCGCGCCTGGGGAACCGCGCGCAGATTCGCGGTGGCCTGCGCGGTGAGCTCCGGATGGATGTCGATCGAATGGGTGGCGCCGCCGAGAAGGCTCATGGCCGCGCTCAGATAGCCGGTTCCGGTGCCGATCTCGAGCGAGCGGTCGCCCGGGTTGATGCCCAGCGCCTGCAGGATCCGTCCCTGAATCTTGGGCGCCAGCATGCTCTGCCCGCATCCGATCGGCAGCGGCGCATCCGCGAATGCGAGCTCGCGGTATTTGGCGGGAGCGAACGCCTCGCGCGGAACCGCCGACAGCGCATCGAGCACCCGCGGGTCGAGCACCTCCCAGGTTCGAATCTGCTGATCCACCATCTGCTGCCGAGCGGCCAACGTATCCATAGTTTCTCTTCGTGATTAACCGATGATTATGGTCAATTTCCACAGGGGATGCCATGCCTGTGCGGTATTCTTTGGCCATAAAACAATGAGGTCAGAGTTGCCTTCGTCTCCCATCGTCTCGTGGTTCCTGACCTCAGCTATCGTGGCCGCGGGCATCATCGTGCTGTTGGGCTGGAAGCGCCGCCAAGAGCGCACCGTCGACGAATTCTCGCGGCGGATCGAGAAGCTTACACGCGAAGAGGGCGCCGCGAGCGCGAAACTCAACGATCGCGAGCAGCTGTTCCAGCGCCTGGTGGAGGCGGTGCACGACGCGGTGCTGGTCCATCGGAAGAGCATCCTGTTCGCCAACGCGCGCTTCCTGGCCATGCTCGGGATGAGCGCAGCCGACGTGATCGGCAGGCCGCTCGCGGATTTCGTCGCACCGGAATATGTCGAGCTGGTGGAGAACAACCTGCGCAGACGGCTTGCCGGCGAGGCCGCGGCCGAGCGCTACGAGATCGAGCTCGTCGGCGCGCACGGCGAGGTCACCCGGGTCGAATTGTCGAGCACGCTGGTCGACAGCGCGGACGAGCCGGCGCTGCTGCTGACCGCGCTCGAGATGCTGCCGGGAACGGAGCCGGGGCGCGAGGCACCCAAGCCGCGCGCCATGGTAACCCTCGACGCGATGGGCGAAAGCGTCATCACCGTCGACGCCGAAGGCCGGATCGACTACGTCAACACCTCGGCCGAAGCGATACTGGGCCAAAGCTCCGATCAGATCGTCGGCAAATCGTTCTCCGAGGTCGCTTCGCTGGTCGACGAGACCGACCGCCGGCCGCTCGGCGACCCGATTCGCAAGGCCCTCTCCACGGGCGGCCGCGTCACCATGGGCAAACGCGCGGTGCTCGTGCCCGCCAGCACCTCGCCGGAGCGCTCGGTCGAGATCAGCGTCACCCCGCTCAAGCCGAACGACAAGGAGATGCTGGGGCTGGTGGTGGTGATGCACGACACCAGCGAGCTGCGCGGACTGACGCGGCAGATGACCTACCAGGCGAGCCACGACGCCCTCACCGGACTGGTCAACCGGCGCGAATTCGAGCGCCGTCTGCGCGAAGCGATGGATGCCGCGCAGACCGGGGATGCGGCGCACGCGCTTTGCTACCTCGATCTGGACCGCTTCAAGGTGGTCAACGACACCTGCGGTCACACCGCCGGCGACAACATGCTGCGCGAGGTGGCCACCATCATCAAGGATGCGGTACGCGACTCCGACACCGCGGGCCGCATCGGCGGAGACGAGTTCGCGCTGCTCCTGGTGGGATGTCCGTTGGAAAAGGCGCGGCAGATCGCCGATGACGTGGTGCGGGCGGTGGACGATTACCGCTTCGTGTGGAAGGACAAGATCTTCAACATCGGCGTCAGCATCGGTCTGGTGGAAATCGGCCGCGGCGGCGGATCCATCGAGGACATCATGAATTCCGCCGACTCCGCCTGCTACGTCGCGAAAAAGCAGGGCGGGGTGCACGTGCACGTGTACTCCGCACGGGAGGAGGCGAACGCCCGGCACTCCGGCGAGATCCACTGGCTGCAGAAACTGCAGGGCGCGCTGCGCGACAACAAATTCGAGCTTTATTACCAGCCCATCGTGCACGCCCACAGCAGCGTCTCCAACGGGCCCGGGCTCGAGGTGTTCGTGCGCATGGAGAGCGAGAACGGGGAGCCCGCCGCGCCGCCGGCGGAATTCATCCGTGCGGCGGAGCGCTACCGGCTGATGCCGCTGGTGGACCGGTGGGTGGTGCAGGCGGTGCTCTCCGCGCTCGGGCGGGGAGGCATGAAGCTGCCTCCGAATCGCAGCGTCGCCATCAACATTTCCGGCCAGACGCTCGGCGACTCCGAGTTTCTCGAGTTCGTGGTCGAATGCTTCGACCATACGGGCGCGATTCCTTCGGACATCTGCTTCGAGGTCACCGAGAGCGCGGTCGTCGCGAATCTCGATCATGCGCGGCGCTTCATCGGGGTGCTGCACGGCATGGGCTGCGAATTCGCCCTGGATAATTTCGGCAGCGGCCTCTCCTCCTTCTCGACGCTCAAGACGCTGCCGATGGATTACCTCAAGATAGACGGCTCCTTCATCGCCAATCTGGCCGTCGATACGGTGAATCAGGCCATGGTCGGGGCGATGATCGAGCTGTCGCGAACGCTCAATTTCCGCGTCGTGGCCGAGCACGTCGAGGATCAGCTGTCCCTGGACACGGTGCGCGAGATGGGGATCGATTTCGCGCAGGGATTCATCTTCGGACGTCCGCAGCCGCTGTCGATGACTCCGGCGCCCGGTTGAGGCAGCCCGCCCGGTTTCCGCCCGCCAAAATCAACGCCTTATAACGCGCAGGCAGGCGCACATAACAACTTGCTATGGCATTTTCCCCGCGCTTAGGAGGAAAATTCGCCACTCCGGACAATGAAACTCGAGGTGCCGCATGCCCATCTATGAAGACAACACCAAGTCCATCGGCCGTACGCCCCTGGTCCGCATCAACCGGCTCGACGCGTCGAGCTCCGCCACCGTGCTGGCGAAGATCGAGGGGCGCAACCCCGCGTACTCGGTCAAGTGCCGCATCGGCGCGGCGATGGTGTGGGATGCGGAGGAGCGTGGAGTGCTGAAGCCGGGCATGTCCGTCGTGGAGGCCACCAGCGGCAACACGGGCATTGCGCTCGCCTACGCCGCGGCATCGCGCGGCTATGGGTGCGTGCTGACGATGCCCGAGACCATGAGCATGGAGCGGCGCAAGGTGCTGATCGCCTTCGGCGCCAAGCTCGTGCTGACCCCGGGCGCGAAGGGCATGAAGGGCGCGATCGCGAAGGCCGAGGAGCTGGCCGCGCAGGATCCCTCCAAATACGTGCTCATGAAGCAGTTCGAGAATCCCGCGAACCCGGCCATCCACGAAAAGACCACGGGTCCGGAGATCTGGGACGACACCGGCGGCAAGATCGACGTGCTGGTTTCCGGCGTGGGCACCGGGGGCACGCTCACCGGCGTGTCGCGCTACATCAAGCATACCAGGGGTAAGAAGATTCTCACCGTCGCGGTCGAGCCGACCAACTCGCCGGTGATCAGCCAGACGCTGGCCGGTCAGACCCCGGCGCCCTCGCCGCACAAGATCCAGGGGATCGGAGCCGGATTCATTCCCAAGAATCTGGATCTGTCGCTGGTCGACCGCGTCGAGCAGGTGAGCAACGAGGAGGCGATCGCCACGGCGCGGAGCCTCGCGCGCGAAGAGGGCATGTTGTGCGGCATTTCGTGCGGCGCCGCGATGGCGGCGGCGCTGCGCCTGGCAAAGGAGCCGGCGCAGGCGGGCAAGACCATCGTCGTGATTCTGCCGGATGCGGGCGAGCGCTACTTGTCCGGTGCATTGTTCGAGGGATTGTTCGAGGACGTCGAGAAAATGCAGGCGGTCGCCTGAACGCGACGAGAAACCTGGAGCACCTGTCCCGCGAGCTGCTCGGAAGCTATCTGAGCGACGAGCGGGCCCGGCGCATCGCGCGGCGTTATCTGCCCTCGCGCGAGGCGATAGCCGCCATTCTGCAGGGCGTGCTCGATCTCATGTATCCGGGCTATTTCGGGCGGGGCGACCTCGACCGCGAGAACCTGGGTGCGTATGTGGCGGAATCGCTCGCGGCGCTCGCTCCCAGGATCGAGCGCGAAATCGAGCACTGCCTGTGCTACGGCCGCGAGGAGGACGCCGCGCGGGTCGACGCGGAGCGTCCGGGATTCGGGGAATGCGCGTCCCGCTCGCGGGATCTGACCCAGGTGTTTCTGGGCCGTCTCCCCGAGATCCGCGCGCTCCTGGTCAAGGATGTCCAGGCGGCCTATGACGGGGACCCGGCCGCGTCGAATCTCGACGAGGTGATCCTCGCCTATCCCGGGGTGCTCGCGGTGAGCGTGTACCGCATCGCGCATGCGCTGTACGATCTCGGCGTGCCGATGATGGCGCGCATCATGACGGAGTGGGCGCATTCCAGGACCGGCTGCGACATCCATCCGGGCGCGAAGATCGGGGCCGGATTCTTCATCGATCACGCCACGGGCGTGGTCATCGGCGAAACCACGGAAATCGGCGAGGGCGTCAAGCTGTACCAGGGCGTCACGCTCGGCGCGTTGTCGCTGCCCAAGGACGCCGCCGGGCAGATCATCCGCGGCAACAAGCGGCACCCGACGGTGGAGAACGGCTCCACCCTTTATGCAAACGCCACCGTGCTCGGGGGCAGGACCGTCGTCGGCGCGGAAAGCGTCATCGGCGGCTCGGTGTTCCTGACCCACAGCATTCCGCCACGCTCCCGGGTGTCGCTGAAGGAGCCCGACCTCAGGATCGCCTCGCGCGAGGGCGCCGCCGAGCCCGACGCGATTTATTTCGACATCTGACCGGGCTCACCGGCCCGCCGTCACATCTTTCCGAGCAGTGGGACCAGCAGCAGCGCGACGATGTTGATGATCTTGATCAAGGGATTGATCGCGGGTCCCGCGGTGTCCTTGTAGGGATCGCCGACGGTATCGCCGGTGACGGCCGCCTTGTGCGTATCGGAGCCCTTGCCGCCGAAGTTGCCTTCCTCGATGTACTTCTTGGCGTTGTCCCAGGCGCCACCGCCGGTGGTCATCGAGATCGCGACGAAGAGTCCCGTGACGATGGTGCCGATGAGCAGGCCGCCGAGCGCCACGACGCCCGTGCCGGGGCCCATGAGCCAATTGACGACGAACACCAGCACGATGGGCACGAGTATCGGGAGGAGCGACGGCACGATCATTTCCTTGATGGCCGCCTTGGTGAGCATGTCGACCGCGCGCGAGTAGTCCGGCTTCGCGGTGCCCTCCATGATGCCCTTGATCTCGCGGAATTGGCGGCGCACCTCGTTCACCACCGAGCCCGCGGCCCGGCCCACCGCTTCCATCGCCATGGCGGCGAACAGATAGGGGACCAGACCGCCGATGAACAGGCCGATGATCACGGCCGGATTCGACAGGTCGAACGCGGTCACATGACCCGTGACCTCCTGCAGCTTGTGGGTGTAGTCCGCGAACAGAACCAGCGCAGCGAGACCCGCGGAGCCGATGGCGTAACCCTTGGTGACGGCCTTGGTGGTGTTGCCGACGGCGTCGAGCGGGTCGGTCACGTCGCGCACTTTCTTGTCGAGTCCCGCCATCTCGGCGATGCCGCCCGCGTTGTCGGTGATCGGACCGTACGCGTCGAGCGCGACGATCATGCCGGTCATGGACAGCATCGCGGTGGCCGCGATCGCGATGCCGTACAGCCCTTCGAGCCTGTACGAGGCCCAGATGGAGAGCGCGACCGCGATCACCGGCAGGGCGCAGGCCTTCATCGAGACGCCGAGGCCTGCAATGATGTTGGTGGCGGGTCCGGTTTGCGACGCCGCGGCCACGTGCCGCACGGGAGCGTATTCGGTGGCGGTGTAGTACTCGGTGATGACGATCATCGCGGCGGTGAGGCCGAGGCCGACCAGCGTGCAAAGCCACATGGACATGGCATGGTCGCCCATGATTTTCTGCGACACGAAATAAAATACCGCCGCTGAAATCAGTCCCGAAACGATCACGCCCTTGTAGAGCGCGTTCATGATCTTGCCGCCCTCGCTCGTCGACACGAAGAACGTCCCGACGATGGAGGAGACGATGGAAATGGAGCCGAGCAGCAGCGGGAAGATGACCGCGTTCTGGCCCATGTCTGCCATCAGCAGGCCGCCGAGCAGCATGGTCGCAACCAGCGTGACCGCGTAGGTCTCGAACAGGTCGGCCGCCATGCCGGCGCAATCGCCGACGTTGTCGCCCACGTTGTCCGCGATCACCGCGGGATTGCGCGGGTCGTCCTCGGGAATGCCGGCCTCGACCTTGCCGACGAGATCGGCGCCCACGTCCGCGCCCTTGGTGAAGATGCCGCCGCCCAACCGCGCGAAGATCGAGATCAGGGAGCCGCCGAAGGCGAGGCCGACCAGGGCGCGCAGCGCCGCTTCGGAGTCGCCCAGCAGGCGCAGCATGATGAGGTAGTACACGGCCACCCCGAGGATGCCGAGGCCCACCACCAGCATGCCGGTGACGGCGCCGCCGCGGAACGCCACCTTCAGCGCGGCGTTGATTCCGAGCGTGGCGGCTTGCGCGGTGCGCACATTGGCTCGAACCGAGATGGACATCCCGATGTAGCCGGCCAAACCGGAGAAGATGGCTCCGACCGCGAAGCCGCCGGCGCTCGGCCAGCCGAGGCCCACGCCGAGGGCGATGAACAGGATGACGCCGACGATGGCGATGGTGCGGTATTGCCGATTGAGGTACGCGCGGGCGCCGGCCTGAATCGCGGCCGCGATCTCCTGCATGAGGGCATTGCCGGCGGGCTGCGCGAGAATCCAGCGTACCGAGAAGGCGCCATACACGATCGCGAGAATTCCGGCACCGATGGCAAGATACAGGGCGTTATCGAGCGTCATTTAGCGTCCCACGGTTATGTTATTGAAAAATATCAAATTATTCGTATTGGGGGCTCGGCACTATACCACAAAGGGAGTGGTCAGGCGCTTCGCCACGGGCACCCCCTTGAGGGTGACATAAACGGGCAACCCCTGCCGATAGGGCGGGTAGTCTTCGCCGCCGATGAGCGGCAAGAGATACCGGCGGCAGGCCGCGGTGATGCCGAATCCGTCCTCGCTGATGAAGTTGCGCGGAAGCTTCTTCTCGCGGTTGGCGATCATCGCGAGCGGCGCCTGGCCGATCCCCCAACGATAGGGCTCGGACGATTTGCGCACGATGGTGGGCATCACGGCGTTTTTCCCCTGCAGCGCAAGCTCCACCGCGGCCTTGCCGACGGCATAGGCCTGCTCCACATCGACCCTGGAGGCGATGTGCCGGGCGGAGCGCTGCAGGTAGTCGGCGACGGCCCAATGGAATTTGTAGCCGAAAGCCTCCTGCGTCATCTGCGCCACCACCGGGCCCACGCCGCCGAGCTGGGCATGACCGAACGCGTCCTTGGTGCCCGCTTCGGCGAGGAATCTGCCATCGGCGGTGCGCACGCCCTCCGATACCACGACCACGCAGTAACCGAACTTCTCGACGCAGGATTTCACCTTGTCGAGGAACGCGGCGCGCTCGAAGGGGATCTCCGGGAACAGGATGATGTGGGGGGCATCGCCGGGCCGCTCGCCCGCCAGGCCGCCCGCCGCGGCGATCCATCCCGCATGGCGGCCCATGACTTCGAGCACGAAAACCTTGGTGGACGTGCGCGCCATCGACAGGACATCGAGCGCGGCCTCGCGGGTCGACACCGCGATGAACTTGGCGGCCGAGCCGAACCCCGGACAGCAATCGGTGATCGCCAGATCGTTGTCCACCGTCTTGGGAACGCCGATGCAGGCGATCGGATAGCCCATTTGAGCGCCGATCTCGGACACCTTGTGGGCGGTATCCATTGAATCGTTGCCGCCGTTGTAGAAAAAATAGCCGATGTCGTGAGCCTTGAAAACCTCGATCAGCCGCTCGTATTGGCCGCGGTTCTTGTCGATTCCGGCGAGTTTGTAGCGCGCGGAGCCGAACGCGCCTCCGGGCGTGTGCCGCAGTCCGCGCACCGCGGCGGCGCTTTCCTTGCCGGTGTCGATCATGTCCTCGGTGAGAGCCCCCACGATCCCGTGGCGCCCGGCATAGAGCTTGCCGATCTTGTCCCGGTGCTTGCGCACCGTCTCGATCACCCCGCAGGCGGAGGCGTTGATGACGGCGGAGACGCCGCCGGACTGGGCGTAGAAGGCGTTCTTTTTCATATGTCATACCGCGAAATACAAGCCGCGCAGGATAGCCGATCGGCGCGGTCGGGGCACTCGTTTGACGGTGGGAGCGGGCGAAGGTACGGTAGCGCGCTTTCAGGGACTACAAAGAATCATGCGAATAGTGCTTTTGGGAGCGCCTGGATCCGGCAAGGGCACTCAGTCTCAGCTGCTGGTGCAGGCGTACGGGATCCCGCAGATCTCCACCGGAGATCTGCTGCGCGAGGCCGTGAGCAAGGCGTCGGAGCTCGGGCGCAAGGCGAAAGCCGCCATGGATGCGGGCAGGCTGGTCGAGGACGGCACGGTGCTCGGCATGATTCGCGAGCGGCTGGCGCAGCCGGACGCGCAGAAAGGGTTCATTCTCGACGGCTTCCCGCGCAATATCGTCCAGGCCGAGGCGCTCGAGGCGCTGCTCAAGGAGCTCGGCCGCCCGCTGCAGGCCGTGGTCCTGTTGAACCTCGATCTGAGCATCCTGTTCAAGCGGCTCACCGGCCGGCGCATCTGCGAGGGCTGCGGCCGGGTGTTCAACATCTACACCTCGCCGGGCGGCATCCCCCCGCACTGCGACAAGTGCGGTGGAACGTCGCGATTGATCCAGCGTCCGGACGACAGGGAGGAAGTGATCGGCAAGCGTCTGGAGGTGTTCGAGGCGCAGACCCGGCCGCTCGTCAAGCACTACGAGCAGCGCGGGCTGTTGCGCATAGTGGATGCGGACGCAGACGTGCAGACCGTGTTCAAGAGCATCCAGAACGCGGTCGGGGAGCCGCCGCCCTAGCCGAGGGCGGCGAGCAGCCGTTCGCCGATCTCGGCGCGCCGCCATCCCGAGAGAGCCTGCGTCTTGCGCGAGCCCATCGCCAGCGCCTTGAGCTCGCCGCGCGGCGCCAGAATCTCGGCGCTCACCTCGAGTTCTTTGGCGCGCGCGTCGACCACCCGGGAGAGCCGGTCGATGACGGCCTTCTGCTCCGGCGTGGGGCGCGAGTCCCGGACGGGCTCGGAGTCCTCCACGGTGGCGCCCGGGGCCTCGCGCAGCGCCGCGAGCAGGCTCTCAGCGAGCGCATCGTTCAGCGGCCGCGGCAGCGACAGTGCGGCATCGAGCGCCGCCCGCGTGTTGGGACCCGCCTCGGCGACGCTGAGTATCGACTCGTCGGAGAGTATCCAGCCGCGCGGAAGATCGCGCTCGCGCGCCATGGCTTCGCGCCAGATGGCGGCGCTGCGGCCGCGCGCGCGCGCGGCGGGGGGCAGCATGTTCAGGTTGCGCAGCCGCTTCCACGCCTGCGCGGGGTCGGGGTCGTACAACCGCGGATCCTCGAGGGACAGGCAATCCTCGACCACCCAGCGCTCGCGCCCCAGCGCGCGCAGGCGTTCGGTCAGCCGCGCGGCGACCTCGTTCAGGTACTTCACGTCGTCGGCCGCGTAGTCGAGCTGCGCGGCGCTGAGCGGGCGCTTCGACCAGTCGGTGCGCGTCTGGCCCTTGGCGAGGGGCACGTCCAGCAAGGTCTTCACCAGGTCGGCATAGCCGAGCTGCGGCTTCAATCCGATGCAGCCCGCGGCTATCTGTGTGTCGAAAACCGGCGAGATCACGCGTTTGACGTTGAGATAGAAGGCCTCGAGATCCTGGCGCGCCGCGTGAATGACCTTGCGCGAGCCCGGCGAGGTGAGCGCACGCACCAGCGGCTCGAGGCTTCCGACGCGCAGCGTGTCGACGCACCAGACCTCTCCGGCGGCCGCCAATTGCACCAGACACAGCTTCGGAAAGAAGGTTCGCTCGCGCAGAAATTCGGTGTCGAGGCCGATCGAGACCTGGGCTTCGAGGGTGCTCGCGAGCGGCCCAAGTGCTTCCCCTCGATCGATCCAAATCGCGTCGGCCATACCGTGATCCACGTGTACAATTTGAGAATCTATCACGATCGAATCGTATGATGCTGCGACTTGCGAAGGCATTCTGGGATATAGCCCTGTGGCGGGCATCGCCCGCCCAATTGCCCGCGTCGCTTTTCCTGCTGTGCCTGGTCGCCGCGATCGCCGCGATCCTCGAGGTGATCAGCGCGCTGCTCCCGCCGAGCCAGGGCGGTCTCATTCCGATCCGCCTCGCGCTGAGCGTGGCGCTGCCGCTGGCATTCGCCTGGATGGTGCTCGCGGTCGCCCGGCGGCGTCAGCGTTTCCTGCAGACCGGCACCGCGCTGCTCGGCGTCGCGGTCCTGGCCGAGCTCGTGCTCTACCCCCTGGGCTCGCTGCTCAATCTCCTCGGCACCGACACGCCTGCCGCGCTGCCCGTCGGGATCCTGCTGCTCGTGGGCCTGATCTGGTACCTGCTCGCGTGTGCGAACATATGGCGCGCCGCGCTCGACGCGCGCCTGGCGCTCGGCGGCATCATCAGCGTCGCGTATCTGCTGCTGTCGATGTTCCTGGAACAGACGTTGCTCCCCAATTCATGACTCAACACATCCACATCCTCGGAATCGCCGGGACTTTCATGGGTGGCGTCGCGGCCATCGCCAAGGCGGCCGGATTTCACGTCACGGGATCGGATCGCAACGTCTATCCGCCCATGAGCGACCAGCTGGCGGGGCTCGGAATCGAATTCACCCAGGGCTACGGTGCGGAGCAGCTCGACGACCGGCCCGATATCGTGGTGGTGGGGAATGCTTTGAGCCGGGGCAGTCCCGTGGTCGAGGCGATGCTCGACCGCGCCATTCCGTACACCTCGGGACCGCAATGGCTGGCCGAGCGGGTGCTGCACGGCAGGCACGTGCTGGCCGTGGCCGGCACCCACGGCAAGACCACGACCTCGAGCATGCTCGCCTGGATTCTCGAGCACGCCGGACTCGGGCCCGGCTTTTTGATCGGCGGGGTGCCGGGCAATTTCGACACGACGGCGCGCCTCGGGACCGGCTCCTGCTTCGTGATCGAAGCCGACGAATACGATACGGCGTTTTTCGACAAGCGCGCGAAGTTCGTCCACTACCGGCCGCGCACGGTGATCCTCAACAATCTGGAATACGACCACGCGGACATCTACCCGGACGTGGCCTCGATACGCCGGCAGTTCAATCAACTGCTGCGCACGGTGCCGGCGGCCGGCCGCATCGTCCAGAACGGCGACGACGCCGAGATCGCGGCCGTCATCGGCGAGGGATGCTGGACCCCGCGGGAGACGTTCAGCTTGAAATCGCAGGATGCGGCCTGGCGCGCCGCGCCGGCGCCGAATGCCTCATGGGGCGAGTTCGCCGTGCTGAAGGAAGGCCGCGAGGCGGGGCGCGTGCGCTGGCCGATGCTCGGAGAGCACAATGTGATGAACGCGCTTGCCGCGATCGCGGCCGCACATCAGCTCGGCGTCGAGCCCGGCCGGGCGGCGGAGGCTCTGGGGCATTTCCGGGGCGTCAAACGCCGCATGGAGGTGCGTGGAGTGGTCGGCGGGGTGAGGGTGTACGATGATTTCGCGCACCATCCCACCGCGATCGAGACGACGCTCGCGGGACTTCGCGCCCGCGAGCCGCATGCGCGGATCATCGCCGTGCTCGAGCCGCGCTCGAACACGATGAAGCTCGGGGTGCATCGCGATCAGCTCGCCCCCTCCCTGGCGGCCGCGGACGAGGCCTGGTTTCTGAACGCGCCGGAGCTCGGGTGGGATCTGCCGGCGGCTCTCGCGCCGCTCGGCGCGCGTGCGCATTTCGCCGGCACCGTCGAGGCGCTGGCCCTCGCCCTGGCGGCGGCCGCGCTGCCGGGTGATCAGATCCTGGTGATGAGCAATGGCGGCTTCGGCGGGCTGCACGAGAAGCTGCTCGCCGCCCTGCACGCGCGGCGCGATATGCCCGCCCGGACCGCGACAGCAATACATC
>CAVTNZ010000081.1:0-150996 GCA_963736185.1 uncultured Gammaproteobacteria bacterium | reverse complement strand
AGCTAGCCGGCCAGGCAAACTTCCCGCGCTCTCACCCCAGCGTGATGCGGGCGTAGTGATAGGTCCCGTCGTCCGTGAGCGCGATTTCGCAGGGCGATGGGGTGATGTCCGCCCCGTCGAGCGCCGCCCTGGCCACCCCGCGGCTCACGCCCTTCGGATTGTCCACCGCGATGTGATATCGCGACGAGCCGTGCTTGTAGGTGACCTCGAAGCCGGGCCAGCTGCGCGGTATGCAGGGATCGATGCGCAATTTGCGGCCGCGCAGATGCAGGCCCAGGATTCCCTCGACGGCCGTCCGGTACATCCAGCCCGCCGAGCCCGTGTACCAGGTCCAGCCGCCCCGGCCGACATGCGCGGGGGCGGAATACACGTCGGCGCACACCACGTACGGCTCGACCTTGTAGCGGTGAATCGCGGAGCGTGTGCTCGAATGATTCACGGGATTGGTCAGCGAGAACAATTCCGCGGCCCGGTCGCCCTCGCCGAGCATCGCGAAGGCCAAGGTCACCCACATGGCGGCATGCGTGTATTGGCCGCCGTTCTCGCGCAGCCCCGGGGGATACGCCTTGATGTAGCCGGGGTCGTGCGCCGTGCGGTCGAAAGGCGGGGTGAAAAGCTGCACCAGTCCCTCGCTGCGGCTCACCAGCTGCGCGTTGACCGCGGCCATGGCGCGGGCGGCGCGTTCGCGCGGGGCGGCGCCCGAAATCACCGCCCAGGACTGCGCCACCGAATCGATGCGGCATTCCTCGCTCGATACCGAGCCCAGCGGCGTGCCGTCGTCGAAATAGCCGCGGCGGTACCAGTCGCCATCCCAGGCCTCGCGGTCGATCGCCGCCTGGAGCGTGAAGGCATGCTTGCGCCAGGCGCTGGCGCGCTCGGTGTCGCCGCAGCGCTCGGCGGTTGCGGAGAATCGCATCAGCGCCGCGTGCAGGAACCAGCCGAGCCAGACGCTCTCGCCGCGGCCCTTGATCCCGACCCGGTTCATGCCGTCGTTCCAATCGCCCGTGCCGAACAGCGGCAGCCCGTGCGAGCCGATGGCGAGGCTCGAATCGAGCGCGAGCGCGCAGTGATCGTACAAGGAGGCCGTCGCGGCGGCCTTGGGCGCCCCGAACGATTCCTGCTGGCCCTCGGCGAGCGGGCCGCCCTCCAGGAAGGCGACGGGCTCATCCAATATCGCGAAGTCCTCGGTGACCTCCAGATAGTGCGCGAGCACGAAGGGCAGCCAGATCCGATCGTCCGAGACCCGCGTCTGGATGCCCTGCCGGGTCACCGGCAGCCACCAGTGCTGCACGTCGCCGGCCTCGAACTGCCGCGAGGCCGCGCGCAGAATGTGCTCGCGCGCCACCCCGGGCCGCGCGACACAGAGCGCCATCACGTCCTGAAGCTGGTCGCGATAGCCCCACGCGCCGCTGGCCTGGTAGAAGGCGGTGCGCGCCCACAGCCGGCAGACCAGCGTTTGATAGAGCAGCCATCCGTTCAGGATCACGTCCATGGAGCGGTCCGGCGTCTTCACCTGGACGGTGCCCAGGGTCTGGTCCCAGAAATCGGTGACCTCCTTCAGCACGGCGTCGAGATCGAGCGTGCGGTATTTCCTGATCGAGGCCTGCGCGTCGGCGTGCGACGCCTCCTGCCCGAGGAACAGCACGATCTCGGTTTCCTCGCCCGGGCCGAGCTCGAACCGGGTCTGCAGCGCGCCGCAGGGATCGAACCCCCCTCCGGTGCGATAGGACAGGCCGGCGCCGCCGAGGAGCGCGGCCGGCTCCGCCAGGGAGCCGTAACCGCCCAGGAATTCCCCGCGGTCGCCGGTGCTGGTCTGCTGCCGGCCGGCCATGTCCATGAAGGCGACGCGCCCCGGAAAGTCCACGCTCCAGGGGTTGCGCGCGAAGAGCGCGCGCAGGCCCGGGTCGATCTCGGTCACGACGAAGGGCGCCATCCGGCTGCGCTGATTGCCGAGCACCCACTCCGCGTAATGCGTGACCGAGAGCCGGCGGACCCTGGCCGAGCGATTGGCGAGCTTGAGGCGCGATATCTTGATCGAATCCGACCTGGGAACGAACTGCAGGAGATCCGTGGCGATGTCGCGCGAGGTGTGCTCGAAACGGCTGTAACCGTGGCCATGGCGCACGACATAGGGTCCCGGCTCGCGAATGGGCAGGGGCGTGGCGCTCCAGAGATCGCCCGAGTCCTCGTCGCGCAGGTACACGACTTCCGCGGGCGGGTTGGCGACGGGGTCGTTGGACCACGGTGTCAACTGGTTCTGCTGTGCGTTGATGGACCAGGTGGTCCCGGTGCCGTCCGCCGACACCAGGAAACCGAAGTCGGGGTTCGCGATCACGTTGCTCCAGGGTGCCGGCGTCCACTCGGCGTCCTTGAGAACGGTGATGTACTCGCGGGCGGCCACGTCGAAGCCGCCCATGCCGTTGAAAAAATCGAGCGATGGCAGGTCCCGGGGCACCGCGCTCCGGGCGCCGCCCCCGCGACTGCCGGGCGTGGGCCGCGGCGTACGCCCGGGCTCCTGCCAGCGCGACAATTGATCGCTCAAGGCGCCATCCCGGCCGCTGAACAGGGCGCGGGCGGCGGCGCCAAGGGCATCCCGCGCGTCGGCGTCGAGCGCCGCATCCTCGAGCGTGAACACGCCGCCGCGCACCCCCCCATCGGCGCCGCGCGCGCGCGGCGGGGCCTCCCTGATCGCCGCCTCGAGACTCGTGCGCAGCGGCGCCGGGTCCGCCGCGGCGTTCACGAAGACCAGGTCGGAGGACAGGTGCTTCGACCGCCAATATTCGTGCGCCCGCAGGCATTGCCGCACGAGGCCGATGTCGTCCTCGCGCTCGATGCGCACCAGCACGATCGGCAGGTCGCCGGAAATACCCTGCGCCCAGAGCGCCGGCGGCCCGGACCGGTTGCGCGCCAGCAGTTCGCGCGGCGCGCGCAGCGCCGCGGTCGGGCGCAGGATGGCGCCGGCGATGCGCTGGAAAAGCCGCGCCTCCCCGGCCTCGATCGCGAGACTGGCGAGGGTGACCCGCGCCCGATCCGCGGCGGACCGCTCGATGCGTTCGAAGGAGGCGCCGTCCCTGTATTTGGCGGCGATGGCCAGCGCCTGCGCGCGGCTCGCCGCCACCCCGCTCCAGAAGGCGACGCGCGCGGTGGCGCCGGGAAGGATCCGCACCCGGCGCCGCAGCGCCACGACGGGATCGAGCACCGTGCCCGCCGTGTCCGAGAGCGGACGCGCGTCGACGATGCAGAGGGCGTTGCGCAGATTCCGCCCCCTGCCGAGAAACCTGGCCCGATCGGTCTCGAACTGCAGCATGCCGAGCGCCTCGCCTTCGACCACGCTCACGTGAAACATCCAGAGCGGGCGCTCCGCCGGCTCGCGGCTGCGGCGCGTGGCGAGGAGCGTGCCGGAGTCGGCGTCGAATTCAGTCTGCACGAACATTTTCGAGAACGCGGGGTGGGCGGCATCGGCGCCGGGTGCCGCCAGCACCACCTCGGCGTAGCTCGTCACCTCGATCTCGCGGGTGCTCCTGCCTTCGTTGGTGATCGACAGCCGCCGCACCTCCGCATCGTCGTTGGGCGCCACCAGGATTTCCGTGTCCGACAGGATCGGGCCGTCGCGACGCACGATGCGCGTCCGATCCTCGTCGAACGAGACCTGATAATGCTCCGGCTCGCGGCCGGTGGGCTGGTAGCCGGCCGACCACACCCTGCCGTTTTCGACGTCCCTCAGGAACACGAAGAAGCCTAGCGAATCGGCGGTCGGATCCTCGCGCCAGCGGGTCACGGCGAGGTCCCGCCACCGGCTGTAGCCGGTCCCCGCCTCGGACACGAAGACCGAATAATTGTCGTTGGCGAGCAGATTCGTGCTCATTGGTTGAGCCGCCAGATGCTGAAGTTCAGGGCGGTGGCGAAGCTCACCCATAGAAAATAAGGCACGAGCAGCAGGGCGGCGGCGCGCTGCACCGAGAAGAATTCGCGGATCGTCCAGCCGAGGGCGAGCCACAGCGCGACGATGTCGAGCAGCGCGAAGCCGGGGTTGCGCGCGCCGAAGAACAGGGGCGCCCAGGCGGCGTTGAGCATCAATTGGAGGAGGTAGGCGCCCAGGGCGACGGTCTGTTGGCGGTGATAGCGTTCGCGCGACACCAGCCACGCCGCCGTGCCCATCATCACGTAAAGCGTGCCCCACACCGGGCCGAACCAGCTGTTCGGCACCACCCATGGCGGCTTGGAGAGTCCGGCATACCAGGCGCCGATCGCGGCCGAACGCGCCGGGGAGACCAGCGCGCCGAGCGCTCCCGCTGCAACGGCAGCCGCGATGAATCCGAGCAGCGCGATCCAATTCGGACGCGCGTTGCGTCCCCGGTAGCTCGTGGTGTTTTCGACGGGGATTCTCATTTGGCCTGCCATTTCAAGGAACGATACAAGGCGAGGAAAACCGCGGCCGCCGCCAACTGCGCCCAGGCGAGCCAGCGGTACTGCGGCGCCGCCGCCAGCCAGACCGAGCCCGAGAACCACAGTGCCGCGGCGGCGAGCGCGAGGTCGCGGCGCCTCGCGGATTGCTTCAGTTCGCGGCGCAGCTCGGCGAGACCCGGGTTCTCGATCTGAAGCCGGAACCGCCCCTCCGAGGCTTCGCGCACGGCCGTTTGGAACAATCCGGGAAGCTCCTTCAGGCTCTCGACGGTATCGGGCAGCTGCGCGCGCATCCGCTTCAGCACCGCACGCGGGCTCATCCGCTCGCGCATCCATTGCCGCAGCACCGGCTGCGCGGTCTTCCACAGATCGAGCTCGGGATAGAGCTGCCGCCCGAGACCCTCGACGTTGAGCAGGGTCTTCTGCAGCAGCACGAGCTGCGGCTGGATCTGCATGTCGAAGCGCCGGGCGGTCTCGAACAGGCGCAGCAGCACCTGGGCGAAGGAGATCTCCTTCAACGGCTTGTTGAAGATCGGTTCGCACACCGTGCGCACCGCGGACTCGAGCTCATCGACCCGGGTGGTCTTGGGAACCCATCCGGATTCCACGTGCAGGGCGGCGACGCGGGCGTAATCGCGGTCGAAGAACGCGAGGAAATTCGAGGCAAGGTAATGCTGATCGCGGGGGTCGAGGGTGCCGACGATGCCGAAGTCGATCGCCGCGTAGCGCGGGTTTTGCGGATCGTCGACCTGCACGAAAATGTTGCCGGGATGCATGTCGGCGTGGAAGAAATTGTGGCGGAACACCTGCGTGAAGAAGATCTCCACACCGTTCTCGGCGAGCCTCGCGAAGTCGGTCCCGTGCGCCCTGAGCTCCTCGAGCTGGCTGATGATGATGCCGTGGATCCGCTCCATCACCATGACGTTCGTCCGGCAGTAATCCCAGTACACGGCGGGGACGTACAGGAGCGGTGAACCCGCGAAGTTGCGCTTCAGCTGGGCCGCATTGCCCGCCTCGCGCATCAAATCGAGCTCGTCGAGGATGGTCTTGCGGTACTCGGCGACGATCTCGATGGGCCGCAGACGACGCGCATCGCCCCAGTATTCGTCGGCGAGCCGCGCAAGCGTCTCCAACACCTCGAGGTCGCGCTCGATGATGTCGTGCATGCCGGGCCGCAGCACCTTGACCACGACCTCCTCGCCGCTTTTCAGCCGGGCCGCGTGGACCTGCGCGATCGAAGCCGCGGCGAGCGGCTCCTTCTCGAAGCTCTCGAACGAGTCATCGAGCGGCCGGCCGAGCGCCTGCTCGATGGCCGCCGCGGCGACGGCGCTGTCGAAGGGCGGCACCCGGTCCTGAAGCTTGGCCAGCTCGTCGGCGATGTCGGCCGGAATGAGGTCGCGTCGGGTCGATACCGCCTGGCCGAACTTGACGAAGATCGGGCCGAGCTCCTCGAGCGCGAGACGCAGGCGCTCGCCGCGGGTCACGCCGGCGCTGCGCTGGAACCAGGTCCACGGCGACAGGTAGAAAAGAAACCGGAACGGACGATACAGGTGGGTGGCGCGCACGAAATCGTCGAGCCCGTGGCGGACCAGGGCGCGCTGAATGTGGAGCAGCCGCGTCGCGACGCGATAGCGCATCACCGCCCGTCCCCCATGCGCCGCTCGAGGCGGGCGAGCCTCGCCTCGACGCGGTCCGCGGTGTCGCGCACGCGGTCGACGCCCTGCAGGAATTCCTCGATTTCGGGCCTGGCGACCAGATCCCGGCTTTCTTCCTGCAGATACTCTCCGAGGTTCTCGCGGAAGGTGCTGGCGGCCCGGCGCATCCAGCCGGCGGCGCCCCGGGCCGCCAGCGACAGGCGTCTCGCGGGCAGATCGCCGATGAGCCGCGACAGCTCCTCCTCCAGATCCGGCCGCGCCAGTGCGAACAGCTCGCGGTATCGCGCGGCGATTTCGGCGTCGCCGGCGACGCGGGCCCCGGCCCGGGAGCCCGGGCCCGACGTGCCGCCGGCACCCTCGCCGACGAGCTTCCACAGCGCGAACGGCGAGCCCGAGATGAGCGCGTCCGCGGCCGAGTCTGCGCCGGTGCTGAGCGCGATGCGCTCCGCGCACACGGCGGCGCGGATCCGCGCGAACCCCTCCGCGTGCACCTCGAGCGAGGTATGGTTCAAGCGGCGCGCCGCCGCCTGGGCTTTCTGCGAACGCCCGATGCTGCGGTTCAAGATGGATTCGACGGCCGCGATCCAGGCGGGTGTGGCCGGCATATCAGATTTTGTATCCGCGGTGGACGGCGACGATGCCGCCCGTGAGGTTGTGATAGCGGGCCTGCGCGAAACCGGCATCCTTGAGCATGCCGAGCAGGGTTTCCTGATCGGGATGCATGCGGATCGACTCGGCGAGATAGCGGTAGCTCGCCGCATCCCGGGCCACCAGGCGTCCCATCAGCGGCAGCAGATTGAACGAATAGGCGTCGTACAGCGGCTTCAGGCCCGGCGCGACGGGCGTGGAAAACTCCAGCACCAGGAGCTGACCGCCCGGTTTCAGCACGCGGTACATGGAGGCGAGCGCCGCCGCCTTGTCGGTGACGTTGCGCAGGCCGAACCCGATGGTCACGCAATCGAAGCAGGCGTCGGCGAAGGGAAGGCGTTCCGCGTCGGCGACCAGGCAGTGGACATTGCCCGCGTAACCCAGATCCAGCAGCCGGTCGCGGCCGGCCTCGAGCATGCTCGGATTGATGTCCGAGAGGATTACGCGCCCCGTCTTGCCGACCTGGCGGGCGAGTCCCCGGGTCAGGTCACCGGTGCCGCCCGCGACATCGAGCGCGGTTTGGCCGGTCCGCAAGCCGGTCAGCGAGAGCGCGAATTGCTTCCAGAGGCGGTGGACGCCGAACGACATGAGGTCGTTCATGACGTTGTATCTGCCCGCGACGGAGCTGAACACCGCCCGGACGCGGTCGGCCTTTTCCGTCCAGGGGACCTTCTCGAAGCCGAAGTCGGCCGTGCGTTTCTGCTCTGTCATCGCGTCCTCTCGGGTGGAGGCGCATTGTAGCCTCCTTGAGGGCGCGCAGCCCTCAGGCGGCCGTGCCGCGGACAATTCCGGCCGCGGCGCACCGCTCGAGGTAGCGCTTCCAGTTCGCGTCCCGGCCGCGGCCCAGCTCGTGCAGCAGCGTCCAGGAATACAGCCCGGTGTCGTGTCCGTCGTCGAATTTTAGGCGCAGCGCGTAGTTGCCCACCGGCTCCACGCCGCTGATGCCCACCCGTTCCTTGCCCACCTGCAGGATGCCCTCGCCGGCGGAGTGCCCCGTGACCTCGGCGGAGGGTGAAAACACCCGCAGGTATTCGAACGGCAGCTCGAAATGCGAACCGTCGTCGAAGCGGACCTCGAGGATTCGCGACTGCGTGCGGAGCTTGATGTCGGTGGGTTGGGGCATTCCTACAGAATGTACCGCGAAAGGTCCTGATCGCGGACCAGCTCGCCGAGATTGTTCTCGACGTAGGCCCGATCGATGACCACCCGGGTACCGCTCCTGTCCGCGGCGTCGAACGACACCGTCTCCAACAGCCGCTCCATCACCGTGTGAAGACGGCGTGCGCCGATGTTCTCGGTTTTTTCGTTGACCTCGAAAGCCACCTCGGCCAGGCGCTGCACCCCGGATTCCTCGAAGGAAAGCTCGACCCCCTCGGTCGCCATCAGTGCCGCGTATTGGCGGCAGAGCGAGGCATCCGGCTCGGTCAGGATCCTCACGAAATCCCGGACCACCAGCGGCTCGAGCTCGACCCGGATGGGCAACCGGCCCTGCAGCTCCGGAATCAAGTCCGAGGGTTTGGACATGTGAAAGGCGCCGGAGGCGATGAACAGCACATGATCCGTCTTGACCGTGCCGTACTTGGTGTTGACGGTGCAACCCTCGACCAGCGGCAACAGGTCCCGTTGCACGCCTTCGCGAGACACGTCCGCGCCGGCGGTCTCCTGGCGGCGCGCGATCTTGTCGATCTCGTCGATGAACACGATGCCGTTTTGCTCCGCATTCTCGACGGCGCGCAGCTTGAGCTCCTCTTCGTTCACCATCTTGGCGGCTTCCTCGTCCACCAGGAGCTTGAGCGCCTCCTTGATCTTGAGCTTGCGCGTGCGCGTCTTGCCGCCTCCCAGGTTCTGGAACATCCCCTGCAGCTGCTGGGTCATTTCCTCCATGCCGGGCGGCGCCATGATCTCCACGCCGACCGGCATGGCACGCACCTCGACCTCGATCTCCCGCTCGTCGAGCTCGCCCTCGCGCAGCATTTTTCGAAAGCGCTGCCGGGTGTCATTGTCGCGCGGCGGACCGTCCGCGACGAAGCCCGCCCGGGCATCGGCCTGGGCGCGCGGCAGGAGGATGTCCAGCACCCGTTCCTCCGCGGCATCCGCAGCCCGGTGGCGCACTTTGGCTATTTCCTCCTCGCGGGTTATTTTGACGGAAATCTCCACAAGATCGCGGACGATCGAGTCAACTTCCCGACCGACATAGCCCACCTCGGTGAATTTCGTGGCTTCCACCTTGATGAACGGAGCCTTCGCGAGGCGGGCGAGGCGCCGGGCGATCTCGGTCTTGCCCACGCCCGTGGGACCGATCATCAGAATGTTCTTCGGGGTGATCTCGGGGCGCAGGGCCGGATCCACCTGGCCGCGGCGCCAGCGGTTGCGCAGAGCGATGGCGACCGCGCGCTTGGCGGCCTTCTGGCCGACGATATGCTTGTCGAGCTCTTCGACGATCTCGCGGGGAGTCATCTGCGACACGGCGCTACAACTCCTCGATGGTCAGATTGCGGTTGGTGTAGATGCAGATATCCGCGGCGATCTTGAGGGCGCGCTCCACGATGTCGCGCGCGCCGAGGTCGGTCGCCTCGATCAAAGCCTGCGCGGCCGCCTGCGCAAAGCCCCCGCCGGAGCCGATGGCGATCAAATCGTGCTCGGGCTCGATCACGTCGCCGTTCCCCGAAATCACGTACATGCTCTCCAGATCCGCCACGCACAGCAGCGCCTCGAGCCGCCGCAGGCTCCGATCGCTGCGCCAGTCCTTGGCGAGCTCGATCGCCGCGCGCGTGAGATTGCCGAATTTCTCCAGCTTGCCCTCGAACCGCTCGAACAGGGTGAAGGCATCGGCCGTGCCCCCCGCGAACCCCGCGAGCACCTTGCCGCCGTACAGCCGTCGCACCTTGCGGGCATTGCCCTTCATGACGCTCTGCCCCAGGGTGACCTGTCCGTCGCCGCCGACCGCCACGCGGCCATTGCGCCGTACCGCGAGGATGGTCGTGCCGTAGATTCGATCGGGATCGTGCTGCAAATGGGGCGTTGGGGGCATGGAACCAGGTGTCATTGGGGCTTGCCTGCCCGTTTCAAGCGCGGCAACCGACCCGCGCTCGGACGTTTCCGAGATGCAAATGGGCTATAGTTGCGGCGGAGGGAAATCCGATGAGCAGGAAAGGATTCTTCGCCGGATCGCGGTGGGCATTCTCACCCCTGGTCAGCCTGCTCGCCTTGCTGCAAGCGTGCAGCTCGGGTGGCACTCCGAGCTACCCGCTCGGCGGCGCCGTCAGCGGGCTGAGCGGCGCCGGCCTTGTCCTGGCCAATGGCGCGGACACGGTTCAGGTCCCCGCCAACGCATCCTCGTTCACCTTCGCAGCGCCGCTTCCCAGGGGCTCGACCTATGCCGTCACGATTCACGCGCAGCCGGCCGGCCAGACCTGTGTGGTGACCCAGGGCGCCGGTATCGTGGCAGCGGGCGCTGTCGACAGCGTGACCGTCAACTGCTCGGGCCCATGGATCTGGTCGAGCGGCTCGGACAAGAGCGGCGCCGCGGGTGTCTATGGCACCAAGGGCGTGGCGACGTCCGGCAGTGTGCCGGGCGCGCGCGGCGGCGCGGCATCCTGGACCGACGCGGCCGGGAATCTTTGGCTCTTCGGGGGAACCTACGTCGACGCCAATGGCAAACTGTACTTTCTGAACGATCTCTGGCGATACGCGCCCTCGAGCGGGCTTTGGACCTGGATGAGTGGCTCGAGCGCTGCCGCCGCCGTCTATGGTTCGCCGGGAAGCTACGGCGTACGGGGCGTCGCTGCCCCGGGCAATGTGCCGGGATCCCGCGCGGGAGCGGTCAGCTGGAAGGATGCCGCGGGGAATTTTTGGCTGTTCGGCGGAGAGGGCTACGACTCGTCGTCCAATCTGAGCTATCTCAACGATCTATGGAAGTACGACGCCGCCACGGGTGAATGGACGTGGGTGGCTGGACCCGTTTCGTCATCGCCTCCGAGCGCGGTGTACGGGACGCAAGGGGTGGCGGCGCCGACCAACCTGCCCGGACCGCGCGCAGGGTCGGTCTCTTGGATCGATGCCTCGGGCAATCTATGGCTGTTCGGCGGCAACGGTGACATCTCGAACGCCAGTCCGTACATGATCGGGATCCTCGAGGATTTGTGGGAATTCTCTCCCGGCACCGGCGAATGGACCTGGATCAGCGGCTCCGCCACCGTCAACGCCGCGGGCGTCTACGGAGATATCGGCATACCGGCCGCCGCGAACGTACCCGCCGCGCGCTATGGGGCGGCCTCCTGGATCGATGCCTCGGGTAATCTCTGGCTGTTCGGCGGCAGTTCGTTCGGCGGTTTTCTGAACGACGTTCTGGAAGTTCACGCCGAGCTCGAACTTGTGGACGTGGGTGAGCGGCAGCAGCACGCCCAATGAGCAAGGGCATTACAGCGGCACGCAGGGCACCGCCGCCGCCAGCGACCCCGCATCCAGCGTCCCCGGCGCACGGACCCCGGCCGCCTTCTGGAGCGATGCGGCCGGGAATTTCTGGATGTTCGGTGGCAATGGGATTTCGGCGCCGCAGACATCCGACCTGTTCAACGACTTGTGGGTCTTCTCGCCGGCATCGGGACAATGGACGTGGATCAGCGGATCGAACAGCGCCGGCGCGGCCGGGGTATACGGCACCTTGGGGACCGCGGCCCCCGGGAATGTGCCCGGCGCACGGGACGGCAGCGCTGCCTGGGTCGATGGGGCGGGCAATTTTTGGCTGTTCGGAGGGGAAAGTCTCGCCAATCCACTGGCCGGGGGCGAGCTCAACGATCTCTGGGAATACCGGCACACCGACTAGAGCGCCGCGCCCCGAATCGGCGGCCGCCAGCGCCCTTCACGCACTGCCGGGGCGGCGTCGGGCCCGGGGGTGGGCGGCGTCGTAGACTTTGGCGAGGTGCTGAAAATCCAGATGCGTGTAGATCTGGGTCGTGCCGATGTCCGCATGCCCGAGCAGCTCCTGCACGGCGCGCAGGTCGCCGCTCGACTCGAGCAGGTGGCTCGCGAACGAGTGGCGGAACATGTGCGGATGAAGATGCACGCCGAGCCCCTGGCGGCGCGCCCAGAGCGTCACGCGCAGCTGCACTGCCCGGGTGCTCAACCGCCGTCCGGCACGGCCGACGAACACCGGCGCGGCGAGATCCGCCGCGGCGGCGGGGCCGAGCAGCTGCGAACGTTCCGAGAGCCATCGACGCAGCGCCTCCACGGCGAACCGGCCGATCGGCAGCACCCGCGCTTTGGCGCCCTTGCCGAGCACCCGCACGGTCCGATCGGCAAGGTCCAGCGCGGACAGGTCGAGCCCCACGAGCTCCGACAGCCGCAGGCCCGACGAATAGAACAGCTCCATGATGGCCTTGTCGCGCGCGGACAGCTCATCGTCCGCGCGAAACGCCAGCAGCCTTCCCATCTGGTCCGCATCGAGCGTCGTGGGCAGACGTTTCTTGAGCTTGGGGGCGCGCACGTCCTCGCCGGGGTTCGAGCTCACGCAGCCTTCGCGCACGAGGAACTCGAAAAAGGTGCGCACTGCGGACAGGCGGCGTTGCACGCTGCGGGCCGCGAGGCCGCCGGCATGGCTGGCGGCCGCGAAAGTTCGCACCTCGGCGTTGCCCAATCCGCTCCAGCGGGCGATCCGCCGGGTCTCGCAAAATTGCCCGAGCTCGCGCAGATCGTGCAGATAAGCGGCCACCGTATGACCGCTCACGCGACGCTCATTCCTCAGATGCGAGGCGAAGCGGTCGATCCAGCCGCGCTCTGTCGAATTCACTCGATCCCGACCGGGTCCGTGCGGCTCAGCGCGTCAACGCGTAGGTCACGAGCTCGCCGATACGCGACAGGAATTCCGTGCTCATGCCCGGATGGAACCGGTCCACGTCGCTCGCACCGATCGCGAGCAGGCCGAGCGCGCCCTTCGCGCCGAGGGGGGTGAGCGCGACCGAGCCGATCTCGACGGAATCCTTGCCGAACAGATAATCGCGCTGCGCGTCGCGCACCTGGCCGCAGCGCGGCTTGCCCGATTGCAGCAGCGACTCGAAGCTCTTCATCTCGGGATCGGCGGCCTGCGCCGTGCGCAGGAACCGGCCGTGCTCGTCGAGCGAGCGGGCGCCCTCCATGAACAGCACCAGAACCGAGTTCCTCGCGTCGAAGTCCTCCCGCAGACTGGTCTCGATGGCGCTCACGGTGTCGCTCAGCGTGTGGGCGCGGATCAGCCGCTGAGTCAGGCGATGGATGCGCTCCGCGAGCCCGTCGTTGGCGCGGGCGACCTCCACGAGCTCCTTGAGCTTGCGTTCGAGCGTCTGATTGCGCTCGCGCAGCACCTCCACCTGGCGTTCGACCAGGCTGACGGTGGCGCCCGCGTCGCGCAGATGCGGCAGGCGCAGTTTCGCGAGCAGGGCGCCGTTGCGCTCGAAGAAATCCGGACAGGCCTGCAAATACTCGCCGACGCTCGCGTCATTGAGCGTTTCCGGTTTGACGCCGCGTGCGTGACCCTGAGTCATTGATCTACCCCCGATGATGTCTCGTTGAATCTAAATGTCGATCATGCCGGTAAAGACGGTCGTGGCCGGACCGGTGAGCCAGAGCGGCTCGCCGGGTCCGGGCCACGATACATGGGCCGTGCCGCCGGGCAAATCGACCCGGACGTCCGCCTCCAGAAGCCCCTGATGGCGCCCGACGGCCGCGGCCGCGCACGCACCCGTGCCGCACGCCAGGGTCTCGCCCACGCCCCGCTCGAACACGCGCAGGCCGATGTGCCCGCGGTCCACGATCTGCATGAAGCCCACGTTGGTGCGCCGGGGAAAACGGCGATGGCGCTCGATGCGCGCACCGAGCCGCTCCACGGGCGCGCCTTTCACGTCCGCCACCTCGAGCACCGCGTGCGGATTGCCCATCGAGACCGCGCCGTATTCGACCGTCTCGCCCTCTACGTCGAGCGAGTAGCGCAGCGCCTCGGCGGGCGCGTCCATCGGCAGCGACCGCGGGTCGAAATTCGGTTCGCCCATGTCGACGGACACCAGGCCGTCCTCGCGCACGCGCGCATGCACCGTGCCTCGCGGGCTTTCCATGGACAGCTCGCGTCCGAGCCCGGGAGCTCTCGCGTAGAGCAGAGCCGCGATGCATCGCGCCCCGTTGCCGCATTGCTCCACCTCCCCCCCGTCGGAGTTGAAGACGCGGTAGCTCGCCCGGTGGGACGGATCGCGCGCGGCCGCGAGCACCAGCGCCTGGTCGAATCCGACGCCCAGGTGGCGGTCCGCGAGGGCGCGTACCGTGTCCGGATCGATGCGCGCCGCGGCGGCCCCGGGGGCGTCGAAGACGATGAAATCGTTTCCCAATCCCTGCATCTTCGTGAACTCGATGCGCATGGTGAGCGAGCATAGCCGATGCGGTTGCGCTAGTCTTGAGTGGGTCGATAACAACAAAGTCGGGGGATTATGCGCCATGTAATGGTTCTGAATGCCAAGGGCGGTTGCGGCAAGAGCACGCTCGCGACGAACATCGCGGTGTATTTCGCCCGGGAGGGCTGCGAGGTCGCGATCGCGGACTACGATCCCCAGCGCACCAGCCTCGACTGGCTCGCGGGGCGCCCGGCGGATCTGCCCCGGATCAGCGGCGTGCCGGCCTATGAAGAGGGGCTGCGCAACGTCGCGCGCTCCACCGAGGTTCTGGTCATCGACGCGCCGGCGCGGGTCCATGGCACGGAGCTCAACGAGCTCGTCCGGCGTGCGGAGACCATCGTGGTGCCGGTGCTGCCGTCGACCATCGACATCAAGGCCTGCGGCCATTTCATGGCGGAGCTGCTGGAGCTCGGCAAGGTGTCCCGCAAGCAGGCGCGCCTTGCGGTGGTCGCGAATCGCGTGCGCGAGTACACGCTGATCTTCGAGGAGCTCGACCAATATCTCACCAAGCTCAAGGTTCCCTATCTGGCGAGCCTGCGCGAGGCACAGAATTACGTGCGGGCGTACGCGCGCGGCATGGGCGTGCTCGAGCTCCCGGAATATCTGGCGTGGCCCGATTGGAAGCAGTGGGAACCGATCATCGAATGGCTCGACAGCAAGCGGAGCCAGCCGTAGCGCGCCGTGCGCGTCACAGTCGCCAAGTCCGGGCGCAGTTTCGGCATCGACCCCGGTCAGTCGGTGCTCGATGCGGCGCTCCGGGCGGGACTGAACCTTCCGCATAGCTGCAAGAGCGGCAATTGCGGCGCCTGCCGCGCGCGGCTGCTCGGGGGCGCGGTGCGGTATCCAAACGGCGCGCCCCTCGGGCTCTCCGATGCGGAAAGCGCCGACGGACTCATCCTGCTCTGCCAGGCCCGTGCCGACAGCGATCTGTCCATCGAAACGTTCGAGCCGGCCCTGCCCGCGGACCTGCTCGTCAAGCGCCTGCCCGGGCGCATCGAGCGGATCGAGAGCCTGGCGCCCGACGTGGCTGCGGTATACCTGAAGCTGCCGGCCGCCGAGCGTTTCGACTTCCAGCCCGGCCAGTACGTCGATGTCCTGTTGTCCAGGGGCCGGCGCCGCAGCTTCTCGATCGCCTCTCCTCCGCATGAGGCGCGCCCGCTCGAGCTGCACGTCCGCCTCGCCCCCGGCGGCGAGTTCACCGGCCCGCTGTTCGCCGGACGCATGGCGGGCGCGCTGCTCGACATCGAGGGACCGCTCGGACACTTCGTCTATCGGGAGCCCGCGGCGGGCGTGGCGCCGGCCCCCCTGCTGCTGGTCGGTGGCGGCACGGGGCTGGCGCCGCTGATGAGCATCCTGCGCCACGTGACCGAAGCGGGCGCGCCGCGCGACATGACGCTTTACTGGGGGGTGCGCACGGAACTCGACCTGTATGCGCATGCGAAGCTCGAGCGCCTGGCGGGGCGCGGTTTGCGCTATGTGCCGGTTCTGTCGCAGCCGCCGCCGGGCTGGGGGGGCCGCGCGGGTCTCGTGCACGAGGCGGTGCTTGCCGATGTCACCGATCTAGCCCGCTACGAGGTGTATGCGAGCGGGCCGCCGGCGATGATCGAGGCGGTGCGCCGGGAATTCACCGCGCGGGGGGTCGACCCTTCGCGGCTCAAGTTCGATTCCTTCGATTACGCGCCCGACACGCTGGATCGCCAGCGCACCACGGCCGACACCAAGTCCTGATCTTCAGCCGATGCCGCCCGCAGCATCGGCGCCGCGAGTCCCTGCTCGCGCAGGATGCCCGCGACCCGCGCGCCCGGCACCAGCCAATGCGCCGCATCGAAATACCGGCGCAGCGCCGGCGTCGCGAGCGCCAACAGATTGCGTCCGATCTCGGCGCTCGTCGCGGTGATCACCTGGATATCCCGCCGCTCGAACAGCGACTCGAGCGCGCGCAGCTCGCCGGCGCCCGGCGCGGGACACTCGCGCCGATAGACCTCGGCCAGGGTGACCGAGGCGCCCCGACGCGTGAGCTCCTGTTCCAGCAGGTCGCGGCCGCCCTGGCCTTTGACGAGCAGCACGCGACGGCCAGCGACCGAGCGCAGTTGCGGATGGCTCAACAGGCTTTCCGAGTCGAAGCCGGCGGCCGGGCGGACGGCGACGCGATACCCCGCCTGATTCAGCGCGCGGGCCGTCGCCGGACCGATGGCGGCGAGCGGCAGATCGCGCCGCTCTTCCAGCAGGGCGGCGCCGAAGCGCACCGCATTGGCGCTCGAGAAAATGATGAGGTCGAAATCCGCGGCTGCACCGCGCGGCGCTTCGCCGGCACGGGCCGCGGGAAGCGGCCGGATATCCAGCGCGGGAAAGCGCGTGACGAGCGCGCCCTCGGCCTCGAATAGACGGCAGAGCGGAGCCGCTTGCTGCGAGGGCCGGGTGATCAGGACGCCCAGGTCGTGGAGCGCGAGCACTTGCGTCCCCCGAGCCCGCGTCAGGCGCGCGCCAGCCGTTCGAGCAGCTCGCCCGCACCGGCCTCGATCACCCGCCCGGCCAGCGCCTCGCCGAGCGCCTCGGCCTGCGCGATGCTGCCGGCGATGGAGTCGCGGATCAGCCGCGAGCCGTCGGGCTCGGCCACCAGCCCGCGCAGCGTGAGACGCCCCTGCCCCTCGATCTCGGCGAAGGCCGCGATCGGCGATTGGCAGCTTCCGCCGAGCCGCCGCGCGAAGGCGCGCTCGGCGGACACCGCGGCATGGGCCGCCGGGTCATTGAGCGCGCGCAGGGCGTTGCGCGCCGGCAGATCGTCCAGGCGGCATTCGATGCCGATCACTCCCTGGCCGACCGCCGGCAGCGAAACGCCGGGATCGAGCAACGCTGAAATGCGCGCCTGCAAACCGAGGCGCGCGAGGCCCGCCGCGGCGAGCACGATGGCATCGAGCTCCCCGTCGTCCAGGCGCTTGAGCCTCGTTTCCACGTTGCCTCGCAGGGTGGTGATGACGAGGTCCGGCCGCACCGACAGCAGCTGCGCCCGGCGGCGCAAACTCGAGGTGCCGAGACGTGCGCCGCGCGGCAGATCGCCGAGATCGCGCGCGCCGCGCGTGATCAAGGCGTCGCGCGGATCGGCGCGCGGCAGCATCGCCGCGAGCATCATCCCGTCGGGCAGATCGCCGGGCACGTCCTTCATGGAATGCACGGCGAGGTGGGCGCGCCCATCCTCGAGCGCGGCCTCCAGCTCCTTGATGAAGAGCCCCTTCCCGCCGATCGCGGCGAGGCTGCGGTCCAGGATCCGGTCACCCTTGGTGGACATCGGCAGGAGCTCGACGGAGAGGCCCGGATGGGCCTCGCGCAGCAGGGCCGCCACGTGCTCCGCCTGCCAGAGGGCGAGCCTGCTCTTGCGCGTCGCGATGACGAGCGCGGACGGCGCGGTCATGCGGAGGGGGCCGGCTTGTTCCCGGGAAACAGCGCCGAGGCGAGCCGATAGACCGCCGAGATGTCCTCGTCCCCGTAGCCCTGGACGATCAATTGGGCGTACTGCTTGAGGGTCGACTCGACCACCGGCAACTCGGCGCCGCGCTGGGCGGCCATCTCGCGGCAAATGCGCAGGTCCTTCGCATGCAGCCGCACCTTGAAGCCGGCCGGGAAGCTGTTCCTGGCCATGAACGGTGCTCGATTGACGAAGTACCAGCTCGAGCCGGCGCCTTTGCCCAAGGTCTCGATCAGCCGCTCGAGCGGCAGACCTTCCGCATGCGCGAACGCCATGGCTTCGCCGACCGCCTGGATGATCCCCGCGCACATGATCTGGTTGGTGGCCTTCGCCGCCTGCCCGGCGCCGCTCGAGCCGAAATAGGTCACGGTCTTGCCCATCTTCTCGAGCACGGGCCGGCCCTGCTCGAATTGATCTTCCTCGCCTCCCGCCATGATGACGAGCGTCGCGGCGCGGGCGCCCTCGACGCCGCCGCTCACCGGGCAATCGAGAAATCCGACGCCGAGCGGCGCGAGCCTCGCATGCATCTCGCGCGCGGTCCCCGCGCCGACCGTCGAGCAGTCCATGACGATCATGCGCGGACTCAATCCCGGCTCCAAGCCGGCAACGACCTCACGCACGTCCTCGTCGGCGGATACGCACAGGACGACCGCCTCGCAATTCGCCGCCAGCTCCGCCAGGTCCTTGAAGGCATGGCATTTGAGCTCCTGGGCGAGCGCGGCCGCCTTGCCGGCGGTGCGGTTCCACACACCGTTCAACAGCCCCGCGCGATGCAGGCTCCGAGCCATGTGCGCGCCCATGGCGCCGAGTCCGACGAAACCTGTTTGCATACCGGAGGATCCTGCGAGGGAAAAGAAGTTCGGGTCAGGGCGCTAGCCTAAGGCTTTGCGCGGCACGCGGCAAAGCTGCGCCGGGGGCGCGAGAGTTGCTTGAGCGCCGCGCGCAGCGGGCCGCTGGGCGGCGCGGCTGAGGCGGCGCGGCTCTACGAGGCGCTGTTGCAGATCTCGTCTACGTCGCGCTTTGCGTTGAGGCGCTCGGAGTCGATTTCATCGGAGGTCAGGTACTGGCGCTCGCCGTTGTCACCGGTCTTGTACAGGCGCCGACCCTCGATGAGCTTCTTGTAGCGTTCCTGCGCCTCCGCGCATTGCTTGTCGCGCGCCTGCGCGACGTTGCTGTCCACCGCTTTCTTGGTGTCGCTCGGAGGCGCCGACGCGGGCTTCTCCGCGGTGGAGGTGACGGTCGAATTCGGCCGCGCGGAATGAGTGCCGAGCAGTTCCACCACCTCGGCGTGCACGCCGTCCGGCGGATTGTCGCCGTACTGGACCTTTCCCTGGGCGTCGACCCATTTGTAGACCACCGCCGAAGCCATGGTCGACCAACCGATCAACAGCGCGCATAACAGAACGCGTTTCATTGAGAGAACCTCATTTGCGAACCTACAGGGCGCGCGATCCCGCCTCTCCCGTGCGAATGCGCACCGCCTGGCCCAGATCCAACACGAATATCTTGCCATCGCCAATCTTACCCGTGCGCGCGGTCTCGATGATGGCCTCCTGCACCCGCTCCACCTGGTCGTCGTCCACCGCCAGTTCCAGCTTCACCTTGGGCAGGAAATCCACGACGTATTCCGCGCCACGATAGAGTTCAGTGTGACCTTTTTGCCGTCCAAAACCCTTGACCTCTGTCACGGTAATGCCCTGTACACCCACTTCCGCCAGCGCCGAACGAACATCGTCGAGCTTGAAGGGCTTGATGATGGCAATGACCATTTTCATACCGGAGACTCCTTATCGGCCAAGGATGCAGCTTGGCAGTGCAAAATGCACGAACTGCTGCGTCGCATCATAGGAAGCATCCCATAGCTGTGCTCTATGTTTCTGTTGTATAACGGCAAGGCATCTTGCGCCGGCCGGAATTAAAAAACGGTGCGATTCCTTTTCAGGAACCGCACCGGCGGGATTTCGCACCGACGGGGGAGTTGGCTGGCTTGCCGGCGCGAGATGCTCCAAAAACGTCTTTCAAAATCGTCGATCCGCCCGCCCGGGCGGGGGGTCCCCTTCCCAGGCCCTAGATGGCGTCCGTCCCGGTCTCGCCGGTGCGCACGCGCAACGCTTGTTCGAGATCCAGTATCCAGACTTTGCCGTCGCCCATTTTTCCCGTCCTGGCCACGTTACACACCGCCTCCATCACCTGTTCGGCGATCGAATCGTCGACCGCGAGCTCTATCTTGGCCTTCGGCAGGAAATCGATACTGTATTCCGCGCCTCGATAGATCTCGGTGTGTCCGCGTTGGCGTCCGTATCCATGGACCTCCGTAACCGTAACCCCTTGAATTCCAATATCCGCAACGGCCTGTCGAACCTCGTCCAACTTGAACGGCTTGATGACGGCGGTGATCAGCTTCATGCATTTATCCCCGCTTACAGCGTTTAATTGGACGGCCTCCGGCACCCGCTCAGCGTACTATGCCCATAGCCAATGCAGCTTCCATGCCAGCGTGGCCTTTACGGAAGATCAAAGGCTTGCGCCCGCGGCGCGGGAAGGAGTGCATCGCTTTGGCGCGCCGGCGCTCGAGCGGTGCGTTATCTGGGTGCGCGCCGGGTTGGGACGGGTGGGCCGGGAAGGGGTTTCGGAGGTATAGGCAATGAGCTTCATGAATTCTTCGGCTTTGGACGATCTGGCCCGCCGGCTGGCGGAGGCGATACCGCCATCCATCCGCAACCTGGGGCAGGACTTCGAGACCAATTTCAAGGCGGTGCTCCAGGCGCAGCTCGCCAAACTCGATCTGGTGAGCCGGACCGAGTTCGACGTCCAAGCGGCGCTGCTCGCGCGCACGCAGGCCGCCCTGGCGGCGATGGAGCAGCGCTTGAAGGATATCGAGGCCAAGCTGCCCCCAAAGCCGTAGCGGAGCGCAGCGCGTGGCCCAACGTCGCGCCGCGCGGTCCGTGTGCGTCGCCCTGAGCCGGGCCCCGGCGGGCCTCGAGGCCCCGACCGTGCGGGTCGAAGTGCACATCGGATCAGGCCTTCCGGCCTTCGCGCTGGTGGGATTGCCGGAGACGGTGGTCCGCGAGAGTCGTGAGCGCGTACGCTCGGCGCTCCTCACCTCGGGCTTCGAATTTCCGGCCGGGCGGATCACGGTCAATCTGGCGCCGGCCGATCTGCCCAAGGAGGGCGGGCGCTTCGATCTGCCGATCGCGCTCGGGATTCTGGCGGCGAGCGGGCAGCTGCCGGCACGGGCGCTGAGCAACCGCGAGTTCTATGGCGAACTCGCGCTGTCCGGGGAGCTGCGCGAAACGCCGAAGCTGCTGCCCTCGCTGGTCGAGGGCGCGCGCACCCCGCATGAGCTGGTCCTGCCCACCGCCAACGCCGACGAGGCAAGCTGGGTCGCGGGTCCCCGAGTCAAGCTCGCCGGCCACCTGCTCGAGGTCTGCGCGGCGCTGCGCGGCGCGGCATCCCTCCCGGCGGCCGGCACACGCAGCGGATCGCCGGGCAGCGTGCCACCCGACCTCGCGGAGGTGCGCGGGCAGTTCGTGGCGAAGCGTGCGCTCGAGATCGCCGCGGCGGGGGCGCACGGCATGCTCATGATCGGGCCTCCGGGGGCGGGAAAGACCCTGCTCGCGCAGCGGCTGCCGGGACTTCTGCCGCCGCTCGATGAGCGCGAGGCCTTGCAGGTCGCGAGCCTCGAGTCGGCCGCGGGCAAGAGGCCGAGTCTCGGGCTCCGGCGGCCGTTCCGAAGCCCCCAGCACACGGCGTCGGTCGCGGCACTGATCGGCGGTGCCTCGCTCAGGCCCGGCGAGCTGTCGCTCGCGCATCTCGGGGTGCTGTTCCTGGACGAGCTGCCTGAATTCGCGCGCAATGCCTTGGAGGCGCTGCGCGAGCCGCTGGAAAGCGGGCTGGTCGCGATCTCCCGTGCGCGGAGCTTCTGCGAGTTTCCGGCGCAATTCCAGCTGATCGCTGCGATGAATCCCTGTCCCTGCGGTTATGCCGGCGAGCGCGGCGGACGATGCCGATGCACGGCGGATCAGGTGCAGCGCTACCGCCATCGAATCTCGGGCCCGTTGATCGACCGAATCGACATGCACGTCGAACTCGCCGCCGTGCCGGTGGAGCATTTGATGGGCGAAGAGCCCGCGGCGGCGGAGTGTTCAGCCACCGTGGCCGCGCGAGTCGGCGCGGCCCGGCGGCTGCAGATGCACCGCCAGGGAAAGCTCAACGCGCGGCTGACTTCCACCGAGGTCGGCGAGGTCTGCCGGCTGGACCGCGATTCGCGTGCGCTGGTGGGAGCCGCGGTGGCACGCCTCGGGCTCTCGGCGCGCGCCTGTCATCGAATGCTCAAGGTGGCGCGCACCTGCGCGGACCTCGCGGACCAAGATCGCATTCGGCGCGGGGACGTGGCCGAAGCGATGAGACTGCGGGCCCTCGACCGGGCGGCGGGCGCTTCGCTCGGAGGGCGCGGTTAGCGTCGGCGCGGGCTTCGAGCGACAATGGCGCCCGATGCTCAACATTGCGCGGCATTTCGGTTTGCTCGCATTGTTCGCCGCCGCGCTCGCGGCATTCGGAACGCCCGCAGGACTCGGAATCGGGGCCCGATTCGCGCTCTACGGGGCGCTGCACGCCGTCGCCCTGGTTCTGTCCCTGGGCCCCCGCGCCACTCCGACGCCCGGCCGCCGCTTCGCGTTCATCGCGATCGCCGCGGTGCTGTCGCTGGCGACTGCCCGGCTGGGTCTTTTCGGGCTGCGTGAGCTCGCGGGTGCCGGCGGCTCGTCCGGATACCTCGTCGTCGCCGGCTGCGCGGCCTTGGGTGCGCTCGCTTACGGTGTGTCGATCGGCGCCGTTCTGGCAAATCGCGCATCGGGCGGGGCAGCCTTCGATCGCGGCTCGCTCGCCGCGCGCGCGCTCGGCTGCGCGGCCGCGACCTGCGCTGCGTTTGCCGTCAGCCGTGCACTGCACGCGAGCGGCAGCCTTTGGCTGGTGCTTCCCTGGTGGTTCGCCTTCTCGGGTTTGCTCTGGTGCGAGGGGCGCCGGCGCGCATAAAATCCGACTTCAATATGAGCGAATCGACCCTCGGGACCGCGCAAGCCGACGGCGGCTGCACCTGCTCATTCGTGCGCTACCGCCTCGCGACGGCGCCGCTGATCGTGCACTGCTGCCACTGCCGGTGGTGTCAGCGGGAAACCGGGTCCGCCTTTGCGATCAATGCGATGATCGAGGCCGACCAGGTGCGGCTCCTGTCGGGCGAGGTCGATACGGTGCTGACGCCCTCGATGAGCGGCCGCGGCCAGAAAATCTGCCGCTGCCCCCGCTGTCGGGTCGCGCTCTGGAGCCATTATTCCGGCGCGGGAGACGCGGTGTGCTTCGTTCGCGTGGGGACCTTGGACGAGCCGGATCGGCTGCCGCCGGATCTGCACATTTTTACCGCCTCCAAGCAGCCCTGGGTGGTGCTCCCGCCGAACAGGCCTTCGTTCCCCGGGTATTACAAGGCTGCGGAGCATTGGCCGGAGGCGAGCCTCGCCCGCTATGCCCATCTGAAGTCAAAATCGATAAGATGACGATGCCCGGTTGACACGCAAGGTATCGATGGTCTCTGCCCGCGACGCGCTCGGTCTTCTCCGCGACGGCAATCGGCGATTCGTCGCGGACGTGCGCAGTCGCGACACGCTGCCGAGCCGCGCCCGCCGGATAGAGCTCGCGGCCGGCCAGGCGCCGTTCGCCGTGATCCTCGGATGTTCCGATTCGCGCGTGCCGGTGGAGATCGTGTTCGATCAGGGACTCGGCGATCTGTTCGTCATTCGCGTCGCCGGCAACATCGTCGCCCCCTCCCAGATCGGCAGCGTGGAGTTCGCCGCCGAACAGTTCGGCACCCGTCTGGTGATCGTCCTCGGTCATTCGAATTGCGGCGCCATCGGCGCGACCCTCGAGCAGCTGCAGCGGCCCAAGGAAAATCAGTCGCGCAATCTGCGCTCCATCGTCGAGTTCGTCCGTCCCTCGGTCGAGAATCTGCTCGCGACCGAGTTGAAGCACGACCTTCCGGCGCTGTTTCGCGAGGCCGTCCGCGCGAACATCCGGACCTCGGCCATGCATCTGCGGCACGGATCCGAGATCATCGAGAATCTGATCCGGAACGACGGCCTGATGATCGTCGGAGCCGAATATTCGCTCGAGACGGGCGAGGTGGACTTCTTCGACGGAATCGCGGAGTAGGGCGCATGGACAGCGAATCGGATGCGTTGAAGAAGTGGAACGAGCGCGGGGCGGGGAGGCTTCCCGGCCATATGGGCATCGTGTTCACCCGCGTGAGCCCCGTCGAGGTGCTGGGGGAATTCACGGTGAAGGGCATGCACATGGCGCCCAACGGCTTCCTGCACGCGGGCAGCATCGTGACGCTGGCCGACACCTCGTGCGGATACGGATGTTTCGCGACCCTTCCGCCAGAGGCGAGCGGATTCACCACCATCGAGCTCAAATCCAATCATCTGGGCACGGCCCGCGACGGCACCATCGCGAGCCGCGCGACGCCCTTGCACATCGGCAGGACCACGCAGGTGTGGGACGCCGTGGTCACGCACAGGGAGAGCGGAAAGACCCTCGCCATGTTCCGCTGCACGCAGCTGGTGCTGTATCCGAAGTAGCGGCGCTTGCCCCGGTTCGGGCGCCCCGAGTACTATCGCGGCCCGGTTCAAGCGCCCGTAGCTCAGCTGGATAGAGTGTCGGCCTCCGAAGCCGAAGGTCACTGGTTCGAATCCAGTCGGGCGCGCCATTCCAATAAAATCATATAGTTACCGCAGAGGACACGGCGGGGCGTTCCCCGCGCCGGCGCTGCCGCTTATCTTTTCATCAATCGTACGCACAACGTCGTTAAGCAAGCGAGGGCATGCAGCCGTATCGCCGCCGTTCGCAGGTCTCTCGAGGCCTCTGAGGAGCAAAATTGACGCGTTGCACGCATCGCAGAAGAATGGGTGGCTATCCAGGGAGGTACCTCCATGCCATCGATGACCCGGACGGCAACCCGGCTTGACGAGATGCTGTACGCGTGGCTCACCGAACCGGACGATCGGAAGTTCGACCGTGCCTTCCGCAAGTATCATGACGAAGCTTTTGCAGGCCTGGTGCGATACCTCGCCCGCCGTTCCAGTTCATTGGGTCTCGACTTCGAACAGATCGCCGCCGATGCATTGCTCCGATTTTTCTCCCGCGCGGGCCGTGAGCGGCGGGCGGCTTCCGATCTCATCGGCAACGCCCTCGCGCGGATCCGACCGCTCGATCTCGGATTCCTCCACGTTCGGGAAGTCCGCTGCTGGACAGCCGGGGTCGGGTCGTTTCGCGAAACGAGCATGACTTTCAAGGTGACGCAGGAGGAGCGGCGCAACTGGACGGCGGAGATTCAGGCATTGGCCGGGAAAATTCCGCCCCTGCAGCGCCAGGGCGGTCAGGTATTGGAATCCGTGCGAGCGGCCGTCGCGCCGGTCCCGGATGGGGCCGGGCCATTCGTGGAATTTACCGTGACCATCGTCGAATCTCTGCCGCTGCTTCGCGTTCCCACCAACGGCTATCTGTTCGACATTGCCCAGAGCTTGTATCTCGATGAATGCAAGTCCCGCGGCCGGTTGAAGCGGCGCGGGCCGGACACCTGGCATCCATTGACCCGCATCGATCTGGATGACGAAGGATCCTCCAACGAGTACTGCCATGTTGCCGCGGCGCCGGTGGCCATGGTTTTTGCGGGCGACCTTGCCGATGCGGCGGTCGATCCCGAATCGGATCTCGTCGGCATGGATTTCTGCGAAAAGTTCTATGCCTACTTGCGCCGTCCGCTGGATCTTGCCGAGGAGGCGTACAGAATCGCCGCCGCGAACGGCCCGGCTAAAGCGGAGCGCAGGCGGATGGACGCGCTCGGCAGCAAATTGGACAGGGTGATCGGCGTGCTCACGATGCGAATCGAAGGGCATACACAGGAGAACATCGCACAAGTCCTCGACCTGTCCCGCAACCAGGTCAAGTACATCGCGGAGCTCGTACAGGAAGCGTATGAGCAATTCAGCGCCATGTGCACCCGATCTTCGGCGCGTTCACCAACAACCCGGGCGAACTCCTATGTCGAACGATAGCAGGCTCCCGAGCTTCGAGGAATTCGCGCGCTGGCTGGCGCTGCGCTCGCCGAAGCCGACGCTGGATGAGGCGCGCTTCGAGAGACTCCGTGCCGCGGCGCGCGATGCGCGCGACGAGCTGCTCGCCGCGCAGCGCGATATCGCGCCGAATCCGGATGCGAGCGCCCCCCACGGCCATTTCGAGGTCCTGCAATTGCTGGCCGCGGCGGACAGGACCGAATCGCCGCGGCCGGCCGATCTGACCACCGCGAGGGGTTTTCGCGTGACGCTGGCCTTCGAGGAGGGAGGCGGCGGCGATGTGTCCTCGATCTGCGTATTGGTGCAGTGTCCGGCGGAACTGATCGAGTTCGTGCGGGGCGAGACCGCGTATCTATGGAACGGCGCCGAGCGCTTCGAGCTCGGCCAATTCGATGCGGAAGGCAAGGCCATCGGCACGTTGCCGGCCGGGATCGAGATATCCGCGTCCGATTTCGTCATGGGCAACGTCAAACTCGAAGAACCGCCGGCCGGGAAGTAGCGACATGCTTTATCGGCTGCTGCTGGTCGACGGCACGCGGGAAGCGCGCGCCGCGCCGCTGCTAATCCGGACGCTGCGTGAGTTTCCCGGGCTCGACGGGCTATCGGTTCACTTTCGCCCCGTCCGCAATGACATGTTGTATGAGTCGGCCAAGGCCGGCGGCCGGCTGGCGTACCGCATTTTGACCGGCGAGGGCATCGTTCGCTCGCAACTGGTGGTGGAGTACGAGGTGCCCGGCGAGCATCTCAATTGCATGGGCCGCAGCGCCGAGCTGCTGTTCGCGCTGGCGTTGCTGACCGCGAAGTGGACCCAGGCGACGCCGAAATTCGCGGCCATCGCAGCCACCGGACTGCTGGACGACGAGGGCGCCGTGCACGGCGTGGAGCGCGTGCCCGAGAAAATAGCCGCCGCGATACGCGACCTGGCGGCGGGCGGCACCTCATCGGCATCCAAGGCCGCCATTTTCTATCCCGTGGCGGACGCCCCCGCGGTCGCGCAATGGCGTGCGACGGCCGAAGTCCCCGAGCAGGTGACGCTGCTGCCGGTGGCGCATCTCGAAGAGGCGCTGGCGCATCTCGGGTACGGGTTGGAAAAGATTTATTTGCGCAATCCCTACCGTGGACTCGAGCAATTCGAATATCAGCATCACGCCATTTTTTTTGGGCGGGACCGCGAAGTGCGCGAAGCCTTGCAGCAGCTCCTGCGCCGCGAAGCCGCGGGTGCCCCGGGCCTCCTGGTCGAGGGGGCCAGCGGCAGCGGGAAGAGTTCTTTTCTGCAGGCCGGCTTGCTGCCGGTACTGGTCGAGCGGCGGTTCCAGTCCGAGGCGGCGCAGGAGGCGCTGGGCCGTCGGCCCTTCAGCCCGGGCGCGAAGCGCGCGATCTGGCGGCCGGGCCGCCTCGCGGCCGAGATGGATGAGGCCAAACTCGCGCAGTCGATCCGCGACTGCTGGACGGCGCTGCCCGAGCTGGCCGCGGACGCACTGCAGGGCGGCTTGCGGGATCTGGCCGACCTCGAGCAACGACGCCGACGCCGCTGGCCGGAATCGATGCGTTTCGTCTGGGTGATCGATCAGTTCGAGGAGCTGTTGAACCTGCGACTTCCCGACGCGCTGATCGAGGCGTTCGGGAGGTTCTTGAGCCTGCTGCAGGACAATGACGTCTGGACATTGGCCTCGGTGCGATCCGATGCGCTGCCGGACCTGAAGCGACACGCGGCGTTGCGCAAGGTCTTCGGTGCCAACGAGGGACAGTACTATCTCGCCACCTTGAGCGGGACTTCACTCGATGCGGTGATCAAGCTGCCGGCGCGCGCAGCCGGCCTCGAGTTCGGGGTGGGTCCGGAGGGCAAACCGCTCGACGAAATGCTGCGCGAGGACGCCTACCGCGAAACGGGTTGCCTGCCGCAGCTGCAGTACACGCTCAACGAGCTTTATCAGAAACGCGTAGGCAAGGAGCTTAACGTCGCCACCTACCTCGAGCTGGGCGGCTTGGCGGGCAGCATCGCCACGACCACCGCAAGATTGCTCTCGGCCGACGGCGTGGACACACGACACGCGGTTCCGCGATTGTTCCGCAGCCTGGTCAGTGTCGATGACACGGGAGGTGCGACGCGCCGCTACGCGCCCCTGGTCGACATCAGCGGCGATCCGGGCCAGAACGGCATATTGTTGCGCCTGATCGAGGCGCGGCTGTGCGTGACCGATCAACGCGACGGGCAGGCTGTGGTGGCATTCGCCCACGACACGTTGCTAAAGACCTTGCCGGCGCTCACCGACTGGCTGAAGCAAGAGGCGGGTCTGCTGCAGACCCGCGACCTCGCACAGCGCGAGACGAAGTTGTGGCAGCAGCATGCGCAATCGGATGCATGGCTCGCGGCGGCCGACAAGGTGACCGCGTTCAAGGCGCTGGAAGCGGCCGAGATCGTGCTCCCCGAGGACGTCCGCGACTTCATCGGGCGCTCCGTCGGGCGAGTGCGGCGAAATATGCGATTGAAGCGCGCCGCGGTGGGCGTCATTGCCCTTTTCGGATCGGGTCTCGTGATCGGCGCGTTTGCCCTCCTGCTGCAGCAACGCCGGGCGGATGAAGCACGCGAGATGGCGGTGCGGCGCGGCGAATTTCTCGGAGATCTGCTGAAATCCGCCGATCCTCACGCAGGCCGCCGCGACGTCACCGTGGCGGAACTGCTCGATTCGGCGTCCAACAAGCTCGATCAAAACCTGGAACATGAGCCGCTGGTCGAAGCCTCGATGCTCGGTCTGATCGTCGACGCCGATACCGGCCTGGGCCGCTACCCGCAAGCGCTGGCGGCGAACGAGAGGCAGATATCGCTCCTCAAATCGCACGATGCTGCCCCATTGGACATCGCGCGGGCGCTCATCGCGCGAGGCGGCATACTCAATACCGGCGGGCGGTACGCCGACGCCAAACCGGTGCTCGCCGAGGCCCTGAATCTGCTGCAGCGGCTCCCGGACGCCGCGGGCGACCATGCTTCGGCGCTGTTCGAGCTCGCTCGTGTCGCGCATTTGACCGGAGACGAAAGCCAGGCTGAAAAGTTGTATCGGGAAGTCATTGCGAGGGACAGGCAGGGCGACGACGCCATGCGCCGAAAGATGGGCGATCACCTGCAGAATCTGTCGGTGCTGCTGGTCGGCGAGGGCCGGTACGACGAATCGGCCGCTGTCTCGCGTGAAGCGTTGGCCGTGTACCGCCAATACTGGCCCGCCGATTACCCGGAGGCGCTCATCAGCGAGGCCCAATACGGGATAATCTTGATGCACCTGCATCGGCCGGCGGAGGCCGAGCCCGTGTTCCGCGAGGTGCTCGCGCGCGATGTGCGCGTGCTCGGCCCCGAGCATGCCGACACGCTCGTTGCGCAGACTCAACTGGGGGAGAGCTTGATCGACCTCGGGCGCTTCCCCGAAGCCGTGAAAATCCTGCGTGCCACGGCCGAATCGCTGGAGAAGGTGCTCGGCACGGAACACCGCTACACGACGGGCACCTGGGCCGACTATGCGCGCGCTTCCTGCAGCGGCCCGGACCCCGCCGCCGGGATGGCGGCTGCGCAAAGGGTAGCCGATATCCGTGCCAGGACGCTGCCGGCCGGCGACTGGCACCTCGCGGGCGCCCAGGCCAACATCGGATTCTGTCTGGCCCATCTGCATCGCTACGCCGAGGCCGAGACGATATTGCGCAAGGCGGCCACCGACCTGGAGGCGGGGCGCGGAGCGGGCTTCTACACCACCCAATTCGCCTATAAGGCGTTGCGCGACCTGTATCTCGCCACCGGCCGCATTTCGGAAGCCCGGGCCATCGACGGAAAGATCCAGCCATAGCGCGGTAGCGCGCGGTCGCGCGAACCAAAAAATCACCAATCCGAATTCCAATGTCGTTAGGCCGGTAAGGGCGGCGCGAACGTTGCCCGTTTCGCCACACGACATGGGAGATAACGATGTACAGCGGATTCAGGGAATTGTCGACGATCGCGCCGTTCGCCGCCATGGCGATGCTCGCCTGGGGTCCGAACCCCAGCCCGGCTGCGGTGTCGACCGCCGAAGTTTCGGGGCTGCCTCTGAGCTTCGAACCCAATGTCGGGCAGGGGGCTCCCGACGCGCAGTTTCTGGCGCACGGGCAAGCCTATGCCATCGCGCTCACAGAGCAGGGAGCGCAACTGTCGCTCGGCACGGCGCGGGCCGGCAGGTCCGCGGACGACATTCACCTGCGCGTTCAGGGAGCAAGCTCCGAACTCAAGCCCATGCCGGAACAGCCGCTGCCGGGGCGCGTCAATTTCCTGATCGGCAACGATCCCTCGAAGTGGCATACCGGTATCGCCACCTACGGCAAGGTCCGCTATGCCGGAGTCTACCCGGGCATCGATCTCGTCTATTACGGCACCCAGGGGAAACTCGAGTATGACTTTGCAGTGGCCCCGGGAGCCGATCCGCGCAGGATCGGACTGCGATTCGACGGGGCACGACAGCTGCGCGTCGACGCCGGGGGCAATCTCAATATCCGCGCGCAAGGCGGCGAAATCGCCTTCCTGCGACCCGTGGCGTACCAGGAGATGGGTGCGCGCCGCGTTCCTGTCGATGCCAGCTACCGGGTGAGCGGAAATACCCTGCACTTCAAAATGGGCAGCTACGATCATCGCCGGCGCCTCATCATCGATCCGATCTTGAGCTATTTCAGCTACCTCGGCGGCAACGGACTCGACAACATCGGCGCCATCTATCCCACAGGCGGGCCGCCTCCCATTGACGCCGGCAGCCACGCCGCCGCGGTCGACGCCGCCGGCGACCTGTATGTCACCGGCTACACGAGCTCCACCAACTTTCCCACGGTGGCGGCCCTCGCGGCGCCCCCGGCAAAAGTCTCCGGCGGGTACTACGCTTTCGTGACCAAGATTGCCCCGGATGCCAAGACGCTGATCTTCTCGACCTACCTCGGCGGCAGCACGGGATACGACTATGCCTATGGCATCGCGCTCGATGCGAGCGGGGATGCGTTCGTGGTCGGATCCACCGGCAGCAGCGATTTTCCGGCGACCTCCGGCGCCTATCAGACCCTCTGCGATCCGCATTCGGTCAACGGCACGTATGTGTCCGGGTGCAACGTCGATGCGGGCTCGGGAGAGGTGAATGCCTTCATCACCAAGCTCAGCCCGAGCGGCGCGCTGCTGGATTCGACCTTCCTCGGGGGCACCAACACGGAGACCACCGCCTATGCGGTGGCCGTGGACTCTTCGGGGCGTCCCTATGTCACGGGATTTACCGCCGCGGGCGACAACAATCCGACGACCGGAGGGTCCATCCAACAGGTCGGCTTTCCGACCACGGCGGGCGCCGTGCTGTCGGTGCCGCCCTACGAAACGACCAACGGCTATCAAATCACCTTGTCCGGCGCCGAGTTCGCCTTCGTCAGCGTCTTCGATCCGACGCTCTCCACGCTGATGTATTCATCGTTGTTCGGTGACACGCAAGTCTCCAACGGCTATATCGGCTTTCAGCCGTTCGGAAACTCTTACGGGCTAGCGGTAACGCTCGATTCGACGGGAAACTTCTATGTAACGGGCTCTACCGCCGATCCTTTGTTTCAAGTGACGAGCGGAGCGCTGCAGACCGCGATCTCGAGCTGCGGACCGGTTGTCGGGAATGGCGATAACGTGCTCAATGACCAATGCAGCTTCGTGGTCAAACTCTCGCCGCTCGGCACGGGTGCGCCGACGCTAGTCTACGGCACGTATCTCGGCCACATGCCGAGTGCCGGTGGCGTCGAGCAAGCGGCGAGCATCGTGGCCGATGCCGCGGGAAATGCTTATATCGCCGGGTACACCAACGCATTGGGGTTCCCGACCACCGCAGGCGCGTATCAGACGGCCGTTGCAGGCGGCAACGCGGAATTCATAGCCAAGCTCAACCCGAGCGGGACTCAGTTGCTGGCCGCAACCTTCTTTGGCGATGTGACCGGCAGCGGCGACGACGTGACCCAGGTCGGACCCATGGTGCTGGATGCCGACGGCAACGTGACCATCAGCGGCGTCGCCGGCTACCTCCTGCCGCAGGTCAACCCGCTTCCTGCAAACGCCGGCGGCTATACCAATGGTCCCGGCAATCAGGCGCCGTTCGTCGCCAAACTCAATTCGACGTTGAGCAAGCTGGTGTTCTCGACACTGGTCGGCGACGGCGGCGGATCGCAGAGCGTGAACGGCCTGGCGATCGACGGCGCCGGCAATCTCTACCTGGCCGGCACCGTGGGCTCGCCAACGAGCTCAGCGGATACGCCGGGCGTATTCCAACCGGCCTATGGCGGCGGCCAGAGCGACGGCTTCGTCGCCAAGATCGTGCCCACCACGATGACGACGACCACGCTTGCGGCATCGCCCACCACGGCGGTATCGGGCACCCTCATCACTTTCACGGCGAAAGTGGCTGAAGACGGGGGCACCAGCGTGCCGACCGGGACCGTGACCTTCAAGGACGGCACCACGACGCTGGGATCGATGACTTTGAACGGCACCGGCGTGGCCGTCTACACCACCAAAACCCTGACGGTGGGTGGGCATTCGATTATCGCGGCTTACGGCGGCGACTCCGCCGATTCGGGCTCGACATCCGCCGCCGCGGCGGTGACCGTGACGGCGGCGCCGCCGCCCGCACCGACCGTGACGATCGCGGTGGCACCCACCACGATCGTGCTGGGACAAACGGCGACCCTGACCTGGTCTTCGACCAATGCGACAGCGTGCACGGCGAGTGGATCCTGGACGGGGAGCGAGGCGGTGAGCGGCAGCCTGACGGTGACACCGACGGCGGCCGGCGCGGCGAGCTATGCGCTCACCTGCACCGGCACGGGCGGCAGCGCCGATGCGACGGCAGCCCTCACGGTGAATGCGGCCTCATCGGCGAAGAGCGGCGGTGGCGGCGGCGCGGTCGGACTCGGGGAGTTGCTCGGCCTTTCGATTATCGGTTTGCTGGTCCACCGGCGGCGCGTGAGGAGTTGAGGGCCGCTGGAGTCTGCCTGAAAGGCCGGGGACATCCCCCGGCCTTTTTTGCCGGCCTATCAAGGAATTCCCGACATCCCCGGATGCGTTTCCGCCAGCGCGCTCGCCGGCTTTGGCGCCCCCGAACCTGCGGGGTGCGAGAAGCTTCGAAACACCGATAGGGGCGACCAGCGGTCGAGCAGCCCGCGTGTGGCGCCGCCTCGATTCATCAACCGGCTGGTCCATTGCAGCGAGGGGGCGCCCCGGCGGTTGGTCTGGATGGAGACATTGCTTGCCGCCGATTCCCACAGGGTCATCACGCGCACCCGGTCGCGGGTGCGATATTCCTGCAGCTGCTGCCATACCGTTTTATCGACCATCAAATTGTCGTTGGCGACGCCGGGGTTCGTATCGAACACCGAATGGCCGCGCGGACGGAAATCGCTGTTCGGGGGGGCGGAGGACTCGGCGGTCGCGGGGAGCGAATAATCGCGCGGAACGGGCAACAACGACGCCGGCAATCCGAGGTGTTCGTCCCGAGCCGCCGCGAAGGCTGGATCGGAAAGGCCCGCATCGAAGCTCTGCGGCGCAAAGGGCGGCGCATGCAACGGCGTGTTCATGGGGGCGTGCAGCGGGGCCGGCGGACGCGCCTCATTCGAGCTCGAGCGCAGGGCCGCAACGCCTGCCGACTCGGCCGCCAATGCCTCGGTGGCCCGAATCAGGGTGAATGCCGCCAGTCCGAGGAACAAATGCACCCGGCCGCCGTGTTGGCGGGTCCCGTCGCGAGTGGCCGCGACCTTCCTTGGAGCAGTGGGCGGGCAGAGGTCCGACATGGGGTTCGATGCTACGTGCCGATCGGGGAATACGCCGATAGCATCCAACAATTCCGATCGGCGACCGTGTGATGCCCGTCACATAATGCTCGAGGTGAATACGATGGCGGGAGGCATCCCTACATAACGTCGCGGGAACCCGACATAAAGCCCGCGGGGGCCGCCCGTCCTCAGCCGTGCGGCGCCTGCAGGGTGCCGCGCGCGGCCTCCCATTCGCGTCCGTTGAACGGCGCCACCGACATCGATTCGATCGTGCCGGCATCGAGACAGCGCGCGTTGACGCTGAATCCGTCGGGATGCGAGCGCGGCACATAAAAGGACTTCACGCCGCACACCGAGCAGAAGTGGTGCTGCGCAGTTCCGGTGTTGAACGTGTAGGTGGTGAGGGAGTCGCGCCCGCTGATCAGCTTGAATCGCTCGGCCGGCACGATCAGGTGCAGGTAGCCGAACTTGGTGCAGATGGAGCAATTGCAATCGGCGACTTGGATCCTGGCGGGCGCGAGGACCTCGAAACGCACCCGCCCGCAATGACAACCGCCCCGGTGCGTGACCATGTCGACCCGGCTAGTGCTTGTGTTCCTGCGCCGCGAGATCGCTGACCAAGGTCAGCAACCGCTCGGGACCCCCGGCAGAACGCACGTCCGCAAGGTACTTGCCATTGATCACGAACGTGGGAACGCCGTCGATCCGGTAGCGTTGAACGAGCTCGTCCGCCCGCTGCAGTCGGGCCTCGACTCCCATGGAGTGATAGGCCGCCTTGAAGGCGCTCTCGGAGATGCCGTGCTTCACGGCGAAGGCCGTCTGCAGGCGCTCGGTCTGCGCCTCGTTGGCCGGGTCGGCGGCCACCAGCGGATCGCCGTTGACCTGGATTTCCTTGAACACTTCATCGTGCAGTTGATCCAGCTTCCCGAGGCTCTCGAGGGTGTAGTACAGCCGGGCGAGCGCCCGGTGACCCTCGCTCCAGGTGACCGGCACCGGCACGAAGGTGACGTACGACGGCTTGCTCTTCTTCCAGGTCTCGACCATGGGTTCGAGCGCAAAGCAATGCGGGCATGCATACCAGAAAAACTCGAGCACCTCGACCTGGCCTGCCGGCACGTCCGTGGGCTGGGCCGGCACGAGCCGGGTGTAATTCGTTCCCTCCTGCCACAGGGTCGGTCCCGCCGTTCCCTGCGCGGAAGCGGAGGGAGTCGCCGCCGCGACCGTCGAGGCGACCGCCGCCAGCAACAGATTGTGCACGCCGCTGTCGCCGGCCGCTTCCTCGACGGTTTCCGATCCGTCGCGGTTGAGCTTCGAAGTCTGCGCCGCCGCTTGAGCGTTCGGGGTGGCGGGCGTGGCGGGCGCCAAAGCACCCGCCGCGGCGCCGGTCAGGCGAGCCGTGGGCGGCGCGGCGCCCGTGGGCGCACCGCCGGCCTGATGCCTGCTGCATGCCGCAAGAGCGACGGCCAGGCTCAGCAACAGGACCACCCGTAAAGCGCGCATGGTTAGCGAAGCCCCTGAATATAGGAGGAAACATCACGAATGTCGTCCGCCGACAGACGCTTGGACACGGTGGTCATGATTCCGCCCGGCCCTCCCGGTCGGGTGCCGTCCGCATAGGCGGTCAACTGCTCGCTGACGTACATCGCATGCTGGCCGCGGAGGGCGGGAAATTTTGCCGGCTCGTTGCCGGCGCCCTTCGGGCCGTGGCAGGCCATGCAGGCGGGAATGCCTCGCGCCTTGTCGCCGCCGCGATAGAGCGTCTCCCCGGCCTGCTGGTGGGCGGGATCCGCTTCCAAGCCGGTGTTGACCAGGGTGTCGAAATAAGCCCCGAGATCCTGCATGTCCTGCGCGCTCAGCGGGGCGGCCATCGGTTGCATGACGGGATTGGTGCGCTTGCCATCCTTGAAATTCTGCAGCTGTTCGGCGATGTAGCCGGCGCCGAGACCCGCGAGGCTCGGCCACTGCGGGTTGGCGCTGTTGCCGTTGGCGCCGTGACAGGCCTGGCACACGGCGGCCTTCGCTGCGCCGGCTTGCGCATTGCCGGCCGGCAACGCCGGATTGCCCGCGAATGCGAAGGCAACCACCGCTGCGGAGATCCAAAACCGATTCATAGCGCTCGTGACCCCATGTTCTGCGGAACCGCTCCCGGCCGCAAATTGTACACTACGCCCTGCAACAATCTTCCTCCACGCGGGCTGCACCCCTCTCCGATGTCGCTCTATCCCCATGTGAGATTCTTGACGAGCGCGGCGCAAGCCGGCCAGCTGGCCGCCGACACGGGGCGCGAGGTCGCGTTTGCGGGGCGTTCGAACGCCGGCAAATCCACTGCCATCAATGCGATCGTCGAACGCTCCGGACTGGCGCGGGTCAGCCGCACGCCGGGCCGCACGCAGCTGATCAACTTCTTCGAGCTCGTACCCGAGCGCCGCTTGGTCGATCTGCCCGGATATGGATACGCGAAGGTGCCCGAGAAAGTGCAGGCGCGGTGGCTCGAGCTCATGGAACACTATTTCAACACCCGCGAGTCCCTGGTCGGCCTGGTGTTGATCGTGGACAGCCGCCGGGGACTGGGCCAGCAGGATGCCACCATGCTCGAATGGGTGTTGGCGCGCGGTCGGCGAGCCCATGTGTTGTTGACGAAGTCGGACAAACTCAACCGGCAGGACGGCTCCCGCGTGCTCAAGGAGACCAACGAATCTTGCCGCGATGCGGCCGTCAGCACGCAGCTGTTCTCCGCGCACGAAAGGCAGGGTCTCGATCAGGCACGCAGCGTGCTCGATCGATGGCTCGAGGGGTAAAAAAAAGCCCCGGTGGGCGCTTGCGCAACCACCGAGGCAGACCAACCCGGCATGGGGATGACAAACCGGGTCTTACCCGCTCAGGGAGAAGAGCGGGGAGCATGTTTCCATGCTCACGGGATTAGATGGGGGTGCCCCCTGAAAGTTCCAGGGCCGCCGGCCAATTAATTCGCGAGCCGCGCGCCGCGCTCGTTCCGCCGCTCAAATGGCAAAATTGGCCGCAAAAACCGCGAAAATCTTGCCCAGCCTTAACGGACTTTAACAATTAGTTAACCTGATCCGGCGGCACCGCGGCGGGAGCCGCGTCTCAATGCGCCTCGTCCCAGTTTCGGCCTATTCCTACATCGACCTTGAGCGGCACCGCGAGTTCGGCAGCCCCGATCATATGTTCCCGCAGACACGCCGCCGTGCTCTCGGCGGCTTCGTCGGCCACCTCGAGCACGAGCTCATCGTGCACCTGCATGATGATCCGCGCGCGGGCCTGGGACCGCGTGAGCCATGCGTCGACCTCGATCATGGCGCGCTTGATGATGTCCGCCGCGGTGCCCTGCATCGGCGCGTTGATCGCACTGCGTTCCGCGTACTGGCGCCTGGCCGCGTCGCGCGAGCGGATTTCGGGGAGATAGAGGCGTCGACCGAAAACCGTTTCCACGTAACCGAGCTCGCGCGCCTGGGCGCGGGTTTCGTCCATGTAGCGCTTCACGCCGGGATATCGCTCGAAGTACAGGTCGACGTAGCGTTGCGCGTCGCCGCGCGAGATGCCGAGCTGCCGGGCGAGGCCGAAGGCCGACATCCCGTAGATGAGCCCGAAATTCACCGCCTTGGCCGATCGCCGCTGATCGGCGCTCACCTCGCCGGCGGGCAGCCCCAAGACCTCCGCGGCGGTTGCCTGGTGGATGTCCCGATCCTCGGCGAACGCCTTCAGCAAACTCGCATCGCTCGAGAGGTGCGCCATGATGCGCAGCTCGATCTGCGAATAATCGGCGGCGAGGAGCGAGCAGCCGTTTGCGGCGATGAACGCCTGGCGGATGCGCCGCCCCTCGGCGGTGCGGATCGGGATGTTCTGCAGATTGGGATCGGAGGAGGACAGCCGGCCGGTCGCCGCCACCGTTTGTTGATAACAGGTATGGATGCGGCCGGTGCGCTCGTTGATCTGTTCCGGCAGCTTGTCGGTATAGGTGGACTTGAGCTTGGAGACGCCGCGATATTCGAGGATCAGTTTCGGCAGCTCGTACGACTGCGCCAGCTCCTCGAGCACGTCCTCGGCCGTGGACGGCTGTCCCGTCGGCGTCTTGCGCACGACGGGAAGCGCGAGCTTGCCGAACAGGATCTCCTGCAGCTGTTTGGGCGAATCCACGTTGAACGAGCCGCCGGCCGCGGCGTGAGCCTGCGCCTGCAGCTGCGCCATGCGTGCGGCAAGCTCCGAGCTCTGTGCCCGGAGCAGTTCGCGATCCACCAGCACACCGGTGCGCTCCATCCGATACAAAACCGGCGATAGCGGCTGCTCGATGGTTTCGTACAATCTCGCGAGCCCGGGCGCGGCCTCGAGCCGCGGCCAGAGAGCGTGGTGCAGCTTCAGCGTCACCTCGGCCTGTTCCCCTGCGTAATCCGCCGCCCGCTGCACGTCGACCTGGCCGAACGGGATCTGCTTGGCGCCCTTGCCGGCGATGTCCTCGTACCGGGTGATGGGGGTGCCGAGGTATTTCGCGGCGGTCGACTCCAGATCGTGTCGCGTGGCGACGCTGTCGAGCACGTACGATTCGAGCATCGCATCGTAACGCTGCCCCTGAAGCGCGATGCCGTGGTTCGCCAGGATGTGGGCGTCGAACTTCAGGCGCCGGCCGATCTTGGCAAGCCGGGCGTCTTCCAGCAGCGGTTTGAGCGCGCCAAGCACCCGATCGAGAGCGAGCAGGGTGGGCGCGCCGGTGTAATCATGGGCGACAGGGATGTAAGCCGCGTCCCCCGGCGCGATGGCGAACGCCATGCCGACGAGATGCGCATGCATGTAGTCGGCGCTGTTGGTCTCGACGCCGATGCAGACGAGCGGAGCCGACTGGAGCTTCGCGATCCAGGCTTGCAGCGAAGCCTCCGAGAGCACCGCATCGTGATGTCGCGCCGGCGGGGCGCCGGCGGCCTCCGCGGACGAGCCTGCCGCGACCGCTGTCGCGGTCCCCGCATCGGCCGGCGGCGGCAGCGCGTCCAGCGACTTGGCGAGCGCGCGAAGCTCGAGCCGGCCGTACAATTCGCGCAACCGCTTCTGGTCGGGGCTTCCCGCGACGAGGTCCTCGGGTGTCACCGCGAGCGTCACCGCCGCGTCGATGGTCGCGAGCTTTCGCGACAGCTCGAGCGCAGGCAGTTCGCCGCGCAGATTCTCGCCCACCTTGCCCGGGATGTCCGCCGCGTGCGCGATCAAGGCGTCCAGGGTTTGGTGCTGGTTGAGCCATTTGGCGGCGGTCTTCGGGCCCACACCCGTGATTCCCGGGATGTTGTCCGAGCTGTCGCCGACGAGTGCGAGGTAATCGACGATCTGCTCCGGGAACACGTCGAATTTCGCCTTCACGCCCGCACGGTCGAGGCGCGTATTGCTCATGGTGTTGACCAACGATATGCGCGAATCCACGAGCTGCGCCATGTCCTTGTCGCCGGTGGAGATGAGCACGTCGAACCCCGCCGCGGAACCCTGGATCGCAAGCGTGCCGATCACATCGTCCGCCTCGACGCCGGCGACGCGCAGGAGCGGCAGGCCGAGCGCCGCGACCGCCTCGAGCAGCGGCGCCAACTGCGAGCGCAGGTCGTCCGGCATCGGCGTGCGGTGCGCCTTGTACTGATCGAACAGCTCGTCCCGAAACGTCCTGCCCGGCGCGTCGAACACGACCGCGACCCGGTCCGGCGATTCCTCCTTCATCAACTTGTTCAGCATGTTGATGACGCCCAGCACCGCGCCGGTGGGTTCTCCCTTGGAGTTGGACAGCGGCGGGAGCGCGTGGAAGGCGCGGTATAGATAGGACGAGCCGTCCACCAGCAGGAGCTTTCGGGCGGGCATGAGGATCAGCCCTGCGGCGCGGCGTCGGGGGTGGGATTGGAGCCGGGTGCCGTGGCGGGGGCGTCGGGCGGCTTGGGAGCGGCCGGCTGGGCGGGCGCTCCCGATTTCGGGGCGGCCGGGAATTTCACCTTTTTGCGCGGGTGCTCGGCATCCGGAAGCACCAGCGGTCCTTTCTGCCCGCAGCTCGTCGCCGCCGAGGCCAGGGCGATGAGGATCAACACGGGCGCCGCTTTCATCGGCCAATTATACCCGCAGAGACCGTACACTACGTGGCTGCGCGCGCCGCGCGCCGGAACTTCCGGCGCCGCTCGCCTGTCCCAGTGTGCAGTAACGAAATTGGAGAAAATCGATGAATCGACTGTCCGCCGCCTTGTTGGCCGCTGCCGCGCTCGGCGCCGCCGGCGTCTCGACTCAGGCCGTCGCCGACAATCCGCTCGGAGCGTACGTCGGCGTAGGCGTCGGTCAGTCGAATGTCGGGAACAGCAGCTATTACGACTACGGCTACTACGGCGGCTACCACGACCACGATGCGACGTGGAAGGTGCTCGCCGGCATCCGCCCGCTGCCCTTCGTCGGGGGCGAGGTGGAGTACATCGACTTCGGCAGCGGCAATGGCGATAACGGCTACTACGGCAACAATTATTTCTATTCCAATGCGAGCTCGCATCCCAAGGCCACGGTGCTGTACGGCCTGGGATATCTGCCGCTGCCGCTCCCGTACCTCGATGTGTACGGCAAGCTCGGCGTCGCGCGGCTGCAGAGCGACATCACCACGTACGCCTATCCGTCCGGATATTGCGCGCCCCCGTACAGCGCCTGCAGCGCACCGACGGCGTACCGCACCGATCAGACCGACACGAAATTCGCCTACGGCGCGGGCGCGCAGTTCAAGTGGCAGGATTTCGCCTTCCGCGCCGAATACGAACGCATCAGCTCGCAATTCGGCGATCCGGCGGCCGTCACCGTCAGCGCGACCTGGACCTTCTAGCCGCTACCGCGGCCCCGCGGGCGGCCTCGGCGCCGCGCCCCGCGCGGTATAATCGCCCGATGCCGCACCTCGAGCGCTCGAAAAAGGTCCTCGCGCTGCTCGCCATTGCGAGCTTATGCGCATGCGCCACGCAGGCGGTCGCACCCGCGCCGAAACCGGCCGACCCGATCTCGCGGGCATTGCGCGCCAAGGTCTCGACCATCGTGGTGATCTACGCCGAGAACCGCGCGTTCGACGACCTGTACGGCAACTTTCCGGGCGCGGAGGGGCTCGCCCGCGTGGTCGGTCCCGACGGGCACCCGCTGCCCGCGTATGCTCCGCAGCGCGACCGCGACGGGACGGTGCTGCCGACATTGCCGCAGACCTGGGGCGGAGTGACGGCGCCCGGCTACACGCCGGTGGTGACGCAGGCCGAGAGCGCGGGGTTGCCCAATGCGCCCTTCTCGATCGAGCACGCCTTCACCGCCGAGTCCGGGGTGACGCTCACCACGTCGGTGGTGACGCGCGACCTGTGGCACCGGTTTTTCGAGCACCAGATGCAGATCGACGGCGGCACGAACGACGGCTACGCGGCCTGGGGGGATTCCGGCGGTCTCGTCCTGGGGCATTACGACTACAGCGGCTCCGCCTTGTTCAGGCTCGCCCGCCAATACGTGCTGGCGGACCATTTCTTTCAAGGGGCGTTCGGCGGCTCGTTCTTGAACCATCAGTATTTGATTTGCGCATGCGCGCCCGAGTATCCGAACGCCGATACCTCGCCCGCCAGGCCGTCGATCGCGATCCTGGACACGGATGCTTCCGGTCACTATCTGCCGCGCCTGAAGGTTGCCGCCGGCGCGCCCGCCTCCGCGCTCGATGGTCCGCCGAAGTTCGCGAAGAGCGGCAACATCGCGCCTGAAAACTACTTCGGAGACGGCAAGTTCCGTGCGGTGAACACCATGCAGCCGCCGTATCAGCCGAGCGGCAACCCCCCTGCGTCGGACGATGCCGGCGGGCTGTACGCGGATCCCGCCAGGCACACCACGCTGCCGCCGCAGACCGACCCCACCATAGGCGACCGCTTGAATGAGAAACGGGTGAGCTGGGCGTGGTATGCCGGCGCCTGGGAGGCGGCCCTTGCCGATGGGCGCGCGCCGGCCGCGACCCCACGCCGCGTCATCTACGCGCCCGAAACCCCGGGCGGCAGCCCCGACTTCCAGCCGCATCACCAGCCCTTCAATTATTACGCGGCTTTCGATCCGGCGACGCGCGGCGCCGAGCGTGCCGCGCACCTCAAGGACTACGATCAACTGCTGTCGGACATCGCGGCCGGCCGATTGCCCGCCGTGGCGTTCTACAAGCCGCAGGGCAACCTCAACCAGCATCCGGGATATGCCTCCATCGCCGAGGGGGACGCGCACATCGCGGATCTGGTGGCGAAGCTTCAGGCCGGCCCCCAGTGGAAGAACATGGTGATCGTCATCACCTACGACGAGTTCGGCGGAGCGTGGGATCACGTCGCGCCGCCGAAGGGGGATCTGCTCGGGCCGGGATCGCGCATCCCGGCGCTGATCATTTCGCCGCTCGCGAGGAAGGCGAGCGTCGATCACACCCCGTATGACACCGCCTCCATCATGCGGCTGATGATTCGGCGGTTCGGCTTGGAGACCCTGCCCGGCATCGAGCGCCGCGATCGCGCGCTCGCCGAGCACGGCGAGCCGCCCATGGGCGATCTGACCAACGCCCTGGACCTCTCGCGCTGAGCGGAGCGACGGCCGATTACTGCGGCTTCGGCGTCGCCGTCGCGGGCTTCTGCGGCATCGGCACGGGCGCGGCCTGCTTGGGCTTCACGCTCAACACCTCGATGTCGAATATCAGCAGCGAATTGCCCGGAATACCGGGACGGGGATTCGCCCCATAGGCAAGCTCGGGCGGGACGTACACCGTCCATTTCGCGCCCGGCTTCATCAGCACCAGCGCTTCCTGCCAGCCCTTGATGACGCCGCCGACGGGTATGTCCAGAGGCTTGCCGTGGGACTCGGAGCTGTCGAATTCGCTGCCGTCGAGGAGCTTCCCGCGGTAGTTGACGGTCACCTCGTCCTCGGCGGTGATCGCGGGGGCCTTGGGATCGCCCGCCTTGTCGACCTTGTACTCGAGTCCCGAGGCCGTGGTCTTCACGCCGGCCTTCTTGCCGTTCGACGCCAAAAATTCCTGCGCGGCCGTCTTGTTGTGCGCGGCCGCGGCCAGCATCACGCTATGCACGTACTCCTGGATCTGCTGCCGCTCGGCGGGCGAGGCCTTCTTGCCCTGCAGACCTTCCTTGAAACCGCGCGAGACGCCTTCGGAGCTCACGTCGCTGCTGATGCCGATGCTGTGCAGCTGTTCCCCGAAGGTCAGACCGAACAGATAGCTCGCCTGCTCGTTGGAGATCGGCGCAGGCGCTGCGGGTGCCGTGGCGGCCGGCCCTGCGGCGCCCGGGCCGGGAGCGGGCGGTGTGGAGGTGGGCGATTGTGCGGCCAGCCAGGGGGCGACCGACAGCAGGAGGGCGCCCGTGCAGGCGCTGCGAATGGCACGGCGGGTGAGTGTTTTCATGGCGCGAACGATACGCATTCGGTGCCGCAAATGCCAGCGCGCCGTGCTGGGGGGAGGGGTCCGAGGGGGACCTCAGGGCCGGGGGATGACGGCGACCGTGAGTCGCGAAACGCAGACAAGGGCGCCGGCATCGTTGACGATCTCGATGCTCCACACCTGGCTGCGCGTGCCCACATGCAGCGGCCGCGCCGTGCCGGTCACGCGGCCCGACCTCACCGACTTCAGGTGGTTCGCATTGATCTCCTGACCGACGCAAAGATGGCGGCTCGAGTCCACGCACATGTTGGCGCCCATGCTGCCCAGCGTCTCGGCGAGCGCGACCGATGCTCCGCCGTGCAGCAGGCCGTACGGCTGGTGGGTGCGGGCATCGACCGGCATGGTGCCCCGGACGAAATCCTCGCCGATCTCGGTGAACTCGATGCCGAGCGGACCCATGAGCGTGCCCGCACCCCCCGCGTTCAGGGCCTCGAGGGGAAGCGGACTGCGCCAGATGCTCACGGCGAGTCCTTGAGCTTCGCGGCCACCCGCCGGTACGCCTCGCGGAAGGGAATGTTCTCCTTCGTCACCAGCGCATTGGCCGCCGCGGCGGCGTGAATGCCGGGATCCAACCGGATGCGCTCGCGCCGGAAGCGTACGCCGGCGAGCGCCCCCGGCAGGATGTCGAGCGTCTGGCGGCAGGAATCGATGCCGCGAAACAGCGGCGGCTTGATCAGCTGCAGATCGCGGTGGTAGCCCGAGGAGAGTTTCTGGGTGATGCCGAGCACCTCGTTGAGCGCTCCTTGGGCCACCGCGCTGCGGCCGCGCATGAGCTCGAACACGTCGGGATTGCGCTTCTGCGGCATGATGGACGAGCCGGTGGTGAAGGCATCGGGCAGTGCGACGAAACCGAACTCCTGGGTGTAGAACAGCAGCAGGTCCGCGGCGAGGCGTCCGATGTCCTGGGTGAGGAGCGTGATCTCGAACAACAGATGCGCCTCGGCCTTGCCGCGCGACAGCTGCACCGCGGTGACGGGCTCGTGCGTGACGCGAAATCCCAGGCCGCGCCGCGTGGCCTCGCGATCGATGTCCAGATTCGGCGTGCCGTAGCCCGCCGCGGAGCCGAGAGGGTTCTTGGAGGAGCGGCGCTCCACCAGCGAGATCCCCGCGGCGTCGTCGCGTATTTCGGCGGCGAATCCCAGCGCCCAGAGCGCCACCGTGCTCGGCATGGCCTGCTGCATGTGGGTGTAGCCCGGCAGCTCGATCGCGCCGTCGCGCACCGCCAGCTGTTCCAGCGCCTCGGCGACGGCCACCGCGGCGTCGTGCAGCGATCGGGCCGCGTCCGCGAGATACAGGCGCAGGGCCGCGAGCACCTGGTCATTGCGCGAGCGCCCCGCGTGCAGACGACCTCCGGCCGCGCCGATGCGCTCGGTCAGGCGATTCTCGATCGCGGTCTGGCAGTCCTCCTGCTCGAGCGTGATCCGCCACCGGCCCTGCGCGTGTTCCTCGCCGATCTCGGCGAGGGCGGCGTGAATGGCCCGATGATCCGCCGCCGACAAGAGCCCCTGCGCGGCAAGCATGTCGGCGTGCGCCGAGGATGCGGCGATGTCGTAAGGCACCAGACGATCGTCGAGCAGGTGGTCCTCGCCCGCGGTGTAGGCGAGCACGCGCTCGTCGAGCGGGGTTCCCTTGTCCCACAACCGGGTCATGAGGCCGCCGTCTGTTCCGCCGGGGAGAGCGCCTTCAGGTCCGCAACCACCAGCGTGCCCGTGCCCTCGTTCGTGAACACCTCGGCGAGGAGGCTGTCGGTCGACTTGTACGAGATCACGTGCACGCGGCGCACGCCCGCGCGGATGGCACTCTCGATCGCCTGCGCTTTGGGCAGCATGCCGTCCTTGAGGCTGCCGCGCGCCCGCAGGCGCGTGAGACCCTCGATGTCCGTGTAGGAAACGATCGAGCTCGGGTCGGTGGAATCCTCCAGAATTCCCGGCGCGCCGGTGCACAGCACCAGCTTCTCCGCGGACAGCGCGCCGCCGATCGCGGCGGCCACCGTGTCGGCGTTGATGTTGAGCAGCGTGCCGCTCGCGTCCGCCGAGAGCGGGCTCACGACCGGCATCAGCCCGATGTCGAGCAGCTTCTCGATGACGCCGACGTTAACCGAATCGATGTCGCCCACGAAGCCGTAATCGACGGATTCGCTCGAGCCCGGCGAGACCGGCACGGGCCCCCTCTTGTGGGCGCGCACGAGGCCGGAGTCGACGCCGGACAGCCCGATGGCTTCGATGTCGAGCGCGCGGCAGATCGCGAGAATGCGGGTGTTGATGAGTCCGTTGAGCACCATCGAGGTCACGTCGATGGATTTCTGGTCGGTGACGCGGCGGCCGTTCACCATCCGGGTCTCGATGCCGAGGGTCGCCTGCAGCTGGTCGAGCTGCGGGCCCCCGCCGTGCACCAGCACGGCCTTGATGCCCACCTGGTGCAGGATCGCGACCTGCTCGATCAGGGCGCGCATGGAAGCGTCGTCGTTGAACACGGCGCCGCCCGCCTTGATGACGAACACCTTGTTCTTGTACATGCGTACGTAGGGCGCGGCGCTTCTGAGCGCGCGCATGGCAATGGAAGGATCGGGTCGGCTCTTGAGCATCGATGGGTCTCCGGAACTCGGATGTCTCTAGGAAGACAGCATGCGGTGCAGCACCGCGGTCTGCACGATCAAACGATTGAAAGCCTCGAGCCTCACCACGGCGCGCGGGCCGTCCAGAATCTCGTCCGTCACCGCGACGTTGCGGCGCACGGGGAGGCAGTGCATGAACCGGGCGCCCGGCGCGGCGGCGGCGAACCAGGACTCGCTCACGCACCAATCCTTGAGCCCGGCGCGCAGGCGGGCATCGGCCTCGGCGTCGCCGTAATGCGAGGTGCAGCCCCATTCCTTGGCATAGACCACCTGCGCGCCCTTGAGCGCCGAGGCCCGGTCCGAGGTCTCCGTGACCGAGCCGCCGGAGGCGCTCGCTGCGCGCCGCGCCTTGTCCATGATCTCGCGCGGCAGTGCGTACCCGTCGGGCCGCGCCACGACCACTTCCATGCCGCGCATCGCGGCCATGTGCAGGGTGGCGGAGCCGACCGCGAGCGGCAACGCTCTCGGATGGTACACCCAGCTCAGCACGAACTTCGCCCGCTCGGGCGTCCCGAGCTCGTTCAAGGTGCGCCAGTCGGCCAGCGCCTGGCAGGGATGGTTGACGGCGGATTCGAGATTGATCAGCGGCGATTCACACAGCGCATCGATCTGCCGGAAAAGGCTCTCGGACAGATCGCTCTCAAGGTTCTTGCCCTCGGCGAAGGCGCGCACGCCGAGCGCATCGCAGTAGGAGGCGAGCACGGGGATGCCCTCGCGGATGTGTTCGGCGGCCGTGCCGTCCATCACCGCGTTGAGCCGGGTCTCGAGCTGCCAGGTGCCCTGGCCGGGCGTGATCACGAAGGAGGCCCCGCCGAGATGGGCCATGGCGGTCTGGAAGGACGCCAGCGTGCGCAGCGACGGATTCATGAACAGAAGTCCGAGCACCCTGCCCGCGAGGGCGCGTCGCTGCGGCTTTTGTTTCAAGGACTCGGCGAGCGCGAGCAGATCGAGGATCTCCCCGCGCTCGAAGTCCGCAAGATCCAGGAAGCGTTTCATGGGAACACTCATGCGCTGATCCCCGCCAGGGCGTCGCGCAGCTGGTCGACATGCCCCTCGTTCACGATGTAGGCCGGCAGCAGCCGCAGCACGTGCGGATCGCCGCTGGTGCCGGTCAGGATCCCCTTGCCGATCAGCGCCGATTGCACCTCCTTGGCCGGACGCGAGGTCTTCAGACCGAGCAGCAGTCCCGCGCCCTGGAATCCCGTGACCGGCCCGACCAGACAGTGCGCTCGGATGTAGGCGGACACCTGCCGCACGTTCGCGAGCAGCGATTCGGATTCGATCACGTCGATGACCGCCTCGACGGCCGCGCAGGCCATCGGGCCGCCGCCGAAGGTCGTGCCCATGTCGTCGTTCTTGATCCCCGCCGCGATGCGCTGCGACAGCAGCAGCGCGGACACGGGGAAGCCGTTGCCCAGCGCTTTCGCCGTGGTGATGATGTCGGGGGTGACGCCGTGGAAGTTGGCGCCGAACGGCGCGCCGGTGCGGCCCATGCCGCATTGGACCTCGTCGAAGATCAGCACCGCGCCGGTTTCCGCGCAGCGCCTGGAGAGCGCCTGCAACATGGGCTTGCCCACATCGTACGCCCCTCCCACGCCCTGCACCGGCTCGACGATGACCGCCGCCGTGTCGCGATCGATGGCGCGCTCAGCGGCCTCGCTGTCGTCGCGCGGGGCGAACGTGACATCGAAGGGGCGGCGCGGAAAGCCGTACCATTTTTCCAGCGCGCCCCAGGTCACCGCGCCCGCGGCGGCCGTGCGGCCGTGCCAGCCCTGCTCGAGCGCGACTGCCTTGGTGCGGCCGGTCATCTTGAACGCGAGCTTCAGCGCATTTTCGTTCGCCTCGGCGCCCGAATTCACGAAGAACACCGTATCGAGACCCAGCCCCGCGAACTTCACCAGCCGCGCGGCCGCCCGCTCCCGGACCGCCATGGGCAGCGCGTTGGTCTGGAACGCCATCTGCCGCGCCTGCCGGTCGAGCGCGGCCGCCCAGCGGGGATGCCCATAGCCCAGGCCGGCGACGGCGTGGCCGCCGTAGAAATCGAGGATCTTGCGGCCGTCGCGCGCGTACAGCCACACACCCTCGCCGTGCGCGACCTCGATGGGATATTGGGCGAAAACCCGGGCGAGGTGACCGGCCATCAGGTCCACCCCGGCGCGGGCGCGGTGAGCCCGAGGGTCTCTTCGAAGCCGAGCAATCGGTTCATCCACTGCACGCCGCCCCCGGCGGCCCCCTTGTTCAAGTTGTCTATCGCCGACATCACGGCGATGGATGAGCCGTTGGTGACGGCGGAAAGATGCGCGTAGTTGCTGGCGGCCACGTCCTTGACGCGCGGCGCCGCATCGCTCACCCGCACGAACGGGCAGCCGCGGTAATACCCGGTCAGGGCCTCGAGCGCCGCGGCGCTCGACAGCGGCTTCTTCAGCGCCGCCTGCACGGTGACATGGATGCCGCGCGCGAACGGTCCCGAGTGGGGCACGAAGTTGATCTCGGCCGCGACGCCCGACGCGTGCTGCGCGCAGGCGGCGATCTCCGGCGCATGCCGGTGGGCCAGCGCCCCGTAGCTGTAGAGGTCCCCGTGGCGCAGCGGATGATGCGTGCCGTCCACGGGCTTGCGGCCCGAGCCGGTGCTCCCGGTGACTCCGGCGATGAACAGCCGGGGTTCGGCGAGCCCGAGCGCGAGCAGCGGCACGCACGCGAGCAGCGATGCGGTCGCGAAACACCCGGGATGCGCCACGTGCGGCGTCGGAGCCGTCTTCAGGTGTTCCGGCACCGCGCAGGTGAACTCGCGAATGCGAGCCGGCGCGCCATGCGCGTGCTTGTACACCGCCTGGTAATCCTCGGCGCTTCGGTAGCGAAAGTCCGCCGAGATGTCCACGCAGTGCGTACGCACGCCGCCCGCCTCGGCCGCGCCGAGCAGCCGGTCGATGAGCGCCGCGGCGACGCCGTGCGGCGCGGCCGAGAACAGCGCGCTCACCGGGGTTTCGCGGATCAGCCGCTCGATCTCGTCGGCGCCCGAGAACGCCAGCGCCGGGTATGCGCTCCTCAGGTGCGGGAACGCGGCGCCGACCGACCCGCCCGGCTGGCTGTCGGACAGGATGGCTTTCAGTGCAAGGCGCGGATGCCCGGCGATCAGGCGCGCGAGCTCGCCGGCCACATAGCCGGTGCCGCCCAGCACGAACGCCGGCATGGGTTCGGGGTTGCGCCCGCTCACGCGCCGACCGCCCTCGCTTCACCGACGTTCTGAAGGCCGAGGCGCGCGATCAGAAAGTCGCCGAGTTCCGCCGGATTGCTGATCGCATTGAAGGCCTCGACCCCGAGCTGCTCGCGGATGATCTGGACTCCCACCTGATTGTCGGTGGCGGGTCCCGTGACGACGGCGGGCTCGACCAGGAACCGCTCGCGCAGCAGCTTCACGCCGCCCCAGGCGGCCACCGGATCGTTCGCGGAAAGCACCACGGCGGTGAGCGCGTCCTTGATGTCGGGCTGACGCAGGATCGATTCCACGCCGTAGGTTCCGAGCAGCCCGTCGCCGAGCTCGAACACGATCACGTCGGGCGTGCCCAGCGCCATTTCGGTGAGCATGGTGCGGGTGAGCGCCGGACCGCAGCGCTCGGTGGTGGTCACGATGCCGAGATCGGTGAATATCATCGTGCGCCGCGCGCCCGAATCCTCGAACGCGAGAATGTCGCGCCGCAGGGAGACGCCCGTCGCCTTGAAGGCGTCGACGGTGAGTCCCCGATGCCGCATGCGCGCGATGATGGCCGAGGCGGCCGCCGTCTTGCCCGCTTCCATGCAGGTGCCCGCGAGCGCCACCACCGGCACGCCACGCACGTCGAGCGGGGCCGCGTAGTCGAGCGGCTTGTAGCCGGTTCGCGCCGTCACGCCGATGCGCTCGCCGAGATACGGAAACGTCAGCACGGCGCCGAGCACCTTGCAATCGAACGGCCTGCCCTTGTCCGGCGTCGCGGAATCGCAGATGCCGAGCACGCCGCCGATGTTCAGCATCTGGATCACGTCGCCGGGCTGGAGCGCCTCGGGAATGTGGCCCGAATACCCGAACAGCGCCTTGCGGTGCCCGAGAGCGCCGACCACGATGTCGCCGCGCGCGACCTTCGCCATGCGGCCGCTGGTGAGCTCGAGCGTGTTGTAGGTCGACTTGTTGTTGAGGACCTCGACCACCACCACCACGCCCTCTTCGCAGGGAATATCGGCGGCGATCCGGATCTCATGCGAGAGACCGAGCGCCTGCGTGACCGAGGCGATCTTGTCGACCACGACCGTGCGCATGGCGCTCACGGGGCCGCCCCGTTCGCGCCCGCGCCCGACCCGGCGCGCTGATGGAAAATTCCCGGCAGCGCCAGCATCTTCGAGAAGCCGAGCGCATCGACCGGCGTCCACTCGCCGGCGGCCTCGCCATACACGCCCTTCGAGGCCGCCATGAGCGAATGCGGCGAGGTGACGCCCTCGATGAAGGCCGAGCCCGGGCGCAGCAGCACGTGCACCTCGCCGCTGACGCGCGCCTGCGAGCAGATCAGCAACGCCTCGATGTCGCGGCACACCGGATCGAGGTGCTGCCCCTCGTGCACCAGGTCGCCGTACGGCTGCGCCACCGATTCCTTGATCCTCGATTGTCTGCCGGTCAGCACCAATTTCTCGAGCTCCCGATGCGCGGTCAGGAGGATCTCCGCCGCGGGCGCCTCGAACGCGACGCGCCCCTTGGTGCCGATGATGGTGTCGCCCAAATGTATGCCGCGGCCGATGCCGAATGGGCCGCCCAAGGCTTCGAGCCGCTCGATGATCGAGACGGGCGAGCCCTTCGCCCCGTCGAGGCTCGTGGGGACGCCGGCGGTGAAGCCCACGATATGCCGTTCGGGCGGCCGGGGATTCGAGAAGGCCTCCTTGGACAGCACCCAGGCGCCCTCCGGAATGCTCGCGGCCGAGGTCAGGGTCTCCTTGCCGCCGATGGTCACGCCCCAGAGGCCCCGGTTGACGGAGTAGGCCGCGCCGAAGGGCGGAACCGGCAGCCGATGCTCTTCGAGATACTTCAGCTGTTCCGGCCGCTGGAACGCCCGGTCGCGCACCGGCGCGAGGATGGTGAGTCCGGGGGCGAGGGTGCGCAACGCCACTTCGAAGCGCACCTGATCGTTGCCCGCCGCCGTGCAGCCGTGCGCCACCATCGAGGTGCCGAGCGACAGCGCCATCTGCGCGATGGTCTGCGCCTGCAGCACCCGCTCCGCTCCCACGCACAAGGGGTACGATCCGCCGCGGCGGATGTTGCCCATGATCAGGTATTTCAGCACCTGATCGAAGTACGAGGCGCGCGCATCCACCAGATGGTGCTCGATGGCGCCGAGCTGGGCCGAGCGGGTCGCGAGCGCCGCGGCCGCCTGGGCGTCGAGGCCGCCCGTGTCCACCGTGACCGTGATGACCGGCCGCTTGTAGGTGTCCTTCAGCCAGGGCACGCAGAACGAGGTGTCGAGTCCGCCGGAAAATGCCAGGAGGATGGGCTCGGCGCCCTTTGCATATGTCGCTGTCATAGGGTTTAAAGTCCGAAAAGGCCGTGCAGGCGTTCCCCGAGCTTGTGCTGCTCGCGCGCCCCGGCGGTTGCGATGAAGATCGTGTCGTCCCCGGAAATGGTGCCGATCACCTCGGGCCAGCGGGCGGTGTCGATGGCCACCGCCACGCTCTGCGCGGCGCCGATGGTGGTGCGCAGCACCGTGAGGTTGGTGCCCGCGGTTCTCAGCTCGCGCACGAACTGCTTGAGCGTCGAGAAATCGTTTTTGACCGCGGCCGCCGAGTCCGGCAGCACGTATCGGTCGCCCTGCTTCGCCACGCCGAGCTCGCGCAGATCCCGGCTGACGCTCGACTGGGTGGCCGCGTGACCGTGCTTGCGCAGCATGGCGACGAGCTCCGCCTGGCGCCCCACGGCCTGTTCGCGAATGATCTTCGCGAGCGCCACGCGGCGCGCGGGCGCGCTGGATGTGTCGGTGTCGCCTCTCAACATGGGAGCATCGGCCGCTGCGGTTGCATAAAGTTGCGCGGATTCTGCATAAAAATTCATCGCCCGTCAACCACGGCGTGGGGATTTTTGCGGGCCGGTTCTTGTAGGCTAGCGGCTTATGCTGCAAACCATCGAAATCGAGACCGCACCCAACCCCAGCGCCGCCATCGTCTGGCTGCACGGCCTCGGAGCCGACTGCCATGATTTCGAGCCCCTGGTTCCGGAAATCGTGCCCCGCCGCGAGCGCGCCTGGCGCTTCGTGTTTCCCAATGCACCGGTCAGGCCGGTGACCATCAACGGCGGCATGAGCATGCGCGCCTGGTACGACATTCTGGGATTCGACCGGCTCGCGGCCGAGGACCTCGCCGGTTTCCGGGACATCGACGCCGGGGTGGGCGAGCTGATCCGCCAGCAGATCGAGCGCGGCATTCCCGCCGGCCGCATCGTGCTGGCCGGATTCTCACAGGGCGGGGCGGTTTCGCTGTATACGGGTCTGCGCTATCCCGAGCGCCTGGCGGGCATCCTCGCGCTGTCGTGCTATCTGCCGCTGGCCGCCACCCTGGCCGCGCAACGCGCCTCCGCCAACGCCGGGGTGCCCATCTTCATGGCCCACGGTCTCGATGACGGCGTGCTGCCCATCGGCCTGGGGCTCGCCTCCCGCGAGCAGTTGAAGGCGCTCGGCTACGGCGTGGAATGGCACCAGTACCGCATGGCGCATTCGGTCTGTCAGCCCGAGGTGGCGGATATCCGCGAGTACCTGCTGCGCATCCTCCCCGATGCGCCGCCGTGACAGGTGGCGCCGCCGCGTTTAAGCTCGACGGCCCTGGAACAGAATCGGAGCGGACCCGTGGCAAACATTTCTTCCCTGACGCGGCTGAGCGCCGAGGCCCGCAAGGCGGTGGAACGCGCCGACGAGGCGAGAGAACGGGTGCGGTCGGCCAAGGCTCAGCTCAAGAAGGCACGCAAGCTCGCGAAGCTCGCGAAGAAGTCCGCCAAGCAGGCTCGCAAGAAGGCTGAGGCCGCCCGAAGCGCCCAGGCCGCGGAGGCCGCGCGCAACAAAGGCGCATCCGCGAAGCCGGCGAAGCCCGCGCAACCCGAGGCCCGCGGCGAGTCGTCCGCCGCCAAACGCGTTGCCAAGCCCGCCGGCAAGTCCCTCGCCAAGAGCGCCACGGCGTCCAAAGCGAAAGCCAGAAAGCGCGCGCTCAAGGCTGGGTCCAAGGCCAAGCCCCTCGCGGCCAAGCGCCCCGCGGCCAAGCGCCCCGCGGCCAAACGGCCCGCGGCCAAGCCGCGCGCCTGCGCGCCAAGGCGCACTGCCCGCCGAATCCGGCCGGGAAAGCATCGGGGAATCCGCTCAAGCAGCCGGGACCGTGTCCCCGTCGACCGGGGCCGGCTGAAAAGCGGCGGTCAAGGTGCCGGAATGAGCGTCGTCACCATCACGGCGAGGAACAGGGCCGCGAGAAATCCGACCAGCTGCCCCAGCATCCAGATGCCGAAGGCCTTGCCCGTCGTCACCTTGAGGATCTCGCTGAAGCCCATGACCTGAAGCACCACGCTCCAGATCATCAGCAGCACCGAACTCGCGAACTGCGCTCTCAGCAGGAGGGTGATGAAGCCCTCATCCTCGGGCCGGGGCGTGGAAAGAAAGGTGGCGTCCGCCGCGATGAGTGCCGTCAGCACCCAGATGCCGAGCGACACCGCCATGGGCACGGAGCCGTAGGCGAGGACGTGAATCGTTTGCCGCCGCAGGCTCGGATTGGCGGCTCCGCCCGCCCCGAGACGCGCATAGATGGTCCCCATGACGTACAGCCCCACGATTCCCAGCAGGGAGCCGGCGATCGTGGCGGCGCCGAATATCTGGATCAGACCGTAGCTCGCTCCCGCATTCTGAAGGCGCAGCATGACGAGGAAATTGCCGATGCCCTGCGCGGCGCCCAGCATGAGGTCCCTGCGTCCGACGGGTTCCGCGGCGAGCTCGCGGAATACCCGTCGCGGCCTGAGCCAGACATCGTTCAAAGGACGAATCGGGTCGTTGGGCATCACGAGGGCAGCGTACGCAATACCCATCCCCGACTCCAGCACCGCGCGCAGATGACAGCGGACTTTTTCGGGGCTACTCTCACGAAGACGGATTGACCCCGAGGAGAAGACTGACCATGGCAAAGAAAAAGGCTAAAGGGAAGAAGCGTCCGCAGGCGAAGGCCAAGCGTGCGGTTGCTAAGAAAAGCGTATTAAAGAAGAAAGCGCGCCCCGCCAAGAAGGCGGGCAAGGCGAAGGTTGCCAAGAAGGCCAGGACAGCCGCGTCGAAAAAAGCCGTCGCGAAGAAGGCTGCGCCGAAGAAGGCTGCGCCGAAAAAGGCCGCGCCGAAAAAGGCCGCGCCCCAAAAAGCTGCGCCGGTGAAAACGGCTCCGAAGCCCGTCTGGGGCTCGATCGCACGGCCGAAGCCGGTCGCCCCGGTCGCGCCGGCGCCCGCCCCGGCGGCCGAGGTCACGCCGAGCACGGATCTCGGGCATGAGCCGCTGGCCCCAGCGACCTCGTCCGCGACCACGGACCCGTTCGCAGGGTAGGCAGTCCGCCGAGGAACCTAAGCGCGGATCAGCCCGTCGAGGGTCCGCGCTTGGGTGCTGTCGGGGAACACGCGGGTGGCGAGCGTTCTGGCGTCGACGTGCAAGTGGTCGGCGAGCACCGCTTTGAACACGCTGCGCAAATCCAAGGTCGGCCGAAGATCGCGGTGGTCTAGGAGTGACCCGGCGTCGAGACCCGGCCAATCCGCGATCACGCGGCCGCCGCGGACGGCGCCGCCGACCAGAAAGGCGCAACCTGCGGTGCCGTGGTCCGTGCCGCGGGTTCCGTTCATCGCCGCCGTGCGCCCGAATTCGGTGACCACCAGCACGGCCGTGCGGCTCCATAGGGGACCGAGATCGTCTCCGAGGGCACGAAGCGCGGCATCCAGGCCGCGCAGGCGCTGAGCCAACGCACCCTTGGCGCCGCCCTGATTGGCGTGAGTGTCCCAGCCCGTGGCCTCGAGCACCGCCACTTCCGGGCCGCCCTCGCTCCTCATGACGGCGGCCGCCATGCGCGCGGCGGCTGTGATTCGATCGACGGACCTGCTCGAGCTCACCATCGGCGTTGTCGCCTGCAGGTCCCTCGACGCATCGCCCAGGTGCTCCGATTGGAGCGCTTCGCTCAGGCGCGCGGAAAGCCAATCGTCCTTCGAGTAAAGATCCTGGAGACGTAGGAGCAATTCCTCGTCCACGTCCGGGGTGGCGATCGGCGACTTCGACAGGACTGCTGTGTCGCCACGCAGGATCAGCGGCACGTTCTGGGCGATCGCGACCGCCGCCGAGCGTCCCGACGTGCGCGCCGACAGTGCGCCGACGGCACGGTTCAGCCATCCGTCCGCGCTGCCCAGCGGCTGCCGGTAGCCGTTCTCCAGCACGTTCTGCCCGTCGAAGTGGGAACGGTCGCGGTACGGTGACGCGACGGCGTGGAAGACGATGAGCTCGTCCGCGGCGTATCGCTCGTGCAGGAACTGCAATTCGGGGTGCAGACCGAAGGTTGTGTCGAGCCCGAGGGCGCCGTCGGCGGAGCCCGGCGGAGCGATGGCGAGGTCCCGATGCAACCGTGCATAGTCGGGATCCGCGTGGGGAGGCGCGGCGGCGAGGCCGTCGAGCGCGCCGCGAAGGATCACGACCACCAGCCGCGATTCGCCCCCGGTCCGCGCGAACAGGATGGAGGGCAGGAGGGCGCCCGCCGTGAGCGCGCCGCCGGCCTGGAGGAAGCGGCGGCGTGAAAGCCGTAAAGTCTGCCTGTTCATCGGCGTTGAAACTCCGGACTCATCAACAAGAGCGCCAGGGCCTGGCTGCCGGAACTCGCGCGGCGCATCGCCGTGGCGGTCTCCGGTCGCAACAGGCCCCCGAGCGCCGCATCGGCGACCTCCGCCGGAGTGGACACTCCCGGGTAGCGGTCTGCGGTCTGCGACGCCCACAGCACCCGATGCATCAGCGCGTCGGAGCCATCCCAGCTGGCCGCGGTATCGGCCCAACCGGCGGGGGACCCCGGGGTGTACTGGCGCTGCCCCATCAGGTCGAAGGCGTGAACGACCTCCTGGGGCGCGCCCGGGGTGAGCTCGAGCGCCCGCAGCGTCGAGAACACGAAGTCCTCGGGTGTCTTGAATTTGCGCGGCTGGGGTTCCCACGCTTCCGGCGACTCGATCAGCGCCGCGTACACCCGCGGCAGATCGCCGCCGGACTTGAGGTAGACATGCGTGAGGCGCTCCACCGCCCTGGGCGGCGGGTCGTCGGCGACGAAATGCCTGACCAGCTTGGTCGCCAGGAACCGGGCCGTCGACGGATGGGCGGCCAGATCCGCGAGCACCGACTCGCCTTCGGCGCGGCCCTGTTCCGCATAGCGCTTGCCGAGAAGGATTTTCGCGCCGGGCTCGTGCAGCTCTTCGCGAAAGTAAAATCTCCCCGGATCGCCGCCCGCGAGGCGCCCCCGGCCTCCTCCGATCGACCAGCCGGTCAGGATTTGCGCGAAGCTCGTCACGTCCTCCTGCCGGTATCCGCCGCCGACGCCGAGCGTGTGCAGCTCGAGAATTTCCCGGGCGAGGTTTTCATTGATGCCGAAGCGGCGCTTCGGCCGGTCGGTCGCCGCATCGGAGCGCGCGGCGGCGCGACGCGCCGCCGGCGAATCCGCGCCCACCGAGTATTGATTGTCGAGAAAGGCGATCATCGCGGGGTGTTGCTCGACCGCGGTGAGAAGCTGCACGAATCGTCCGTTCACGTGCGGCCGGATCGCTTCGTTCTCGAGCGTGCCCGCGAGTCCGAAAATAGCGCCCTTGTCGGCCGAGACCGCGAAATGATTGGCCCAGAAGTGAACCAGGCGCTCGCCGAAAGGCCGCGTCGTGAGGGCCGCGCTTTGCGCGCGGGCGAGCACCTGGGCGCGATAGTGAGGTTGATAGGCCTCGCGCAGGATCGCGCCCGCAGCCTTCGCTTCTTCCGCGGTGGCGGCCTCGAGCCGCTCTTCGCGGCGTTCCTCGCGCGCGGCCAGCACCGCCTCGAAAATCTCGTTCGAAGGAGCCAGCGCGAGGTCGCCGGCGCGCTCCGCGGGATCCCGCGTCTGCGCCCTCAACCAGGCGCGCGGATCGGCAGCCGCCGCGGCAAGGTCTCCCGGCCGGGCGCCCAGGCCGAATCGCAAAACGGCGATTTCCGGTTGAAGCATGATGAACGGGGACAACGACGGCCGCCCCGTTCGGTTGACCCGGGCGCCCCCTGACGGTGCATTGACCGAATTTAATGGGAGACAGGTCGCAACTTCGCCGAGGAGGCGTAATCTTACATAGCATCGGCAGTGACCTATCCGGGCCGACGCTAGGGCGGGCGATATTATGGCAATTAGACAACGCGGTGAGGGCGGCTCGATGTCGAGCGGAAAGCCCACCATCGATTGGATCGAGCGACTCTCCGGCATCGACCTCGTCGACGATGCCGCGGGTCCGCTGATCGCCGCGCTGCGATGCAGTGCCGCCGACACTCCGACCTCCCTGCCGGAACGGCGGAGCCGTCCCTCGACCAAGGCTGAATTGGAGACCCTGCGGTCGATCAACGCCCGATTGCTGCGCGAGATCGACCTGCTCAAAGCGCGCGAAGCTCATGCGCTCACGCTGGCCGACCGGGACGGCCTCACCGGCCTCTACAACCGCAGACGCATGACCGAGCTTCTCGACCAGACCATTCTGGATGCGTCCTCGAATCACCACCTGTTCGCCGTCCTGTTCATCGACCTCGACGGCTTCAAGCGCATCAACGATCGCTTCGGGCACACGTTGGGGGATGAGCTGTTGGTGACGGTCGCGGGGCGCATCGCGACGCGGGCACGCACGGGCGACGTCGTCTGCCGATACGGCGGCGATGAGTTCATCGTGATCCTGCCGCGGGTGCCGAGCCGCAGCGCGGCGGAGGACGTGGCGGCGGCGATCGGGCGCCTGGTCGCGCTGCCCTGCAAGCTGTCGGGCGAGGAGCTTCGCGTGACCGCCGCCGTCGGCGTCTCGCTGTATCCCGACGATGGACGCAGCGCCGCCGAGCTTTTGGGGCGGGCGGATCGGCTGATGTACCGCGCAAAATCGAACGGCACGAACGCGGCCGCCGCGCCCACCGTCGAGCTCAATCGCCGCAGCGAAGATCGATCCAAGCCGCGGAGTTAGAGGGAGCGATGAAGCGGCTCCTGTATCTCGTCGCCGCGCTGTCCACGGCCCCGCTGTCGTCCTGCGTCGTTGCGCCCGATCAGGGTCACTATGTGGACGGTGTGGTGCTGGTCGCGCCGCCGGCGCCCCAGGTCGAGGTGATCGGCACTCCCCCTCAGGCGGGCTATGTGTGGGTCGGGGGGTATTGGGACTGGGTGGGCGGACGGCACCGGTGGGTGTCCGGACATTGGGTCGCACCGCGTCCCGGTTACCACTGGGTCGCGTACGAGTGGGTGCGGCAGGGTGACGGCTGGCGTCTGCGCCGCGGTCATTGGCGGCGCGGCTGATCCTCAGCGCGGGGCCGGCCACGGCGCCGGTGTCAACAACTCCCGCAGCGGCCGACCCGAGACCGCGTCGAACCAGTGTTCGATCAAGCGGAACGATATAGAGAGCGGCGGCGGCAGCTTCGGCGTGCCGCTCTCGATGTCCGCGCGCGTGAACCAGCGCGCGTCCTCCAGCTCCTCATCCTCGAGATGCACCTCCCCGGAGGTCGCGAGCGCCGTGAAGCCCAGCATCAGCGAGCTCGGAAATGGCCAGGGCTGGGACGAGTGATAGCGCACCTGCTCCACGCGCACCCCGGTCTCCTCGGCGACCTCGCGCACCACCGCATCCTCCAGCGACTCTCCCGGCTCGACGAAGCCCGCGATGGTCGAGTACCGGCCCGGCGGCCACGCCGCCTGCCGCCCGAGCAGAACGCGCGGCCCGTCGCTCACCAGCACGATGATCGCCGGGTCGATGCGCGGAAATTGCTCGTGGCGGCACGCCGGGTTGGTGCACACGAGCACGTGGCCCGCCCGTCCGGGCGCCGTCTCCGAGCCGCAGCGTCCGCAGTGCCGATGCATCCGCCGCCAATGGATCATCGCCCGCGCATACCCGAGCAGTCCCGCTTGATCCGCCGGCATCAGGGCGGCGACGGTGCGAAGGTCCTCGAATCGCGCACCCTCGGGAACGGCGGCGGGCTCCGGACCCTCGACCTCGTACGCAAACATCGGGGCCCCGTCGAACCTGCCGAGCAGAATGAGACTGTCGCTGTTGCGCCGCTCCGCCGGAATCTGCGAGAGCTCCAGAAGCACGGCGGCGGGCCCGTCCGCGATCAGGCTGCGCGAGTCCCACAGGGGCACGACCCGGCTGCGGGCGTCCGACAGCGCATCGTCGAACCAAGCGGGGTCGGTGCGCAAATGCGAGACCCGCTCGAGATACGGTCCGGCAAACACGTTTCTCGTCTGCATGCGGGAATTCTAGCAGGGCGCGGCCTTGACGGCGGCGGGCACGGGCGCTCCGGGCGGCTCGCAATTCGCGCATGCGGATCGTCGTTTGGCCAGCAGATCCTTGAGGCGGACGCCGCCGCACGACGCGCAGCGGGCCGCGCCGATCTCCTCGCGCCGTGACAGGGCCATGAGCAGGAACCAGGCGTGCTCGAACGAGATGCGCACCGGACCGTGCAGCTCGGTGTAAGCCTCGTACGCCTGGCAGAGCAGGGCCCCCGAGTCCAGCGAGCCGACCCGATACCGCGATTCGAGCCCCAGGCCCGTGGCGCACAGCAATCCGTACGCGATGAACAGGCTCGCGAGCTGCGATGCCTGGAACGAGAGCTCGGGATTTCTGAAGAAGAACGCGCTCTGGCGGGGGGACTTGCCCCGATGGCGCAAAACCGAATTCGAATCGCCCGTGAGCACGTAGCTGCGGTAGAGCTTCCTGATGCGATCGTCGCTCAGCCCGGTCCATTGACGGATGGTGAAGGTGCGGGCCTCGTGACGGATCAGGCGCAGCGCGAGATCCAGCCGCTCCCGATCCCGCGTGTAACGATCGTCGGACACTCTCATGGCTGACTCCTTTGCATGCAATTCGCGTTTTTCAGGGCACAAAAGAATTTGACTAAAATTAATCACAAAGTTAGCTTGGCTGCCAAGTGGTTTTTTCTCGCGATGGGTGATGGATTCGGGGCGAAATGCGGTGTGGGGGCGGTATGCACGAGGCGTTCGTCGGCGGTTGGTCGGGGCAACCGAGCTTCTCGATCGAGACGCTCGCCCCCTTGCACGACTTGAACCTGCGGTTTCTGGACCTGGTCGGCTCGCGCGAGGGAGGCTCGCGCGAGGGAGGCTGGGGCGCGAGCGGAGCGCTCGGCCTGCCGGGCGGCGCGTGCGGGCGGCTCGCGCCCATGAGCGCTTCGCAACGCGCCGCCGCGGCGCATTGTCCCTACGCGCTGTTCGATCTGCGCTTTCATGACGAGGCTCATTGGAGCGCGCGCCTGCAGGGCGCGGCGCAATGGCGGGTCGCCGACGGGGGGGCGGAGGAGGATGTCGCGAACTTCGTGCGCCTCGCGCTCTTCTACGCCTGGCACGTGGCCAGCACCACGCGGCATGCCGCCCGGCTGCTGCTCGGCATGAGCGAGCGAACCGCGGGCGCATTTCGCGCAACGACGCTCAACTGCCTTCCGACGCTGGTCGCGAGCGAAACGGCGAATCTGTCGGTGCGATTCCTGGAGAGCGGCGCGTACTGGAGCGCGTTGGTGAGCGCCGCGTCGCGCCGGGACGATCAGAAGCTGCGCAAGATCCAGCTGTTCGGTCTGCAGCTGGCGGCCGCCGCGCAGCTGCCGTGACGCGGGCGGCGGAGTTGCGGTCCGCGGCCCCCGGGGTTTAGTCTACGCGGCTCCTATGAACGCCCTCGTGTTACGCCAGCTCACCAAGGTTTACAAGAACGGCATCAGGGCGCTGAAGGGCATCGATCTGGAGGTGGCGGAGGGGGACTTCTTCGCGCTCCTCGGGCCGAACGGCGCCGGCAAAACGACGGCGATCGGAATCATCACCTCGCTGGTGAACAAGACCTCCGGAACGGTCGAGGTGTTCGGCTACGATCTGGACCGGCAGCTCGAGATGGCCAAGTCCTGCATCGGCATCGTGCCGCAGGAAGTCAATTTCAACATGTTCGAGTCGGTGATCACCATCGTGGTGAACCAGGCCGGGTTTTATGGCATTCCGCGGCGGCTCGCCAAGGCGCGCGCCGAAAAATACCTGAGGCAGCTGCAGCTCTGGGATCGCCGCAACTCCGTCGCGCGCGCGCTGTCGGGCGGCATGAAACGGCGCCTGATGATCGCGCGTGCGCTGATGCACGAACCGAAGCTTCTCATCTTGGACGAGCCGACCGCCGGCGTCGACATCGAGATCCGCAGATCGATGTGGGACTTTCTCCGCAAGATCAACGACGAGGGGACGACCATCATCCTGACCACGCATTACCTCGAGGAGGCGGAAAACCTGTGCCGCAACGTCGCCATCATCGAGGGCGGCCGCATCATCGAGCGCGACACCATGGCGAACGTGCTGCGCAAGCTGCAGACCGAGACCTTCGTGTTCAACCTGAGCGACCCCCTGACGACGGCTCCGCAGCTTCCGGCGTACAAGACGCAGCTCACCGACGATCACACCGTGGAGGTCGAGGTCTCCAAGGGCCAGAGCTTGAACGACATCTTCTCGCAGCTCTCCTCGCAGGGCGTGCGCGTGATCAGCATGCGCAACAAGGTCAACCGCCTGGAGGAGCTGTTCATGCGCCTGGTCGACGACAGCGCCCGCGCCGCGGAAAAGGCCTCCTGAGCCTACATGGGCAGCTCCCTCGCTCGCATACAATGGGTCGGATTCGTCACCATCGTCATCCGCGAGTTCCATCGCATCGTGCGCATCTGGGGCCAGACCATCGTGCCGCCCACGGTCACCGCCACCCTGTATTTCGTGATCTTCGGCAGCATCTTCGGCCGCCGGGTGGGACTGGTCGGGGGCTTCAGCTACATGCAGTTCATCGCCCCAGGCCTGATCATGATGACGGTGATCACCAACTCCTACGGCAACGTGGTCTCCTCGTTCTTCGGCGCGAAGTTCGGCAAGCATCTCGAGGAGCTCCTGGTCTCGCCGCTGCCCAACTGGCTGATTCTGCTGGGCTACGTGGCCGGTGGCATGCTGCGGGGCCTGCTCGTCGGCTCGGTGGTCACCGTGGTCGCGCTTTTTTTCACCCGCCTCGCCGTGCAGCATGTCGCGGCGGTGCTGTCCGCGGTGCTGCTCACCAGCCTCGTCTTTTCGCTCGGCGGCTTCCTGAACGCGCTTTTCGCCAAGAACTTCGACCAGATCTCCTGGTTTCCGACGTTCGTGCTCCAGCCGCTCACCTACTTCGGCGGCGTGTTCTATTCGATAACCATGCTTCCGTCCTGGGCGCAGGTCATCTCCCACGTCAATCCCATTCTCTACATGGTGAGCGCGTTCCGCTACGGATTCCTGGGGTCGACCGACGTCGATTTGCGGCTGGCCTACGGCATCATGATCGGATCGGCGGCGTTCATGTTCGCGCTCGCCGTGACGCTGCTGAACAAGGGCGCGGGCATACGGGAGTGACGCAGGCCGCCGCCGGCTCTGGGGCGGCGGATGGGGGTGGTGGCCCGCGCATCGAACGCTTACAGTGCGCGCTGGGCCCGTTGTCGTGTATCGTGGGCGCCGGCTGTCGAGATTATTCTTAAGGAGTCGAGTGATGAACGAAGAAAAGCAGCAAAAGTTCACCGCCAAGGTTCGCCGCGGTCTTGTATGGATTCACTCCGTCGCCGCCGCCGAGCTTGCGAAGAAGAAAGCCGAAGCCACCGGCGTGCGCATCGAAGGCTTCACGGCCTCGGAGCTCGCGGATGTGGAATCCGCCCTGACGTGGATCAGCCAGAACAAAGAATCGGGAAGTTCGACGCCCGCCTGATATCGGCGGCGCATCATTCCATGTTTGCATTTCGCGACATGCGCCCCGCCTTTCCATGGGTCCGCGGCGCGAGGCCTGCGACTGCTTAGCGGCCGCGCGGACTCGGACAGGGAGTGGGGATACACTATCGCCATGGGTCAGAAGCGTGCCTTAGTCGTCGACGATTCGAAGTCGGCTCGCGTGATCTTGAGCCGCATGCTCGAGAAATACGACATCGAAGTCGACATGGCCGAATCGGCCGAACAAGCCATCGAGTATTTGAGGCACGATCGGCCCGATGCCATCTTCATGGATCATCTCATGCCGGGCATGGATGGTTTGCAGGCCGTGCAGGCGATCAAGAGCAATCCGCAGACGGCCATGATCCCGATCATGATGTACACCTCGCAGGAGGGAGAGCTGTACGTCGGCCAGGCTCGCGCGTTGGGCGCAATGGGCGTGCTGCCCAAACAGGTGCGCCCCGTCGATGTCTCGAAGGTGTTGTACGAGCTTCATCTGCTGCCGGACCGCCGCGATCTGAGCGAGCCCGCGCTCGTTCCGGTCGAAATCGGCCACGAGCCCGGCGGCGACAAGGCAGTGGCGGGGGCCGGCATCGCTTCGCCGTCGTCGCAGGTCTCGCAGGACTGGGGCCGGCGCATCGAGGCCGCCGTCAAGCAGCAATCGGTCGATCTGCGGCGCTTCGTGGTCGCGAGCCTCGACAGCCTCGCGGCCCGGTTCGAATCCGACTTGCGCAATGCCGTGCCGGGGCCTGCCGCGGCGCCCGCGCCGGTGACCGAGGCGCCTCAAGCGCCGCGCCGCTCGGCGTGGCCGTGGATCTGGGCGGCGGCCGCCGTCTGCCTGTTGGCGGGTCTGTCGACCTTCCTCTGGATGTCGACGCGCGATGATCTGGCCAGGGCGCATGCGGAGCTCGCGGAATTGAAGGCCGCCGATGTGCAGCTCAAACAGACGAGCGACCGCCTCGCCGATTCGGTCAAGGATCTCACGGCGGCTGTGGCCGCGGCCGGAGCGGCCCCGGCGCAGGCGTCGAACGCGCCGGGCGCCGGAGCCGGTCTGCCGCGCGCGGAACAGGTTCCCTACGGCGAACTGCCCTTCGATCGCGGCCGGCTGGACGTGCTGCGCGACGTCCTCACGAAACTGGAGGCGCAGAATTTCCGCGGCGTCCTCAGGGTCACGAGTCTTCCCGGCATGTTCTGCCTGGCCGGCAACGCCTCGGATGGATTCGCGCCGGCGCCCGCCTCGCTGCCCGCGAGCAAATGCGACCTGGTGGGCAATCCCTTCGAGGAATCCCTGTCCGGTCAGCAGCGCCAGTCGATCGCCTTCGCCAACCTGGTGGCCGGCGTGAAGCAGCGCACCGCGGGCGCCATCACCGTTGCCGTCGAAAACTCGGCGTCGCCCCGCGCGGCGACCCCGTATCCCGCGCGCACCGATTCGCTCACCGCCGGCGAATGGAACCGGGCGGCGGCGGCCAATAACCGGGTCGAGTATGTCGCGGAGTCAGCGCCCTAGAACGCGACCCTGACGAAGAATTCCGGTCCCTTGGTGTTGAAGTCGAACAAGCCGGAGTTATCGGTCTTCACCGAGGCGAGGTGCGCCTTGACCTCCGTGTAGCCGAGGCCGAAGGACACATTCGGACGGAACCGGTAGAGCGCGTCGAGTTCGGCCATACCGAGCGAGCCGTCGAGATCCTTGACGTGCAGGCTCAGGTACTGCACGCGGCCGTCGAAATAGAACCGCTTGCTCACCGCCCAGGTGGCCGCAATTCCGGGGGTGGCGAAGGGCCCGGCTTCGTCCTCGGATTGATCGAGATGCACGGCGTCGGTGGCCACCTTCGCGGTCGCCTGGATCTGCACCGCGGAGATTCCCAACGTGGCGGCGAGCTCGACCTTCTCGCTGTGCCAGAAGGAGTAGCCGTAGGTCAGCGTGAGCAGACGCAGGTCGAGTTCCGACTGGAGCGGATCGCCGGGCTGGATCACCACGTCGCGGAACACGATCGGCTCCGCGATGACCGCGCTTCCCGTCCGGTCGAGCGTGAAGTAGTCGAGCCAGAGTCGGTTGCGCTCCCCCTCGCGCACCATGACCTGGAATTTCGGCTCGTAGTCCGACGGATCCAGGCCGAACTGATTCTCGCCGCCGACCGTCGTGCCCTGCACGCCGGTGCTCGAGTCGACCCGCAGCGTGGTGTCCGTCGACACGTGCATCGCGCCGAGAGTCACGCGAACCCGATCGTCGGTCGGGCTCGCGTAATCCCCATCGGCGTGCGCGATGCCGGCAAGCAGCGCGAGTCCCAGCGCGGGCAAGACGGACTTGATCATGTGGCTCTCCTCAATACCAGCTCATCCGTGGCGGCACGCCGGGGCTTCGCGTCCAGCGATGGTCCGATCAGGTTCAGAACTTGCGCCGCAGCGGCGCGCCAACCGGTGAGTTTGCCGCCGTAGATGCCGAGAACGCGCGGATGCGGATCACGGTCGGTGGTAAAAATCGTCTCCCGGGACCGGTCGAAGGCCTTTTCGGAGGCCGCGGGCAGCACCCGCAGCCCCGCGAACCGTTCGCGGATATCGCCCCGGGTCATGCCGGCCGCGGCGGGAAAATAGTGCCGGGCGACATTCAGCAGGTACTCCTCTTCCTCCGGCAACGGTCGCACCTGATCGGGATCCCCCTGGTAGGGCGTCTCGGTGGTGCCGATCAGCGTCTCGCCCTTCCAGGGCATGATGAAAATGGCGCGGCCGTCGGCGGGGCTCTCGACGTAGTAGATTCCGGCGGTCACGCGCATCGGCAGGACGATGTGCGTGCCCTGGACCAGATCCACGGCGGGGACTTGAATGGCCGGGGTCACGGCCCGCGCGACCTGGGTCGCCCAGGGACCGGCCGCGTTCACGAGAACCCGCGCGCGGCACGCGACCCTCGCGCCGCCGTGATCGAAGTGAACTTCGACGCCGTCCTCGCCGAGCCCGGCCCCCAGGAAAGTCGCCGGCATGGCCAATTCGCCGCCGAGCGAGCGCGCGGACCCGACCACCGCGCGGGTGAGCGCCGCATCGTCCGTCTGCGCGTCGTAGTAGCGGATGACCGCGTCGAGATTGCGCGTTTGCAGCCCATCGAGCCGCGCCCAGTCGCGCCGTGCGACGCTGCCGAAACCGGTGCCGCGTGCGAATCCGCCGAGCAGGGCGTAGAGCGCGAGCCCGAGCTTGAGCTGCCACGGGCGCCGGCGCGTGTCGCCGTAGACGGGAATGAAGAAGGATTTGAGCTCGACCAGGTCGGGCGCGATGCGCAGGTGCACGCTGCGCTCGCGCAGACTCTCGCGCACCAGCGAGAACTGACCGGACTCGAGATAGCGCAGCCCGCCGTGGATCAGTTTGCTGGACCGGCTCGAGGTGCCGCTCGCGAGCGCGCGCTTCTCGATCAGCAGGGCGCTGTGCCCGGCCGCTGCCGCAGCCTGCAGGACGCCGGCGCCGTGGATGCCGCCGCCGACGATGATGACGTCGTATTCTTTCATGGGACTCTTAGGGCGTTTGGATAAGGATGCGGCAATGCACGCGAACACACAAAATATCGCATCCATGTCGCCATTCGCTAACAGCCTGAGGCGCCGGGCCGGCGCGCCGATGCCCAGCTCCCGTTGCGCAGCTCCCGGGGCTGCCGCTCCTCAAGGGTCGCTTTGGCGCTTTTCCTCGAATTCCAGCGGGGGCTCGCCCGAGGTCACCACGATGTCGCCATCGACGATCGCGCCCTTGGCGATCGCGATCGTGCGCGCGCTGACGCTGCCGCGGATCACGGCCGTATAGCCGATCTCGAGTTTGCCTTTCACCGCGAGGCCGCCCGTGATCTTGCCGGCGATCACCGCCTCGAGCGCTTCGATATGACCGTTCCACACCCCGGTGGCCGCGAGATTGAGGCCGCCGCCGAGCGCGCCATCCCCGTGGATCTCGCCCGAGATCACATACTCGCCGTCGCCGCGCAGGTCCCCGATGATGACCGATCCCGCGCCGATCACCGTGGGGGCCGCCGAATGAAGATCGAAGAAACGGCGCTTGGGCTCGCTCATGATTCGGGTTTTATCCTAACCAGCCGTGAGCTGATGTGACGAGCTTGGCGTCGCCGACAGACGCCGCAAATCGAAGTAGAATGGCCGTTCCGGGGAACCGACCATTCCGAGAAGGGAAAATGCTCATCAACAAAACTGTTCTTGCGATCTGTTGCGCGGTATTGATCGGGATCGGGGGCTGCAGCCGGCAGCAGAGCGATTGGCAGAAAACCCGCGAAGCGAACAGCACGGACGCGTATGAGCAATTCCTGAAGAAATATCCGAGCGGAGAGTTCAGCGCCCAGGCCCAGGCCCGGCTGAAGGAGATGTACGAGCAGCACGACTGGGAGAAGGCGCGCGATGCGGACACACCGGAGGCCTATCAGGCCTTCTTGAAGCAGTATCCCGAGGGGAAATGGACCGAGGAGGCGCGCATCCGGGTGGAGAATTTCACGCTGGCGCAGACCCCCGCGGGATCCGGCACGACGCCCGGCGCCGCCGGCGCGCCGCCCAACGGCCCTGCCATGACCGGTGGGCCGCCGCCCAACGGCCCTGCGCCGGGCGCGGGCGCGGGCGCGGGTTCCCAACCCAACGGCCCCGCTATGACCGGCCCCGCCATGACCGGCCCCGCCATGACCGGTCCCGCCATGACCGGCCCGGCGATGACCGGTGGTCCCCCGCCCGGCCCGAGTGCTGAGGAAAACGAGGCTCCCCGCTCGCCGGCGGCTCACAAGCCGCACGGTCCCCCGGAATCGGGCCGATTCGCCGTGCAGCTCGGCGCCTTTAAAACCGGGCATGCAGCGGCCAAGAAGCGCTGGGAACACCTGCAGAAGGAATACCCGAAGTTGTTCGAGGGCCTATCTTCCAAGGTGCTTCCCAAGAAAACCGGGGGCGCCACCCTGTACCGCCTGCAGGTGGTCGACTTGAGCGAATCGCATGCACGCAAGATCTGCAAGGCATTGAAGGCCAAATCACCGCCCTGCGTCATCATCCGGCCCGCCCACGGCCGCAGTTCGTCACGCGACTGACAATTCTTGTCAGTCGGACGCGCGAGCGATTTTGTTAAGTAACTGAATCCATTGGGATTTGGCGGCTGGCACGCCGATTGCTTCACTACTCTTGTCGAGCTCGCTCGCAGGACGTTGGAACGTAGGATGCAATCGGTGGTAATCGGGATGTTGATGCCTGAAGGCGGCTCAGGAGCCGCCTTGCTGGTCCGCCGTTCCGACGGTCAATTTGTCGTCGAAAGAATCGACGTGCGAGTAGCCTGCGCCGCGCGCGCCGCCGCGAGGTGGTCGAGCAAGGGCGCAGCCGGTGCGGATTGCTGGTCCGCATCGACGGGGTTCGAAATGACATTGCCGATGTCTTGATGTTTGTGTTCTCCCCTTTGGTTGTAACTTAGGCGCCGCGATTAAGCTTCCCCGCTCGCGGCGCCTTTTTTTTCGATCGAGCCTTGTCGTTCAATCGAAAATGGTGACCTGCGCCAGGATGAAGGCGTACTCCATCGCGGTCTCGCGGTAGCGCTCGAAACGTCCCGATTTTCCTCCATGCCCCGCGCCCATTTCGACGTGCAGCACCAACAGGTTGGCGTCGGTCTTCTGTGCGCGAAGCTTGGCCACCCATTTGGCCGGTTCGTAATATTGCACCTGACTGTCCCATAACCCGGTGGTCACCAGCAGCGTGGGATAGCGTTGTGCGCGCACGTTGTCGTAAGGCGAATAGGACAGCATGTAGCGGTAATACTCCGCCTTGCCGGGGTCGCCCCACTCGTCGTATTCGTTGCTCGTGAGCGGGATGCTGTCGTCGAGCATGGTCGTGACCACGTCGACGAACGGCACCTGCGCGACCATGGCGCGATAGTCCCCGCCGCTCATGTTGGCGACCGCGGCCATCAGCATCCCCCCGGCGCTGCCCCCCATGGCGAAGACCTTGGCGGGATGGGCGTAGCCGCGCGCGACGAGCTCGTGCGTCACGTCGATGAAATCCGTGAAGGAGTGCCGCTTGTTGAGCAGGCGCCCGTCGTCGTACCACGCCCTGCCCATTTCCTGTCCGCCGCGGACATGGGCGATGGCGAATACGAACCCGCGGTCGAGAAGGCTCAATCGCGAGGCCGAGAAGTAGGGGTCCATGGACAGGCCGTACGCGCCGTAGGCGTACTGCAGGAGCGGCGCCGTGCCGTCGCGGGCGACCTCCCTGCGGTACACGATCGATACCGGCACGCGCGCGCCATCGCGCGCCGTTACGAAAATGAACTCCGTCGCATACTCCGCCGGATCGAACCGCCCGAGAACGGGGTCGCGCTTCAGCAGCGTCCGCTCGCCGGTGACCATGTCGTAGTCGTAAACCGTCGCGGGCGTGGTGAGCGAGGAATACACGTAGCGCAGCACGTGGGTGTCGATCCTCGGGTTCACGGAAAGACCCATGGTATAGGCGGGCTCGTCGCTCGCGATGAAGAACTCCGGGAGCGGCTCCGGCCCGAGCGGATGAATGCTGATCTTCGACAGTCCCCCCGTGCGCACCGACACCGCGATGAAACGCTCGAACACGTCGAAATCCTGGACGAACGTGTCGTCGCGATGCGGGACCACATCGCGCCACGTGGAGCGATCGGCTGTCCTGCCGATCGGAGCCTCCATCAGGCGGAAATTGCGCGCCTGCCAGTTGGTGCGGATGATGAAGGCGTCGCCGAGATGATCGATCTGGTACTCGTGATCGCGCTCGTGGGGCAGAAAAACCGTGAACGCGAGCGCCGGATCGTCCGCGTGCGCGTAGCGCCATTCCGACGAAACGGTGCTCTCCATATGGATGAAAATGAACCGGTCCGACTTGGACTTGTCGACGCCGGTGTAGAAGCTCGTGTCCGTTTGAGTGAACACCGTGGGGTCGAATCGCGGGTCCTGCCCGACGCGATGGCGCTTCACGTACAGGCCGAGCAGCGTCTCCGGATCCTTCTCGACGTACAGCACCGTCTCGTTGTCGTTGGCCCAGGCGATGTCGGATTCGACGTTGAGGAGGGCATCCTCGAGAATCCGCCCGCTCGGCAGATGCTTGAAGCGCAACTCGTACTGGCGCCGGCCGACGAAATCCTCGCAAAACGCGGCCCAGTCGCAGCTCGGCGAGATCTCCACCGTGCCGATCTGATAGTAATCCCGCCCCGCCGCCCGTCCCGCCGCGGCCCGTTCGTTGCCATCCAGGACGATCTCCTCGGGGGCATCCCGTGTGCCCCGATGGCGCACCACGATGGGGTGCTCCTTGCCGGGCTCGAAGCGGGTGGCGTACCAGTAGCCGTTCTTGAAGTAAGGGACACTGGCATCGTCCGGCTTCAAGCGGGCGACGATTTCGCCGAACAGCTTCTCCCGCAGGCCCGCGGCAGGCGCCAGCGCGCGTTCCTTGTAGGCGTTCTCGGCGTTCAGGTAGGCGAGCACCTCCGGATCCCGGCGCTCGTCGTCGCGCAGCCAGTAATAGGGGTCGATCCGCTCGCCGTGCGGCGATGCGACAACGTGGGGCCGAACTGCGGCTTTGGGCGGCCCGCCGGCAGGGAGGGCGCCGTCGGCAGGGGCGCCCTCGGCAGGGGCGTCGTCGGCAGGGGCCCGGGGGGCCGAGCTCGGCTTTTCTCTCAATGTCTGACATGTCTCGATCTTGTCCTGGGGCCGCGCGGGAGTATAGTCATCAACGGGGGTGTGTCATGCAAACCGTGAACCAATTGCTGCGCGGCAAGGGCAACCAGATCTTCTCGGTGGCGCCGACCGATTCGGTGCTCCGGGCGATCGAGATCATGGCCACGCGCCACGTCGGTGCGCTCCTGGTCATGAATCAGGGTGCGCTCGTCGGAATCATCTCCGAGCGCGATTACGCGCGAAAGGTCATTCTGAAGAACCGCTCCTCCCACGACACGCCGGTCGAAGAGATCATGACCACACCCGCCATCACCGTGGGGCCCACCGACACCGTGCATCAGTGCATGCAGATGATGACCGAGGGCCGCTTCCGGCATCTGCCGGTGGTGGAGTCCGGCCGGGTGATCGGCATGCTGTCGATCGGTGATCTGGTCAAGGCGGTGATTGAGGAACAAAGCGCGCAGATCGAACAGCTCGAGCGCTACATCGCCGGCTGAGCGACTTGTTGCCGGCACCCCGCGCGCCGTATCATGGCGCCATACATAGGCGCGCCTGAAGACGCTTGCCCCGACCGGCGCGAGCGTAAGGACCCTGCCCCGAATCCGGTGCGAACCGGCGTTAAGTGATTGTTTTATAGGCATCTCTGTGCTTGCAGCGCGGGGGTATGGCGTTCTACGGGCGTGTGATATGGCGAATGAGGCAACTTCAGGGATGGATCCGCGCAGCCAGGATTGGGGGCTGTTCCGCCGGGGATACGAGCGGGATTCCTGCGGTTTTGGGTTGATCGCGAGCCTGGACGATCGGGCGAGCCATTGGGTGGTGCAGACCGCCATCACCTCCCTGAACCGCCTCACCCACCGGGGCGCCATAGCGACCGATGGCAAGACCGGCGACGGATGCGGCCTGCTCATCAAGACCCCGACGCGTTTCCTGCGCGCGGTGGCGAAGGAAGCGGGCTTCTCGCTGCTTCCGCAGTTCGCAGCCGGTCTGGTGTTTCTCAACCGGGAGCCGGCGGCGGCGGCCGAGGCGCGGCGCGTGCTCAGCGCGGAGATCGAGCGGGAAAAGATGCAGGTCGCGGGGTTCCGTGTGGTGAACATCGACCCGCGCGCCTGCGGGGACGAGGCGCTCAAGTCGCTGCCGCACATCGAGCAGATATTCGTCAATTCCGCCGCCGACATCGACGAGGCGGCCTTCAACCGCCGGCTCTACATGGCGCGGCGGCGCGCGGAAAAACGGCTCGAGGCGGCCGACCCGGCGTTCTACGTGCCGTCGTTGTCGGCGAGCACCATCGTCTACAAGGGCATGGTGATGCCGCAGCATCTGGTGGAGTTCTACCCGGACCTCGCCGACCCGCGCATGGAGGCCTCCGTCGCGGTGTTCCACCAGCGGTTCTCCACCAACACCCTGCCCCAGTGGCGCCTCGCGCACCCGTACCGATACCTCGCCCACAACGGCGAGATCAACACCGTGCAGGGAAACCGCTCCTGGGCGGTCGCCCGCGGACCGCTGTTTCGCTCCCCGCTCCTGCCCGAGCTTTCGGACGTGCTGCCGGTGGTGTCGCTCACCGGCTCGGATTCGTGCTCGCTCGACAACATGCTCGAGCTCCTGCTGGTGGGCGGGCTCGATCCCATGCATGCGATGCGCATGCTGGTGCCCCCGGCCTGGCAGTCGGTCGACATGATCGATCCGGATCTGAAGGCTTTTTACGAATACTACGCGACGCACATGGAGCCCTGGGACGGTCCCGCAGGCATCGTGCTCACCGACGGACGGTTCGCCTGCTGTACCCTCGATCGCAACGGCCTGCGGCCGGCGCGCTGGGTGATCACCCGCAACCGCCACATCACCATCGCCTCGGAGGCGGGAGTGTGGGATTACAAGCCGGAGGACGTCGTCAAGAAGGGCAAGCTCGGGCCCGGCGAGATTCTGGCGCTCGACCTGCAGACTGCCGAGCTCATGGACACCAGGCAGGTGGACGACCTCCTGAAGAGCCGGCATCCCTACAAGGTGTGGCTCAAGAAGGGCGTGCGTTATCTGCAAACCGATCTGATCGATCCGCGGCTCGCCGCGGAGCCGTTCGACCGCGACACGCTGGCCGTGTTTCAAAAGATGTTCAACGTCTCGGTCGAGGAGCGCGACGACATCATCCGCGTGCTCGCCGAGGACGAGAGCGAGGCGGTGGGCTCGATGGGCGACGATACGCCCATGCCCGTCCTGTCGACCAAGGTGCGCTCCCTGTACGACTACTTCCGCCAGGCGTTCGCGCAGGTCACCAACCCTCCCATCGACAGCCTGCGCGAGAGCATCGTGATGTCGCTGCAGACCCAGATCGGTCAGGAGTGCAACATCTTCGTGCCGCTGCAGCAGCACGCCGAGCAGATCGTGCTCTCCTCGCCGGTTCTCTCGCAGCGCAAGCTGCGCCAGATCATGGGGCTCGAGGATGCCGGCGTGCCGCACGAGTTCATCGACCTGCAGGCGGACCAGGGCCTGGATCTGAAGGCCGCCATTCTCGCGGTCTGCGACCAGGCGGAGGCCGCCGTGCGCGCCGGCAAGCTCGTGCTCCTGCTGTCGGACCGCTACCTCGTGAAGGGCAAGGTGCCGATCCATGCGCTGCTGGCCACCGGCGCCGTGCATCACCGTCTGGTCAAGACGGGTTTGCGCTGCAAGTGCAACATCCTGGTCGAAACGGGCACCGCGCGCGACGCGCATCACTTCGCGTGTCTGCTGGGCTATGGCGCGACCGCGGTGTATCCGTATCTCGCCTATCAGACGTTGTTCGACCTGATGCGCAAGGGCGCCATCTCCGACTCCGATGCGCGCCAGGAGCTCGGGCGCAGCTACCGCCGCGGCATCCGCAAGGGCCTGTTCAAGATCATGTCCAAGATGGGCATCTCGACGATCGCGAGCTATAGGAGCGCGCAGCTGTTCGAGATCGTGGGTCTCGGATCGGAGGTCGTGTCGCTTTGCTTCGAGGGTTCCGACAGCCGCATCGAAGGCGCGGACTTCGCGGATCTGAAGACCGATGCGGACCATCTCGCGGACCGCGCGTGGGATCCCACGGAAGGCGTGAGCCAGGGCGGCCTGCTCAAGTTCATGCACGGCGGCGAGTACCACATGTACAACCCGGACGTGATCGCGACGCTCCAGTCGGCCGTGATGAGCGGCGACTACGAGCAATACCGGGAGTACGCCGCGCTCGTGAACGGGCGCCCGGTGTCCTGCATCCGCGACCTCCTCAAGCTGCGCTCCCACCGCCCGCCGATTCCGCTGGAGGAGGTCGAGCCCGAGAGCGCCATCCTGAAGCGTTTCGACAGCGCGGGCATGTCCTTGGGCGCCCTGTCCCCCGAGGCGCACGAGGCGCTTGCCATCGCCATGAACCGGCTGGGCGCGCGCTCCAATTCCGGCGAAGGCGGCGAGGATCCGGCGCGCTACGGCACCGAGAAGAACTCCAAGATCAAACAGGTCGCGTCGGGCCGTTTCGGCGTGACGCCGGAATACCTGATCAACGCCGAGGTGCTGCAGATCAAGATCGCCCAGGGGGCGAAGCCGGGCGAGGGCGGACAGCTTCCCGGTCACAAGGTGAACGAGATGATCGCGCGGCTGCGCTTCGCGCGACCCGGCGTCGGGCTCATCTCCCCGCCGCCTCACCACGACATCTATTCCATCGAGGACCTCGCGCAGCTGATCTTCGATTTGAAGCAGATCAACCCGCAGGCGCTCGTGTCGGTGAAGCTGGTGGCGGAGCCCGGCGTCGGCACCGTGGCGGCCGGCGTCGCCAAGGCCTACGCGGATCTGATCACGGTGTCGGGCTACGACGGGGGCACCGGCGCGAGCCCGCTGTCCTCGATCAAGTACGCCGGCACGCCGTGGGAGCTCGGGCTGGCGGAAACGCATCAGACGCTGCGCGCCAACGAGCTCAGGCACCGGGTACGTCTGCAGACCGACGGCGGCCTGAAGACCGGCCTCGATGTGATCAAGGCCGCCATCATCGGCGCCGAAAGCTTCGGCTTCGGCACAGCGCCGATGGTCGCGCTCGGCTGCAAGTACCTGCGCATCTGCCATCTTAACAATTGCGCCACCGGAGTCGCCACCCAGCACAACGTGCTGCGCGCGAAGTACTTCATCGGCCTGCCCGAGATGGTGATGAACTATTTCCGGTTCGTGGCGCGCGAATGCCGCGAGATCCTGGCCTCGCTCGGCGTGCGCAGCATCGGCGAGCTGATCGGCGGCACCGGCTTCCTCGAGATACAGCCTGGCGAGACCTCCCGGCAGCGCAAGCTCGATCTGAACCCCCTGCTCGCCAACTCGGCGCTCGCGTCGGCGGAGCCGCAGTACTGCACCGAAGGCCGCAACGCGCCCTTCGACAAGGGCGTGCTCGGCGAGCAGATGTTCGAGGACATGCGGCGCGCGATCGAGACCAAGTCCGGCGGCGAGTTCTCCTATTCGGTGAACAACTACCACCGCTCCATCGGCGCGCGGGTCTCCGGCGAGATCGCCAAGCGCTGGGGCAATGCGGGCATGAGCTCGGCGCCCCTGATCGTCAATCTCAAGGGCTCCGCCGGACAGAGCTTCGGGGTGTGGAATGCGGGCGGCCTGCATCTGCTGCTCGAAGGCGAGGCGAACGATTACGTCGGCAAGGGCATGGCCGGCGGCAGGATCGTGCTCAAGCCGCACGCGGCATCGAGTTTCGTGGCCCGCGACACGGTGATCATGGGGAACACCTGCCTGTACGGGGCGACCGGGGGCGAGCTGTACGCCGCCGGTACCGCGGGCGAGCGATTCGCCGTGCGCAACTCCGGCGCGCTCGCCGTGGTCGAGGGTACGGGCGACCATTGCTGCGAGTACATGACGGGAGGCGTCGTTTGCGTGCTGGGGCGCACCGGTGTGAACTTCGGCGCCGGGTTCACCGGCGGCTTCGCCTACGTGCTCGACATGGAGCGCGATTTCGTCGACCGCTACAACCACGAGTTGATCGACATCCACCGCGTGTCGCCCGAGGGCATGGGGACCCACGTGCAGCATTTGCGCGGACTCATCGAGCAGCACGTCGAGGCCACCGGCAGCGTCTGGGGCACGCAGCTCCTCAACGATTTCCGCACCTACATCGGGCGCTTCTGGGTGGTGAAGCCGAAGGCCGCCGCGATCGCTTCGCTCCTCGTCAATCTGCGCCGCGCCGCCTGAGCCGCCGGCAGCGAACGAAACACCATGGCCGACAACCACCTGCAGTTCCTGGAAATCCCGCGCCGCGACCCGGAGAAAATCCCGCTGGAAGCGCGCATGGCCGAATTTCGCGAGATCTATTCCGAGTACAGCGAGCAGAGCGCCGCCGAGCAGGCGAGCCGCTGCCTGGGATGCGGGAATCCGTTTTGCGAGTGGAAGTGCCCGGTGCACAACTACATTCCCAACTGGCTCGCGCTGGTGAACGCCGGAAAATTGTTCGAGGCGGCGGAGCTGTCGCATCAGACCAATTCGCTGCCCGAGGTGTGCGGACGCATCTGTCCGCAGGATCGGCTGTGCGAAGGCGCCTGCACGCTGAACGAGGGGTTGGGCGCCGTCAGCATCGGATCGATCGAGAAATACATCACGGACGAGGCGCTGAAGCGCGGCTGGAAGCCCGACATGACGCACGTGGTGCGCACGGGCAGGCGCGTTGCGGTGGTCGGCGCCGGCCCGGCCGGCCTCGCCTGCGCCGACGTGCTGGTGCGCAACGGCGTGACCCCCGTGGTGTTCGACCGCCACTCGAAGATCGGCGGCCTTCTCACCTTCGGCATTCCGCCGTTCAAGCTCGAGAAGGACGTGATCGAGAAGCGCCGCGAGATCATGCAGGGCATGGGCGTCGAATTCAGGCTCGGCGTCGACATCGGCCGCGACATTCCATTCGCGCGCCTCACGGAGGAGTTCGACGCCGTGTTTCTCGGCATGGGCACGTACAAGTACGTGAAGGGCGGGTTCGTCGGCGAGGATCTGCCCGGCGTGCACGAGGCGCTGACGTATCTCATATCGAACATCAACCGCGAGCTCGGCCTCGCCAGTGCGGACGGCGCGGGCTTCATCGACCTGCGCGGCAAGGAAGTCGTGGTGCTCGGCGGAGGCGATACCGGGATGGATTGCAACCGCACGGCGGTCCGCCAGGGCGCGAGCAGCGTGACCTGCACCTATCGGCGCGACGAGGACAACATGCCCGGCTCACGGCGCGACTACAAGAACAGCAGGGAGGAGGGGGTGACCTTCCTCTTCAACCGGCAGCCGGTCGAGATCGTCGGCACCGATCGCGTCGAGGGCGTGAAGCTGGTCCAGACCCGGCTCGGACCGCCGGGACCGCGCGGCCGCCGCATCGCCGAGGTCGTTCCAGGCACCGAGGAGACCATCGCCGCCGACGCGGTGATCGTCGCGTTCGGATTTCTGCCGAGCCCGGAGGCCTGGTTCGAGAGTCAGCGCATCGGCCTGCACCCGAACGGGCGGGTGCGTGTCTCCGGGGCGCCCCCCATCAAGTTCCAGACCACCAATCCGAAGGTGTTCGCGGGCGGCGACATGGTCCGCGGGTCCGACCTCGTGGTGACGGCGGTGTTCGAGGGACGCGAGGCGGCGCAGGGCATCCTGCGCTATCTCGGGGTGCGCAAAGCCGACAAGCAATAGAGCGCTACGCCTACAGGCGGTGAGATGCAGGTGTCACAATCGCCTGTCATCGTTTTTCGCATGCTCAATCATCTCGATCCGGCGTCTGCACTGGCAGTCGGGCTGTTGATCTTCTCGCTGGTGATGGTGATCATGTTCGAGGCCACGAACGGCTTCCATGACGCCGCGAATGCGGTCGCCACGGTCATCTACACCAAGTCCCTGTCGCCCGGCCAGGCGGTGGTGCTCTCGGGATTCCTGAATTTTCTCGGCGTGCTGATCGGCGGCATCGCGGTCGCATACGCACTGGTCGAGCTGATCCCCGCGGAGGCGCTGTCGCCGCCGGATGGCGGGCCGGCCGTGGGGATGCTGGTGGCGGTGTTCTCCGCCGCGCTGTTCTGGAACATCGGCACCTGGTGGCTCGGGCTACCGAACTCGAGCTCGCACTGCCTCATCGGATCGCTGATCGGAGTGGCCATCGGCAACGTCTTCGCGCGCTCGCGAAGCTTGAGCGACGGCGTGCACTGGCCGCAGCTCTGGAAGGTGCTGGAGGCGCTGGCGATCTCCCCCATCCTGGGGTTCGTGCTGGCGGGTCTGCTGTATTTCGTGTGCCGCAAGACCCTGCACGATGAGCATCTCTACCGGCCGGCGGGCGACAAGCCGCCGGTCTGGTGGATGCGGGGCATCCTCATCCTGACGTGCAGCGGCGTGAGCTTCGCGCATGGCACGAACGACGGCCAGAAGAGCATCGGACTCATCATGCTCACCATCATCGGTCTGTTCCCGGCCACCTATGCGCTGAATCCCCATGCCGGGGGCGCGCTCGGACAGCTGCCCGTGATCCTGCGTCAGGCCGAACCGTTGATCGCGAAGTACGGCGACGACGAGAAGCAGACGGCGCTCGATGCGGCCCATTCGATCGAGCGGCGCATGACGGATGCATCGGCCGGCGCCGGTCCGCCGGCGCCCCGACCCGCCGGGCCGGTTGCCGGCATGACGCCCGAGGCGCAGCGAAAATCCGGCGTACGCGATGAGGTGTACCGGGTCATCTCGCAGCTCAAACATGCCGAGGAAGCAAAAGGCATCGATCCCGCGGAAAAGAACCAGGCGCAGACGCTGTCGAAGCAGATCGGCGGTTACGTCGAATATGCGCCCTGGTGGGTGCGGATCCTGTCGGCCGTCTGTCTCGGGGTCGGAACCATGATCGGCTACCGGCGCATCGTGACCACCCTCGGAGAGCGGCTGGGCAACGTGCATCTGACCCCCGCGCAAGGCGCCTCCGCGGAAGTGGTGTCGGCAATCCTGATCGGGACGGCCGGATTCACCGGGTTGCCGGTGAGCACCACCCACATCGTGACTTCCGGTATCGGGGGCACCATGGTGGCCTCCGGGGCGGGGCTTCGCTACGGCATGATTTCGCGCATCGCCATCGCCTGGGTGCTCACGCTGCCGATCACGATCCTGGTGGCCGGCGGGCTTTACTACATATTGACCAGCCCGAAGTTCTAATTCGAAGCCGCATCACGCAGACCGGCCGGCCGGCCGTCTACAATTCCCGCATGAATGTTCCGCCGCGCCTCCGGGGTCTGGCCTGCACCGCGTGTCTGACCGCCGCAGCGCTCGTATCGGCGCCGTCCGGCGCGGGCCCCTATGCGGACGACCTGGCCAAATGCATGGTGAGGACGTTCGACGCCGGCCGATCGCGCGCAGTTCGTCAAATTCCTGTTCAGTGCCATGGCGCAGCATCCGGACGTGTCGTCCATGGCGAATATTCCGCGGCGGCAGATGGAGGCCACCGCGAAAGGGAGCGGTGAATTGATTCAACGGCTGCTGCTGCAGTCGTGCCGCTCGGAGACGCAACAGGCCATTCGCCACGAGGGCATGGAGGCGGTGTTCTACAGCTATCAATTCTATGGCCAATCGATGGCGGCCGAATTGTTCGGCAACCCGATCGTGGCGGCGAAAATGAAAGACTTGAACAATTACCTGGACGCGGACAAGTTCAAGGAATTCGCGGAGGAAGCGTCGGCGACGCCAGCCGACCCGACCGCGCCCGCCGGCTCCGCCGCGCCGACCGCCGTGCCCGCCGGTCCCACCGTGCCCGCCGGTCCCACTGTGCCTTCCGGCCCGACCGTGCCTGCCGCCCCGAACGCGCCCGCCGCCCCGAACGCGCCCGCCGCGACGCCGCAGCAACCGGCGGCAAAGGGGTCGTAGCGCTGCGACCGTATCGAGGTCCGAAAATGGCGAGTATTGGGCGCCTCGTTTGGCTAATCTGGCGCCATGCTCCTCGACTCCGAAGCCTGCTACCGCGCCGTCCGCTCCCGCGACCGTCGATTCGACGGCCGCTTCTTCACCGCGGTTGCCTCCACGGGCATCTACTGCCGGCCGATCTGTCCCGTGCGTCCTCCAAAACGCGAGAACATGCGTTTTTATTCGAGCGCGGCGGCGGCGGAGGGCGCCGGATACCGGCCCTGTCTGCGCTGCCGGCCGGAGCGCGCTCCCGGCCTCGCGAGCGTGGATGCGGCGAGCCGTCTCGTCGGCGCGGCCATCGCCGGCATCGAGGAGCACGCGGTGTCGAACGGCCGGGTGGGCGATCTGGCCGCCTCTCTCGGCGTCACCGATCGGCACTTGCGTCGTGTCACCGAGGCCGAGCTCGGTGTTTCGCCCGTCGAGCTCGCGCAGACGCAGAAGCTCCTGCTCGCCAAGCGGCTGCTTGGCGAAACCTCCCTCAAGCTGACCGACATCGCATTCGCCTCGGGATTCGGCAGCGTGCGCCGCTTCAACGCGCTGTTCAAATCGCGCTACGGCTTGAACCCGCGAAGCATGCGGCACGCGGTTGACGCGACCCGTGGCCTCACCTGTCAGCTCGACTTCCGGCCGCCGCTGGCGTGGGCCGATGCCCTGGCCTACTTGAAGCTTCGCGCGGTTCCCGGCGTCGAGTGGGTGGATGGCACGCATTACCGGCGCACCGTGGCGATCGGCGATAGCCGCGGCTGGATCGGCGTGTCGCTCGCGAATAGCGGTCTCGCGCTCGAGGTCGAGGTGTCGAACGCGCTCGCGCCGGTGATCGGCGCGGTGATCGTGCGCGTCAAGCAGCTGTTCGATCTCGGCGCCTCGCCGGATGCGGTCACTTCGCTCTTGTCAGAGGATCCGATGCTCGCACCGGCGGTAAAGAGACTGCCCGGTTTACGGGTGCCAGGCGCCTTCGACGGCTTCGAGCTCGCGGTTCGCGCCGTCCTCGGGCAGCAGGTTTCGGTGAAGGCGGCGACCACCATGGCCGGACGCTGGGCGGCGGCCTTTGGCGAGCCCGTCGCGACGCCCTGGCCCGAGCTCAACCGGCTCGCGCCGACCGCGACTCGCATGCTCGAGGTCGCCGAACACGAGATCGGAGCGCTCGGCGTCATCGGCACCCGCGCGCGCTGTCTCATGGCGCTCGCACGCGCGGTGACGGAGCGGCGGGTGGTGTTGAGCCTCGCCGCGAACGTCGACGAGCAGATCAGCAACCTGATCGAGCTGCCCGGCGTCGGCCCCTGGACTGCGCAGTACATCGCGATGCGGGCGCTGCATTGGCCGGACGCGTTCCCCGACGGCGATCTGATGCTGCAGCGGGCGGCAGGGACCGGACGCAAGGAATTGCTCGCGCGCGCCGAAGCCTGGCGGCCGTGGCGGGCCTATGCAACGCATTATCTCTGGCGCACATTGGGGGTTCATCCATGAACAGCTACACGTATGTCGAGAGCCCGATCGGACGGCTGCTCCTGTCGACCGACGGCGAGGCCCTCACGGGCATTTACATGCACCTGCCCGAGGGACCGTCCCCCGAGATGAAGGATTGGACATGCGATGCGGGCGCGGGGGCGCTTCCCGACACCGCGCGCCAGCTCGAGCAATATTTCAGCGGGTTGCGCCGGGACTTCGACCTGCCGATGCGGCTCGCCGGCACCGAATTTCAACGGCTGGTCTGGAAGCATCTGACCGAGATCCGCTATGGCGAAACGATGAGCTATGGCGAGCTCGCGAAGCGCATCGGCAACCCGAACGCATCGCGTGCCGTGGGCCTCGCGAACGGCCGCAATCCGATTCCGATTCTGGTGCCCTGCCATCGCGTGATCGGTGCCGACGGCTCGCTCACCGGCTATGGCGGCGGCCTCGAGCGCAAGCGCTGGCTGCTGGCGCACGAAGGGACGGCGAGCTTCAGCCTGGAATGGTCACATTGAGGCCGGCTCCTCCGCCTCAGATCATCGGCAGGATCACGGTGAACGCCGCGCCGCCGCCGTCCGCCCGGTTGGCCGCGCGCGCGGTGCCGCCATGGAACTCCGCGATCAGCCGCACGATATACAGGCCCAGACCAAAGTGCGGCCGGTCGCCGTGTCCCTCCCGATGCTCGAACAGGGATTCGAACAGACGGCCGAGCAGGGCCTCCGGAATCGGCGGCCCGTCGTTGGCGACGCCGAGCTCGTAATTGCTCCCCGACCTCGCCAGTCGCACGGTGATGAGCCCGGTGGGCGGGCAGAAATCCACCGCATTCTCGACCAGCTTGTCGAGCATCTGGGCGATCAGCTCGGGCGCCCCGAGGATCGGGCAGGCATCCGGAGGGGTGTCGAGCTCGAAGCGGGAGGAGGGGAAGGCGTCGCGATAGCCGGCAACGGCGGCTCGAAGCAGCTCGCACAGGTCGAAATTCCCCCGCTCCGCCTGCTTGATGCTCTCCTCCACCCGGGCCGCCGCCCCGAGCGCGCCCAGGATCGACTGCAGGCGCGACACGCCCTCGCGGGCGCGGATCACGAAGCCGCGCTGGTCGGCGCGGACGCCCTCGGATTCGAGGTTGTCGAGCGAGGAGCGCACGATGGTGAGCGGCGTGCGCAGCTCGTGCGCGAGCTTGCCGCCGAGCGTGCGAAGATATTGCGTGTGCTCGTTGAGGCGCGCCAGCAAACGCTCGAATCCGCGCGCCAGCGCGCCGATCTCGTCGGACCGGCCCGACTCGGGCATCTCCAGGCGGATGCTGCCATCCTTCTCCACCGCGGAATCGGCGGCCGTTCGCAATCTGCCGAGCCGCAAACTGATCACGGTGGCGACGCTGAACGCGAACAGGGCGGCGAGCGCGGTTGCGAGCAGCGTGAGATTGAACAGATGCGTGAGCGCCCGGTCGCGCGGCGCCAGCAGCTGATCGCCCGCCTGCTCCAAAATGACGGCGCCGCGGATGTCCCCGCCAATCTTGATCGGCGCCGCCGCCATCAACACCAGTTCCTGATCTCCCGGAGAACGCAGCCACTCCGCCGCCGGGTGTCCGGCGAGCGCGGCATCGACGCTCTTTCCGGCGACGCGATCGGCCGCGGACACCATCAAGGGCCATGAGCCTGTGTCGACGGAGACGAAGCGGCGGTACCAGGTGGCGTCCGCGGCGGCGTCGTCCTCGTCTGCCGCCGTGGGTTGGAGGTGTCCCGTGACGCCGAGCTTCAAGCCATTGGTATCGACCACGGTCGCCCGGGTGCCGGAGCGAATGAACACGGCCAGCATGTCGCCGAGTCCCGGCGTCGACATGAACAGCCTCCCGCCGCGCGGCGGATCCGGCACCTTGAACCCCGAGGTCTTGCCCTCGCCGTCGCGAGCCTGCACCCAGAGCCGCGGGCCGACCAGGCTCAGGGGCAGCCGCGCCTCCAGATGATAGCCGTGCGCCGCCTCCAGCCAGAACGCCTGGATGCGCGGCTCCGGCGCGGCATGCTCGATGCCGTCGTCGCCCTTGACCGATCTCTGCGCTTCGATCAGCCCCTGCGCGCTCGAGGCGAAGAAGTAAGTCTCGAGAACGCCGTCCTCGCGCTCGAGCGTGAGATCCACCCGATCGAAGCGGTCGCGATCGGACGGCGGGTCGGCGCGCGTCGCCACCGAAGGCGAATCGTGAACCTCGAGATAGACGAACAGGTAACGCTCGGTGTTGGCGAGCATGATGGCAGCCTGCGATCCGCCCGCGCCCGGCAGCGCCGCGGGATCCGCCGCGACATCCCAGTCCTCCCGATACCCGTCGAGCAGCGGCTGCACGTGCAGCGGATACACGTACAGATCGCCCGCCTGTTCCGCAAACGGCTCGGTGTCGTCCGCGTCGCGAAACACCCGCCGGGGTTCGGCGGCGAGCGCATGCGCGATCGTATCCGCGCTCGCCTCCAGTGCACCTTCCTGCGCCATCCGCAGGGTGTTCTCGAGCTCGCGGGCGTACTGGCAACCCGCCCACGGCAGGATCAACGTGGTCAATGCGACGATCAGCAGTTGTAAGCGGATGCTCACTCGACCCAGCGGTAGCCCATGCCGTAAACCGTCTGAATGGCGTCGAACGCCGGGTCGATCTCGATGAATTTGCGGCGCAGCCGCTTGATGTGCGAGGTGATCGTGTTGTCGTCCAGCACCACGTTCGCCGCATCCATGAGCTGCTGGCGGTTCTTCACGTGTCCGGGATTCCTGGCGAGCGCGTGAACGATCCAGAACTCCGTGAGGCCCAATGTCACGGGGGCCCCGTTCCAGCTGATTTGCATCTTGTCCGCGTCGATCGCCAGGGCGCCGCGCCGTATGGCCTCGGCGCCGCCGTCCGGCCGGCGCAACGCGTCGATCCGCCGGAACAGAGCGGCGACGCGGGCCGCGAGGTGGGGCAGGCTCACGTCCTTGGTGAGAAAGTCGTCCGCCCCCAGCCGCAGACCCGACACCGCATCGAGCTCGCTGTCCCTCGCCGTCAGGAAGATGATCGGCAGCTCCGCCGAGAGATGGCGCAGATCGCGGCACAGGTCGAAGCCTCCCTCAGCCTCGTCCTCGAGCGAAATGTCGATGATGGCCAGATCCGGCAGCCGCACCCCGAAGGCTTGCATGGCGGCCTTGCGGTTGGCGTAGGTCTTCACCTGATAGCCGTGCCGTGCAAGCGCCGCGGCGTAATTCTCGCGAAGGGCCGGCTCATCCTCGACGATGGCGATGTTCTTTTTCACGGGAAGAATCATAGCCGATGAGACCGATTTCAGGCGTGGCGGCGGCCGCCGACGGCGGTCCCCCACAATTGGTCAGAATTCGCCCGGCGCGCGCCTGAATTCGTCCGGGGTGCCGCTAGAGTCCGAGGCCATCCTCGATTCCACTGGATCACAACGAGGAGCGGCTCATGCGAACGACGAACCTTTCCGGGAACCCATCGACGACCTCTCCATTCGGCATGCCGTCCGTGCTCTGGACCCAGCGTCGCGAGGCCTCGCTCAACTGGCTGGCGCTGGGGCTGCTGCTCGCGGCGTGGAACGCGGCCGACGATGCGAACTCGTCGCAACGGCGACCGGATTCGCTGCGCGCGTACCCGCACGTGACGGTGCGCACGCTGACGCGGATGGGGTAGGTCGATTTACAAAGGTCACAAAAGCGTCAAGGAATTGTAAAGCTTGGTATCTCTAATGTCGCGGCGTCTATGCTCGCTACTGATACCAATAAACAGATACTCATCGTAGATCGGGATGTCGTTTCCATCGAACCGCTCCGCCAGAAGCTCTCTGACGAGGGGTTCGCGGTCCGCGCCATCACCGATGGCGATGCCGCGTTGCTTGCGATTTCCGAGCGGCCGCCGCATCTGGTGATCGTCGACTGGAACATGCCTGGCCACGCCGCGCTGAGCTTGATCAAGGGTGTGCGCGGCGTGAGACCGCCGCAAGCCGTCCGGTTGATCATTCTGTCCTCCCTGTCGGCGGAACAGGACGTGATCAACGGTCTCAATCTCGGTGCGGACGACTACATCGCGAAACCATTCTCGTTGCGCGAAGCCGTCGCGCGCGTCGGCGCGCTGCTCCGATCGCATCCCACCGAGCGCCATCAGCCGGCGCTGTCATGCGACGAGCTGGTTCTGGACGCCGTCACCAATCGGGTCACGGCGCGGGGCCAGTCGGTCAATCTGCGGGGCGTCGAATACCGCCTGCTCGAATTCCTGATGTCGCATCCCGGAAGAACCTTCAGCCGCACCCAGCTGCTAGCGCAGGTCTGGGGGGGCGATCGCGACGTGGACGAGCGGACCGTGGATGTGAACGTGCAGCGGCTGCGCAAGATCCTCAGCGAGCCGGGCTACGAAGCATACATCCAGACGATCCGCGGCTTCGGCTACCGCTTCGGCAGCCCCACGCAAAGTGTGAGCTGATCGACTATTTCGTGTTTCACGCGACCTTCGTTGCGTAAGTCCCTTTGCTGTAAACAAATCTTCTTCCCGGAGTCATCCCTCCGTCACAAGAAAAGCCGAATCTGGCCCCCCGAAGTCCTGTGACTTCGGAGGAAAGCATCATGGTCGAGCGAAACGTTCCGCCGCCGCTGAAATTGCGATCCGTTTTCATCTCGGACGTCCATCTGGGGTTCAAGGGGTGCAGCGCCGACCTGCTGCTCGATTTCCTGCACAACGTCGAAATGGACACGCTGTTCCTGGTCGGCGACATCGTCGATGTCTGGAGCATGAAAAAAACCATGTTCTGGCCCCAGGCGCACAACAACGTGGTGCGCACCATTCTCGGCAAGGCAAAGCGCGGCACCAAGGTCATTTTCGTGCCCGGAAACCACGACGACGTGTTCCGGGAGTTCGACGGAGCGGTGTTCGGGAATCTGGAAATCCACCGGGAATACGTGCATGTCGCCGCCGACGGCCGTCGCATGCTGATCCTGCACGGGGACGAGTTCGACAGTGTGGTGAAGTTCAGCCCCTGGCTCGCTAAGCTCGGCAGCAGCATTTATGACGTGCTGCTGGCCGCCAACCCGTACATCCACTGGTTCCGGCGCAAGCTCGACCTGCCGCACTGGTCCCTGTCGGCCTATCTGAAAAACAAGACCAAGTCCGCACTTCAGTACATCGGCAGCTTCGAGGAGTCCGTCGCGCAGGCCGCCACCAAGCGCGGCGTGGACACGGTGGTCTGCGGACATATCCACCGCGCGGAGATGCGCGACATCAACGGCATCCGATATTGCAACGACGGCGACTGGGTGGAGAGCTGCACGGCGCTGGTCGAGGACATGAACGGGCAGCTGCGGATCATCGACTGGCCGAAGCTCAAGGAGACGCTCGAGGTGCCCTCGGCTCTTCCCGTGGAGCACGCCGCGTGATGCAAATGCCACCCAGCTTTCACACTTCTGTCAACTCGGGGCGCTGTAATTCGCTCATCGAAGCAACGACCATGAGCGATGTGTTGGAACCCTGGAGTCAGCCCTGGCATGCCCTGCAGCGCACATTGGCGAAGGCCTTCGGGCCGGACGCCGCGACCCATCCGCCGGCCGGCAACCGATCGACGGTCGCCGGATTGCGGCCAGCGGACGCCGCCAGCTGGCTGGCGCGCGCGCGCAGCGTCGCAACCTCGGCTGCGGCGCTGTCCCCCTCCCGCTGACGCCGGAGCGCCATACCGGCCCGCATCGCGGACCGTGGTGCTTCACCGTTGCGGGCAGACCCGCCGGTGCGCACGTCCCGGGTCCCCTTCGATCGGTTCGTCGACCACCCCCACCGGCGCAGGCCCCTTCGTGGGGCCTTTTTTTTCCACCCCTAACCTGAAAAAGGCAACGTCGCATGAGCAGCCTCGATTTTGACCTCGACATGCAGATGAACAGTCTGGAGCACGAATGGCGCCTGGGATATGAGGCAAGCATCGTCGCTCGCGCGGAATATCAGGCGCTTGCGGCCAATCGCAAGACCAAAGCGGCGGCGCTCGACGCGGCTCGCGAACGGTTGGATCGAGCGGAGGCGTTGAAGGCAAAGATCATGGTGAAGATCGAGCGGCTCGAGGAACGGTTGCTGGGCGACGCGCATTGAGGATGCACGGAGGAGGCATGTCCACTTACGCTCCCGAAGGCGATTCCGCAGAGCATTTGCTCGAAAGGCGCTGGTTCGCATCCATGGCTGCAGCCCGGGCGAAACAGGCGGAGTGCGAGGCCTTGCTCGAGGTTGTCGCGATTGCCAGGGCATCCTGGCGTGATTCTCGGGCGCAGCTCCTGAATCTCGAGGCACTGCGCGATGCGCTGGGGGAGAAAATGGCGGAGTTGGCAGCGGAGCGCAGCGCGCTGCGCGAGCTGTTTGAGGAAAGCAGCGAGCCTGTGATCCCTCCATCGAGGGCTTGCTCGGCCGCATGATTCGGTGATCCTCGCGGATCATCATCTCCGCGTCACACAATGCTGTAACACTGCGGTCATGCGTGGAAGTCCCGTTCAATTCCAGCCGGATCGCGACGATCGAAGCGATGGCGCGTTGCTTCTTGCAGATGCAGGGGCTCGGGGAGGGGCCAACGATCTCGCAACGGCAGGTCGCGCGAGCGTCTCGGTGCTGATTCTGACATTGAACGAGGAAAGCAACCTCGCCGAATGCATAGACTCCTGCGCCTGGTCGGATGACATCGTCGTGTTCGACTCCATGAGCACGGACCGAACCGTCCCGATCGCCATCGAAAAAGGCGCCCGCGTGGTCGAACGGCGGTTCGATAACTACGCCGCGCAGCGAAATGCCGCGCTAACCACCGTCCAATACAGGCATCCTTGGCTGCTCATGGTGGACGCGGACGAGCGCGTTCCGCCTGACCTCGCCGCGGAGATCCAAGCGACCGTGACGGCCGCCGGCGAGGATGTGGCCATGTACCGGATGCGCCGAAAAGATCACTTTCTGGGGAAGTGGCTGCGCCGTAGCAGCGGCTATCCCACCTGGTTCGGGCGTCTGGTGAGAATCGGCCGCATCCGCGTGGAACGAGAGGTGAATGAGGAGTACATCGCGGACGGTCGCATCGAGCATCTCGACTCGCACCTGCATCACTTTCCCTTCAACCGTGGGATCGCGTACTGGTTCGAACGGCATAACCGATACTCCACCATGGAAGCCGCCGCGAAGCTCGGGATGCACGATCAGCGCATCGTGCTCCGCGCTCTGTTCGATGGGGACCCCATCGGCCGGCGCCGCACCTTGAAGCAATTGCTGTATTACGTGCCATTCCGGCCCTTGATCGTGTTTTTGTATCTTTACATCGTCCGGCTCGGCATCTTGGATGGGCGGGCCGGATTCCATTTCAGCCGAATGCGCGCGACCTATGAGATGCTCATCGACCTGAAGGTGGTTGAATCACGTCGCCGGGGGCAGGGCTTTCCGGTTTGAGCTCGACTTTGACTCAGGCCGATTGCGGCGGCGGGAAGTCGGCGAAGGTGTCCCGAATCCGCCGCGCGAGCACCAAGTAGGCCAGAAAATAAACGTCCGCCGCGCATGCGCCGAGAGTCATGAAGGTCTCGCCGCTAAAATCGCGGTAAGGTGCCAGCGAGTAGAGAGCGAGCACGATGTCGCTCACGGCCGCCAGACCCAAGAACACGCGCCCGTGCCCCCAGATCCAGCGCACTGGCCGGGCCGCGCGCGGCGTGCGCCTAATGAGCGCGTAGAGCACCGGCAGCGCAAGGAGTGCCGGCAACAGCTGATCCGGCCGCCACAGTCCGCGCATGAGCGCTATCGCGTCGGCATTTACCCGCGCATAATGCCCGAGGCCCGCGAGTAGCGGGAGCAATACCCCCCGCGACAAGAACGCAAGCGCGATCCACAACAACGTCGGCGGTCTGAGGCAGTAGTCGTCGTCGTACAACGACTGAGGGTAGCGGCCGCGATCAGGGTGGTGGCGGTAGATGATGGGGGTGGCCTCCGAGTAGCGCGGAAGCATATCTTTCCAAAATGACAGATTTGCGTCTCCCCCGCCTCACGACTAGACCGCGCGCGAGGAGATCAGCCATACGCCGACGATGACGAAGCCGATGCCGAGGCTCGTCGTCCACGGGAAAGGTTCCCCGAAAACCACCCTCGAGAGAAGCGCCACGAGCGCGATGGCTGCCGAAGTCATTATGGGGTGGACGACGTTGAGCGGCAGGCGGCCGAGCGCCATGGCGAAGAACACGAATGCGGACACGTAGAGAACGATCGCCGCAATCAACGGGCCGTTCAGCAGAAGCGCCATGACCCCGGATCGCCCCCCCCGGTGCAGGGGCGACATCGCGAGCTTCACGAGCACGCTGGCCGACGCGTTGCAGGCGATGCCAAGCAGGACGACCAGCAGGTTCGCGACACTCTGAGTGCGATTCATTGATAGCTCTGCGGCGTCGGGTCGATTGGTCTGAGTCGCGTTGCCCCGGGCACACGCATCGCGCTTTCCTCGATCCCCGCAATTTTATACCGGAACGCATCGTCCAGTGCGCCTTTGCGCGTTTCTGCCTCTTCGCCCGCCCGATGATGGCGAAAGGCACTTTCACTTGTCTGCCGCTCGAGCGTGATTACGGATCGCTGTGAAACTATTATATGGCCTATTCGTCATGTGTTTGCCATGCTCATGACATCGTTTCTCCTTACGATCGCATGCGTCGCAGGAAGACGGCGAAACAAAGGAGCGGATGTGGTCGAAAATCGGAAACGGGCGGTGTCAATTCGGCTCGGCAAGACCGATCTGAGGAACGTGAAACAGATCGCGCGCCGTTTGGGAGTGCGCGACTCCGACGTTATCCGCTTCGCTATAAAAACCATGCTCAATCGAATCGGCCCGCTGTGCGACGAGGGCGTCAATGGCCGCAACCTGGTCCCGGTTCTGCTCGAGTCGGGTGATGAGCTGATCCGCTTCTTCGAGCTAGACGCATATCGGCTCGACAGCATCGTCAATGAGCGGGCCCGGGAGGAAATTCGCGTCCATCGCGACGACATAGCGCTCCTCGCCATGAACGGATTACGAGAGCACTACTTGAATATGCGCATTAATGGCGGCGCGCCGTCGGAAGACGGCGCGTCCCGCCAGCAGACATTGCGAATGTATCTGTATGACAAATACTTACGCCGAAGCGATGAGCACCCGCAGGAGCCGACGGTCCGCGCGGCAGCGGACACCGAGGGGCACAACGGCGTGCAGCGCCCGGCAGCCTGAACGAATTGTCAAATACGAGGTGACAGCGATGAAAGCTTTCAGACTTGGATGGATATTCCCCTGCCTCATCGGCTGGCTGGCCGCCGGCAGCGCTTCGGCATCGGAAGTTGTCTATGCGGGAACCGGCTTCCTGTCCGGCCAGCAGTCCTTCTCCGACGCGTTCCAGGTGTCCGGCCCCGGCACCCTGACCGTTAGCCTGACCAACGTGGCGTGGCCGGAGCAGCTGGCGAGCCTCAATATGGTGGTGGGCACGACCAGCGGCTTGCTCGGCCCCGAGATGGGTGCGGGCACTCAGACATTCGACATCAAGAACGCGGGGATGGTCTACGCCGACTGGTTCGGGACGGCCCAGGGCCCGCTCGATACCGGGGTGTATTCGATGAATATCCAGTTCGTGCCGGCCGGAGCGGCCGTGCCGTTGCCGTACTCGATTGCCCTGCTGGCATCTGGCTTCCTGCTCCTGCTCTGGCAGCGCCGTCGCGCGGTATTCGCGGCGGATTCGCTCGTGCCCTGAGGTTCCACCGAGCCTGCAGGCGCCCGCCGGCTGCAGGCTCGAGCCACAGTGCATGACAGCCGTCAGGCAATCGTCATCGGCTGCAATGAAACTCTCACATACCGGCTCTAGACTCGCGTTTCCTTAAAACAGCCCTTGCCAGGGAATGCGGGTCGATTTCCCCATGATGAAACTTTTCTGCCGGGTGCTGGCGATCCTCCTACTCTCCGGGGCCGGGGCGATGGCAGACCCTCCGGGCCAGGGCAAGTTCGCTGATCTGCCTGCCGGGTACAAGCTCCAGCCTGGCGACCTTCTGCAGGTGGTTGTGTGGAAGGAGACCGACCTGCAATCCGAGGTACTCATCCGGCCGGACGGTGGGATTTCCTTTCCCCTGGCGGGCGATCTGCAGGCGGCGGGCCTCACGACGGACGAGCTGCGCGAGCGAGTTCAGTTACGTGTGCGAAAGCTGATTCCCGACGCAGTGGTGACCGTAGCGGTCAAGGCGCCCAACGGTAATCGCGTGTTCGTGATCGGCAAGGTCAACCGTCCGGGCGACTTCCCGCTCCTGCGGCCCACCGATGTCATGCAGGCCTTGAGTCTGGCCGGCGGCGCGACTCCCTTCGCCAGCACTGACCGGATCCGGGTATTGCATCGGGACGGTGTCCATCAGACCTCGATCCGGTTCCGCTACAGCCAGGTGGCCAAGGGCCGCAATCTCGATCAAAACGTGCTTCTTCAGAGCGGAGATACGGTAGTTGTGCCGTGAAGGCACGATGGCTGCTCCCCATGGTCACGATCCTGGCGTGCATCGGCAACCGAGTCATGGCATCCCCCTGGAGCACGCAGCCGACCATCGGAGTCATCGGGCAATACTCGTCCGACCCGGTGCTGCTGCCGGGCAGCGGGCATTCGGAGTCGAACGGGGCGCTGACGCTCCTGCTGCCCATGAACTACGATGAAGACGATTTTCACTTTGCCGTGACGCCCAATATCCGCTACGGCAACGCGTCGGGCTACTCCTCGCTCACATCGAACTATTTTCATCTGGATTCGAGCGCGCAGCTTGCGAGCGAGCTCGGCACGACCACGCTGATCGGCTCCCTGTACCGCGACTCCTCGCTCCTTTACGCCGGCGAGATTGAGAACGGGGTGGGCGAGCGCCGCGACACGAGCTCGCTCGATCTGAAGTGGGACAGAGAGCTCACCGAACGCCTGGAAGCGGACGCGGACCTCAGCACGGCGCGCACGCTGTACAGTCTATCGGAAGACCGCACGAATCCCCTTGTCGATTACCGATACAGTCAATTCTCGCCGGCGGCCGTGTACCTGCTCACCGAGCGCGACACGCTGCATGGCATCGGCCAGGTGAGCCGCTATCAGTCGCTCAACGGCGTGAGCGAGAGCGACAGCTACAGTCTGCAGGCCGGCTACGACCGCCAGCTCAGCGAGATCTGGACACTGAAAACCACCGCGGGCTATGCGCGCGCTTCCGACCGTCAGAGCGGCTACTTCATCCAGTTTCTGACCCCCTTCATCTATCGGTTCGTATACGGGCACATCGACACCATCCAGAACAGCACGGTCTACTCGGCCAATCTGTCGCGCCAGGGCGAGCATCTCAACCTCACCCTGGGGGCGTCGCGCTCACTCGCGCCCACCGGCTACTCCTACCTGTCCCGACAAGAGGCGGTGACCGGCCTTGCGACCTACACGTTGTCCGAGCGATGGTCCTTCACAGGCAGCGTGAACTGGCAGACCAACGCCAACCCGGTGACCAGCGGTGGTACGTTGCGGGCGCGTTACTACAGCCTGGCGCTCTCGACCACCTGGCACTGGACAGAGCGGTGGCTCGTCATTCTGCAGGGGACCAAGGTCTCGCAGCACTACGTCGAGCCCTATGGCACGGTGGCATCCAACTCCGTCAGCGTGCAGATTGCTCGGCAGTTTCCTAGGACGGACTTGTGATCGGAACCAACAAAGCGGGCCAGCTGCTCGCCAAGATTCGAGACTACTGGCGCTTCCGCTCGACGTTTTTCCTGATGACGGCGCTGGGCGTGGGCGTGACCGTTGTGGTCGCGATGCTCTGGCCGCCGCTATACCGCACGGGTTCCACCATTCTGATCGAGCAGCAGGAAATCCCGCAGGAACTGGTGCGCTCGGCCATCAGCTCGTTCGCCGACGAGCGCGTGCAGATCATCAGCCAACGCGTAATGACCACGCAGAACCTGATGCAGCTCATTCAGCGGTACAACCTCTATCCCGCCATTCGTGAGAACAAGCCGCGCGAGGTGTTGCTGCAGACCATGCGCAACGACATCGGTCTCAAGATGATCAGCGCGGACGTGATCGATCCGCGCAGCGGCCACCCCACTCAGGCCACCATCGCGTTCTCCGTGACCTATCAGAATCGCTCGCCGGAGCTTGCCCTGAAGGTCGCGGACGAAATAACCACGCTTTATCTCAACGAAAACTTACAGTCGCGCACGCAGATGGCGGCGCAGACGGCGACATTCTTCGAGGAAGAGGCGCAGAAGGAGCAGCTGCACATCGTCGAGCTCGACAAGAAGATCGCGGATTTCAAGCAAAAGCACCTGAACAGTCTCCCGGAGCTGCAGCAGCTCAACGAGAACGTCACCGACCGTACCGAGCTCGAGTTGCGCGATGCGGAGAATCGCATCGCCGCGATCGACTCGCAGGAGATCCTCCTGCGGGCGCAGCTGGCACAGCTCAATCCGACCTCGCAGGTCTTCTCGGACACAGGCCAGCGCGTGATGGGGGTCGAGGACCGGCTCAAGGCGCTGCGCTCGCAGCTCGCGGACTACAAGGCAAAGTACGCGCCGGATCATCCGGATGTCGTCAATACCGAGCGCGAGATCGCCGGCCTGGAGGCCGAGGAGAAAGCCGAAGGGCAGAAGGCACTGAACAAGACCGGCGATATCGCGCGACAGCTGAGCGAGGCGCAGGCGCAGCTCGCACGCGCGCAGGAGAAGTATTCCCCCGATCATCCCGACGTCCTGCGACTCACGCATCTCGTCGCTGAGCTGAAGGGGGAACTCGCTGCGCAGCCGACCACCGGCGATTCGGACAAGATCCAGGCGCACGCCGACAACCCGGTCTACATTCAGGTAAAGGGCCAGCTCGATGCGCTGATCACGGAGCGCCAGAGCGCCGAGACCAAACGCGACGAGCTTAAGACGAAGCGGGACGAGTTCGAGCGGCGGCTTGCCCTGGCGCCTTCCGTGGAGCGGGATTACCGCGCGATGCTGCGGGAGCTCGAGAATGCGCAGCTGCGCTATCAGCAGATCCGCGCAAAGCAGGGTGATACGGAGATCTCGGAGAATCTCGAGACCGAGCACAAAGGCGAGCGCTTCACGATGATCGAGCCTCCATTGCCGCCGGAGAAGCCCGTATCGCCCAATCGCCTCCTGATCATGATGGGGGGGCTGGTGCTGAGTCTCGCGGCCTCGGCAGGCATGGTGTTCCTGCGCGATTCGATCGACCCCTCGGTGCGCAGCTTCAACGAGGTCCGGGAGCTTTTGAGCGTGCCACCCCTGGCGGCCATTCCGACCATCGTCACCGCGTCCGAGCGCCGCGCACACCGGCGGCAGATGCGCTACGCGTGGACGGGCGTCTTCACCGCCCTCGTTGCCGCGATCGGCCTGATTCATTTCTTCGTGCTGCCGCTCGATGTGCTGTGGGCGTCGCTCGTCCGGCGTCTGGGAGTTTGAGCCATGGACCGGATCCGAAAAGCCCTCGATCTCGCCCGCGAAGAGCGCCAGCGCGGTTTCACCGAGCGTTCCTCAGAGGACCCGGCGCCCGAGCCCCGGCGGCCCGAGACGCGCCTGCCTGTGCACCTCGCGGGAAGGCTCACCTACACGCAGACGCGTGTGTTCAAGCCGGACCCTGCCAGGCTCGAGGCGAATCGCATTCTCGACGGCGGTGGTCCGACAGGCGCCTCGGAGGCGTTCCGCATGCTGAGGACCCAAGTGCTTCAGCGCATGAACGAGCACGGCTGGCGATCGCTCGCCATCTTGAGTCCGCGGGAGAGCGACGGCAAGACGACCACTGCGATCAATCTGGCCATCAGTCTGGCGGCCGACCGCCATCACACCGTGCTGCTCGCGGATTGCGACCTGCGCCGCCCCGCGATCGGCACGCTCTTCGGGCTGGAGGTGCCGCAAGGCATCGACGATGCGCTGCGCGGCGATGCGGACGTGAGCCAGTGCCTGGCGCATCCGGATGCGTTCGAGCGGCTCGTACTGCTCCCGGCGCGTGAGCCCATGGCGAACTCGTCCGAGGTGCTCGCGGGTCCGCCCGGCCGCGCGCTGGTCGCTGACCTGCGCACCCGCTATCCGGACCGCCTCGTGCTGTTCGACCTGCCGCCCGTGCTCGCGGCGGACGACGCGCTGGCCTTCCTGCCGCTGGTCGAGTGTGCATTGGTGGTGGTCGCGGAGCGCTCGACCCGGCGCGACGAGCTCCTGCGCTGCATGGAGCTGCTGCGAAAGACGCCCATCGTGGGGACGGTCCTGAACAAGGCCGCCGATGCGCCGGCCGGGTACGGTTGAGCGCCATGTACGAGCGTTATTTCTCGTTCAGCGCCAAGCCCTTCGCCATGAATCCCGATCCGGCCTTCCTGTATCCCTCGAGCCAGCATTCGACCGCGTTGACCATGCTCGAATACGCGGTCGAGTCGCAGTCGCCCTTCTGTATGCTGACGGGCGAGATCGGCTCGGGCAAGACCACGCTGCTGCGGCATTTCTTGAGGATGCTGGGCGACAATGTGACCGTGGGTCTCATCAGCAACACCCACGAGCGGTTTCGCTCGATCCATCCCTGGGCGCTCTCGGCGCTCGGCATCGACTCAGCCGGAGACTCCGAGGTCGCGCAATACGAGGCACTCGTGAATTTTTTCGTGGGTGAGTACGCCAAAGGACGTCGCTCGCTCCTGGTCGTGGACGAGGCGCACAATTTGTCGCCCCACATCCTCGAGGAGCTGCGCCTGCTGTCGAACGTCAACTCGGAGCGGGACGTCGCGCTTCAGGTGATCCTGGTGGGGCAGCCGGAGCTGCGCGTGAAGCTGCAGCAGCCCGAGCTCAGACAGTTCGCCCAACGCCTGTCCGTCGACTTTCACCTCGGGGCGATGAGCCTCGAGGATGCGAGCGCGTACATCGCGCATCGGCTGCGCGTCGCGGGCGGCTCACCGGAGCTGTTCCACGCCGACGCCGTCGCCTTCATCCATGCCCGGGCCCGTGGCGTGCCGCGTCTGGTGAACCAGCTCTGCGACCTCGCGCTGGTCTACGCCTTCGCCGAACAGCGCAGCCGCATCGACAGTGATCTTCTCGAGCGCGTCATCCTGGACCGCGAACATCGCGGCGCCATGCCGCTTTTCGAAAAGGCCGCCGCAGTGACTCGGGCGAACGTCGGCACCGGTACGGGCTGACTTGCGGTCCCGATCGGTCACCGTCCTGGCCGGCCTCTTGCTGGCGGGCCTGGCCGCTGCGCAGGACCTGACGCCCACTTCGCTCGGGGTGGTCTACGACCTCGACGATGCCAACAGTGCCTCGATTGCCCGCTACTACGTCGCCAAGCGCGGAATTCCACCGGCGAACCTGCTGGGCGTCCATGCAGGGCATGCGGATGTGGTTTCGCCCGAGGCGTTCGCGCCCCTGCGTCGAAGCGTGCTCGATCGCCTGCCGACGGCGGTGCAATCCCTGGTCATCGTGTGGTCGCGGCCGTACGCCGTGGGCTGCATGTCCGTCACCAGCGCCATGGCCGCGGGCTATCGGGACGCCTTCTGTACGCCGGGCTGCGTTTCGACGCCGCGAAATCCGCTGTTCGACGAGTCGTCCTGGCTGCCCGCCGACACGGTCGGCTGGTGGCCCGCGATGCTCCTGCCGACCGACGATGCGGCGCTGGCCCGCGCCCTGATCGATCGGGGGTACGCAGCGGACGGCACTCGGCCGCCGGGGACGGTCTACCTCGTGCACACCGGAGACCGGCACCGCAACGTGCGCGCGGCGGGCTACGGGGACGCACGCGCCGTGCTCGATCCGCGCATGCGCGTCGAGGAGCTGTCCACGCCCATCGCGCGCAGTCTCCCGGACGCGATCGGGTATTTCACCGGCGCGGTACGCGTCGATGAGCTGGCGCAGATCCGCTTTCGGCCGGGAGCGCTGGCGGATCACCTGACCTCCGCCGGCGGACTGCTCGACGGACGCGGTCAGATGACCGTCATCGACTGGATTCGTCAGGGCGCCACAGCATCGTACGGCACCGTGTCCGAGCCCTGTAACATCCTGGAGAAGTTCCCGGACATTTCGGTGCTGATGCGCCATTACCTCCAGGGCGATACCGCTCTCGTGGCCTACTGGAAGAGCGTCGCCATGCCTGGCCAAGGTCTATTCGTGGGCGAGCCCTTGTCGCGGCCGTTTGGCAGGCCTTGAGCGGATCGCGGCATTGTCACGAAGCGCTCGTACACTCGGCCGTCCGATCACCCCATGGAGCCTTCGAACGTGAGCGCGCTGCGCGCCCCCAAGTTGGTTTTCGTCAACCGGTATTTCTTTCCGGACCAGTCGGCGACCAGTCAGATGCTATCGGATCTGGCGTTTGGCCTCGCCGCCCGCGGATGCGAGGTGCACGTCGTGTGTTCGCGCCAGCGCTACGATGATGCGAGCGCAGGCCTCGCTCCGCAGGAGACCGTGGACGGCGTGACGATTCATCGTGTGGTGAGCTCGCGTTTCGGCCGCGCCAATCTGGCCGGCCGAGCACTCGATTATGCGACGTTCTATCTCGCCTGCGCCGTTCGACTGGTGCGGATCTTGAGCCGGGGCGACACGGTCGTCGTGCTCACCGATCCGCCACTCCTGTCCATTCTGGGGATGCTCGCCGCGCAGCCGACCGGCGCCCATCTCGTCAATTGGCTGCAGGACGTTTACCCCGAGGTGGCGTCGCGGCTTGGGGCCAACCCGCTGCCGGGGCCGCTCGATCGGTGGCTCCGCCGGTGGCGTGATCGCTCGCTCGCCCGCGCACGCATGAACGTCGTGCTCGGGCAGCGCATGGCCGATGTCATCGCCGCGCGCGGCATACCTCGCGAGCGCATCCGGGTGATCGAGAACTGGGCGTGTGTGCCGGACGCCGCGCCGAAGCTTCCGAGCGCCAGCGAGCTGCGCGCGCGCCTAGGTCTTGCCGGTAAGTTCGTGGTCGGTTATTCGGGCAACCTCGGCCGCGCCCACGAGTACCGGACGATCCTCGAGGCCGCTGAGCTGCTGGCTGCCGAGACCGACCTCGTGTTCCTGATGGTGGGGGGAGGTGCCGGGATGATGGCGCTGCGCCGCCAGGCGATGCAGCGCGGGCTCGGCAACCTGCATTTCCATCCCTATGTCATGCGCGCCGAGCTGGCCGACAGCCTGGCTGCCCCGGATGTGCACTTGTTGAGCCTGCTGCCTGCGCTCGAGGGCCTCATCGTGCCGAGCAAGTTCTACGGCATCCTTGCCGCGGCGCGCCCCGTTGTCTTCGTGGGCGACCCGCAGGGGGAGGTGGGGCGCATCATATGGGAGGCGAAGATTGGCGTGACGGTGAGTGTCGGCGATGCGCGTGGCCTCGCCCGCGTGCTGCGCGAGCTACGAGACGATCCTGGGCACTGCGAGGTACTCGGTCGCGCCGGCCATCGACTGCATTGCGGGCGCTATACGGCACCCCGGGCGCTCGAGGAGTGGACCCAAGCACTGGAAGTGCCGGCGCCGCCCGACTCGGTGGCGGTCGACCTACGCGGCTCTTGAGTCGCCGGCGGCATCGGCGGCTGCGCTGGCGGGCGCGAGGGCCTCGGAGGCCGAAATCCCGAACGCCTCGGCGGAGCGCTCGACGAAGCGCTCGAACGTGAAGGCACCTCCGTCGCAGACCAGCGACCTGCCGCCGTCGCAAATCCGTGCACGCAGCTCAGGATCGCTGCCCAGCCGCTCGATGGCATCCTTGATGGCTATGGTGTCCCCGAAGCGCACCGCGAGGCCGGTTTCCTCGTCGCGCACGACGTTCGGTTGCGCCCTTCTCGCGCGCGGCGATCACGGGTGCGCCGAAGAACATGGCCTCCAGAAACACGATGCCGAACCCTTCCTTGCCGCTCGGCAGCACGAATGCCTCGCATTTTTGGTAGAGCGTCGCCATCTCGGTGTCGGAAACGCCGCGCAGGAAATGCACGCGGCTCTCGACTTCATGTTGCCTTGCAACGGCCTCGAGGAACCTCACATCGGAGCCTTGACCAACGACGAGGTAATGCAGCGACTGATCGCGGAGCATGCTGAACGCCTCGATCACCGATGCGATGCCCTTGTAGCGGTCGCCGGGCTCGAGCCGCGTGACCGAGAGTATGAACCGATCGGGGAACGGCCGACGCGGTAGAACCGGCGCGATGCAGCGCCAGATCCGGGCAAGCGCATTGGGGAACACCGTGAGCCGGCCGGCATCGATCCCCGGCACCTGATCGATGATGCGCTGGCGGGTGTAGTGGCTCACGCACAGAATGCGGTCGATCCGTCGCAGCGCGGGGCGCCGCGGCCCGTCGAGATGGCTCCAGACTTCGATGCCGTGGGCAACCAAGACGCTTCGCGGGGCGCGCCGGATGGAGGCGGCCATCGCCCCGTGCGTGAGCAACAGGAAATTCACGTGGCCAATCAGCACCTGCCCAAAGCGCTCGCGCATCAGCGCGCAACAGACCCCGAGCGCGAAACGCCGCCGGTTGGCCGAGAATCCGGTGATCGAGATGCCGGCTCGCTGCTCGCGCCCGTTGATCAACGCTGGTGTGTCGTTGAGCGACAGCACACGGCAGGGTTGGCCAATTTCGCTGCACGCATCGAGCAAGGTCTGATTGAAGCGCTGGATGCCGCCGTCGGCAAACACCGAGGTGAACAACAGCAGCGCTCGCGGGCGCTCCGTCATGCGACGTGCCGGTAGGCGATCTGTGGCAGGCTCCGCCGCTCGCCGTGCGCCTGCAGGAAGCAGAGCAGCATGAGCACGCTCCACAGGAGCGGATGTGATTCGCGCTCGCCTTCGAGCTGCTGTTTGCGCAGCGCCCGCACCCGGTGCTTATCCAAGGGCACTTTGGACATCAGCGTATCGTCGTGCACCAGTTCTTCGGACCAGCTGCGCAGCGGTCCGCGGAGCCATTGCGCGAGGGGAACTCCGAAACCGCGCTTCGGCTGATACACGCACTCGGCGGGCAGATATCGCGAGAGCACTTTCTTGAGCAGATACTTGGTCTCGCCGTTGCGCACCTTAAGCTCGAGCGGCAGGCGCATGGCCCACTCGACGAGCCGGTAATCTGTCATCGGGCAGCGTGCCTCAAGCGAGAAAGCCATGGTGGCGACATCCACTTTCTGCAGGAACAGGTCTGGCAGCGTCAAACCGGCATCCAGCCGCATTGCGATCTCGGCCGCGGGCAGATCCATCGCGAATCCGGTCGCATAGTGCTCGAAGTGGAAAAGCGATCCTGACGTTGTCGCCAAGACCGACGGATCGAGGAGACTCGGGTAATCCTTCCCGACACCACGCAGAAAATGAAACAGCGTGGTGGCGTCCATGGCGCTCAAAGCCGATGCCAGGAGCTTGGCGCGGTGGATTGGGAGCGCGCTGAGCAGGCGCTGCAGGGTGCGTCGGTGGTCCGGCCGCCAGGCCAACAGGCGCGCCAGGCGTTGCATCAGCGGATAGTAGTGATAGCCGCCGAACAGTTCGTCTGCGCCGTCACCGGTGAGGCTCACCGTGACATGGCGCTTCGCGAGATGCGAGACCGCGAGGGTCGGAAACGCCGAGCTGTCCGCAAAGGGCTCGTCATATTCTTGAATGTAGGTTGGCAGCAGATTCAGCAAGCTGTTGACGTCGAGTGTCTCCGAGACGTGATCGACCTCGAAATGCCGCGCTATGCGCGCCGCCGCCGGTCCCTCATCGAACGCCTTCTCGCGAAAAGCGATGGTGAAGGTCTTCGGGTGCGCGACGCCGGCGTGTCTCATGCCGGCGACGACGAGCGCGCTATCGACGCCACCGGACAGGAAGGCTCCCAGCGGTACGTCCGCCATCAATCGATCGCGTACCGACTCCTTGATGAGCGCGTCCAGCTCATCGACGAGTTGTGACTCCGGACGCGCCGCCAAGCCGGAGTCGGGCTTGATGGCGCGGAAGTCCCAATATCTCAGCTGGCGCAGCGAACGCCCGTTGACCAGAACATAATGCCCGGGCAGGAGTTTGCGGATGTGGCGATGGAAGGAGAGCGGTGCGGGCACGTAGCCGACCTCGAGGTAGGTGCGCAGCGCCTCCGGATCGATGTTCAACGTCCCGTCCGAGATCAAGGTATTGACTGCGCCGGGCCGTGAGCCAAACGCGAATTGCCCGCCGACCCAGGCGTAGTAAAGTGGCTTGACGCCCATGCGATCGCGTGCAACGAACAGCGCGCGCTCGTGGCGATCCCAGATGGCGAACGCAAACATGCCGTTCAGCCGATGCAAGCAACCGACGCCCCACGCCCGATAGGCCTCGAGCATGGTCTCGGTGTCCGAGCTGCCGCGCCAGCCACCGGGCGGAGTGAGCTGCGGCCGCAGGCGCGCGTGATTGTAGATCTCGCCGTTGAATACTATTACATAGCGACGATCGTAGGACTCCATCGGTTGCCGCCCGGTGGGCGAAAGGTCGACCACCGCCAGACGCCGGTGGCCGAGGACGACCGCATCTTCACGCCAGACTCCGTGATCGTCCGGGCCGCGCAGCCTCAGCCGATCGAGTGCCTCGGCGAAAGTCTCGATCGCGGGCAGCGCTCCCCTCGGGCCATAAAATCCCAATATGCCACACATGGTCCCGTACTCTGTCAGCGGTATGTGACGGCAGTGTTATCAGGGGGCCGCCGCGCGCCTGAAGGCCTGCCGGCGTCCGCGCACGAGCGGCGGCGAGCCAGCGACCACCGTCCAGGGCTCGATATCGTGCATGACCGTGGACCGAGCGCCTACGACCGCGCCTTCCCCGACCACGACGCCCGGGCCGACGAAGACATCGGCGGCGACCCATGCATCGGCCTCGATGACGATCGGCGCGATCACGAGCGGCATGCTCGGATCGCGGTAGTCGTGGCTCGCCGAGCACAAATACGAATACTGGCTGACCGTGGCGTGGGCGCCGAGGGTTATCGCCGCCACGCAATAGCAGTCGACATGGTCGGACAGGCAGCTGCCCGGCGCCATGGTCAGATTCCAGGGCGCCCAGACGCGCGCGCCGGCATAAGGGACGGCTGTGGCAGCGACCCGCGCGCCGAAACAGCGCAAGAGAAAGCGCCGCCAGCCGTGCATCCAGCGCGGACTCGGGCGATACAGCAGCGTCCAGACCACTCCCCAGATCAATCGGACGAGGCGGGACCGAAAAGAGATTTTCGATCGGGTCAACGCGAAAGCGCGGGTCATCGGCGTTGCCCTGTCATACAACTCCCATACAACCATGATGCAATGAGCGGAGCCAAAATCATCACCTCTCTAATGTCTCAGTCGTCCTCGCACCCCGCCGCCCTCGTGCAGGCCCCCGCAACGCGGCGCCTGCATATTGTGCATGTCGTGCCTTCCTATTATCCCGCTATTCGTTATGGCGGCCCGATCCGATCGGTGCACGCACTCTGCAAATCGCTGGTCAAGCGCGGCCACGAAGTGAGCGTTTTCACCACCAACGTCGATGGGGCGGGCAATCTCGATGTTCCGATCGGCGAACCCGTGAATCTGGACGGCGTCGCGGTGCATTACTTTAAGGTTCCTGCCTTGCGCCGGTTCTACTGGGCGCCCGCCCTGGCATCCCGGCTGCGCGCCGTCGCCGGGCAGATCGATCTGATGCACTTGCACTCGATCTTCTTGTGGCCGACCTACGTTGCGGCGCGTATTGCGCATCGAGCGGGCATTCCCTACGTGGTATCGCCCCGCGGAATGCTGGTGCGTGAGGCAATCCGGCGCAAGAGCCGGCTCGCCAAATCGGCGTGGATCGAACTCATCGAGAAGCGCACCTTGGTTCGGGCGGCTCGGGTCCATGTGACCGCCGATCTCGAGGCCGCAGACGTGCGAGCGTTCGACTTGAAGTTGGCGCCTATATTTTGCGTGCCTAATGGCGTCCTCTGGCCGAGGAAGCACCTCGAGCTCGCCGCGGGGCCGTTTGCCGATGTGGCATCGCCATACGCCCTGTTTTTGAGTCGCATCGATCAGAAGAAGGGCCTGGATCGGCTGCTGCGCGCATGGAAGTGGGTGAAAAAGGACCTCATGTTACTCGTGGCCGGCAACGATGAGAGCGGCTATACGCGCGAGCTCGAAGAGATCATCCGTCAGGAGGGCATCGGGGACCGCGTCCGGTTCCTCGGCGCAGTGAGCGATGAGCACAAATGGGCGCTCTACGAGAAGGCCGAGATGTTCGTGCTCGCCTCGTATACGGAGAACTTCGGTAATGTCGTCGCTGAAGCGATGGCCATGGGGTGTCCGGTCGTGATCACTCCCGAAATCGGGATCGCCAAGCTGGTGCTTGAGACCGGTGCCGGACTGGTGAGCGACGGGGAACCCTCGATCCTCGGCAAGACCATCACCGCACTGCACTTGAACGAGCCTCTTCGCCGCAAGCTTGGCGCCCTGGGGCGTCGCGCGGCCGTGGAGCGATTGTCGTGGGAGGGCGTGGCGGAGCAGATGGAAGGAGAATATCGGCGCATCCTGCTGCCGGCCGAGCACCTGCGCCTCTAGCCGAGGGCGCCCAGGGTGCGCAGCACATGCGTCCAGCGTGCCGTGTAGGTGTGATCCTCGAGGCAGCGCGCCCGGCCCGCATCGCGAATCTTTTGGGCACGGTCGGGATCTTCCAGGATGGATCGGATGACGCGGGCGCAATCGTCGAGCCCCCCGTAAGTCAGGATCTCCCGGCCGACGGCAAAGACGCTTGCGAGCTCGGGATTATCCTGAGTGAGGTAAAGAGCGCCGCTCATCGGCACCTCGAAGTCGCGCCCCTTCAGACACAACAAGTTGCGTGAGTACCCGATGCCGCCGAATCCCAAATTGATGCGGCTCGCTGCATAGAGCGCATTCATTTCCTCGTTCGCGATGGCGCCGTTTGGCCAGCCCCTCCCGAAGCACTCGACCGCGATGCCGCGCCGTTGGAGTCCTTCGATGAGCCGGGGTCGCCATCCGTAGCGCGCACCGACGAAGGATACGTCGTAGCGAAAGGGTAGTTTCAACGGGCGAAACCATTCCGGGTCCGCTGCCTCCGGGTGAAACATGGCCAAGCCTTCGTGAGCCCAGTACTTGGCGAGCCCCTGCGGATCGCTGGTGAGGTTCAAGTCCACGGCCGCCGCGATTCCCGCTGTGCTCCGATGCCGCCCCCCCTCGAGCGCACCGGGCCACGCAATCTTGTCGTCGAAGCAGAAGTTGGTAATCACCGCACCCTGGGCGGCCATATTGCGCAACAGGGCGGGCGAGGCGGTGTTGCCCGACAGGTATCCGACGACGACATCGACCCGTCGCCGCCGATTTGCCGCCGCGAAAGCCGCCGCCATCTCTCGATTCATGTCATCGCGCCGAGCGACCCAATTCGGCGCAAGCTCATCGAAGCCGCGCGACTTCCACTCGAACACCGATACCTCGCCGAAAGTTGCAAGCGCCTTCGGCAGCACGGCTTCCCAGTTGGTGAGTGCGAAGGGCAGGAAGAGATGCAGATCACCGATCGCCTTCGGCCAGCCGAGCGAAGCGCGGCGGTCGCCGATGCGCGAGGCTAGCGCCGTGATCAGAGCCTCGCCTTGCGGAATCTCGTTACCGCGCCGAACCGCCTCGCTGTGGTAGCGCTCTCGGATGGCCGCCGCGTCGCGCTCGATGAGCCATGCTTTGAGACGGGCATTGGTCGAGGCAAGGACCGGGCTGCGCTTGAGCACGGACATGAGCTTCATGGCGTTCGGACTCCGTAGCCCTCGTACGCAAAGAGGCTCGACGATTGGTGCACGAATACCATGTCCGACTGTACGAGCTCACGATCGCCCGGGCGCTGCAGATACGAGCACACGTCGTAGATCCGAAATCCGCGGGCTCCGACATGCGCGATGATCTCGTGGGCGAGCGCGCTGTCTTCATAGAGCTTGCGGTATGAGACCTCGAGAATCAGCGCCTCGGCACACTTCAGGCAGTGATCCGCGCCGCGCAGAACCTCCAGCTCGTAGCCCTGCACGTCGGCCTTCAGCAGAACGGGAACCGGTGAACCGGCCGACTCGAACAACGCGTCTACGGTTTGCACTTCGACCGTCCGCGGGGCGCCGGGAAACTCCGTGCTCTTGAGCAGACTCGATTGATCGCCATGCTCGAAAATCTCGAGCTCGCCTGGCGCAGCGCCGACCGCTCCACACCACACCGAGATGCAGGCATCGGACTGCGCCAAGGCCGCGAGCGCCGCGCGGTTTGCCTCCAGCGGATCCGCCAGCAAATAGCGGGCTTGCGGGAAGATCTCCCGGCAGGCCCGGGTCCACCGCCCATTGGAGGCCCCGATATCGAAAATGAATGCCGGCGCGAGACCGCCGGTCTTGGCCCGCCGCAGCGACTCGAATACCCCACGGGGTCCCCAGCGCGCATTGACGACCCGAACGCCGAACAGTGAGGCGAGCGCATCGATCGCGGTTCTCACGGCCGGCGGGTCCCGATCGGCAAAGCTTCCGGTGCGGCGCGGCTATGGAGTGACGGAGCAGTGGTCATGTACACGAACTTGGCGGATCGGCCGAGTAGCATAGGGGCCGAATGTGCCAGTTGTGTTACTCCGCGGACACGCGTCGGCTCGTGTCATACCACCGTCATCAATAGCGGTTATTCATTGCCGCGGCCCGGCCAAACCACAGCGGCACGCACCTATGATCTGGATGTTTAAATTGCGGCGCCTGGTAAGCCGGGCGATTGCTTTTTCCATAATAATAGCGGCGACTTCGCGCGCGGCGGCACCGCTTTTATACCATCAGCCGGCCTATGAGAGTCCGGTGAGCGGGGAGCCCGATGAATTGATGCTCATTGCCGGCGATGGCCTCGACGCGGACGACCGAGTGGTGTATTTGGCCGTGGACGGTGACGCCCAGACGCAGCGGCATCCGGGTGAGGTGCCGATCGTCTCCACTTCGTCGATCGGAGTGGCAGAAGTCGTGAGCCGGGCGGACCTGCCGCACTCCGTCACCATCCGCTTGCCCAAGGTGTTGCGCCCGCGTGCGGAGTATGCGTTCTGGGTGGTGACGCCGCAGGGCGAATGGAGTCAGCCGGTGCTGATCAACGATGCCCGGCCGATGTGGGTGACTCCGGCATTCGTCTACGCGGATGCCTCGCTCGCTTCTCTGCCCAGGTACTTCAAAGTGGTCGGGCGCAATCTCGAGCCGGTCCCTCGGCACTCGACACAAGTGCGGCTGAGCGGACCTCAGCCGCTCGTGCTTGACGCCGAACCGGCGGCCGCATCGGCCGTGGATCTTGACCGGTACATGGCCCATGTGAGACTGCCCGAGCATCTCAAGCCCGGTAAATACGGGATCGAACTCACACGTGATGGATCTCACTGGGTGAGCCTAGCTGGGCAAACGCTCGAAGTAAGACCCGATCCGCCGCGGAGCCCCAAATTCGAGGTGGGCGCCCCGAACTACGGAGGCTGCAAGCCCGATGGGGGGCAGGACGCAACGGCATGCGTCGTTCGCGCAATCGCGGCGGCACGGTCCGCGGGCGGCGGCACCGTGACGTTCGCAGCCGGGATCTGGACCCTGTCACGCGCTGCGATGTCCTCGAGCAGCGGCATCGAGGTGCCTCCCGGCGTGAGCCTGCAAGGGGCTGGCAAGCGGGCGACGACCGTTTCGCTGGTCAATGATGGCAGCGTAACGACGGCATTCACGCTCCTCGGTCACAATCGAGTGCAAGGAATCACTTTCCACGATCAGCGCGTCTACGTAACGGGACGGGAACTCGACACGATTCTCAAGCTGGGCGCAGGGCCGGCCGGCGCGCTGCCCGGTGCCGAGGCCGGCCCGGACGTGCAGGACGTCGTGATCACCGAGAACGTGTTTGATCGCCCCAACATCGCCATCAGCGACAGCGGCTCGCCCATCACGCACTTATTCATAACCGACAACGAATTCGGCGCCTTCAAGAGCGCGCTCGAGCTGGCGGGGAACCGTTTCGTCGTGACCCGGCCCTTCAGACTCGAGGACTCTGTGATCGTCCATAATGTGTTCAAGCCGGGAAGCTACCTCGACGTCACCGCGCGACAGGGATCGCTCGCGAGCGAGATCGGCGCCTCGCGGCGCGTCGACTTCAGCGAGAATCTCGCGGATGGGGCCGCGGCAGACCGGCTGTACGCTCCGGATGACGCTCATGGCTGGCGCGCGGCATTTTTCTGGCACATGAACAACAATCACGAGATGCTGCTCGTCTCGCAAAACGTTGCTCGTTGCACGGGCGACAAGGCGGGTGACGGCGAGGCCATCGCTTACGACAACAACGCGAACACCTTCGGGCTCGAGCGTGCCGAGCCCGTACTTCGGGCGAGCCCCAACGAAGTCGCTGTTCGGGGTTCCTTGGCTTCACGCCAGAACGGCCTCGACGTTCCGGCGGCGAGCTATTACGTGGGTCATTGGGTTCAGGTCGCAGAAGGCCCGGGCTTGGGGCAGGTCCGCAAGATCGTGTCCTATACGCAAGAGGCCGACGCGGTCACGCTCGTCGTGTTTCCCGCGTGGGATGTAATGCCTGCGCCGGGCCACAGTCGCATCAGCATCGGTCGGGAGTTCTGGCAGGTCTACACCATCGCGAACACCGTCGATCAGCGGGAGCCGCCCTGCCAGAAGAGCAACCGTACGGCGCGCAAGGGCGGCGCGATCAGCGTCTGGGCCCAGACGGCCGACTCAGCGGTAGCCGGCAACCGCCAATACGATACCGATGGGATTCTGTATCAGCAGTACTACAATGGGGTGGAGGCGGGCTGCGAGAGCTGCCGCTCCGAGACGTTCTATGTCGATTTCCTGCAGATCCGCGACAATCTCATCGCCGGCGAATATGACTGGCGCGACGATTGCAGCTCGTCCGGGATCTTTGGTTCCATGGGCGCCGCACAGACGCCGCATTCGCCGCCGCCCACCGCGAGCTATGGAGTCACCATCGCGTACAACACGATTGAACAGGCGGACGGCTGGCAGGGCGGTGCGATCTCGTTGTTGCCCACGTGGTTTGAGGGGCCCCCGCCTCATCGCTGGCCCCTCGTCGCGAGCACGCTGGTCGATCACAACTCGATTCTGGGATTGCATGGAGCGCCCGCGTCGCCCTGCCGAGGTGGACCGAGTCATGCGCGCACGGCGATCAGCCTGGGCAAATCCGAACTGACTCGTGCAACCGTACTGTACGCGAACGCGTGCCCGGACGCGGATCGCTCTCTTGAGATCGGGAACTCGGCGGTGGTGAAAGTCTGCCCCGCCGATGCTGGGCGAAGCTGCGAGTGCGCATCGCCGTGAATCGTGGCGCTCTTTACCTGCTCTGCAATCTCGCAGTGCTGATGGCCGTTATGCTCGGTTATGGCGAGCATAAGGGGGTGGCGCATCCCATTTACGTCATATTGCTTTTTGCCTTGTGCTCAACTCCCATACTCGAGTCTCTCTCGGTCAAAAGTCCGTATTCCTTGCTGCTGTTCTGGTCGGCGTTTTACTTCGTGACCTATGGTGCCCTCGATTTGCAACGGCTCTTGCTGGGCGTGGACCAGCCGATGTTCCTGGGGGAAGGCATTCTCAGCAAACCGGAAGTCGTGATCCTGTTCGGTGCAGTATTGATCCAGTTGGGATACCGGGTCGCCTGCTCGCGTGTCGTCAAATCTCGTTCGAATCGGGCCATCAAAGATTGGTCCGAAGGGACCCTGGTCGTGGTCGGCCTCATCTTGTGGGCCGTGTCCTCGCGGCTGTGCTGGGAATACAGCACGCAGTTGCTGGTGGAGAAAACCACCTCGGCAACCATGAAGGGCCTGGAGTCGATCGGCGGTCTGGGCGTCGTCGCCTTCATGATAGCCCGACTCCTCCAGCCCGTGTCGATCATGATCCTCGCGTATGTCCAGTGCCGGTATCACCGCACCTACCTCATCCCCGTCGTGCTCGGCCTGGTGCTCTATCAACTTTTTTTTGGATTCGTGGTCGATACCAAAGGCGAGGCCATGACCGGGGGCATCATAGTCATCGTGACCAACGCAATGGTGCGGGGGCGGCTGCCGAAGGCCTGGCTCGCGCTCATGGCGCTTTTGCTTGCGGTCACTTTCCCGATTCTGCAGGCGAATCGCGTGGTTCGTGACGAGAACAACGTGAATGCCATGAAGGCGAGCCAAGATATCGGCAAGATCTTTCAGCAGGCGGTTCAGGCGCAAAAAAGGGTCAATGAAGGCCACGAGCGTGCGCAAACGCTGCTGGAGCGAACCACTACCAAGAGCAGCGTAGAACTCATCGTAAACGGTATCGACAGCGGCCATCCCTACATGCACGGATACACCTTGACGCCGCTTCTGACGGCTTTCTTGCCGAGGCTGGTCTGGGGAGACAAGCCATCGATTCCCACCGGTCAGCTGCTCAACCAGGAGTATCACGTCTCCTCGGGCCGGGAGACATTCATATCTCCCTCCCACCTGGGGGAGCTGTACTGGAATTTCGGATGGATCGGCGTGATCTTCGGCATGGGAGGGGTTGGGTTGCTGCTCGGCACCGTCGGCGCCAAATGCGATCTGAGCGAGGCTCCGACCATCACCCGCCTGCTTATCGCCGTCGTCACAGTACGGCAGCTCATCGTCGGCTCAGAGGGGGAATTCGCGTTGCAGTACGTCGTGTGGATGCGGGCGATCGCCGGCATCGGTCTCATGCATCTCGTGTTTGCGCGTATACCCTGGAATGCCGAGTCACCCGGCACGGCCTCGGCTGCGCTGCCGGCGCCCGTGCTTTTCCCCAATCTTTTGCGCTGATACCGAGGATAGGTCGATCGTGTTGCGAATCGTCAATCAAGTATTGGGTACCGCGGGGCTCAGGTTGGAGCGTGTCGGACGCCGCGGGTCAAGCGGGCGCGAGTTCTACGCACCCTCGCCCTCCTGCCAGATCCCCGAACTCGCGGATCTTTATCGGTTGTATCTCGGCGAGCGCAGTGAGGGCCTGTTCGTCGAGGTGGGTGCCTACGATGGTATCTCATTCAGCAACAGCTCTTGCCTCGCCGATGCAGGATGGTCGGGAATTCTGATCGAGCCCATTCCCGCGTTTGCCGAACTATGCCGCGAACGCTACCGCGGCAATCAGCGAATTGAGGTGGTGCATTGCGCCGCCGGAGCCGAACAGAGTGAAATAGAGATCAGTGTCGCCGGGCCTTTCACAACGACCAACGCGGAAGTGATGAAGAGCTATGGAACGATCGACTGGGCCAAACGCGCCGTGAGCCAGGCGACCCAAATCCGCGTGCAGCAGCGTACGCTCGACGCGATTCTCGCGGACTCCGAGTTTCGAGACCGGCCGATCGACGTGCTGATCGTCGATGTCGAGGGGGCGGAGGAGACGGTCTTCTCCGGATTCTCGCTTGCCCGAAGAGCGCCCAAGATGATCATCGTCGAGCTCTCGCATACGCATCCGGATCTGCATGCCATATCCGCGGACGACGCGGATCTGCAGCGCGCGATCGAGCGTGCGGGTTATGAGGTCGTATACAAGGACAAGATCAACACGGTGTTGCTGAGCGGGCAAGGCGGTGCGAGCCTTCGGGCGCAATGATGCGGCTAGAGCCATGAGTGCAAAAAGCGCGGCGCTCGGGGCGGTGGCAGTCTTTGCCGTCGCATGGCTGCTGATAGACACGGTTTGGGTGACGCCCGCTTTCGGCCATACTGACATCTATTACTTCAAGGATGCCGGGCTCAATTTCGCCGAAGGGCTTGGGCTAACGTCGCGCTTCACCTATGGGAACCCCACCTTCGAGTACCGCGACTTCTCCACCTATCCGCCGCTTTATCCGCTGATCTATGGGTTGTTTGCGCGGATGTTCGGGATCTCGACGGCCGCGAACCAGCTGTTCAACACATTTGTAGATCTGGCGCTCGGCGTGCTCGCCTTAATCGCTTTGAGTCCCGCCCTCAAGTCCCTAGAGCGCGGACGGCGTCGGCTGCTCACGGCAGCGGTCGGCATCATCTCGGTCGCAGCCGGATTTTTCGGCCCTGCGTATGATCGCCCGGACGGGTTGTCTGCGGCGGTCGGCATCGCGGCATTGCTCGTCGCCCTGCGTGGCCGCTCCCCGGCGTCTGCGGTCATCGCCGGCATTCTGTGCGGGTTGACTCTGTTCACGTCGCCGTTTGTCGGTTCGTGGACCTGCCTGCTCGTTCTGATCGGCTATGCCGCGCGCTTGAAGGAAAGGGGGCTGTCGCCGGTCCGGGATCTTCTGTGGGTGGGTCTCGGCGGCGGCGCGATCGTGGCGGTCGGCCTTGGCTCCATGGCGCTGCTCCTGCCAGGATGGTTCTCCGGCTTCTCCGGCGTCGCCACCGGCGCCGACACGCATAACGAGACGGGCGGCGGGTACTTCCTGGCGCTCCTCAAGGGTGATTGGCGTACCTGGGCCAGTGGCTTTCCGTATTCCTGGCAAGGCCATAATTCGGGCTTGATGCAGCTCCTGCTGGTCATGGGAGTTCTCGTCGGGCGCATCCTGCTGAGTGATCGCGAGGGGGGGACGAGGTTGCGGCTCGCGCCGTTGGCCATCGCTGCGCCGTTGTGTCTCGTTACCTCGCCCTATCAAACCCACTATCCGCCGGCCGCAGCCGCGTTGCTGTTGGTCGCGTGGATAAGCATCGAGCTTCGGCACCACGCGACCTTGTCGCGCGGGGTCGCTTGGACGCTGCTCGGCGCCTTCGCTACCTTGATCGTGACCGCGCTTCCCGCGCGCGCGGTCGATTTACTGATCCGCCTCGACACGGGCGCGTCGCTCGCTCGATCCGCGGTCTTCCTCCGCGAACACCGCGCCGCCTTGTCGGGCTCCAATCGTATTGTCGCCGTCTCCCCGAGCGTCTACATGCTCTGGCGGGAAGCGGGATTGCATCCCCTCATCACCATCTACACCGGCTTTTCTCGTCCGAAGGACCGCAGCCGCGTTGATTTCGTTGCGCTCGCATATCCAGGTTCCGGAAACCTGATGAAGCCACAGAGTCCGGGCTTCGTCACAGACCTCGAGTATGCACAGGTGGTTCGTCCGAGTCTGCCACAGCGGGCCACGCTGTTCGGTCATCAACTGTCGAACAGCAGCCAAACGTGGGACGCAGCAATATACGCGCGCATCGATTGCTCTGCTTGCAGCTCTGCATTCGAACCGGGGGCGGCGCCGCAAGCGCCTTGATGGCAAGCATCGCGATGCCTGCTAGATGCGCCGTGCGACGACCAGCAGGGAGTCCCTCAAGTTGAGCGGCACCACCCATCGGTCGAGCCGGGCCGGAGCCGTGAACCGCAACGCGCCGGGTATATAGCGAAATGCGCGCTCCATCAGATAGCTGGCCGGAAAGTACCAGTTCGGGCGAAAGAATTTGACCGGCTCGAACCCCGAGCCCCGCAAGGCCAAAACGAGCGTCTGCCGATTGAAATACCCGATGTGCGCGATGCGGTAGTGCCACCACCGTCGCCCCAATACTCGCGCCATCACCGACGAGACGTCGGGCGTCACGACCACTGCGACGCCCCCCTCCGCCAATGTCGAGCGAACTTGACGCAACAGGTCGATGGGGTCCGGAACGTGCTCGATCACGTCGATGACCGTCGCGATGTCGTACGGTCCGCGTGCAGCCGGCGACGGCAATATGCCGTGGTGGACGTTGAGGCCATGCTGCTTCGCCTGAGCGTATAGCGGTCCGGAGGGCTCGATGCCCTCCGCATCGAAGCCCATCCGAGCCGCCTCTGCTACCAGGATGCCGCTGCCCGCACCCACGTCGAGGAGGCGGCCGCGGTCGCGGTACCGCGCAACGGTCTTGAGCAGCATACGCGCCTGGACGCTGCGTGCATCGCGGCTTTCCTCGTAGGCATCGTCGTCCATATCCTGATAGAAGCGCAGCACGTCGGGCAGATCGGAGGCCTGGCGGAATCCGCAGGCCCTGCAGATAAACAAGTCCGCGGTGCAGCCGTAGGCACTGTCCGAGATGCGGAAGTTCTCGGCGCTCAAGTCGGCGGGGAGATTGCCGCGCTTTTCAAGCACTAACGAGCGATCCCCGCAGATCCAGCAGCGACCCCCGGGCATCGCATCCACGGCGGCGGCTGTCATCGACCGCCCAGCACCCGCGTGTCGACCAGGAAGTACAGCCACGGGATGTTGACGACGAGCAAAACGGTGAAAAGCACCCCGACTCCGATGAAATACAGCATGAACGCCCGCTCTTTATACAGCTTCTCGGGCTTCTGTGCGGCCGAATCGTGTTGCATGCCTATCTTCAGGTACCACACGAACAGGAGCGCGAGGAATGGAATAGTGATCAGCAGCTCGATGCGGTACTTGATGAGGAATACTCCGAGAAACAGCGCGCTCGTCAGCGCATAGAAGAAGGCGGACAGCAGCAGCGTGCTCTCGGTGTAGTAGCCGAAGGATTTTCGGTAAAGACCTGCGCGTGAGACATCGCCGATGAACCGGTACTCGGAGTAGCGTTTGACGGCCATGAGGTAGGCGCCGCCCATCCAGTAAGCGATGAGGATCGAGGAGGGCGGGATGAGGATTCCGACCACAGCCGTCCATCCGAGCATGAATCGCAGCGGGTTGTTGACCGACTCGCTCAAAACATCCAGATAGGGGCGGTCCTTGGTGCGCAATGGCGGCACGTTGTAAACGATGCCCATCAACAGGAGCGTGGCGGCGACCAGGAAGAACTTTTTGCCGAGAAGCCAGCACAGCGTCAACCCGCATATCGTCAGGATCAGCCATTGCAGCAGCACGAGGCGAGCGGACAGCCGTCCGAGCGCGGCAGGCCGCATGCGCTTGATCGGGTGATGCCGGTCGGTCTCGGCATCCAGCCATTCATTGATGGTGTAATTCGCAGAGGCCACAAGGCAGGTCGCGCAGATCGCGATCGCCAGCCGGATGAGCGTGCTTGGCCAGCCGATGTAATCGGACAGCCCGATGGCGAGCGCGGCGCCGGGCAGCACGAACACGTTCTTGATCCAGTGATCGGGTCGTGCAATCGAAATGTAATCTCCCAACCGGACCCTGCCGTCGGGTTTCGTGGCGGCTTGGATTGCGGAACCGGAATGCGTACTCGACATAACGACGACCTGCCCTTTGCGGAAGCGGCAGGATGCGCGCACTAGATTGCGCCAATATGTCGGTGGCGCGTCAGAAGTGCTCCGGGTTGGTTGCCGGCAACGGGAACCCCCGGGCTCGCCGCCACTGCTCGATTCGGCGCCGGCAGGCAAGCGCCGGCTTCTCGACGAGAACATGCGAAAGGCCGGCAGCGAGCCAGATGTAGACCAGCAGCCAGGGCCAGCGGGCGAGGAAGGTCGGGTTCAACTCGTGAATGAACGCGGTCTGCCAGAGGTAGGCACTGTACGACACCACTCCCATCCAGACCGCCACCGGGTGATTGAGCGCGCGGCCCACCACCGAGTCTGCATTGCGCATGGCCCAGGCGATGAACAGCGCGATGCACACGCCGTCGACGGTGAGTCCGAGCACGACCGTGTAGGCCACTCCGAGGGTCGTGTCGCCGAGCGGCCGTTTCAGGCCGCCGAGCAGTCCCGCGATCAGCAAGGTGTAGAGCGGAGCCAACCACCAGAGGCGGGCATAGCGCCGATAGAATCGCTCAAAAGCCGGGGTGCCGATCACGAGGGCAAGAACACAGCCGGCCATCAGCGCGTCCATGCGCGTATGCATCATGGTCACGTCCCGGTGCTGAAGAGCGGCGACGTGGGCCAGGTGACCGACGACGCGCAGGACGGGAGTCACGCCGATTAGTGCGAGACCTACCTTGGCGGCGCATGCCTTGCCGCCGCGCCGCATCGCGAGAACGAAGATAGGCGGCCAGAGAAGGTAGAACTGTTCTTCGACCGACAGCGACCAGGTGTGCTCGGTGAGGAAGAATGTGCCCCAAGGCGAGTAGTCCCGGAAGAAAAGTCCAGCGCTCAAGATGGACTCCGGCCGCAACTCGATGCTCATCAATCGGCAGAACACGATGACGAAAAACAGATAGGCGTAAAGCGGCGGGAAGATGCGAAAGGTGCGGCGTAGGTAAAAGCCGATCATGTCGACCTTTCCGAAGCGTTCGTATTCGCGCAGCAATAGCGTGGTGATGAGGAAGCCGCTCAGGACGAAGAAGATCCCCACGCCGTCGCCCGAATAGGCAATCGCGTGCAGCAGCGGATTGCCGAACGTGAGGGCGAAACGCCCCGTCAGATGATGCGCGATGGTGAGCCAGACCGCGACCGCCCGCAGGCCGTCGAGGCTCGGCAAACGCCCTTCGGACGCCGTGGTCGCCATCAGGTGGCCCGGAACAGCCGCCAGGTCGTGCCCACCTCCTCGAATACGAGCTGGCGGAGCTTCGCGCTCGTGGCGAGGTAAGCACCCGCCGCGACAATCGCGCAGACGATCCCTTCCAATGCGAACGCAAACCAGTTGCCGGCAGGCGGGTAGAACGCCGTGAAGAGGGCCGCCGTGGCCGTGCTCACGAGGAGCAGGCGTCCGAGCTCCGAGAGCAGGCTGCGGATCTCCTGGCCGTCGAGCTCGAGGTCGCGGCTCACGATCCACCAGAAGCCGGCTCCCCACACCCCCGAGACGGCGAGCGTGGCGAGCGGTGCCACCCACATGCCGAGGTGCAGCAGCGTCCAGAGTAATAGAATCTGCAGCACGCTCGAAACCACATACAGGCGGGAGACCACGCCGAATTTTCCCTGCGCGATGAGGACGTCGTAGCCCACACCGCCAATAAGGGAGGCGAACAGCGCGGCCGCCATCATAATTGACACGCTCTGACCGCCAAACGCGGCATCGCCCACCCAGAGATGCAGGAACGTGGGGTCGAGCACCACGGTGACCGTCATCGTGAGCGCGGTGAGCGCGGCGATCCCGATCAGCACGCGCATCACCACGTCCCGGAACCGGGCGAGGTTGCCCGATCCGAACAGATGGGTAATGGAGGGCACCAGCGATCCGTTGAACAGCACGATGATCATCACCACGGTGTCGTATGCCCGCACTGTCAGGCTGTAGATCGCAGCGCTCGCGGGCCCGAGCATCAGGCCGACGAACAACACGTTTGCCTGCGCCAGCAAACGGATGGCGATCGAGGAAAGGAAAAAGCGGCTCGATTCACCGATCAGGTCGCGCACCGTCTCGCCGGCCACACGAATGCGAGTTTCGAGCACTCGCGTGCAGACGATCCAGACGCCGAAGAGATTGCCCACGAGCAGGACGAGTGCGCGCACCAGCACGCCTGCCGCGATGGCGTAGAGGCCGTAGCCGGCGAACAAGCCGGCCAGTATCACGGTGACGTTGGCCGTCTCGGCTGCCAGTCCGATCGCGCCGCCGAGCATCACCCGCTGCAGGCTCCGCAGCACGCTGCCCGCGGTCGTGCCGATCACCGCGAGGCCGTTGGCGGCGACCGCGAACACGTAGCAGACCGCAACGGTGTGCGACTGCGCCGCATCGAGCGTCTTCAAGGCGGGAAGGAAGGCAAGGAAGACGAGGCTGATGCAGGAAAGTGCCGCGGACAGCACACAACCGATGGCGAGCGAGGCGCCGGTCAGGCGCCCGAGGCCCGCGATGTCGCCCGCGCCATACGCCGAGGAAATGCGCTGCGTCACGACGCCTGAGAGGCCGTAGTCGTTGATGAGGATCAACGCCAGGGCACCGCCCGTGGCGAGCCACGCGCCATATTCCGCCATCGGAATCTTCTGCAGATACAGCGGCACGAACAGAATGTTGCGCGCCAGGGAAATGGCGAGCCCGGCGTAGCCGAACAACACACCGAAGAATGCGCTGCGCCGCCGACCGGACATTGTCACCTCCCCGCCTCGAAAAAAAGCCACCCACATTAGAAGGCCAGCGTTACAGTCGCGTGAATCGGGTGCGCGCTTGGGTTGCCGGCTCCGGCAGGGTAATGTGCGCAGCGGCCATGCCCCGAGCGGGTGAATCGAGGAGTGAAGATTTGAGCGCGATCGAGTCCAAATCGGCGCCTTTGTCGAGGCCGGGACCCCTGCCGCCGCGCGTGCTCGTGATCGGCCATCACCTGCATGCCGACGGCTTCGAGTGGCATATTCTCCATGCGCTGCGTCAGCTCGGCGCCGAGGCGCGCTTCGTCGAGACGCAGCCGCTCAGCTCGAGGACCCCCAAGCTCGCGCAGCGGGCGGCGGACAAGATCGTGCGGCTGCTGTGGCGCGAGCCAGAGCGGCTCTGCGAGGCGCGCCTCTTGCGTGCTGCGCAAGCGTTTGCGCCAACCCTGATCCTCGTCACCCTGGGCAATCAGGTTTCGCCGAAAACCATCGCACGGCTGCGCAAGGTCAGCGATGCCCCCATCGTGTGCTGGTGTCAGGATCAGATGAGCACGATCGGACGGCAGTTCCTGCTCGGCAGCGAATACGACGCGGTGTTCGTGAAGGATCGCTACATGCAGGACCTGTTTTCCCGCATGATCAAGTCGACGCCCTTTTATTATCTGGCCGAGGCCTGCAATCCGCGCGTTCACCGCCCGGTCGCGCTCGGCGCAAACGAGCGTGGCACCTATGATTGCGAGGTGATGATCGCCGGCACCTTGTATTACTACCGCCAGGAGATCCTGCGACAGCTGAGCGATTTCAAGGTGAAAATCTGGGGCTCGCGCCCCGACTGGCTGCTTTACCGTCTCTCCCTCGATCATCCGGCGCGCGAGATCGTGTGTGACGACAAGGCGCGCGCGGTAGCCGGCGCGCGCATCTGTCTGAACACGCTGCACTATGCCGAGGTCGACGGCCTGAATTGCCGCGCCTTCGAGATTGCGGGCTGCGGCGGATTTCAGCTCATCACCCAGGTGCCCGTGCTGGCCGAGCATTTCGACCCGGGGCGCGAGATCGTGGCCTTCCGCTCCACGGGCGAGCTCAGAGAGCTCATCCGGTACTATCTCGACCATCCCGAGGTCGCCGGGCAGATCGCGCGCGCCGGCCAGGAGCGCGCGCATCGCGAGCACACCTACGAGCGGCGCCTGCAGGAAATCTTCCGAATCGCTTTCGGCCGACGCGCGGGAGGGGCTCGGCTGTCGCTCGTCGCGGTCGGCCGCTGAATTGCGGTGCCCCAGCCTGCCATGGTCGTGCCGCACCAATAAAGAGCAGCTGACTCGCGCCCTGTCACCATCATGCAACATTGAATTGCGATCTTGCCCTAATGTCGGTTGAAGCTCTGCCCCCGCCCGCCAGCCCCGGCATCGTATGGCGTCTGTCCTCGCCCATCATCCTGGTGGCCTGTGCCGCCTTGGCGGTGTCGATTTACCTATTTTGGGACGGCCTATCGCGCATGTGGGGCTGGTGGTTCGAGCTTCCGGAGTACAGCCACGCCATCCTGATCCCGCCGATCGCAGTGTTTCTCATCTGGCAGCAGAAGGATCGCCTCGAGCGCATGACCTTCACGGGCAGCTGGTGGGGCGTCACGCTCGTGCTGGTGGGCGGCATCATGTTGCTGATCGGCCAGCTCGGCACCGTGTACACGCTCATCGAGTACGCGTATTTCGTGACGCTCTTCGGCCTGGTGCTCGCGTTGTCGGGCGGCGCAGCCTTCCGCCTAATGTTGGGGCCGCTCCTCATTCTGCTGCTCTGCATCCCCCTGCCGCAGTTCCTGCTCGCGAACCTCTCCACCAAGCTACAACTGCTGAGCTCGGAAATCGGCGTCGCCTTCATTCGCCTGTTCGGCATCAGCGTGTATCTCGAGGGCAACGTCATCGACCTGGGCGGCTACAAGCTGCAGGTGGCCGAGGCCTGCAGCGGACTGCGCTATCTCTTTCCCTTGATGACCATGGGTTTTCTCATCGCCTATCTTTACCGCGGGGCCTTGTGGAAGCGCGTGGTGCTGTTCCTGTCGAGCCTGCCGCTCACCGTGCTGATGAACAGTTTTCGCGTTGGCACAATCGGGGTCATGGTGGAGCACTGGGGCACCAGCATGGCAGAGGGCTTCCTGCACGAGTTCCAGGGCTGGGTGCTGTTCATGGTCAGCGCCGCGCTCATCATCGGGGAGGTGGCCGTGCTCAATCGCATCGGCCACGAGGCGGGCAGCTGGCGGCAGCTGTTTGGGGTCGAGTTCCCGGCGCCCTCGCCGCGCGATGCCCTGATCCGCCGCCGGCCCGTCCCGGCCCCGCTCTGGGGCGCCTGCGGCGTGCTCGCCCTCCTGTTCGTCGTCATGCAATTCGTGCCGCGGCCGGTCGAGATCTTCCCGGCGCGCTCGAGCTTTGCCGAGTTTCCCATGCAGCTCGGCAGCTGGACCGGTCACCCCGAGTCGCTGGAGGGCATCTACCTCGATGCGCTCGCGCTCGACGACTATTTGCTCGCCGATTACACCGACGGCCCCGGACCCGCCGTCAATCTGTACATCGCCTACTACGAGTCGCAGCGCAAGGGGGAGGCCGTGCACTCGCCGCGCTCCTGTCTGCCCGGCGGCGGGTGGCAGATGCGCGATTTCGGCCAACGTACGCTCACGAACGTTCGCGTGAACGGTCAGCCGATTCCCGTGAATCGGTCCGTGATCGAACTGGGCGATCAGCGCGAGCTCGTGTATTACTGGTTCCAGCAGCGCGGGCGCGCAATGACCAACGAGTTCGAGGTCAAGTGGTACCTCTTTTCCGATGCGCTCGCGCGGCATCGCACCGACGGCGCGCTCATCCGCCTTATTACACCGCTCCCACCCGGCGCGGATGAGGTAGCCGCCGACCGGCGGCTTACCGAGATCGCCGCGCAGATCGCGCCCACGCTGTCGCGCTACGTGCCCAATTAGCCGCCGCGCGGAGCGCCGCGCCGCGAGCCCTGCGCCGGCGCACCTGACCATGGCGCACGCTCAATGTCGACGTGTCACCGGGGTGAAACAAAAACTTGCCATCGTTCGCGTGGAGTTCTCGCCGCAACGGCGAAGGCTGGCCAGGCTCACCAGCCACTTGGGAACGACATGTTGTATGTGATGCCATTTCTGGTTGCGATGATCGTCACGATTGCGTGGCTCCCAGTCTTTGGCAAGTTCGCCACCAAGTGGGGCATTCTCGACGCGCCCGGGCACCGCAAGGTGCATACCGCGCCTATCCCGCGTATCGGCGGTGTCGCGATGGCGATCGGTGTGTTGATCGCGGCGATCATCGTGGTGCCCATGGGCCCGCGCGACTATTACTTCATGATCGGCGCGGGGATGGTCGCGCTCTGCGGCCTGCTCGACGATCGTTTCGATCTCGATTATCGGATCAAGGCGCTGGGCCAGGTGATCGCGGCGGCCATCGTGGTGATCGGCGGCGATATCCAGATCCACGCGCTCACGCTCGATGAGCGGATCCTCCTGCCGCCTTGGATCTCGGTGCCGCTCTCCATGTTGTTCGTCGTCGGCATCACCAACGCGATCAATCTCGCCGACGGGCTGGACGGACTTGCGGGCGGTACCACCTTCCTCAGCCTGTGCGCGCTGGCGATCCTCGCCTACGGGGCCGGCGAACCCGCGTGCGCCGCGCTCGCGCTCGCCTTTGCCGGCGCCGTGCTCGGGTTCCTGCGCTTCAACACCTTCCCCGCGAGCATTTTCATGGGCGATGCGGGCAGTCAGCTGCTCGGGTTCGCGGTCGGCGTACTGAGCCTGCGGGCGACGCAGGGAGGGAACGGTGACATCGGCATCGGCACGCCCATCCTGCTGCTGGCCCTGCCGATCCTCGACACCTTGAGCGTCATGATCCAGCGCATCAGCGAAGGCCGCTCGCCGTTCAGCGCCGACAAGAATCACATTCACCACAAGCTCCTCGCGCTCGGCTTCGACCACCACGAGGCGGTCATGGTGATCTATATCATCCAGGCGGGGCTTTTCCTGCTCGCGTACTGGTTGCGCTTCGAGTCCGACCTGGTCATCCTCGGCGCGATCTCCGCGTTTTTCCTCGGCTCCATCACCCTGCTGCAAGTCGCGGCGCGGCGCCAGTGGCGCTTTCGCTCCGCCCGGGACGCGCGGCGGGAATCCTCGCTCACGCAACTCGTCACCGTGCTGCGCCAGCCGCGCCACTTGCCGCGCTGGTCGTATCTGGCGATCTCGCTGGGGGTGGCCGCTTATGCGGCGCTGGTCGCCCTTCAGAACCTCCATGTGAGCGGCGATGTGCGATGGTTGCTGACGGCCATGCTGGCCATCGTGCTGTTCTGGCTGGCGCTATTGCGCACCAAACCGCTCGCCACCGTGGAGAAGGGCGCGCTTTACATCACCGCGACCATCCTGGTCTACCTGGATCACACTCGCAACTACGCTGGCTCGCTGCTGAATGAGGCGGTGTGGGCGTCCATCCTGGTGATGGCGGGGGGCACGCTCCTGCGAATGCGACTGGCGAACGACCGGCGCTTTGCGCTGAGTCCGCTCGACCTCATCGTGCTGTTCGTTGCGCTCGTGGTCCCGAGTCTGCCGAACTCGCTCGGCCTGCCCGACGGCTCGGCCCTGGGCATCGCCAAGCTCGTGGTGCTGTTCTACGCGGTCGAGGCCCTGGTGAACCGATCCGAGTCCCACGTGCTGTGGGTGCGCGTGGCTGCTTCCGTGCTGCTTGCGAGCCTGGTGGTGCGCGTCACGCTCTAATTACCGCCGGCGTCACGCAACCGTCACGTTGGGTTCGTAGCCTCTACCTCCCTTTTGCATCGATGGGATCCGATCATGCCGCGCTTTGCCTGGCTCGCCTACCTTTTGACGGTCGCTCTCCTGGCGGGCGGCGCGACCGGGTGCGGGGGCGCCCAGGCGCGCGCCGCCCGGCACTTGCAGAAGGGCCGCGAGTATCTGGCCGCGCAGAATTTCGAGAAGGCGCGCGTGGAATTTCGCAACGCCCTGCAGCTTGCCCCGAAGGATCCGCAGGCGCGCCTTGCCATGGGCCTGGTCGACGAGAAGCTCGGCAATCCGCGCGAGGCGGCTCAATTCTACCAGGGCGCCATCGACGTGAGTCCGGACGATCCCGAGGCGCGCGCGCACCTGGGCAAGCTTTACCTGTTCTCCGGCGACAATAAACACGCACTCGAACTCGTGGAGCCGACTCTCAAGACGCACCCCGACGATGCGGGATTGCTCACCGTACGGGCGGCGGCCCGCGTCCAACAGAAAGATTACGACGGCGCAAGGACCGACGCCGAGCGCGCGGTGCAGATCGCCCCGAAAAACCAGGAGGCAATCGAGGTGCTTGCGGGCATCTACATGAACCTCAAGGATCCCGATAAGGCGCTGAGTTTGCTCGAGCGCGCCATACAGAGCATGCCCGACGCATTCAATTTGCGCTTGATCGTCGCGCAGATCTACCTCCAGCAGGGCCGCACCGTCGATGCCGAAAATCAGCTGCAGAAACTCGTATCGATACAGCCCACCGTGCTCGCAAACCGCCTGAAGCTAGCGCAGCTCTACATACAGGAGAACAAGGTCGACGAGACTGAGCGCACGCTGCGCCAGGCGGTCAAGGACCTACCGGATCAGCGCGCCGCCAAACTCTCCCTGATCGACTTCCTGGCGGCGCGCCGCGGCCGGGACGCCGCGGAGCACGAGCTCAAATCCATGATCGATGCCGCGCCGGGCGACAACGAGCTCAAGTTCTCGCTGGCTAAGTTCTATGTACTTACGGGCGATCGTACCAAGGCCGAGGCCGTGCTCAAACAGGTGATCGAGAAGGAACAATGGGATCCTCCGGGTATCGCCGCCAGCGATCAGCTCGCCTCGCTCCGTCTGCAGGATAACGACGTCGATGGCGCGCTCGCTCTGGTGAACGACGTGCTCAAGAAGAGCCCGCGCGACGACGACGCGCTGTCCATTCGCGGCGACATCGAGCTGTCGAGAAGCGATCCGCGATCGGCAATCGCCGACCTGCGCACCGTGCTGCGCGACCAGCCCAACGCGCTTGGCGTATTGCGAACCCTTTCGCGGGCGCACCTCGCAAATGGAGAGCCGGCGCTCGCCGAGGAGACGCTGCGCCACGCGCTCGAGGCGAGCCCGAACAACCCGCCGCTCGAGCTTGCGTTCGCCGAGCTCCTGGCGCAGAACGGCAAGCAAGATCAGGCAGCCTCGGTCCTCAACGCGCTCATCAAGCAAAAGCCCGATGACGTGGACGCGCTCGCCGCGCAATTTCGCATCGCAATGAATACCCAGGATTTCACGACGGCAAAATCTGCGGCAGACGCTGTTGCGGCGCTGCGTCCCCAGGTGCCGATGGGTTATCTGTTCCAGGGCATGGTCGCCGAGGCGCAGAAGCGCAACGACGACGCCTTGCGCCTGTATGCGCACGCCGTCGAGGTGAACCCCGACATCGAGGAGCCGCTCGAGGCGCTCGTGCACCTGCTCGCGACCACGGGTCGGGTGCCGGAGGCGATCAAGCGGTTGGATGACGTTGCCGCAAAGCATCCGAAGTCCGCTTCCGCTCCCGAGGTGAAGGGGGACCTGCTGCTCGAGAGGAAGAACACCGCCGAAGCGAAGGCGGCCTATGACGAGGCGATCGCACGGGCGCCCAAGTGGTGGAAGCCCTATCGCGGTTTGGCTAGCGCGCAGGCGGCGGACAAGCAGACCGACGAGGCCATCGCGACTTTGCAGAAGGGGGAGTCGGTCGTCGATCAGCCCATGGAGTTGAGCGCCCAGCGCGCTGCGCTGCTCGAGGCGCAAGGCAAGTTGGATGAGGCCATTCAAGCGTACGACGCGCTGGCGAAGCGCTATCCGCAATCCGATCTGGTCGCCAACAACCTCGCGATGTTGCTGGCGACCTACCGCCACGACTCGCCCAGCCTGACCCGGGCGGATGCGCTGGTCTCGCGCTTCGCTAACTCGTCCAACCCCGTATTTCTCGACACTTATGGCTGGGTTTTGCTCAAGCGCGGGGATGCCGCCGCGGCGGTGCCGATCTTCACCCGGGTTGTCTCGAGCGTCCCGAACGCGGTCGTTCCCCGTTACCATCTCGGCATGGCACAATCGCTGGCCGGCGACGATGCGGATGCGCGCGACAACCTGCTGCGCGTCGTCAATTCGGGGGCGCATTTTACGGGCTGGGACGAGGCCAAGGCGACGCTCGATCGGCTGAACAAGACGACTGCAAGCGCCTCGCCAAAGACATAGCGCGGCCACGTCTCCCTGCCGTCCGCAGGCTGCAATGGACTGTTATTACATCAATCTCGACGCCGCCACCTCACGGCGCGTCCGGCTCGAGCAAAATTTTTCCGAGCACGCGCGCGAGCCCTGGTGCTTGCAGCGTTATCCTGCGGTCGACACCGATCAGGTCAAATCGAGCGGTATCGAGGGCACACTGGCTCCATCAGCCATGGCATGCTTCCTGAGCCACCGACGACTGATCGAGGCGAACCTGACCGACGAGCGGCCGATTTTGGTGCTCGAGGACGATGCCGCCCTCGGCGAAGACACCTGCGGCACGATCGACCGCTTTCTCGAAGGCAGCTCCGACCTCGAATGGGATATCGCCTTCACCGATGTCTGCATTCCATTCGCACATACCATGATCGACCTGATTCGGCTGCGCCGCCAGTGGGCGGCCACCGGGCAGGTCACTCTGCTCGATCTGTCGAAAATGGCGTTCGGCGGATCGACCGCGTACATCGTCAACGGCCGCTCGAAACGCAAAGTGGCGGCGCTGCTCGAGGCAGCGGCGCGAATCGATGTTCCGTACGATCTCTACCTGCGCAATATGTTCCGCGAGAAGCGACTCGCCGGTTTCGTATTCTTCCCTTTCATCACCTCATTGTCCGAGTTGTCCGAGGCCTCTCAGGTCCAGTCGAACGATGCTGCCACCACCGATCTCATCTGGAACACGTTTCGCAAGCTGATCTGGCTGAATCGCAGCGCCGATCGGCAACAGGCGGCGCTCGCGCTGATCGAATCTCAGCTCTGCGACGACGAATCGCGCCTGTTTGCTCCGCTCTTTGCCGCGATGACCTCACAGTCCTATCGCCCGAAGTAGCGTCGAAGCCGTGACCCCGTTCGTGACCTTCGACCTGCTGGGCCAGCTCGGGCGTCTCGGGAATCAGCTGTTCCAGATCGCGGCAACGATCGGAGCTGCGCGCCGCAGCCAGTGCGCCTGCACCTTTCCGGAATGGCCCTACGAGAGGTACTTCGCGGGCCTGCCCCGCGATTCGGGCAGACCGCCGCCGCGGCCTCCGCTAGTGGAGAGAAGCTACCTCTATCAGCCGCTCGACATCCGCGAGACCTGTCACCTGGTCGGATACTTCCAATCCGAGAAATACTTCGCTCATTGTGCGGGGGAGATTCGGCACGCGCTCTCGCCCAATGAGCAGCTTCGTGCACAGCTCGAGGCCCGGTTCTCGGCGGTGCTCGCCCTTCGTCCCTGCGCGATTCACGTGCGTCGTGCCGACTACGTCGCCAATCCAGGCTATGCGAATCTCGGCGACAGCGACTACTACGAGCGGGCGATGAGCGCCTTCGGGCGCGAGACCCTGTTCCTGCTGTTTTCCGACGACCTCCCGTGGTGCCGCCACCGCTTCCGAGAGCATCGACAACGAATCATGTTCGTCGAGGGATTGACGGAAATCGGGGATTTTTTTCTCATGTCCGCCTGCGCGCATCAGATCATTGCGAACTCCTCGTTTTCCTGGTGGGCCGCCTGGCTCAATGCGAGCCTCTCGAAGCGCATCATCGCGCCGCTCCACTGGTTCGCAGGGGAGTTCGCCGACCCGTCGCGCCCATTCGTGGCGGGTCCCCCGCACAAGGGATATCACGACCCGCACGACCTGGTGCCGGAGGCCTGGATTCGCCTATGAGTTGCTGATCGCGCGTGCGCCGCGCTCGCGGGACAGTTCGGCGGCGACCTGGGCGTACACGGAGGCCCAGTCGCCCGCCGCGGGCTGACGGAACACCCGAACGGATCGGTACCATGAGGTGACGCACCCCTCGAGCATCCAGCGCCAGTCCGGAGTTTTCATCAGGCACAGCCAGGTGGGGACGCCGAGAGCTCCGGCAAGGTGTGCGATGCCGGTATCGGAGGTGATCAAAAGGTCGATGCATTTGAGCACCGCGGCGCTGTCCAGGAAGGCGTCGCCGCCCTCGTCGAGGCCCTCAAGGCGGGTGATCCACTGAAACGCCGGGTCCGCGAGCTGCCCTTCCCCAGGGCCCTTTTGCAGCGACAAAAACGCGACATCGGTGAACCGCGCGAGCGCTGCGAGTGCGGAGAGCGGTGGCGAGCGGCCGAGGTTGCGGCCGATTTCGAATCGAGGATTGCCCGCCCAGGCCAATCCGATGCGTCCCCCCGGCGGCTTCGGCAGCCGCTCATGCCAACGGGCGACGCGAACCGGGTCCGCCACGAGATAGCCATCGGTCCGTGGGACGCGGTCGGGCGTCGTGCGATGCCAGCCGGGCAAGCTCATCAGGGGTATCCAGGCCGACGGCGCCGCCGCTGCCGCCGCCGGCCATGCCTTGTCCAACGGCTCAACGCGCCGCGCGAGATTGGCCTGCCCTAGGAGGGCGGTGAGCCGCGCATCACAATGGAGCACGCACGGCGCGCCGGCCTCGGCGAGGATCGGTGCGTAGCGTGCAAACTGCAGCTGATCGCCAAGACCTTGCTCTCCGATCAGCCACACTTCTTGCTGCGGGCGCACGATGCCATCCCAGCGCTGGATGCCCGGCGGGGGCTTGAAGTCGATCCGCTCGAGCCGGAATTCCATGTGCGGCCATGCCTCTTCCCATTGACCGGCCATGAACAGCAGATGCCCGAGATGCCAGTGGGCCTCCGCGTGGCGGGGGCTGCGGGACACGGCTTCCTGCAGCTGCGCAACGGCCTCGGTCAGGCGGCCCGCGCGCAAATATAGATCGGCGAGGGCCATCCTCGCCTCGGCGCACGTGGCGTCAAGAGACACCGCCTTGAGGAGCGCCGCGCGGGCCGCCTCGTCATCGCCTGATGCAACCAGCGCATTTCCCAGATTGACCAGCGCGGGCACGTAATCGGGTTCCCGGCGCAGGACCGTGCGCAGGCACGCCACGGCCTCGTCCGCACGCCCGGATTCGAACAAGGCCTTCCCGAGATTGACGCGCGGGCGCACATATGAGGGGTCGAGCCCGAGCGCCGTCTCGAACGCCGCGATCGCCTCATCGAAGCGACCGGCCTTGCTGAGGGCGCTGCCGAGGTTGTTGAAGAGTGGGGCGCTTCTCGGCTCCATCACACAGCATTGCCGGTACGCCTCGATCGCCCCCGGCAGATCGCCGTGCGAGAGCTTCAGGCCGCCGAGCTCGAACAGGCGCGCGGCGCTCGCGCCCTCGCGTGCGAGGGCGGCCTCGAGTCGGGTGATGGCCGCGGTCACATGGTTCACTCTGCGCTCCGGCGTTGCGACGACGATCGCTCAGGCAATGAGGCCGAGCTGGCGGAAGACGAGCAGCTTTTGTTCGCAGTTCTTCGGCGTCAAGTAATGCTTGACCAAGGCGCGATCCGAGTCTTCCGGCAAGCGCTGAAACTCGCGGTGCGGGAGCAGCGCGACGCTGAGCGAAGCGTCGGCGCTCGCGCCGCTGATCGGGTGAGCCCAGCACGCGAGCGTCTTGCCGTTGAACGGCAGCCCATAATCGGGCCCGGATCCGCATTCCCAGCGCATGGGAACGGCGGCCAGGACGCGGTTCACGGACAATTGATCGTCGCCGCTCGCGGCAACGTCCGGTTCGAGTGCGGCGAAGAACCGGCGGGCACCCGGCGTGGGTCGAGCCCAGAACCAGCCGCAGCAGAGCACGAAGCCCCAGCGGCTGAACACGTCGGGCGGCCAGATGGTCCCCTGGCTGAACAAAAGGTCCTCGCCCCGGTCGCGCGCGCTGCCGGTGTCGAGCGGGTTTTGGACCCAGATCGCGTCGGCATCGGAATGGATGAATTCCTCGCCGCCGGCGAGCAGCGCGCTGAAGACCCGGATTCGCTGCACCCATAGATCCCGCAGGTCGCCCTGCCAGGGGAGGCCGGCCGCATCCACCCCCTGCTCGCGGCACCAATCGAGGAGCAGGCGGTCGAGCGCATACACGCGCACCCGCGCCACCTTGAGCGCCTTCAGCTGACCGAGCCAGATGGCGAGCAGAGGCCGATAGCTGGAATCGGCAAACGTGATGATCAGGGGCTCAGAAGCCATAGTCGAACGCACGGGCGTCCTCGGCGTAGATCTCTCCGACCATGGCTCGCGTTTCTTCGGTGTAATACTCCTGGTAAGGGCGGTGATGCGAGCGCATGCGCACCGGCAGTGCGGCGTTTACGCCCAGTCGTGCGCGGATGTGCTCCCAGTCCGCAGCGAGATTCTCGAAGCGTGCCGTGAAGTCGAGCAGCGGTTGCCGCCGCTCGTCGAGCACGTAGGAGACCTGCGGTTCGAGATGCACCGGCAGGACGAGCGGGCGCGAGGAGGCCTTCGCTGCACGGAACCCGGCGTATAGCTCGCGAACCAGCCGATCGAACTCGGCACTCGCCAGCTCGCTGCCGCGAACCCATTTTTGATCGGCCCACGCGCAAGTCGACACCAGCCGCTCCCAGGGGTTGCGCACCACCGCGAATTTGAAATAACGCTGGAACAGCGCCTCGTCCTGCAAGACGATGCGCAGCCGGGCCGCCGTCATGTGCTGCAGATTGCCGCCGTACAGGTGCTCAGTATCCGCCGTCTGGTTGAAATACGGCCGGATGCCGATATCGGTCTTGTCGCCGTGCATGCCGAGCGCCGCCTCGACCGACGTGCCGGCGGTCTTCGGAATGTGAACAAAAATGGCTTGGAGCGGGTGCGATATCGGCATGGGCGATGCCGGGCCCGTATCACGCCCGCGGGCCGATCTGCCAGGCCTGCGTGAACAGGGCCTCCAGATCCCGGGTGTAGCTTTGCGTGTCGAAGACAGGCAAGGTCGCCCGCCGTTCGTCCAACTGCTCGCGCAGTGCCTGAAGGCGCTCGGGCTCGCGCGCGAGCTGCAGTGCGCGTTCGCGATAGCCGTCGAGACCGGCGCAAACCAGCTCATCGAGACCCGCCGCCTTGAGCACGCTCGCACCGACCCGGCCGGCAAATCCGCCGACCGGTGCGCTCACCACGGGCACACCTGCCCACAAGGCCTCCGCGGCCGTGGTATGCGCGTTGTAGGGGAGCGTGTCGAGAAACAGGTCCGCGCAGCGCAGGCGCGCGAGGTATTCCGCGCGTCCTTCGACGAAGGGGGCGAAGATCAGTCGCTCGGGCCGCACGCCTCGAGCCGCTGCCTGCGCCTCGAGCCGCTCCCGAGTCTCCGCCTGCGCTTCGCGCAGCCAAAGCACGCTGTCGGGAATCTCGGCGAGCAGGCTCATCCAGGTGTCGAACACGCGTCGATTGATCTTGTAGCCATTGGTGAAGGCGCAGAACACGAACCCCCGCTCAGGCAGCCCCGCCTGATCCCGGGTGCGGGCCTGCGCTTGCGGCGAGCTCGAATCGAACGGCAGGTAGGAGTGCGGCAGCCGGAGCACGCGCTCGCTGTAGAGCGGTTCATCGGCAGGCGTGATCACCGTGTGGTCGGCGATGATGAAGTCGATGAAATCTGCGCCCGTCGAACCGGGGAAGCCAAGGTAGTTGAGCTGCACGGCGGCGGGGCGCGAGGCGAAAATCCCGGGCTGCGCGCCGGTCGTGTGGCCCGCGAGGTCCACGGCGATGTCGATCTCGCGCTCGCGCAAGAGGTCGGCGGTGGCATCCGCGCTCAGCGTGGAGGCGTCCACGAATTCAGCGAATGCCGTTCGAAGGCGCTGGCCGACCGCGCTCGCATCGCTCGCCGCGAGGGACACGCCCAGAACCTCGAAGCGCTGTCGATCGTGCCGCTCGATCACCCCGACCAGGGCATGCGCGACCGGATGCTCGCGGATATCGGGCGAGAGATAGGCGATCCGCAGCCGCTCGTGCGAGCGACGCCGCTGCGCGAGGGCGCGCGGCTGACGCGCGAGCCGCTCGCCGCGTCGGCGCAGCACCGCCGACTGTTCCGCCGGATCGAGGTCGGAGGCCAGCACGACGAAGGGATGAAGCGCTTCTATCCCGTTCGGCAGCGTGCGCAGGTGGGTCACGGAATCGGCGGCAAGTTCCCAATCGCAGGCTCGGATCGCGCAGCTCGCGAGCACCGCGTATGCCTCCGCGTGCTGCGGGCGCAGGATGAGCGATCGCTGAACTCGATCGAGCGCGTCCCGGATCCTGCCCATCGACTCGAGCGTACCGCCGAGCCGGAGCAGGGTGTCGGGACGCGCGGGATCGAAGGCGATCGCCCGTTCGTAGCAGTCGGCGGCCTCGCTCCAGCGGGATTTCCGTGCGAGCAGATCGCCGCTCGCTTCGTGCAAATCGGCGCAGGCCGGCTGCTCGAGCAGCGCATCCCGCACCAGAATCACGGCCTCTTCGCGTGCGCCGCTGTCGTCGAGCAGGCGGGCGATGGTCGCGACCGCGGCGCCATCCTGGCGCTTGAGCCGCGCAGCGGCGTTGAGGCTCGCTCGAGCTTCCGCGGAACGACCCTGGGCGATCCGCACCCGGCCAAGGCCGAGGTGGGCTTCGGCGGTGTCCGGCTTCAGCGCCAGCGAGCGCTCGAACGCGCCCGAAGCACCTTCGAGATCGGACAGATTGCGCAGCGCCTCGCCCAAGTTCGCGGCGGCATCGAAGCCCTGCGGATCGAGCTCGAGGCTGCGGCGAAGCACCGGGACCGCGGCGGCGTGGTCGCCCGCGATGAGGAGCGCGGCGCCGAGGCCCGCATGCCCGAGGGCATCCCCCGGCGCGAACTCGACGATCTGCCGATAGGCAGCGATCGCGCCGCTCGAATCGCCGGCGCGTAGCAGGGCATCACCGAGATTCTTGTGCGCCATGAGATAGCCCGGCGCGAGCGAGGCCGCCTGGCGGAAGCTGGCAATGGCATCCGCGAGCCGGCCCTGACGGTCGTAGACCACGCCGAGATTGTTGTGGGCGTCGGTGAGCCGGGGGTTGCGCTGGAGTGCCGCCTGAAACCCCTCCTCGGCAGCCGCGAGGTCGCCGGTTCCCAGCGCGCACATACCGAGGCCAAAATGCAATTCCGCGGGCCGCGGATCGATCGTCTTGGCGGCCCTCAGCGCACGCATCGAGTCCTGATAATCGCCGGAAAATGCCTGGGCAATGCCGATGTCGATGAGCGCTGGATAATAGTGCGGGACCACCGCGAGCACTCGCCGGAAGTCAGCCGCGGCATCGCTCCAGCGGCCCTGAGCCGCGCGGCAGCGGCCTTGCAGATAGCGCGCCTCGATATCGGTCGGGTTGCTGCCGAGCAGGCGCGCGCAGGTTTGCGCCGCGGCCTCCACCTGCCCCGCGGATAAGCTCGTTTTCACCTGCATCAGCGCTATGTCGCGACTCGCCATCGGCTCTCTCTCCTGCGCAAGGCGCGGCATACTACGATGGCCCGCGGAGCGCTGCCACTGACATAGAACGTACATCTGCGCGTGCTACACCTACTCGCTTTTTGACGCAGATCCTGCCTGAGCGACAAATGACCCGGGACATCCTTTGGATTGCCTCGTATCCCAAGAGCGGCAACACCTGGGTGCGGTTCATGCTGTGCAATTTGATTTTCGGCACCCAATCCTCCGCCGCCGCCCTCAACAAGCTGATTCCGGACGTGCACGAGGTCCCGCACGCGCTCCTCGATCGAGGAGGCCTCTGCAAGACCCATTTCATGTATTCCGCGGCGCTACCGCTCGCGGCGCGCACTGCCGGCTGCCTTTACATCGTGCGTCATCCGGCCGACGTGCTCGTATCCAATTTCCATTACGCCGCTCGGGCGGCTGCGGCGGGCGAGCCGTCGGCGGACGCCTTCGATCGCTACGTCGATGATTTCGTATCGCACCGGGGCGATCCGCGATGGATCCATCTCGGCATGGGCAGCTGGGAGGCGAACGTCAAGAGCTGGATCGCGGAGCGGCATGAATTTCCGGTCCAGCTCCTGAAATACGAGGATCTCAGGGGCGATCCGCTCCCCATCGCCGAGACCCTCAGCCGATGGCTCGGGACCGGGGCTTCGCCGGAACGCATCGCGCAGGCCGTCGCCGATTCCTCCTTCGAGCGCATGCGCGAGATCGAGGAGGCGGACATTCGGGATCGGCAGGTGGGAATCTTCTACAAACCCTACCTCGAGACCTCCATCCGGGCCGGCCGGCGCTTCATGCGCAGCGGCGCGAGCGGCGAAGGCGTACGCAAGCTGTCGGCCGGCCAGCGTGCACGATTGGCCGACGTATTCGGGCCGCTGCTGCAGGCGCTGGGCTACTCCGCCACCCCCTGAGCCGCCGTTCCTGGGCGTACCACCGTGACCCGGGTCGCAACCGGTGCACCGGGCGGCGTGACCCATGTCGCAGAAATTTCATCTACTTGTTCTATTCACGACACACCGAATCCCTACCTTGCACGCCAGAGATTCACCGCGACCGCACCGGCGCTCCCTCAAAGGAGTCCAGGCCGGAGGGCAAAGACGGGAACTGCGGGGATGGGCAAACCGCACCCGCAATGAAATCAGACGGCAGCTGCAGAGCAGCCGCCGTTGGACTTGGGAAGACGGATTTGATGTTTAAGATTCATCAACTTAGAGGATTGAACATGCAGAAAACGAAACTTACTCTGGCCCTCGCCTCGATGGGATTCGCGGGCCTCATGGCCAGCCACCAGGCTTCCGCGCAGATCGCTACGGCGAACAGCGGCAACAGCGACCTGCTGGCCGTCGTGGTCGACACGAAGACCGGCGAGACGTTCTACGAGAACCTCAACACGCTCGCGCTCACGGCTAGCGGTCCCACCAACCTCGCTTCAGGTTCGATCAACCTCGCCACCACCGGCGGCACGGCTTGGACCACCTTCGTGAGCAACACCGGCGGCGACCCGCTGGCGTACGCCGTGATCGGCGGCGGCAACAGGACCGGCGCCTCGGATCCCTACTCGATCCAGTTTAACGGCGCAGCCTATCCCCTGAACTCCTACAGCACCACCATCGGTGGCTCGGGAACGCCGCCGCAAGCGCCGACCAATCAGAACCTCAGCAACTTCAACCTGATTGACCAGAACATCATCGGCGTGCTCAACAGCGGCGGTTACAACGTGGCTTCCGGCAGCGGCTACGATGCGAACAATTCGAGCCAGCCCGAGTACACCGATGCGAGTGGCTTGACCAGCTGGAACGGCAAGTTTGGCGGCGTCACGGATGTCGCCGTGGGCAGCGCGAACGACTTCTACAACTTCACCCAGACCAAGACCGCCACCAGCACCACCACGACGGCCAGCACTGCCACGCTTCTCGGCACCTTCATGTTGTCCGGCAGCACACTGACCTACGCCGCCGCTGGCAGCACCGCCGTTCCGCTCCCGGCCGCCGTCTGGTTGCTCGGCGGTGGCCTGTTCGGCCTCGTCGGCATTGGTCGTCGTCGCGCCGCCTGATCGGCCCACGCCTAACCTACATCAATAATTGAGGAACCTTTGACATGAACATCAAGCAAACAGCGATCGCTGCCGCCGTCACGGCAGCGCTCGGCACTTCCAGTGCATTCGCGCTGACCACCAACGCGCCGATTGCCATTACCATCCTGCAATCGGGCTCTTCGGCCGTACAGCCGGCGATCCAGCAGGTGTGGACCGATTTCTGCGTCCCCGGCACCCTGACGACGTATGTCAGCGCCGACGGCGCGAGCTTCTTCGATTACACCTGCACGCTGAAGAGCATAGCTCCGATCCCGGCGGCCGCGCAGGGACAGAATTTGCTGTACGAGGAAACCGCCGCGGGCGGATCTGTGCAGGGCGTGAATCCGGTGGCGCTGAGCCAGGGTAAGACCTACATGAACCTCAGCTCATGCGGCGCGGGCCTTGCCAGCGGCACCGTCACCTGCGGCGACAATGCGGACGCAACGGCTATCCCGGATGTCGGCATCTCGGATGTCGAGCCGAAACTGTTCGTGTCCCCTAACCTGCCGTCGGGCTTCACCGCGCTGACCAGCGGTCAGCTCGGCAACCTGCACGTCGATGGTCTCTTCCAGCAGGTGTTCCAGGTGGCGGTGGGTGCCAGTGCGCATACGGCGGGTATCACCAACATCACTTCCTCGCAGCTCGCGACGGTTCTCAATGGTGCGACCACGGACTGGCACACGTTGAATCAAGCAGTTCCTCAGGGCACCAAGATCGCTGTCTGCCTCCGCACCGCGGGGTCCGGCACGCAAGCCGGCGCAAACGCGTTGTTCCTCGCCAACCCGTGTGCTCCTTCAGGCGAGCTGGCGCTCGGTACCACCGCGAACATCGTGTTCAACTCCTCGACCGGCATTCTCAAGAACTGCCTCAACCACACGCTGGCCTCGAACGTGAACCCGGGCTGGGAACTCGGCATCCTGGGTCTCGCCGATGGTCCGAAGGCGGGCGATACCTACACGGGTATCAGCATCGACAGCGTGGCGGCGAACGCGGCGAATGCGGCTACTGGTGCGTACAGGTACCTGGTGGAATCGACCCTGCAGTATCGCACCAGCCTCAACACGACCACGGCGCAAGGCGGGTTGATCGTGGCGCTGCACCAGATCCTGAGCACGCCGTCGTCGCTCGCGACCGTGAACGGAGGGTTGCCTGCGCCCGCGTTCAATGCGGAGCAGTCCGGCACTGCGGTACCGGGTGCGCCGTATGCGGCCAACAACCCGGTGGAATGGGGCTCACGCGGTGGCAGCACCTGCGCGCCCTTCATCCTCAACTTCCCGAACTAACGAGCGGGACGGCTGCCTAGGATCGTGAGATCTGATGCAGCTTGTGATAGAGCTGGCGCCCCACGCGACTTCGCGTGGGGCGCTTTTTGTTCATAGAATGGCGCTCCAACGTCTCAGAGCGCCGCTGCGGGACGATGCAAAAACAAAATTGCCGCCGGCTCGGCGTGCTGCTGCTGGTCGCCACTCTTTGCGGGCGGGCTATGGCCAACGCCCCACCTGACGCGGGGCCGACCGCGAATCCCAGTGCTCAGGCAAAATTCAACGTCTGGGAATACCGCGTGCTTGGCAACACCAAGCTCGAACCCGTCGAGATCGAGCGCACGCTCTATCCATTGCTCGGGCCGGGCAAGACTTTCGAGAACGTCGAGGAGGCCCGTGCGGCGCTCGAGAAGCGTTATCACGATCTCGGCTTCGGCACGGTCTATGTCGACATTCCGGAGCAGGAGGTGGCCGACGGCCTCGTGCGCCTCCGGGTCACGGAGGGAAAGCTCGCGCGCGTTCGCGTGCTGGGGGCCCGGTATTTCGGCAATCGGCTGATTCTGGCGCAAATTCCGGAGGCGCGCGCGGGGGCAGTCCCGAACATTCCAGATCTTCAGCAAGAGCTCGCTCGGCTCAACCAAGAGACTCCTGATCGCACCGTGGTGCCGGTCCTGCATGCGGGCGAGACGCCGGGCACCGTGGATCTCGACCTGAAAGTGCAGGACCGATTGCCCGTGCACGGCAGCGTGGAGCTCAACAATGCGCGGACGGTCGATACCGACGCCCTGCGCTTCAACGCCTCCCTGAGCTACGACAATCTGTTTCAGGCAGGTAACAGCCTCTCGTTGCAATATCAGACCGCGCCGCAGGCGCCCGACGAGATCGAGGTGTTCGCCGGCACCTATGTGTTCAAGTTCGGTCCGGGAAATCCCGCCCTGGCGATCTATGCCATCAACACCAACAGCAACGTGGCGACCATTGGTACGCTCAACGTGCTTGGTGCCGGCGACATCTTCGGGGCAAGGCTGCTCTTTCCGATCACCCTGTCGGCAACGCGAAACGACTCCGTCTCGCTCGGCGTGGATTACAAGAAATTCCGCAATACCATCAACGTGACGACCGACCAGGTGGTTCCGACCAACGTGAATTACCTGCCGTTCAGCCTGAATTACACCTCGACGCTTCTCGGCGGGCACGGGACCACCTCGCTATCCGCGACCCTCACCTGGGCGCTGCGCGAAGTGGTGAGCCACACAGCGGCCTTCGAGAATGCCCGCGAGGGTGCACCCACCGATTTCGCCTATCTGCGCGGCACCGCCGCCCGTCTTCAGGAGCTTCCGTACGGGTTCGCCGCGCAGCTTCAGTTCGACGGCCAGCTGAGCTCGAGCCCCCTGATCGCGAACGAGCAATTCAACGTGGGCGGGGTCTCGAGCGTGCGCGGCTACTACGAGTCCGAGGAGCTCGGCGACTCGGGCCTGCGTGGATCCTTCGAGCTGCACTCGCCGGCCTGGCGCGGCAGTCTTTGGGGCGGAACCCAGGTGTATGTGTTGGGGTTTTACGATTGGGCAAGCATCGAGCTGCAGCACGCGCTCTTCAATCAGCTGAACAGCGAAACGATCCGCAGCACCGGCGCGGGATTCCGCTTCAATACGCTCGGCAAGTTGGATGCATATTTCGATTGGGCCCACCCGCTCGTACACGGACTGCGCACGCCGGCCGATGTCGATCGCTACAACTTCTCGGTGAAATATGCCTTCTAAAATCCCAAGCCCTGGCCGACTGACCGCGATGGCGTGCCTCGGGGCTTTGATCGCGGCCGGATTGGTCCGCCCCTCCGGCGCCGGCAACAATCTGCCGGTTCCCTGTGCGACCGGAACCTGCGGCACGTCCGGTCCGAACGCGTGGCTCGCTTCCGGGAGCGCTACGCACTCGCAGAGCAGCTCGACGCTCACCATCAACCAGCAGACTCAGCAGGCCATTCTCAACTGGAGCACCTTCAACATCGCGGCCGGCTCCGCCGTGAAGTTCAACCAGCCCTCGAACTCCGCGATCGCCCTCAACCAGATCTACGGCAGCAACCCGAGCACCATCTTCGGCAACCTGTCCGCCAACGGGCAGGTCTATCTAATCAATCAGAATGGCTTTCTGTTCGGTCCGCACGCCACGGTGAACGTGAACACGCTGGTCGCTTCCTCGCTCGGGCTCAGCGATCAGACGTTCCTCAATGGCATTCTGAATCAAACCTTGCTCACTCCTCCCCAGCCGACGCCCGCCTTTGCGTCCGACGGCTCCTCGGGAGCCGTGACGGTCGAGCAAGGCGCCAGCATCTCGAGCGCCAGCGGCGGACGCATCATGCTGCTCGGTCAGAGTGTGAGCAACGCCGGCACGCTCACGAGCCCTTCCGGACAGGTGATCCTCGCCGCGGGACAGAAAGCCTACCTGCAGGCGAGCGACGATCCCAACCTGCGGGGCCTCGTGGTCGAAGTGGACGGCAACGGGTCCGTCGTCAACCAAGCGACGGGCACGATTTCGACACCCACCGGCAACACCACGCTCGTCGGGCTCGCGGTGAATCAGCAGGGTCGGATATCGGCGACTACGTCGGTGACCGCCAACGGCTCGATCATCCTCGAGGCGGCCAACAGCACGCAAAGCAAAATAGGCAGCAACGCCAACTACGAGATCTTCGCGACGCAAACCGGAACCCTCGAGCTCGGCACACACAGCGTGACGGCGGTGGTCCCCGATCTCGCGAGCTCGGCCACGGCAGTCGATGATCAGGTGCAGAGCCCCTCGATCGTCGATTTGACCGGCCACCAGGTTCATCTCGACGGCGGCGCTTCGGTGATTGCAAATGGCGGTCAGGTCAACATTCAGGCCACCGAGACCCTCACGGGGCCCCAGCCCGTTGAAGCTCCGCTGCCGGCGGATCAAGCGACTCAAGCACGCAACACACTCGGTACCGCGACCGATCCCGGATCTCAGGTCCGCATCGATTCAGGTGCCACCATCGATGTGTCGGGGTCGATCATCACGCTCCCCATGTCGGCCAACATCGTCACCGCGCAGCTTCGCGGCACGGAACTCGCCAATTTCCCGCAACAGCGCAACGGCGCCTTGCGCGGGCAGACCGTGTATGTGGACGTACGCGCGGACGGCGGGCTCGGGACCACCATCGCGGATGTATCCGGAGAGATCGCCGCCGTTCCGCACAGCGTCGGCCAGCGAACGGCCACCGGGGGCACCGTCAGCATTCAGTCACAGGGCGATGCAGTGCTCGCGCCGGGATCGGTGGTCAATGTCTCCGGGGGAAGCGTCAGCTACACCGGCGGCGTGATTGCTACGACCGAGCTCGTCGCCAGCGATGGGACGATTCACGATATCGGCTCCGCGGACCCCAACATGACGTACGTCGGGGTCATCAATCCAACAGTGAGCATCACCCACTTCAAGTGGGGCCTCATCGATGATTTCCCCCTGGTCGGCGATGCCCACTATGAGGCCGGCTACGTGCAGGGCTACAGCGCCGGCTCGCTCGACATCGCCGCGCGCAGCATCGTATTGAACGGCACGCTGCTCGGGAAGGCCGTGACAGGTCCCTACCAGCGCTCACCCTACGCCCCGTCGTGTGCGAGCGCGGGTACCTGCTTGTCGAGCCAGCTCGCGCTGGTGCAGCCGCAGGGCGGAGAGCTTCAAATCGGCGAGCCCGATCCTGCGGACACCGATTTTCTGGCGCCTTCCGTCAGCTTTCGCGGCGACGTGCTGCCGATCGTCGTCGCGCCCGGCGAACCGATCGCGGGCACCTTGAACACCCTCGATCTGTCGACCCAGTACCTGATGAGTGGCGGGTTCACGCGCACGGCGATCTATAGCGACGGGCAGATCCAGATACCCGCGGGCTTGCCGCTCGTGCTGGCGCCCGATTCGACCTTCAGTCTTACGGCACCGCGAATCGATGTTCAATCCAGCATCTCGAGCTCCGGGGGTGAACTCTCGCTCGCCGCTACGCCGGTCATCAGCCAGAACGAACTGCTGTACACGGGCACGGGCGGCCTTTCGATCGGCAACGACGTGAGCTTCGACATGAGCGGGCGCTGGGTCAACGACGCACCGACGTTGGCCGGGGCAAGTCCGACCGACTCGCTCGCCATCAACGGCGGCCACATCGACTTGAGTGCCGCGGGTACCGGGGATATTTTCAGCATCGGAGACGAAGTGCAGCTCAACGTTTCGGCCGGGGCTCATGCCGCAGCGTACGGATCGATCACCGCCGGGACCGCTGGGGAGATCACCCTTGCGGCGGGAGCGCTCGATACCCGGGTGAGCATCGGCTCGGGTCTCGGATTGAGCGGCTACGGCGTCGACGGCAGCACCGGTGGGAGCGTGACGATTGCCGCGAATCGCATCGAGGTGACACACGATCCCTCGATCGAGCTCGCTTCTCAGAGCGTCGATTTCAGTCAGGCGAATGCCACCGCGCTCGCCGTCGCGGACGGACTGTTCGCGCGCGGCGGATTTACAAGCTTCTCGCTTTATGCGACCGGTCCGGTGGGGGATACATCAGCCTCGAGCACCCAAGCGACAAGCACCCAAGGAGGGGTGCAGCCACTCGTCATCGACGCCAACGCGCGCATCGACGTGGTGACGAACACTCTGACGCTCGCGGGCACTTCCGTGAACGACCCGTCGGGTGCACCGCTCGGATCCTTTGCCTCTGTCGGCCCGCAACCGCTCGATGTGGTGCCGGCTGCGCAGCTCACGTTCGGCGTCTATACGGGCTCCGGCGCCGCAGCCGTCGGCCCATCAGTCGGTGCGGGCAACGACGGCAATCTCGTGGTTGAGCCGGGCGCCGCGATCTCGGTGAACCCCGCCTCTAGCGTGAGCTTCAGCTCGGTCACGAGCATTGACATGGGCGGCGCGGTGCACGATGCCGGGGGCACGATCGCGTTCACGATCAAGAATCCGCCGAACACGGGGTTGGATGCGGGCTATGCGCCTCTCCAAGGGATTTACCTCGATTCGGGAAGCGTCCTCGACGTCGCAGGCACCACCGAGTTCGGCGCGTCCTCGATCGGCCTGCGCGTGGGCAGCGTCCTCCCCGGCGGCGAGGTGAGTCTGGTCGCGGATCGCGGATCCGTCTTTGCCGAGGCGGGCGCGTTGATCAATGTGTCGGGCTCGCACGACGTGCTCGATCTCCCGGTCGGAACCGGCGTCGGCGGCTATAGCCTGCAGACGGTGGCGAGCGCCGGGGGCTCCATCACGATCGTGGCGCCGGAATCCCTCACGCTCGCGGCCACACTCTTGGGCCAATCCGGGGCGCCCGCGGGCGTTGCGGGCCCTCCCGGGGGCAGTTTATCCATCGCTTTGAGTCGCGAGGATGGCTACGCGGCGCCGGATCCGACTCTTCAGCTACCCCCGGTACCCGATACACCCCGCACCCTGGTGGTCGGCGACATCTCTCAGCCGGGCTCGCCCTATCAGTCCACAGTAAATCCCGGGCCCATCGAGGCCGGCGGATTTTCCTCACTCACGCTCGCAGCGGATGACGTCATCGACATCCTCGGCGGCACCTCGATCCGCTTTAATCAGGCGCTCGCGCTGCAGGCACCCAACATTGGCGCTCTCGGCGCCGCTCCGATCAGTCTTGCGGCGCCCGCCGTGAGTCTCGGACCGACGAATGTCTTTACCCAAGCGACCGATGCGCCGAGCGCCGGACCCGCCTCGCTCTCCGTGCAGGCCGGATTGATCCAGCTCGACGGCGCCCTGAGCCTGCAGGGATTTGGGCAGACCACCCTCAGCGCGAGCAGCGACCTGCAGGCGGTTGGCGTGCTCAATGCCAGCAACAGCGCACTGGTGGGCTCGCTCACTGCCGCGGGTACGCTGACGTTCGCCGCACGGCAGATCTACCCCACGACGCTCTCGCAATTTATCGTCAGGGTCGACGGCGGAACAATCGATACGCGCTCGACCGGTGCAGCCGAGTCGGTGCTGTCGGCCGGCGGCGAGCTCTCGATGTATGCGTCGCAAATCACTAACGCGGGCTCGATCGAGGCGCCTTTCGGCATCATTCAGCTCAATGCGACCGACTTGCTCACGCTCGCGCCCGGAAGCCTCGTCTCGGTGTCCGGGGGCGGCGCGACCATCCCGTTCGGCGAAACCCAGAACGGTGCGGCCTGGGTCTACTATCTGAACGATGTCAATTACCTCTCGATCACCACCCCCCCGGCCAAGCAAATATCGCTGTCGGCGCCCAAGGTGAGCATCGCCGCCGGTGCGACCGTGGACATCAGCGGCGGCGGCGATCTTTTCGCTTACGAATATGTGCCAGGCCTTGGAGGCACGAACGATGCCCTCTCACCGAGCGTCTCGCCCAACTCCTATGCGATCATTCCGGGACTGCACACGTACGCGCCTGTCGATACGCTCTACGACACCGGATCGAAGCTCGCGCCCGGCGCCGCGGTGTATTTGTCGGGCGTCCCGGGCGAGCTCGCGGCCGGGACCTACACCTTGCTGCCCGCGCGCTACGCCTTGCTCCCCGGCGCCTTCCTGATCACGATGGAGCCCGGCGAACAAGACTTGCCGCTTGGCCAGACCGCAAGCCTCGAGAACGGCGCGCCGGTGGTGTCGGGCTATATGACCACGTTGGGCACGAACCTTCGCTCCGGGCGCACGGTCGGGTTTGCCATCGAGCCCGGCAGTTATGCCAATCAGCTGGCCGAGTACGACTCGACCTCGGGCAATACCTTCTTTGCCGCCCAGGCCGCGAGCACGGGCGCCCCCGTACCGCAGCTGCCCATCGATGCGGGCACGCTCGCCTTCGACGTTGAGACGAGCTTGGCGCTCGACGGCACCATCGATTCGAAGGCGGGGGTCGGCGGCCGCGGCGCGCTGGTCGATATCTCCGCCCAGAATCTCACGATCGTGCCGAATCCCACGGCGACCGCGAGCGGCGTCGAGCTCACGGCAGCGAGCCTCGAGAGCCTCGGCGCGCAGAGCCTGCTCATCGGCGGCACGCGGTCGACGACGGCCGACGGCAGCGAGATCATCACGGTGGCTGCGCAGGACACGACGCTTGCGCCGGGCACATCGCTTTCCGCGCCCGAGGTGTTGCTCGTCGGCCAGGACGCCGTGACGATCGGTGCCGGCGCCTCGCTCACCGCGAGCGGAGCCGCCACGGGCCTCACGGGTGGCGCACTCACACTATCCTCGGCGCCGGGCAGCGCTGCGCTGGTGCGTGTCTCGACCGGCGGCCAGATCCAGCTCACTCAAACCTCGCCCAACTCGGCGGCCGGAACGGCGGATATCGAGGCGGGTGCGCTGCTGTCCGCGCCCGGCTCCATCACCCTCGCCGGAACGCGTGACACGATCTCGTTGGGCACGCTCGAGTCGCGGGGCTCGGTGAGCCTTACTTCCTCGCACATTTCGCTGGGCGACGTTGCGCCGGGGACGTCGGGTCTGGTGCTGACCGATGCGCAGCTCTCGGCGCTCGGCTCGCTCTCCGAGCTCCAGCTCATCACTCCCTCGTCGATCGATTTTTACGGGACGGTTGCCCTGGGTGCGACGAGCGGCCAAGGTAAATTCTCGCTCGGCTCGCTGCTCATGGACGCAGCGGCGCTGCGCGGCTTCGGCGCGAGCTCGGCCTCGGTGACGCTGAGTGCGGACGCCGTCGAGCTCACCAATGACCAGGGCGCCGCGGCTCCGGCAGTCGCCGGCACGGGAAGCGGCACGCTTAAGATCGCGGGCAACAGCCTCGAGCTGGGCGCGGGCAACTACGGTTTCTCTGGGTTTGACAATGTGACGCTCGCGAGTCGTGGCGACCTTGTCGCCTCGGGCACCGCCACGGTCACCGCGAGCGCGAATCTCACTCTGCAGAGCCATCGCATTATCGGCACCGGCGGCGCGAACCTCACCATCATGGACGCGTCGGGCGCCTTCACAACCGTCGCGGCCCCGCTCGATGCCTCGCTTTCGACCCAGACGCCCGGACTCGGCGTAATTCTCGACGTCACGGCGAACTCGATCGATCATACGGGCTCCTTCGACCTTCCCTCCGGGTACCTCACCCTGGCCGCGGCGCAGGGCCTCACCCTGGCGGCGCAATCGAGCATCAATGTGGCAGGGACGGTGCGCACTCTTGCTGACTATTCCGTGAGCACGCCGGGCGGCGCCGTCGTCCTCGACTCGAGCGCCGGTAATGTCAGCATGGCGAGCGGCGCCTCCATCAACGTGTCGGGTGGGGCGAGCGGTGGCGCTGCCGGCTCCCTCACCGTCAATGCCGGCGGCAGCACCGAGCTCTCGGGCACGCTTCTCGCACAATCCGCGCCCGGCGCCGCCGGCGGGTCGTTCGCGGTGCAGACGGGCCAGATCACGAATTTCGGCTCGCTCGTGAGCGCGTTGAGCGCAGCCGGATTCTCCACCGAGCAGGATTTCACCACCGGTAGCGATGCTCTCACCCTCGCGGCCGGCAGCACGATACGCGCGCAAAATGTCTCTCTCACCACCAATGGCGGCGCCCTGACAATCGACGGTACGATCGATGCAATGGCACCGAGCGGGGGCGAAGTCGCCCTCAACGCAGCCGGGAACCTCACCCTCGGCACGAGCGGCGTGATCCGGGTGGATGCCACCGCTGCCGGGCAGGCGGGCGGCACGGTGGAGCTCAACACCGAGGGCGGGAGCCTCGCCACGTTGGGCGGCAGCGTGATCAGCGCCGGCGGAGCGGGAGGCGGCGGACAGGTGATTTTTCGTGCACCGGCTGCGGGCAACGACGTGGCGATCGCGGGCCTTGGGGGCAGCATCGAGGGCGCGGGCAATGTCATCGTGCGCGTGCTCAACGTCTATAACAATGTGGGCACCGTCGATGCGACCCTGCAAGGGCAGCTCGACCAAGATTTCGCCGGGTTCTCCACGACGGCGAGCACGATTGCCACGCGGCTCGGGGAAAGCGCCAATCCCGCCTTCAGAGTGGAGGCGGCGGTGGAGTTGCGCAGCACCGGGGACATGACGGTTGCCGATCCCTGGGATCTATCGACATTTCGGCCGAATGGATTGCCCGGCGAGCTCACCTTGCGGGCGGCCGGCAATCTCAACATCGACAACACGCTTTCGGACGGCATGTCCGACAACGGCACCCTGGTGCCGCTGGCAGGGCCAAGCTGGTCGTACCATCTGACCGCCGGCGCGGACTTGGGCTCCGCGAATCCCGACGCAACCCTCGCAGCCACGCAGGTCGCCGCAGGCAGCGGCAACGTCATCCTCGGCTCGGGAGTCGCCGTGCGCACGGGATCGGGGTCGATCACCGTCAATGCGGCCGAGGATGTGCAGTTCACCGACCAGACCGCGGTGCTATACACGAGCGGGGTGCCGGTCGCGGGGCTCGCTCCCGTCACTGCGCCCGCGTCGGGCGGCACCTTCAACTGGACGACCGGCGGCGGGAACATCGCCATCCATGCCGGGGCCAATGTCATCGGCGCCGTGAGCGATCAAGTCGTCACCGCGTGGCAGCTCCGCCGGAATGTGGACCAGGCGGCCCAATGGGGCATCGACTTCGACAATTTCCAGGAGAACGTCGGCGCGCTGGGCGGTGGCAACGTAACAGTCACGGCGGGAGGGAATGTCCAGGATCTTTCGGTGATGCTGCCGACCAGCGGCGTAGCCAATGCGAAATCGGGCACCGTGAATCTGTACGGCGGCGGTAATCTGACTGTCGTGGCCGGAGGCAACCTGACGAGCGGTGTATACTACGAGGGCAACGGTGTGGGGACCATCACGGCGCGCGGCGCGGTGATGCCCGACGTGAACGAGGATGGCTTGCCGCTCGGGACCATCCTCGCGCTCGGACAGGGCTCGCTCAACGTCACGGCCGGGAATGGCCTGGAAATCGAATCGGTGCTCAATCCCACCGTGCTCGGTCAGCCGGTCAGCGGCACTCGTAATCTTTCCACATTCTTCACCTACTCTCCGAACAGCAGCGCCAGCCTCACGGCGCTTTCCGGAACGGCGACGGTCGAGGCCAACGACCAGACCTTCGAAACCCTGATCGGCGGTACTAACAGTGCCGAGGGTGCCAACAATAACGGTCTTCCGGATCTCCTGTTTCCAAGCCACGTCACCATCGCGGCGCTCGGCGGCGATGTCAATGTCGCGGGGGGCGCGCTGTACCTATTCCCCTCTGCCAACGGCAATCTGGTGCTCGCCGCCGAGAACAACCTCGACTTGAACGAGATTTTTGTTTCCGAGGTGAATCCCGCGACATTGCCGCTGCCCACGAGCCCGATCAAGAACGCACCTGGGCTCAACACGACGTTGGCGCAGCAGTTCTCGACCACGCCCTATTTTGATTTGCACGCGGGCGACTCGACCCCGGCGCTGCTCATCGCAGCGCAGGGTGATATCAATGGCAGCGCCGAGGGCGCTCTGCAGATTCCCAAGTCCGTCCAGCTGATCGCGGGCCGGGACATCACGGACGTGCAGTTGTCGGCGGAGAATCAGAGCCCCAACGACGTAACCTTGCTACAGGCGGGCCGGGACATCGCATATACCACGGAAAATGGTGGCATCGACGTGGGTGGACCGGGTTATCTCGACCTCCTGGCCGGACGTAACATCGATCTCGGCGCTTCGAACGGCATCACCAGTTCCGGCGCCCTCGAGAATCCGACGCTCCCGGGCACTTCCGGCGCCACCGTCAATGTGCTCGCGGGCTTGACCGAGCAGCCCGCGTATCAGTCCTTCATCACCAAGTATTTCGCCGACGAAAGTGCCTACGCTTCGCAGCTCAGCAGCTTCGTGAGCTCGGTGACCGGAGCCACGGGCCTGAGTGGAGCCGCAGCCCTGACGGATTTCGAGGCGCTGCCGACACTCGAGCAGCTGCCCATGATTCTCTCGGCGTTCTTCAACGAGCTCAACCAGTCGGGACTCGAGGCCACCGCGGGTCAGAAGCCCGGCTATGCCCGTGGGTACGATGCCATCAATACCCTGTTTCCGGGCTCGCTCAACTCGGCAGGGCAGCCGGTATCGGCCGCCAACCTGCCTTACTCCGGCGATCTCTCGCTCTCCTTCAGCCGCATTTACACGCTCGATGGAGGCGATATCAACCTTCTGGTGCCCGGCGGCCTGATCAATGTCGGTCTCGCGAATCCCCCGCCCAACGCGCCCAGCCGGCAGCCCGACCAGCTCGGCATCGTCGCGCAGGGTCCGGGTTCCGTGAGCGCGTTCACGTACGGCGACGTCGACGTGAACCAGTCGCGCATCTTCACGCTCGACGGCGGCAACATTCTCATCTGGTCGTCCGCCGGCAACATCGATGCGGGTCGCGGTGCGAAAACCGCTATCTCCGCACCCGCGCCCACCATCACGGTCGACCCGAACTCGGGGCAGGTCACCATCAATCTCACCGGCGCCGTCGCGGGCAGCGGCATTCGCACCATCCTCACGGATCCGAACGTCCCGCCGGGCAACGTCAATCTGATCGCGCCAATCGGCACCGTGGACGCGGGCGATGCCGGCATCGGCAGCGCGGGCAACATCAACATCGCGGCGCAGACGGTGCTCGGCGCGAGCAACATCAATTTTGGCGGCACGGCCTCCGGTGTGCCGGCGTCCACCAGCAACGTGGCCGCCGGGCTCACGGGCGTGAGCAACACCTCGAGCAGCGCCTCGAACACCGCGGTCGAATCCGCCACCGCCAACAATGCCGTCGAGAAGTCGGCCTCGCTGGCCGATTCCGCCATTGGCTGGCTCGATGTGTTCGTCACCGGGCTCGGCGAGGAGAACTGCAAGCCCGACGACGTGGAATGTCTCAAGCGCCAGAAAAAGCCGTGACGCGCGCACTGCGCGCCCCGGCGTTCCGTCGCGCCTGTCATAAAAGCATAACTTCGCGTGGGGACAATGCGCGTCTTCGTTTTGGCTGAGCGCCAAGAGCCTTGAGCAGTCCCATGAAAACCACCGCCGCCCTTCTCGCGCTCGCCCTGGGGCTCCTGCCTCAGTTCGTCGATGCGGCGTCCTGGTGGAACAATGACTGGAAGTTCCGCAAGGAGATCGGTTTCGATCTCTCGCCGACGGGCGCGGACATCGCCGGCACGCCGCAGGATGTGCCGGTGCTCGTGCGCCTCTCGCTCGCGAATTTCAGCTACTTCAACGACACCAAGCCCGACGGCTCGGACTTCAGGTTGGTGAGCGGCGACGACAAGACCCCGCTCAAATACCACTTCGAAAAATACGATCCGCAAAATCAGATCGCGCTGCTCTGGGTGCGCATGCCCCAGCTCACGGGCGGCGCGAAGACCGACAAGATCTACGCCTATTACGGCAACGCCGATGCGTCCTCCGCGGCGGATGTGCCCGGAACCTACGACACTTCCCAGGTGCTGACACTCTCCTTCGCGGAGGGCGGCGCGACCGAGGGCGCTGCGGCGACGCCGAAGGACTCGACGGCCTACCAGAACAACCCGAGCGCCTCGAGCGCCGTGCTGACCCCCGCCTCGCTCATCGGCGGCGGCGCGAAGTTCAGCGGCAAGGAAAGCATCACCATCCCGGCAAGCGCCTCGCTGCGCCTGCTGCCGAACCAGGGATTCACGGCCTCGGCATGGATGCGTATCGAGGCTGCACAGCAATCGACGATATTGGCGTTGAGCGATCAGGGCAAGCAGCTGTCGCTCGAGCTCGACGGCACCAAGGTTACCGCGCGGGCCGCGCTGGGCGGCGCGCCGGTGAGCGTGCAGGGCGGAGAGCTTTCGTTGAGTCAATGGCACCATGTCGCGCTCACCGCCGCAGCCGGCAAACTCACGCTCTACGTGGACGGGCTTCCGGTCTCGAGCGCGCCGCTCACGCTCGTCGAGCTCGGCGGCACCTTCAGCATCGGCGGACTCAACGGCGGCTCGTTCTTCGCGGGCGACATCGACGAAGTGGAGGCCGCCAAGGTGGCGCGCAGCAGCGAGTGGATCAAGGCCTCGGCGCGCAGCCAGGCCATGGATTCGAACCTGCTCCTGTACGGTGCCGACGGTCAGCGCGAGGGCGGCGGTCAGGCTTCGTATTTCGTGACCATCGCCAAGAACCTCACCATCGACGGCTGGGTGGTGATCGGTATCTGCATGGCCATGCTGGCCATCGCGCTGATCATCATGCTGCTCAAGGCGATTTTCCTGAGCCGCGTCGAAAAGGCGAACAACCGCTTCCTCGAGGACTTCCGCAAGCTCGGCACCGATGCGACGGCGCTTGTCGTGGCCGCGAACAGCGACTCGGCGGGCGTGGACGCCGAGGATGACCGCTACGGCGTCTCGACTCTGTATAGGCTCTATTACGGCGGTGTGTTCGAGCTCAACAAGCGGGTCACCGGCAATACCGTGAGCGCGCAGCACGCAGCGGTGCTCTCGCCGCAGTCGGTCGAGGCCATCCGCGCGACCATGGATGCGACCTTGACGCGGCTGCAGCAGCGTCTGTCGAGCCAGATGGTGCTGCTCACGATCGCGATCTCGGGCGGACCGTTCCTCGGGCTCCTCGGGACGGTGATCGGGGTCATGATCACCTTCGCGGCCATCGCCCTCTCGGGCGATGTGAACGTGAACGCCATCGCGCCGGGCACCGCAGCCGCCTTGGCGGCGACCGTGGCCGGTCTCTCGGTCGCGATTCCGGCGCTCTTCGGCTACAACTGGCTGAACACGCGCATCAAGACCATCACCGCCGACAATCGGGTGTTCGTCGACGAATTCGTCGCGCGCATGGCCGAGCAATACAGCTAAGGAGGCCATGTGTCCGGCTCGAGCGAAGGGGGCGATCGCGACGTCTACGACGATATCAACATCACCCCGATGCTCGATCTCGCCTACGTGCTCATGGTGATCTTCATCATCATGACAACGGCCTCCGTGCAGGGCATCAAGGTCAATCTGCCGAAGGCGAGCGCCGCACCCTCGCTCGCCAAGCCCCAGACCAAGGCCATCACCATTTCGGCGGACGGTACGATGTACCTCGATACCTATCCGGTGAGCCTGCCGGAGCTCGAGAACCTGCTGCGTCAGTACAAGGCGGTGAACCCCAACCTGCCCGTAATCGTCAAGGCGGACTCGACGATTCCGTATCAGCGGGTGGTCGACGTGCTCGACGTGATCGGGCGGCTCGAGATCACCCAGCTCGGATTGGTGACTCAGCGAATCGTCAAGTAGGCCATGAGCGGCTCGGCCCAGAAGCGTGCCCGGACCACCAAGCTGCTGGTGGCGGTGGCCTCGATCCTGCTGCTCGCGGGCTTCGTCTGGTTCGTGCGCACCATGATGTCGGCCAAAACGCAGAAGCCGGGTCGGCAGGTCCAGATCGTCCAGATCATCAAGCCGCCGCCCCCGCCGCCGCCGGATCAGCCGCCCCCGCCGCCGCCCGAGAAGACCGAGGAGCCTTTGCCCAAAGACGAGCCGGAGCCGGAGCCCAAGAACGATGAGCCTCCGCCCATGCAGCAGCTCGGACTCGATGCCGAGGGTGCGGCGGGATCGGACGCGTTCGGCCTGGCGGCCAACCGCGGCGGCAGCGATCTCGTCGGCGGCAATGGCAGTTCGGCGTTCGCCTGGTACACCGGACGCCTGAAGGACGCGGTGCTCGCCAAGCTCTCATCCGATACGCATATCGGTACCAAGCATTTTTCGGTGTCGGTACGGGTCTGGATCGAGCCGGACGGCCGCATCAAGGAAGTCAAGCTGGTCAGTACCAGCGGCAACAAGGATCTGGATCAACACATCGAGGCCGCACTTGCCACGCTGTCCCGGCTGGACGACTCCCCCCCCTTGGAAATGCCGCAGCCGATCAGTCTAAGAATAGTATCAAGGAGCTGACAATGAGACGGACAACCGAGTTGCGGCCGATCGCCGGCCGCTTCGTTTGTGTTGCGCTGGGGATGGTGCTGATGCTCGCATCGGGTGGTACGGCCTGCGCCGAGGATGAGCGTCAGTCGGTCGAGGAATTGCGCAACACGGTCATCAACCTGTTGCAGGCGCTGGTCGATCAGGGCGTGATCAGCCGCGAGAAAGCCGAGCAGATGGTCAAGTCGGCGAAGGAGAAGTCGGCGGCTGACGCGGCGGCGGTGGCGAAGTCCGATCAGGGCGCGGTGCGCGTCCCGTATGTGCCGCAGGTCATTCAGCAGCAGATCGAAAAGAACGTCGAGGATGCGGTGAAGCCCCAGGTGACCGCCGATGTCATCAAGGAAGCGAAGACCGAAAAGTGGGGCATTCCCGGCGCATTGCCGGATTGGATCACGCATACGCGCATCTCGGGCGACGTAACGTTGCGCGAGGAGGACGTGCTGTTCTCGGGCGCCAATGTGCAGAACTACTATCTCAACTACTATGCCATCAACCAGGCAGGCGGCTTCAACAAGGCGGGCATCAACGCGCTCGAGAACGTGAGCGAGGATCGCGCGCGGTTTCGGGGGCGCGTGCGCCTCGCATTCAACACCGACATCACCGACTCCATCTCCACCGGAGTCCGGCTTGCCACCGGCAACACCTCGGATTTGGTGTCCGAAACGCAGACCTTCGACGGCACGGCACCCTATCAGTTCGGCGTCGATGAGCTCTTCATCCGCTTCGACGAGCGCAACGCACAGCGCTTCCCATGGCTGACCGCCGTGGTCGGACGGTTCGAAAATCCCTACGACACGCCCACCAACCTCATCTTTCACCGCGACCTTACCTTCACCGGATTTGCAACCACGGGGCGCTTGGGCTTCGGCGACGGCAGTGCCGATCAATCGCACGTGTTTCTCACCCTGGGGGCCCATCCGATCCAGGAGGTCGCGTTGAGCCCCGAGGACAAGTGGCTTGTGGCGGCGCAGCTCGGGACGAACTTGCGTTGGGGCGAGGGCCAGCATCTGCGGGTCGCCGGTGGATTCTTCGACTACCTCAACGTGACGGGGCGCCTCAACCCGACCAACGAGCATCTGTACGACTTCACCGCGCCGCAGTTCGAGCGCCAGGGCAACACCTACTGGAACATCGCCAACAGCACCGACCCCACGGTTCAGCTGTGGGCGCTCGCCTCGAAATTCCGCCTCGCGAACGTCAACGTCGTGTACGAGCTGCCGCTCGGCCCCTTCGTGTTCGGCGCCACCGCCGACGCGGTCCGCAATTTCGGCTACGACACCACCGTCGTCTCCGAGGAGTTCGGGCAATACCGGGCGCCGCGCACCAAGGGTTACCAGGGCGAGCTCAGCTTCGGCTATCCGACGGTGCTGACGCCGGGCGCCTGGCGCTTCATCGCGGGCTACCGGTACCTGCAGCGTGACGCCGTGATCGACGCCTATACCGACTCGGACTTCCATTGGGGCGGCACCGATGCACAGGGCTACTATCTGGTCGGCGAGGTCGGCGTCGCCAACCGCGTGTGGACGCGGCTGCGCTACATGAGCTCAAATGCGATCGACGGGCCGACACTCGCCATCGATACGATCCAGCTCGATCTCAACACCCGATTCTAAGGGGCACGCATGATTATCCGCCCGGCCATATTCGCATCGACCGTCGTGCTTTGTGGGCTCGCCGTCGCGCAAACTCCGCGCAGCGGCGGCGGCGAGACGCAGAAGTTCATGCAGCAATATCAGCAGGTATCCGCCGAGAAGACGGCCCTGCAGGCACAGGTCACCCAGTTGCAGGCGGACCTCAATTCGGCCAAGACCGAGCTCACGGCAGCAAAGAAGGAGCGCGACGCGCTGAAAGCGCACACCGGCGCATCCACCGCCGAGGTGACGCAGCTCACCGCGGCAAAAACCACCGCGGAGCACAACCTCGACCAGTACAAGACGCGCATGAACGAGCTGGTCGAAAAATTCCGGCAGCTCGCCCAGAACCTGAAGGACTCGGAAGCCGATCGCGCCGCCGTGCACCGCGACCTCGACCAGCGCAACGTCTTGTTCGACAAGTGTGCGGAGGACAACCTGCAGCTCTACGAGATTACCGGCGATGTGCTTGACCGATACGAGCATGTGGGCTTGTTCACGCGGGTGAGAGCAATACGTAGACTCGTTCAAGTAGAGTGTGGCAGGAACATGGCC
>CAVTNZ010000080.1:0-38723 GCA_963736185.1 uncultured Gammaproteobacteria bacterium | reverse complement strand
TTTATGTCGCGTACCTCGTTCAGCGTATTGCTGCCCGGCAGCGGCGGGGCAAGCGTCGATTTATTGTCAGGCGCTCAGGCGGTATTTGCGCAGCTTCTCGACCAACGTCGTGCGGCGGATGTTCAAGAGGCGCGCCGCTCCCGCGACCGTGCCATCGGCTTCCTCGAGCGCTTTGCGGATCAAGCCGATCTCGATCGCGGACATATGATCCTTCAAGTCGATACCGCCGCTCTTCAGCAACGTACCGCCGGCCTCGGCGTCGTCGAGCAGATCGGAGGTATCGCTCACGTGCATCGGCAGCTCCTCGTCAGCATCCGGCTTCGCCGTCGCCGCCGGCTCCGCGAGGAACGTCGGGCATCGCGTCCTGGCTGGGCGCCAAGCGCATGCCCCCGCCGAGCCAGGCACCGGTGCCGCTGGCCCGGTAGCGCTCGGGCAGATCGTCCGCGGTCACCGTTTGGTCCGGGTACAGGATCGCGAGCCGCTCCAGGAGATTCGCGAGCTCGCGCACGTTGCCGGGCCAGCGGTTCGTCGCGAGGCAGCGCATGGCACTCTTGTCGAGACGGAGGTGCCGTCCGGCATTTTGGCCCTGCCGGCGAAGCAGATGATCGATCAGCACCGGCAGATCCTCGAGCCGCTCCCGCAGGGGCGGTACCTGCACCGGGAACACGTTGAGCCGGTAGAACAAATCCTCCCGGAAGCGCCCTGCAAGAATGGCGGCATCGAGGTCCCGATGCGTCGCCGCGATGATGCGAACGTTGCAGAGGAGCGTGCGATTGCTGCCCACCCGCTCGAACGTTCTTTCCTGCAGCACCCGCAGCAGCTTCACCTGCATCTGCAGCGACATGTCGCCGATCTCGTCCAGAAACAGGGTCCCGCCCTCGGCGAACTCGAAACGGCCGAGCCGCGTCGACAGGGCGCCCGTGAATGCGCCCTTCTCATGTCCGAACAATTCGCTCTCGAGCAGGTCGGCGGGAATCGCGCCGCAGTTGACCGGCACGAACGGATGTCCGGCCCGGCCGGACAGCTCGTGAATGTGGCGCGCGACCATTTCCTTGCCGGTGCCGGACTCGCCGAGCACCAGCACATTGGTATCGAACGGCGCGACTTGCTCGATCAGCCGGTGGATGGCCCGCATCGCCCGCGAGTCGCCGCTGGGGCGGAAGCGGTGGGCTCCCGGCTGCGTGGGATGACCGTTGCGCACGTTCTGCGCCTGGTTCAGGACCGCGGACAGCCGGCGCTGCTTCACGGGAATCTCGAGGTGCAGCCAGGCGATGTCGCCGCTCGATTCGGCAATCTTGGGAAGGCCGTCGCGCGACAGAAAAATCACCGGCAGGGGTTGCGCCATGGCTCGCAGGCGCCCGACAAGTTCCGGGCCCTCCGCGGCGATGGTCTCGGCGCCGACGATGAGCGCCAGCCAATCGTGGGCGCCCTCGGTTTTACGTCCGAGTTCGGCCAGATCGTGAAATCGGACCGGCTCCAGGTCGAGAAATCGAAGCAGCGCTTCCAGCTCGCGCGCTTGCGAGTCTGAGGGTTCCATCACAATTACTTTGGCGTCGACCACGAAATGGGACTCCTTCCCTCGGAAAAGTGTGACGGACTCCGCAGATCCACCAATCCGTCTTAGACATATCACCTAACCTATTGAGATTGCTCAATCAATCTCAGGTCGAGCCACATACTGCCGGACAACTTGCGAGAAAAGGAGTTGGCAAACACCCGTAATGGGTGTAAGGCGTTTGCCCAATTCGCCCCTCGGAGTTTCAGTTACCGAAGGCTGGGATTTTCGCTAGTGCGCGTTAGGCGAAGAAGCTCGCGCACCGGCGACGAGGCGACGGTGATGCCGGAAGATGAGCTTCTCGAGAAGATCGACTGTGCCTTCGCTCATGTCGCGAAATTTCAGTTGCGCGACGCGTTCGCCGCCGTCACTGCGCTCGCCCGTGACGGTGCTCGGAATCTTGAGCGGCTGGGGAAGCGCGGGATTGATGTAGATATGGACCAGGCCCGCCTCGCCCACCGCCGGCGCTCCCGCACCGAACCATTCCAGACCCCGCGACCCGAGGCGCGCCTTGCGCGCCGGCGGCAATGCGGCACTGCGGACGGCGATCTCCGCCGTGAGCCGCAGGAGGATGTTCAGTTTGTACTCCAGGCGCTGCAACTCATGCAGCAGCGCCGGTGACTCGTCCTTGAGCGCCTCCGAGATCCGCACTTCGTCCAGCGAGGACTCGGCGCCCAGCAGATGCTGGTTGTCCGAGTGCAGTCGCGCGAGCGCAAGCCCCTGCGGTATCTCTCCCGGCAGCCAGACCAGCGGCAGCAGTTCCTCGAAGATCAAGCCTTCGCCGAGGAACGTGGTTGGCATGGGGGGTGCGCCGGCTCAGGGCCGTTGATTGGAATAGGCGCGCAGAGCGCGCCGCCCCGCCGCCAGCATGTCCATGTCGCGGCACTTGGCCCGGAAGCGATGCTCCATACGACCGAGCGATTGGGCGTTCAAATCGGCGATCTGGCGAAGCACGGCTCGATCCTTCTCGGTCATGGGCGTGAGGGCCTGGCGGGCCGACTTTAACAGCCGCAGCCGCTCAGCGTCGAGGCTGATCACGCGCTCGACCTCGCCCCGATCCGCGAGCTCGAGCAGCTCGCGCGAGATCTCGAGCGCGCTCTGCAGGGCTCCGGCCGCCGGGTCGCTCATCGCCCGTCCGTGACGATCTGGTCCCAGCCGCTTTTCACCTTGCGCACCAGGGCGGTGACTTCGGCGACGATCCGCGGGTCGTTGCTTGCGTTGGCCAGGGTCAGCCGGGCGAGCATGTAGACGTAGAGGGAGTGAAGATTCGCCGCGACCTCCTTGCCGCGCTCCATATCGAGGGTGGCATCCAGCTGATTGATGAGCCGGATGGCATGTCCCATGGTTTTGCCCTTCAGGATCACATCCGCAAGGGGCAGGTTGTTCTCGATACGCTCCATGCAGCCCTGCGCGGTCGCGAGCGCGGACAGGATCTGCTCGAACATGATCTGCACCAGGCGGGTGGGACTGGCGTCTGCCACCAACCCGTGGTTGCGCATGGCGGCATACCGTGCCGCGCCTCGATTGGATTGCATCATCGTCGTCGCCCTTAGGTTCCGAGGGTTCCGCTGCCCAGGCTGGAATTCGACGAACTCGAGCTCGAGCTAGAGCTCGAACTGGCGCTCGGGTCGAATTCCGCGTTCAGGTACGTTTGAGTCTCCTTGAGCGCGGCAACCGCGGTGTCCATCGCGTTGTACTCCGTGGTGAGCGTGGCGGAATAGGTGGTCAACTCCGCCTGCAGGGCCGTTTGCTGCTGCGAGACGTTGCTCAAGCTGGTCTGCAGACCCTGGTTGATGGAGGACAGCAAGCCGCCGGGCCCGGTGTACTGGGTGATCAGATTATCGATCTGGGTGGCGATCCCGGTCGTGCCGCCCAGCAGGTTGCCGACCGCGGTCAAGTTCGACGTGAGCGAATTGGTCAGGGTGGTCGAGTCGGTGTCGAGCTGCCCGGTATTGGCGTCCGCCGTGATTCCGAGGTCCGCCAGCGAGGCGATGCCACCCGTGTTATTGCCCAGCTTCACCGTGTCGAGAATGGTCTCGAGCTGGTTCTGGAAGGACTGCAGGGTTGCATTGCCGTTCAGCGGCCCCGCGGTTTGGGTCGAGGCATCGTAGCCCGTCAGCGATTGTATGGAGCTGATCACCCCGTTCACCGCCGAGACGAAAGTTCCTATCGAGGTGGAGGCCGTTGAGGGATCTGCGCTGATCGACAGCGTGGTCGGCGTGTTCGCGGCCGACGCGCCGATCAGATCGAGGGTCACGCCGGTGATCGCACTGGTCACCACGTTATTGGCGCTGGTCGCCGCGTAACCGTTGAGGGTGAAGTTCGCGTCCTGCGCCGCCTGGGTCTGGGTGAGATTGGTGATGTTGTTCGCCGGATCGTAGACCAGCGAGGACAGGCCGCCGTCCCCTCCGCTTTGGGTGACCGTGATGGCGTTGGCGGCGCCCGTGGATGTGCCGGAAATCACGAGCCGCGCACCTGCGGAGGTGCTGATGACGCTCGCCGTCACCCCGGGATTGTTCGATGCGGAATTGATGGCGGACGCGATGCCCGAAAGCGTGTCGTCCGTCGAGTCGATCGTGATGGCCGTCGACGCGCTGCCGACCGCGATGGTCAAGGTGCCCGTGCCCACGGTGCTCGATGCCCCGCCGGTGAATGCCTGCGAGGTGAGCGAGGCAGCCGTGGCGAGATTTTGGACCTCCAACGAGTAGGTGCCGGGAACGGCATCGGAGCTGGTGGTCGCCGAGGCAATGGTCTTGTCGGCCACCGTCGCGTCGTAGCCGGCAAGCTGCGAGGGGTCTTCCAGGGTCGACAGGGTGGCCTGCAAGGTGCTGAGCGCGCTGGAGAAAGTGCCGAATGCCGACACCTGGGCATTCAAGCTTGTCTGCTCCGAAGAGAGCTCGTTGGTCTGCGCCGCGCCGAAGCTCGAGGTCAGGGCCGATACGATGGCGCTGATGTTGAGCCCTGAGCCGATGCCGGTGGATGTGATCAGCGAATTGGCGGCCGCGCTGCTGGAGGTGCTCGAGCTTCCGGTGGTCGACGAAACGGCTGAACTCATGAATGTTGGCCTCTGGTGCGCATGCTGAATTTATCGGCAGTCATCCTGCAGACTTAAGCAAGACGCGTACCAGGCGGTCGGTCCCTCGGACGCCCCTCAGGCGTGCTCGTCGATCAAAGCGCTGGAAATCCCCAGGCTCTTTGCCAACGCCGGGAATGCGATCGCGGGGTACTCTCCGATCACCGCGCCCGTGGCTGGATTAACCTCTTGAATGAGCAAGGAATCCGAGTCGGGAGCCACCCGGAACTGGTCCGGTTTGCCCGAATCGTTGAGGTACTTGTTGAGGAAGGCGACCTGCGCCTGGACATCGCTGGTCCGCGAAACTGCTTTCGAGGCACTGTCCGTCGTTGCCGCGGCCGCCGCAGCATTGCCGGAAGGCGGCAAGGAATTGCCGCCGGTCTGCTGATTTGTAACCTTCGTAGGCGCCTGACTTCCGTGCACGAGGCTTATCGCCGGTATCAATACCGGGGTTGCATCGCTCGCCATGTGGTACCTGCTTCGGGTTACGCCGGGTTAAAACACTCCTGGACCGAATCTCTCTGTAGACCACGGCCCGGTCGCTTTCGCGGCCGGGCCGTGGGGTTCCTACTCGTCTTCTCTAGCTATCGGCCGTTACGACAGAAGCTTGAGGATCAGCTGCGGCTCCTGGTTGGCCTGCGCCAACACCGAGATGCCCGCCTGTTCCAACACCTGCGCCTGGGTCAAATTCGCCGTTTCCTGCGCGAAGTTGGCATCCTCGATGGTGCTGCGCGACTGGGTCAGGTTCTGGCTGGTCGACTGCAGGTTGCTCACCGCCGCCGTGAAGCGGTTCTGGATGGCGCCCAGCTGGCTCTGGAAGGCGCTGACCGTGGCAAGCGCCGCATCCACCGACGAGATCGTGCTGTTGGCGTCGGCCACCGTGAGCACGTCCTGGTTGGCGAGAGTCGACGTGTTGCCCGCTGCGGTCGTCGCATAGGGAGTCGCATCGCCGCTGGTGAAGCCCAGAGCCGCGGAACCGCCCGCAGTACCCACGTCAGTCACCGTCACGGGGACCGAATCCGTCAGCGTCACGGTGCCCTTTGTGGTCACCGGGGCCGCCGTGGTGCCGGCAATGGCGCCAAGGCCGGTGCCCGTGGCTCCCGTGCCGAGAGTCACTGCCTGCGACACGGTGATGTCGCTGCCGTCGGTGTTGGAGAGGACGATGGCGCCGATCGGCGTCGTGTCCGCGCCCGAGGGAGCCGTCTCGTTGATCGAGGCGGTCACGCCCGTGGTGCTCGAGTTCAAGTTGATCTGCGACACCACATCGGCGGCGGTCAGAGTGTCACCGGCGGCGATGTTGTTCGTGCCGGAGTAGATCTGCGTGCCGTTGATCGTGAGGTTGTAGGTGCTCGCCGTGGTCGCGGCCGCACCGCCAACCGCCGAGAACGCCGCGTTGTCGGCAGCCGTCGTCGAGGCGCTCGCCGTCAAACCCTGAAGACCCGCGCCGTTGATCGCGGCAGCCTTCGCATAAGCCGAGGTCGCACCTTGGTAGGTGGTCGCACCGACGAAGCTCGCCGTCGGGCCCACCGTCACGGTGGAAGTGCCGTCGGTGATCTTCACGGTCGAGGTGCTGGTAAGAGCAGCCGCTGTCGTCGCGGTGCCCGTCTCGGTCGAATACTGACCGATCTGGTTCGCGCCCACGCCCTGCTGCAGGCTGACCGCGATGGTGTCGCCGACGTTCGCGCCGACCTGATACACCGTGGTGCCGCTCGAGCCGTTCAGCACGTTCAAGCCGTTGAAGGTGGTCTGCTGCGCAATCTGCGTGATTTCCGCGATCTGCTGCTGCACCTGGTTGTTGAGGGCCTGCCGATCCGAGGCGCTGTTCGAGCCGTTGGCGGCTTCGACCGCGAGGGTCCGGATGCTCTGCAGGTTGTTGTTGATCGTGGTCAGCGCGCCGGCGGTCGTCTGAGCTTCAGAGACGGCATCGTTGGCATTGCTGATCGCCTGGTTGGTGCCGTTGATCTGAGTCGTGAACTGCTGACTGATCGCAAGACCCGCGGCGTCGTCGGCGGCGCTGTTGATGCGCAGACCCGAGGACAAACGCGTCAAGGACTGTGAAAGCAGCGACTGAGAACCACTGAGGTTGTTCTGCGCGACAATCGAGTCGATATTGGTGTTAAGAGTTAAAGCCATTTGATGCTCCGTATTGATCTACCGGCCCGTCTAGGCCCCGAATTTCCGCTTGTGCTCACTTCACCCGCCGAGCGGGCGGACCGGTGACCACATTCAAGGATGTTTATCGGACGAGGCCGCCGGTTCTTGAGAGCGATCGGGGAGGCGTGCCGACGCGTTTGTAGGACTGCGTCACGAATTCCGAATCCCGCGTTTGACAGTGCGATTTGGCCGTCAAAGGGGCGGTTTGGAGTAGAATGCCGGCCTTTTCCCCCACGCCATGCCTGATTTCGTGAAAACCGCCAGCCGCAACGCGCCCGTTCGCCGCAGAACGCCCAAAATCGGATTCGTCAGCCTGGGATGCCCCAAGGCGCTGGTCGATTCCGAGCGCATTCTCACGCGTTTGCGGGCCGAGGGCTACGAGGTGGCGTCGAGCTACCGTGCGGCGGATCTGGTGGTGGTGAACACCTGCGGCTTCATCGACGCCGCGGTGGATGAGTCGCTCGAGGCGATCGGCGAGGCGCTCGCCGAGAACGGCAAGGTCATCGTGACCGGTTGCCTGGGTGCGCAGCCGCAGAAAATTCTCGACCGACATCCGCAGGTCCTCAAGATCACGGGTCCCCAGCGCTATGAAGAGGTGCTCGCCTCGGTGCATGAGCATCTGCCGCCCAAGCACGAGCCCTTTTTCGATCTGATGCCCGAGCAGGGCGTGAAACTCACGCCGCGTCACTATGCCTATCTGAAGATCTCCGAGGGCTGCAATCACCACTGCAGCTTCTGCATCATCCCCTCGATGCGCGGCCGCCTGGCAAGCCGCCCCATCGGCGAGGTGCTCGGGGAGGCGGAGAAATTGGCGCGCGCGGGCGTGAAGGAAATCCTGGTGATCTCCCAGGATACGAGCGCTTATGGCTCCGACCTCAAGTACGCCGCCGACACCTGGCGCGGGTCGCCGCGGCGCGCCCGCTTCTACGATCTGGCCGCCGCGCTGGGCGAGCTCGGCGCCTGGATCCGGCTGCACTACGTGTACCCCTATCCGCACGTCGACGAGGTGGTCGAGCTCATGGCCGGCGGGCGCGTGCTCCCCTATCTCGATATTCCCTTCCAGCATGCGAGCGCGCGCATCCTGAAGCTGATGCGCCGCCCCGCCGCCGCGGAGAACACCCTCGAGCGCATTGCCGCCTGGCGCAGGACCGTACCGGACATCACGCTGCGCAGCACCTTCATCGTCGGCTTTCCCGGCGAGACCGATGAGGACTTCGAGGAACTCCTCGAGTGGTCGCGCGCCGCGCAGCTCGACCGCGTCGGTTGCTTCGAGTACTCCCCGGTCGAGGGCGCGGCCGCCAACGCGCTGCCCGAAAGGCCGGTGCCGGACGAGCTCAAGCGGGAGCGCCGGGAGCGGTTCATGGAGCTTGCGGCCGAAATCAGCGCGCAGCGGCTTGCCGCCAAGGTCGGCCGCACTCTGCAGGTGCTCATCGACCGCGTCGAGGACGGTGTCGCGTTTGCGCGCTCCGCCGGCGACGCACCGGAAATAGACGGCCTGGTGCGTATCGCGCCGGCTGGTTCCATGAAGGTCGGCGAGTTCGCCGGCGTGCAGATCGTCGCGGCCGGTGCCTACGATCTCGAGGCGCGCCCGCTCGGGTAGTTGTGTAAGCTTTCCGCCCATCTGAATAAAACGTGGAGTAGCGACGGTGCAAATAGCGGCAGACTCGGTGGTTCTGATCCACTACACGCTCAAGGACGACGACGGAAAGGTGCTCGACAGTTCCGACGGCGGCGAACCCCTCGCCTACATCCAGGGTCACGGCAATCTCGTGCCGGGGCTGGAAAAAGCCCTCGAGGGAAAAAAGGACGGAGAAGCCGTGGCGGTGACGCTGTCCCCCAGCGAGGGTTACGGCGCCCGCAACGAGTCTCTGGTGCAGCGCGTTCCGAAGCGATCGCTCCAGGGTTCGGGCGAGATCCGCAAGGGGATGCAGTTCCGGGCGCAGACCGACGAGGGGCTTCGCGTGTTCACCGTCACTGCCGTGGTCGGCGACATGGTGTCGCTCGACGGCAATCACCCGCTCGCCGATCAGACGCTGCACTTCGACGTGCAGGTCGTCAGTGTCCGTGCCGCGACGGCCGAGGAGCTGGAGCACGGGCACGTTCATGGTGCCGGCGGCCATCATCACTAGCAGCGGCGCTCCGTGACGTGACGCGGGACCCCGACACGGCCTGCGCCGATGGAATGCGGCTGCAACTCGCGGGGGAGCTGGATCAGGCCGAAAAACTCTACCGCTCGGCGCTCGAGGCCGAGCCCCGGCATGCCGCGGCGAATTACTGCATCGGTATGTTGAAGGTGCAACTGAAGCAACCGGCCGAGGCGCTTCCCCACCTCCTCGCGGCGCTCGAGACGCGGCCCGAGACGTTCGACTATTGGATGGGCTATCTCGAGGCGCTGCTTCAGGCCGGACGCGCCGATGAGGCGGCCGGCGCGCTCGACCTGGCCCGCCGGCATGGGCTCGTGGGCCGGGCGGTGGACGACTTCGCCCAGCGCCTCCAGGCGCGATGCCCGCCGCAATCCCCGGCCGCATCCGATGTCCCGAACCGGGCGCAGCGCCGCAGCGAGGCGGCGATGTTGCGCAAACAGGAAAAGAGCCTCCTGTCGCTGGTGGCGCGGCACAAATTCGCGGAGGCGCACGCGCTGGCGCGCACCATGACCGAGCGCTTTCCGGAACACGGGTTGGGGTGGAAGGTTTTTGGCGCGTTCGAATCGGCGGAAGGCCGCTTTGCGGATGCTCTCCTGCCGATGCGCAACGCCGTGCGGCTGATGCCGGACGATGCGGAGGCCCATGCCAATCTGGGCATGAACCTGTTCCGTCTCGAGCAGGCCGACGAGGCGGAGGCTCTCTTGAAGCGGGCCATCGCGCTCGAGCCCGATCGCGCGTCGGCGCATTTCAGGCTGGCGATGATCTACGGGCTGGGCAACCGCTACGCGGAATCGGAAGAGAGTCTTCGGCGCGGTTTCGCGCTGAACTCGGAATACATTCCGGGCGATCTCGAGCTGAGCTATTCGAATCTTTTGTTTCTCGCGAGCCATAACCCCGCGGTGGGCGCGGATGAGCTCTTCGCGATGCATCGCCGGGCCGCCGATTATCTCGAGGGAAGATTCCGCAAATCCTGGCCACGGCATGCCAACGAGAAGGATCCGGAGCGCGTGCTGCGGGTCGGCTTCGTGTCGGGCGATCTGCACCACCACCCGGTGGCCATCTTCGTGGATCCGGTGCTCCAGGAGCTCGAGCAGCAGCATACCCTCGAGCTGCACGCCTACTACAACAACACCATCGAAGACGATGTCACCGCACGGCTGCGCAAACATTTTCGCGGATGGCACAACGTCGCGCATCTCGATCATGCCTCGACGGCGAGGAAGATCATCGAGGATCGCATCGACGTCCTGGTCGATCTGTCGGGCCATTCGGGCGCCAACCGCTTGCCGGTATTCGCGCGCAAGCCCGCCCCGGTTCAAGTCAGCTGGATCGGTTATCCCGGCACCACCGGCCTTCGCGCCATGGACTATTACCTGGCGGACCGCCACTTCCTTCCTCCCGGGAAATTCGACCGTCATTTCACCGAGAAAATCGTCTACCTGCCGGCCAATGTACCCTTCCAACCCTTCCAGGCGGCGCCGCCCGTCAATCCTCTGCCGGCGCTCGAGTCCCGCTGCTTATGCTTTGCGAGCTTCAACCGCATGGGGAAGATCAATCCCGAGACAATCGCTTTGTGGAGCCGGCTGCTTCACGCGGTGCCCGGGGCGCGGATGCTGATCGGAGCGGTCGACGGCGCGGGCCGGTCGCTCATCGACCGGTTCGCGGCCCACGGAATCGGATCCGAGCGGCTGGCGCTGCACGCCCGCTGCGGCATGGAGGCCTACATGAGGCTGCATCATCAGGTCGACATATGCCTGGACACCTACCCATATACCGGCGGCACCACCACCATCCAGGCACTTTGGATGGGCGTGCCGACCCTCACGATCGCCGGTGCGACCCCCGGGTCGCGTCAAGGCGCCGCCATCCTCGGTCAGCTCGGGCTGGACGAGTTCGTGGCGGCGGATGCCGGGGATTTCGCCGCCAAGGGCCGCCATTGGGCCTGCCACCTCGACGAACTCGCGGCGCTGCGCGCGGGATTGCGCGACCGCTGGCAACATTCGCCGGCTCGGCGGCCCGAGCTCATCGCCGCCGCCTTGGAGCGTGAATTGCGGCACATGTGGAAGCACTGGTGCGCGGGACTCGGCCCCGGATCATGGGACAATCGCGAACCGGCGGCATGATTATGTCGTACCGCGAGGCTCTCGAGATGTATTGTGACGGGGGTCTTTGCGGGCGCTGAGGCGCCGGCGTTAGCTTGCTTTCGATGGATGGATCCTCCGCAAAAAACCCACGGAAGATGAGACCTGCGAGCAGCCGTCGTTTCGCCCCCGGTCTCTTGATGGCGCTTCTGCCGTTGGTATGCACGGCCTCTCGCGCTGGTGACGTGTACAAGTCCGTCGATGCCGAGGGACACGTGGTCTACTCCGATCACGCCGACCCCGCCGCGCAGAGTTCGGTGATGCACCTCGAAGACGCACCGGCGGCCGGGCCTCCCGGTGTCGTGCATTTCTGCTGGACGAATTGCTTCACGCTCGAATTGGACGGCGGCCTCTATCGTAGGGCGGATGGCTCGGACGAGACCTGGACCGTCGAGCGCTTCACGCCCACCTCATTCCTCCTGCATCGTCATGATGCTCCCGCCGCTTGGAACGGGTTCAGCGCCGATGTCGTTTACGAGGGCAAGATATCGGGCGACCGGCTGGTCAACGTCACGGTGAGCGGCAGGCCCGTCGACGCGCAGGCGGCCTGGGGCGCCGCGCTCGACACGCTGCCGGGCAGCAATGCGGAACGAGATCAGCACAACTCATCGCCACCGCCGATTGACGAGTTGCGGACCGCGGAAGTCCCGCCGCCATTGCAGGATGACACGCAACCCCCCTGTCCGGACGACGGATATCTTTGGACTCCCGCATACTGGGCGTGGGGAAGCGCAGGCTACTATTGGGTACCGGGCGCTTGGGTGCGGCCGCCCCGAGCCGGGATCCTCTGGACTCCCGGTTACTGGAGTTTCGGCGGCGCGCTATACATTTTCCATCCCGGGTACTGGGCTCCCCACGTCGGCTACTACGGCGGCGTCAACTATGGCTTCGGGTATGCGGGCTTCGGGTTCACGGGAGGGCGCTGGGTTGGAAATTCGTTCGCCTACAACAGGGCCGTGAGCAACCTCAACCCGGGCACCGTTCACCGCACATACATCGAGGCACCGGTGGGTAATCCCGTCGTCAGCAGGGTGAGCTACAACGGCGGACCGGGCGGCATCACGGCGCTGCCGACCGCGCAAGAACGAGCAGCGGCCGCCGAGCCCCACATACCCGCGACTGCACAGCAACGTCAAATCGCGCGGCAGGCCGCGGGCACGCCGGAGCTCGTGGTGCACACCGAATTCGGCCGACCGAGCATGGTGAGCCCGCAAAAGCCCATGGTCTCGAATGCGCAAGCGGTGATGCACAATTCCGTGGCACGGAACGTCGCGCCGGCCGCCGCTCGCCGTGTCGCGCAGCCCACCGCACGCCCGGCCGCGGCGGAGCGCGCCGCCGCGGGCGAGGCACAGGATCCGACGCCTCCACGTCCGAAGGATGCCGCCGCTCGACCCGCCACGCCGAAATCCAGGATGACAGCATCCGGGGCGCAGCATCCCACGCATTGAATCTCTAGCCGAACTTCGCCTTCATCCGTTCGGAGAGCTTCGCCAGAAGTATCACCACGCGCTCGTGGGTTCCCACTCCGATCTCTTCCGTGCCTTCGGTCGCGCGAACCGTGAATTCGATCCGCCGTCCGTCGACCTGCATCACCCTTGCCTCCCCCGTCACGTGCCGGCCGGCCGGCGTCGCCGCGAGATGCCGCACGTCGACGCGCGTGCCGAGCGCGCTTTCGCCGGCCTCGAGATAGGGCTTGATCGCGTTGAGCGCGGCGTTCTCCATGACCATGATCATCACCGGTGTCGCCAGCACCGCGGGCAAGGTCGAATCCTTGAATCGGCTGGCAAGATGCTCGGGCAGGACGAGCAGACTGAAGGAGCCGGTGGCTCCGACGGGAATGGGTCGCATGGATGGCATGAGCTCTGGTTGTCCCCGGAATCGGGTCATCCTCATGGTCGCGTAAGCGGCGCGATCGTGTCAAATGCACCGCGCGGCCTCCGGGTGAGCCGGCTCAGCGTTGCGGGGCGAGCCCGTTCACGGTTGCGTCGTGCGCCCGCCGGCCGCGCCGCCGCCCCTCTCGCACAGCAGAAAGATGCTCGAGCAGAGGTCCGGATATTGCTGCCCCAGCTGGTAGCACCCCTCGAGATATTGCGCGGACACGATATCGGTCTGCAGCAGCCGGTCCCATTGGAAGTTGGCCAGCGCCTTGAAGAAGATGCCGCTTCGATGCACGACCCTGAGTCCGGCGGCGACCGCATCGCGCTCGAGCGTGTCGAGGGTGTAGGTGCGGCGGTGACCGTGCTCGGCCTCGGCCTGCGTCACCGCGCTGTTGTGGCTGATCAACCCCATCTTCACCGCGATCTGCCTCGACGGCGCATTGCCGTTCGGGCAGACGAGGAACAGCCGCCCGTCCTGCGCCAGCCATTCGCGGTCGATGCGCCTCAGAATCCCGATGGGATCGTCGAGGTGCTCCAGTACGTGCGACAGCACGATGTGGTCGTAGCGGCGCCCGAGCACCGCCTGCTCGAATGTCGAGTGGATGAAGCTCGCGGCCGTTCCGATCTGGTCGCGCGCCTGCGCGATCGCCGTCTCCGACGCCTCGACGCAGGTCACATCCTTGAAGTGCGCCAGGAGCCGGGCGGTGAAGTCGCCCTTGAAACACCCCAGCTCCAGCATGCTGCCCACGCGAAAGAATGGCGCGAACGATCGCATCATGAAGGGGTGCATCACGTCGAAGTCGAATCCATACGCGTAGCGGCGTTGCGCCCCGTCGCGCATTTCCTGATCGTAATCACGCATGGCGTTCGGCGGCCTCGTCGAGCTCGAGGGTCATCGCGACTTCCGCGACTCCCGCTGCTCCGGCCGCCGAGAATCCGAGCTTCCCGTACAGGCGCATGGCGGCGGCTTGGCGGCGGTCGACGCTCAACCGCACGACGCTGAAGCCCGCATCCCGTGCGTGGCGGATGCAATGCTTCAGCAGCCGGCTCGCGATGCCCGCGCCGCTTCGTTCGGCAACCACGCTCACGCTGGTGATGAACGCTGCATGCCGCGAATGATCGTTGCAATAGGCGGCCACCAGTCCGACCAGCTCATCGCCCGCCCACGCCTCGAACCGCTCGGCGTGGGCCGCAATCTTGGCCGAATACGCGTCGATATCGACCCGTCCGGCCAACGGCGGAACGAAATCCTGGTCGCAATGGCGCAGGTGCGCGGCGATGTCCGCGACGCTCGACCGATTCGCGGCATACCGCGTCATCGCCGCTTTCCCGCGCGGTGCTTCGCGCTTCCGCGGTGCTTCGCGCATTCTCGTTGCTTCGCGTTTTTTTTGCGGAAGCGTCATTCGAGCACCGCCGCGCCGAATCCGTGGCGCCCGAATTCGTTGCCGTTGTACAGGAGATACACCTGGCCGTCGCACTCGAAGACATGCGGATAGCACTGCATGTCCGAGTCCCAGCTGCCGGGCGTCGCCTCGAGCGCGGGGTTCGAATCGTCGCGCGTCCAGCGCTCCAGGTCGTCCGAACAGGCGTGCCCGATCCGATAGCCCCGGGCGCTGTTCTTCCGAAAATCGAACGACTGGCGGTAGCAAAAGAACATGTGGAACCTTCCCCCGATTTCGATGACCGTCGGCAGCGCCTGACTCTCGTCGGCGCCGAGGCGGTCCTCGACGATCTGATTCGCCTCCTCCTTGGTCCACGAGACCCCATCGTCCGAGGTCGCGTGGCCGATCTTGTACGTGCGGTCCGGTTCGGCGTCCGGCGCGAATCTCCTCCAGCCGGTGCCGAAGATGTACCACATGTGAAATCGACCGCCGATTATTTTCACGAAGCCATCGCCCACCAGGCACGGCTCGTGGAGCGAAGCTGACAACACCGGGCCCGTGCCGATGCGCTGGAAGGTGGCGCCCCGGTCGCGGCTCACGGCCAATCCGATGGCGGTCTCCACCGAAACGGACACGCGCCGGCTCCAGCCGCAGGTGTAGCCATAGACGGCGTCGCCCACCGGCACGACGCTCATCGGGAAGATGCCGTGCTCGTCGAAGCACCCCAGCCCCCCGAGCGCGATGACCGGCTCGCGCGCCACGCCGAGGATGTCGCGCAGGTCCCTGCTCGTGTCGACGTAGGCGATGTGGCTGCGGAATTTGCCGCTGTCCGCATCCACGGCCCGGGTCGAGAAATAGATGCGGATGCGGTCCTCGAGCACCAGCGCCTGCGGCGATTGCGCGAATTGCATGCAGCCCTCCGGCAGGCAGTGCCGGCTTGGATCGAATATCTTTCCCAGTTTCCGAAACGCGCTTCCCATCGGTCGGCTATCCCAGCTCCCCGCGCAGCATCGCGAGTCCGAAGCCATGGCGCCCGACCTGGTCGCCGAGGTAGGCCATGTAGGTGCGGCCATCGAGCGCGAACACGTGGGGATAGCTCACCATCTCGGAATCCCAGCCCTCCTGCGCCACGTCGATGCCGGCCCTGGCGTCGTCCCTCACCCAGTCGACCATATTCGAGCTCGACGCGTAGCCGATTCGGTAGCCGCGCTCCCTGCTGCGAAAGCCCGCGCTGTGGCGATAGGCGAAGAACATGTGATACCGGCCCCCCGCCTGGAATACGTCGGGGCTCGCCTGCGCCTCGTCCTCCTCGATGCGGCTCTCGATCAGGTCCCGGTTGAGCTTGGTCCAGCGGATTCCGTCGTCCGAGGTCGCCATCCGGATCTTGTAGACCGGCTCCGCCCGGCCGTCGACGACCTTCCATTTCCGCCCCGCGATGTACCAGAGCTGCCAGAAACCGTCGAAACGCCGGATCTTGGGACCGCTCAGCACGAAGGGCTCGTCCGGCGAGTAAGGCAGCACCGGACCCCGGCCGAGCTTGGCGAAGGTCGTGCCGCCGTCGCGGCTCACGGCGGCGCCGATCGCCACGTTGAATGGCACCGACTCGCATCGCGTCCAGCCGGCGTAGTAGGCGCGCACTTCGGAGCCGTCGCGAATGACCGAGACCGGGTAGGTGCCGAACTCGTCGAACTCGCCGAGGCCTCCGAGCGGCAGGATCGGCTGCTCGGCGACGCGCCTCACCACCCTGGGGTCTGCGCGGTCCAAATCGACGAATGCGGAGCGGCTGACATACTGCCCGCGGGCATCCGGCGCCGGTCGGCACGAGAAATAGATCCGCACGTAGTCGTCGAACAGCAGCGCGCAGGGCGCCTGCGCGAACTCCCGGAGCCACGGGCGGCCGGGCACCTCCTGCGGTGTGAACACTTTACCGAGCTTTTCCCAGGTGAACACGGTGTGCGGCAGCCTCGCCGGGTCAGACGAGATCGTAGTGGCCGGCGATGCGCTCGCGGACCACGTCGAGCGGGTTGAACATCAGCACATCGACGATCGACAGCGACGGCACGAATCCCGTCGTCAGCTGCCGATACTCGAAGGGTCGCGGTCGCAGGAACTCGAGCTCGATCCCCTGCCGCCGGAATTCCTCCTTGCCGTACAATTCGGTCCCTCCGATCGCGTTCACATACGTGCCGGCGCCCGTGGCGCGGCACAGCGCAAGCACCTTGTCCTGCTTTTTCAGGGTGTGGTCGATGGCGATATCCGAGGAGATCCGCATCGTCGTGCCGATGGAGAGCAGCTCGCAGACCGCCCGGATGGAGCGGTTCAGAAACAGGAACAGATTCCGCTCCGTCTGGCGCACGATGTCCTCCAGCCACGGAAACACGCGCGGGTACTCGGGCGCCCTTCGATACGCGCCGCGAAACTGATTGAGCAGCTTCTCAGGCTCGAACGACGGCGCGATCTCGCGCTCGCGCACATCGAGCGAGTCAGACGCTTTTTTCAGGGGGAGCGAGAAGGTCGCCGGCTCGCCGTTGCGGCAGAGTCTGTTGCGGTTTATCCAGCCGCTTTTCACGTATTTGATGTTGTCGTAGACGATGAACACGTCGACCGCCGCGATCAGCTGGAAATAGCCGACGTAGGGCAGGAAGTACGGCTGCATGACCCCGGCTTTCATATGACGCCGATTCCCGCCGCCCTCAGGCGCGCGTCGCTCTCAGCAAGTCCACGATCCGGTCGACTTGATGAAGCGCCAGGTCCGGGTAAATCGGCAGGCACAGCACTTGCTCGGCGGTCCGGCGCGCGACCGGGAGGTTCTCGGGCGCCGCGGAGGGCAGCCCGCGGTACATGGGGAAGTCGCTGATCAGCGGATAGAAGTAGCGCCGCACGATGATCCCGTGATCGCGGAATTTCTTATAGAGGGCATCACGGGTCATCGGATATTCCGGCTGGACCAATATGGGAAAATACGCGTAGTTGGAGCGCTCTTCGCGCCCCGGCTGGATGCAGCGTATGCCCCCGATGTCAGCAATTCCGGCCCGATAGCGCCGGTCGACCGCACCGCGCCGGGCGAGCGCCTTGTCGATGCCCTCGAGCTGCAGCACGCCCAGCGCGGCATTGAACTCGCTCATTTTGCCGTTGATCCCGGGGGCCACCACGGTGACCTCGTCGACGAATCCGAAGTTCTTCAGGTGATTGATGCGCTGCCGGGTCTTCTCGTCCGGACAGACGATGGCGCCGCCCTCGAAGGTCGTGAAGGTCTTGGTCGCGTGAAAGCTCAGCACCGAAACGTCGCCGTGCGCGAGCACGCTGCCACCGCGGCATTGCACGGCGAACGCGTGCGCCGCATCGTAGATCACCTTCAACCCGTAGTTGTCCGCGATCGCCTGGATGCGGTCCACGTCGCAGGGATGGCCGTAGGTGTGCACCGGCATGATGGCCGTCGTCTGCGGCGTGATCGCCGCCTCGATCTTGCCCGGATCGAGATTGAAGGTGTCGGGGTCTATGTCCACGAACACGGGCTTGATTCCGTTCCACAGCAGCGAGTGCGCGGTGGCCACGAACGAGTACGGCGTGGTGATGACTTCGCCGCTGATGCGCAGCGCCTGCAGGGCGGTGACCAGGCCGAGGGTTCCGTTGGCGAACAGCGCAATGTGCTTGACGCCCAGGTACTCACAGAGCCTGTGCTCCAGTTCCTGATGGAACGGCCCCCCGTTGGTGAGGATCTTCGAGTCCCATATCTTGCGCAGATACGGGATGAACGCCTCCAGCGGAGGCAGCTCCGGGCGGGTGACGTATATCGGCGTCTCGCGGTCTTCCTCGAGCGAGGGGACTGCACTCTCGACTGCCGTGATGCGCGCTCTTGCCATCAGCGATACCTGGTCATTCAGGATCAACCTTGTGTCAGGACATATACTTGAACAGCGACAATCCCTCGGTCAGCGTGTAGGCCTGCATCGCCGCGCTGAGCGTCGTGTTCTGCGAATCGAGCGAGGTGATCGCCGCAGGATAGTTGAGGCTCTGCAGAGTGGAGATGGATTGCTGGAGCTGGGTCTGCTGCGCCGTGGCGGCTGCCTGCTGCGTCGTGATGGTGTTCAAGCGGGCGCCCACGCTCGACTGGATGTTCTGGGTCTGGTCGAGCGCCTGATCGATGTTGTCGATGGCGTTCGCGATCGAGTTGTTGAGCGGCGTGCTGCCGGAGCTTCCGGTCGAAGGCTGTTGCAGCGCATTGATGAGGTTCTGCACCGTGGTGAACACGCTCTGGTTGGTGCTCGGCGCGACGGCGAAGGTGTCGCCCGTGGCCGGCGTTCCCGACAGGGTGACCTGTACCCCGGCGAACGAGATGGCCTGCCCGCTGGTGTAGGTTCCCGTGGACACCGTCGCGTCGGCCGAGTTAAGCACCTCGTAGGCGTCCGGCGCGGTGAACTGGATCGTGTAGCTCCCGCCGCCATAGGCGGTCGGGTCGGTGACCGAAGTCGCGCCGATGATGCCCGAGCCGGTATTGGCCGCACCCGCGGTCACGTTGAAAGTTCCGTTGCCGGTCTTTATTTGATTGAACACCAGATCGCCGTTGTCGCCGACGGTTACCGTCTGCGCCGCCCCCAGCTGGACCTGGCGCTGCCCCTGATCGCCTGAGTAGCTCGCGCCGGTCGCGGTCAGGGCGAACGGCTGGGTCTGGGTCGCGTATCCGCCAAAGATGTAGTTGCCGCTGCCGTCCTGAGTGTTGGCGACCGACAGGAGGCTCTGCTGGATCTGCTGCACCTGCGTGGCGATCGCGCTCAAGTTGGTGCCCGACTCGGTGGCGTTGTTCGCCTCGAGGGCGAGATCGCGCAAGCTCTGCAGCTGGCTTTGCACCTGCGTGAGCGCGTTGTCCTCGATGTTCAAGCTCCCTTGGGCGCTCTGGCCGTTCGAGGTGAACTGCTGACTCTGCGCCAGCACCTGGTTGTAACCGTCCACCAGGCCCGCCGCCACCGGATCTTGTGCCGCGGTGGTGAACGCAAGTCCGGTCGAGATGCCGTTTTGCGTGGTCGCGATGCTCGCCTCGAGCTGATTCAGCGACGTCAAGAACTGGGTCTGTTCCATTCCTTGCGTGATGCGCATGCGCCTGCCTCCCCTTACGAATACGTGCCGTTGATGGAATCGATCAGGGTGGTGAACAGCCCGTTCGCAATCGTGAGGGCCTGCGCCGAGGCCTGGTAGGCCTGCTGCCACTGCATCAGGCTGGCTGCCTGCTCGTCGAGATTCACGCCGGTTATCGATGACACATTGGTTTGGGCCTGGGTGTTCACCGCGGCCTGCGCCGTTTGCGCCGTGTTGACCTGCTGTGCCTGCGAACCCACTCCGCTGATCACCCCGCCCACCGCCCCGGTGATCGACTCGGAGCCGCCGGACAAGAGACCCTGCGACTGCTGATTGGCGAATGCGAGCGCATTGGTTCCGTCGCCGGTTCCGTTGGCGTTGCTTTGCACGGTGAATGAATCGCCGGTCGCCGGGGTACCCGAGATCTGCACCTGCCAGCCGTTGTCGGAAATGTTGCCGCCGGCGGTGTAGGCGAAGCTGCCGGCTCCGTTGATGGAATAGGTGGTCGGGCTGGTGAAGGCGATGGTCACCGTGCTCAGGAGATTGGGGTTCGCCGCATCGGTGACGGTGCCGGCGCTGATGGTGGCGGTGCCGGTGTTCGTGTCCGCCGCGGAGGTTTGGATGGCGCCCGCCGCGGCGATGCCGGAGGCTGAGGTCAGCGCCACGCTCAGCGTCCCGGCGGCCTGTGCCGTCGGTTGGATGAGGAACTGATCGCCGGATGCCGGGGTCCCCGACAGTACGATGGACAATCCGTCCGCCGTCAACGGGCTCGCCGCGGTGCCCGCGCCCGTCAGCGCCACGTTCGCGCCGGTGGTCTGGTCGGTCAGGGAATAGGCGCCGCCTTGATAGGACAGCAGGTAGTTGTCCGAGGTCAGGGCTCCGAGGTTCGAGATCGTGACGCTCGCCGTGGTGCCGTCCGTATTGGCGGTCGAGGCCGTCGCCACCGGGGCGCCGATCGAGAACAGCGCGCTGCCGAGCTGGCCATTCAAATCGAGACCCGACGCCTGCTGCGTGTTCGCGCTCTGGGCGATGGCGGTCGCGATCTGACCCAGCTGGTTCAGTGCCGGATTGATGGCCTGAGTGCGTGCCGACAGGAGACCTCCGAGATCACCGGTGGTGATCTGGCTCGATATCGAATTGCCGTTGGAGCTCGAGCTCGAGATCTCGATCTGCGATGCGTTGAACTGACCGGGAATGGTGGTCAATGAATAAGTATTGCTGTCGAGCACCAGCGGCGTGCCGTTTCCGACGTACACATTGATGGAGCCGTCGCTGTTGCTCGTCGTCGTCACGCCCACCAGCTGCGAGAGGCTCGACACGAGCTGGTCGCGCTGATCGAGCAGGGTGTTCGGCGCCTGTCCGCTGCCCGTGGTCGCGGCGATCTGGGTGTTCAAATTCGCGATCTGAGTGCTGTACGAATTGATCTGCTGCACATCGGCCGTGATGCCGCTGTTCACGCTCGTATTCAACCCATTGAGCTGGGTGCTGGTGCTGTTCAAGTTCTGGGCGAGCGCGGTGGCATCGCCGAGAAGCGCCTGGCGCGCCGCGGTGGACGACGGATCGTCCGCCACCGCCGACCAGCCGCTGTAATAGTTTTGCAGCGCCGTGCTCAGACCGCCCGCCGTCGTTCCGAACAGGTTGTCGATCTGATTGGTGTAGCTCTGCAGCGCGTTCAGCTGCGACAGGCTGCTTTGCGACGTGTTGAGCTGGTTGGTGGCGGCCTGGCTGTAGGCACGGCTGACGCCGTCGACCACGACCCCGGCGCCGATGGCAAGGCCGCCCGAATCCTGCGGCGCCGCCGTGGCGAGGTTGACCGACTCCGCGTCGTATCCCGGCGTCGAGGCGTTGGCCACGTTGTTGCTCGTGACCTCGATGGCCTGCTGAAAGGCCTGCAGCGCCGAGATATCGATTCCAAACACATTTGACACGCTGGGTTCTCCGGATCGCCGGCCTGAAAGGAATTACTTCACGCTCTATCGGCCGATCCCGCCATTTCTAAAGTTTGGCCACGCGCGCATTGAGCGCCGAGCGCAGCGTGCCGCTGTTCAGCAGCTGATTTAACTTATTGCCGTACTCGGGGTCGGTGGCGTAGCCCGACTTGGCGATGCTGGCCACGTAGGACTGGGCGGTGCCGCCCGCCGCAATCGCCTCCCGATAGCGAGGCGAGCTCGCAAGCAGGTTCGCAAAGTCGGCGACGCTGTCCTCGATCGAGCCGTAGGCCCGAAAGGCGGTTCGACGCTGCGTGGCGACACCGCCGCTGATTTCGACCGTGTCGGCGACCGCCCGCGGGCCGCTCCATCCCTCGCCCGCCTTGATGCCGAACAGGTTGAGGCTCGGGGTGCCGTCCGCGGTGCGCGGCATGCGCTGGCCCCAACCGGTCTCGAGCGCGGCCTGCGCCAGCATGCCCATGGGATTGACGCCGAGGGCCTGTGCGGCGCGCTGGATGGTCGGCAGGACCTTCTGCACGAACTGCGCGGCGTGCTCGCTGGTTGCCGCCGTCGACGGCGCTGCGGTTCCGTGGCCGTCCGCGTCGGTCCGCGTTTGGCCGGATCGCAGCGGGGCGGCCGGCCCCGTGGCGGCCGGTTCCGGCGTGCTCTTGCCGCCCAGTTGCCGCTCGAACAGCCTCGAGATGCCAAGATCTTGACGCTTGCTCAAGGTCAGCGCGACCTGCTTGTCGAACATGTCCTGGTACATGCTGGTCTCGTTGCTGGTCGCCTCGCCGCCCTCGGCGTCGGTCGCATCGCGCATGCTTTTCAGCATCATCTGCAGGAACAGCGCCTCGACCTGCTGCGACACCGCCTTGATGGTCGCGGGCGACGTGGGGGCGTTCTTCAACGCCGCCAACCCATTGAGATCCGTATAGTTTCCCGCGTCCGGCGCGCTGGGCGCCGTGGACGGAGGTATCGAGGAAGGCGATGTCAGAGATGCAGTCATTGAGCTCACGCGGTTCGGATCACCCGATCAAATCACGACCAGTTCGGCCTGCAGCGCCCCCGCTTCCTTCAAAGCCTCCAGGATGGCGACCAGATCGCCGGGAGCCGCGCCGACCTCGTTGACTGCATGCACGATCTGTTCCAGCTCGACCCCGGGCTTGAACAGGAACATTCGATTGGGTCCCTGGTCGACATTGATGGTGGAGCTGTTGACCACGGTGGTGGTCCCCACCCGGGCGCCGGGAGCCGGCTGGCTCACCGTCTGCTCTTCTTTGATGCTCACGGTGAGCGAGCCGTGCGACACCGCCGCGGGGCTCACCCGGACGTTGCTCGAAATGACCACCGTGCCGGTGCGCGAATTGATGATGACCCGGGCGGCGGCGCTCGCCGGCTCGACCTCCAGGTTTTCGATGGTCGATAGGAAGGCCACCCGCTGCGTCATGTCGATCGGGGCGCGCACCCGCACGGATCCTCCGTCGATGATGCTGGCCATGCCGTCCCCCACCCCCTTGTTCACGCTGGCGACCAGCCGCGTCGCGGTGGTGAAATCCGGATCGTTGAGATTCAGGGTGATGGCATCGCCCTGGGCGAGCGCCGTCGGCACCGCCTTCTCGACCGTGGCCCCGTTGGGGACGCGGCCGGAGCTCGGCACGTTGACGGTGAGCTTGGAGCCGTCGTTGCCCTGCACCCCGAACCCCGAGACGATCAGGTTTCCCTGCGCGATGGCGTAGATCTGCCCGTCGAGTCCGTGCAGCGGCGTGACCAGGAGCGATCCCCCCCGCAGGCTCTTGGCGTTCGCGAGCGAATTCACCGTGATGTCGATGGTCTGGCCCGGCTTGACGAACGCCGGCAGCACCGCGTGCACCGCCACCGCCGCCACATTCTTCAGCTGCGGGGTCACGTTCGTCGGCACGACCACGCCCAGTTGGGCGAGCATGTTGGTGAGCGACTGGATGGTGAACGGCGCCTGGCTGGTTTGATCGCCGGTGCCGTCGAGACCCACCACCAGCCCGTACCCGACCAGCTGGTTGGTTCGCACGCCCTGGACCTGGGCCATGTCCTTGATGCGCTCGGCGGGTGCCTGGCCGGCGAACGCCGCAGACAACACCAGGGTCAGCAGGCATTTTCGAAGCAGTTTGTTCATGTGTCTCTTCGCGCCTTTAGAACGGCGAGAAAACGGAGTTGAAGAACCGGGTCAGCCAGCCCATCGAGTTGGCATTGGCGATCACACCCTTGCCCGAATAGCTGATGTGCGCGTCCGCGATCTTGTCGGACGTGACGGTGTTGTTGGTCGCCACGTCCGCGGGCCTCACCACGCCGGATATATGAATGAACTCGTCGCCCTGGTTCAGCTTGAGGCTCTTGTCGCCCTCGACCACGAGGTTCCCATTGCTCTCGACCTCGGTCACCGTCACGGTGAGGCTTCCGACGAAGCTGTTGCCTTGCGTGGCGGACCCCACGCCGTCGAAGGCATGCGAGCCGGAGAGCGTGGTGTCGAGGATCGGCACCCCCTTGGTCATGATGGACTTGCCGAAGATCGTGGGACCCGTGTCGGTCACCGCCGAGGTCTTCGAGGTCTTGGTCTCGGCGTTCTTGCTGGCCGTGGTCGCTTCGTTCAGCACGATGGTCAGCACGTCGCCGACCCGGCGCGCCTTGAGGTCCGCGAACAAGGCCATTTCCTGGCCGGCCTGGTAGATCGCGCCGTCGGTGCGGGCCGCCGGCGGCGGCAACACGCGCGGTTTGACGGGATCGATCTTGTGATCCTTGTGCGAAAACGTCGAGCAGCCCGAGAGCAGCGCGGCGACGCAAACCGGCGCAAGAAGCGCGGCCAAGGAGATCTGGGATGGACTGCGCACGCGGATCACGACAGGTTGGTCGTCAGGTATTCGAGCATCTGATCGCTGGCCGTGATGGCCTTCGAGTTCATCTCGTAGGCGCGCTGGCACTCGATCATGTTCACGAGCTCGGTGACGGTATTGACGTTCGAAGTCTCGAGGGAGCCCTGCTGGATGGTGCCGAGCCCGTTGGAGCCGGCCGTGCCGGTCTGGGGCGAACCCGAGGCCGCGGACTCGACCACGAGGTTGTTGCCGATGTTCTGCAGGCCCTGGTCGTTGATGAAGTCCGCAAGCTGCACCTGGCCGATTTGCGTGGCCTTGCCGCTCGCCGCCACGGCAGTGACCGCGCCATCGTTGCCGATGGTGACCGACTGCGTCCCCGCCGGAATGGTGATGGCGGGTTGGATCGGATAGCCGCTCGCCGTCACCACGTTCCCCTGATTGTCGAGGGTGAAGGAGCCGTCCCGCGTGTAGGCGAGCGTTCCGTCGGGCATGGTGATCTGGAAGAAGCCGCGCCCGGAAATCGACAGATCCAGGGGGCCGGTGGTCGTCGTCACGCTGCCCTGTGCATAGTTCGATTCGGTGGCGACGATGCGCACGCCGGTGCCCAGCGTGAGCCCGGTCGAGTACTGGGTGTTCTGCGTGCTCTGTGCGCCGACCTGCCGCACGTTCTGATACATGAGGTCCTGGAACGCCGCGCGCTGCGACTTGAATCCCGTCGTATTGGCGTTCGCGAGGTTGTTCGCGATGATCGCCATCTGGGTGTTCTGGGCGTCGAGACCGGTCTTTGCGGACCATAGTGCGAGATTCATCTTGGGGTTCCTTTTGCTGTCCGAGCGCTATGCGGCGTTCGACATCAGCTGTTCGGCCGTTTGTTCGTTCTGATCGGTCGAGTTCATGCTCTTGACCTGGAACTCGTACAGGCGCTGAAGCTCGATCATGTTGATGAGCGACTGCGCGGCATTGACGTTGCTCGACTCGAGCACTCCGGAGGTGAGCGTCACGGTCGGGTCGGTGTCGACCTTGCTGCCGTCCTTGGTTCGCAGGAGGCCGTCCGAGCCCTTCTGCAGATTCTTTTCCGGCGGGTTCACGAGCTTGATGCGATCGCTCGGGGAGATGCCCTTCGGCGCGAGGCCGAGCGGCAGCACCGATACGGTGCCATCGTTGCCGACGGTGACCGTCGTCGACGGCGGGATGTTGAGGGGACCCGATTCCGTCATCACCGGCTGGCCGGCGGCCGTTGTCACCGAGCCGTCGACGCCGACGCGAAGGTCGCCGGCCCGCGTGTAGGCCTCGGTGCCGTCCTTGGCCAACACGGCGATGTAGCCCTTGCCGTTGACGGCCACATCGAGGGGACGGCTCGTGCTCTGCATGACACCGTCGGAGAAATCCGTGCCCGAATCGCCCGCCACCGCGTTCACCCTCGTCGGGTAGCCCGGGCCGTAGATGGGCTGGCTGTAGAACGCCACCGAATCGGCGCGGAAGCCCACGGTGTTGATGTTCGCGATGTTGTGGTTGTTGACCGCCTGCGCCAGCATGATCTGCTTCGCGCCGGTCATCGCCACATAGAGCCCTCTATCCATTGGTCGCGATTCCGATCACGGTCTGGGACATTTGATCGGCCGTGGTGATGACCTGGGCATTCGCCTGGAAGGCGCGCTGTTCGGTGATCATGTTCACGAGCTCGGTGGTGAGATCGACGTTCGAATTCTCCAGGGCGCCTGCCTGCACCGTGCCGAATCCGGAGGAACCTGCGGTCCCCTGCACCACGGTTCCCGAGCTGAAAGTTTGCGCCCAGTCGGTGTCGCTCAGCTGTTGCAACCCTTGCGGATTGGGAAAGTTGGCGATCGCCAGCTGCCCGAGGTCCGTGGAAAGGCCGTTGGTGTAGACGGCCGAGACGACGCCGCTGGAGCTCACCGACACCGTGCTCAACTGGCCCGTGGTGTTGCCGCTCTGGGTGATCGAACTCACCCCGAAATCCGTTCCGTATTGGGTCGATTTCGAGAAGTTGAACGTCATGTTCATCCCGGCCGCGCCGTCGGTCGGCGTGAAACCGTTGAACGCCAGATTTCCATTGGCCGGCGCGGTGACCGCGCCCGAGCTGGAGAACTGCAGGGTTTGCGTGCCGCCCACTTGAGTGCCGTTGACCGTCATGTTCACGTCCCACAACCCCGGTGTGGCGGTCTGGGTGAAGTAGAAGGTCGCCGGGTAGGAGTTGCCGAGCGAATCGTAGACCGTGGTCGAGGTCGACTGGTTGTAGGTGCTCGAGTTCGTCGGATCGAAGGGGGTCTGCGTCGGCTGCGTGGCGTTCGACGGCAGGTTGAGAATCACGTTGCCGCCGGTGGTCGCGACCGGTGCGCTCTGCGAGGTGTTGAGATTGAGATTTTGCAGCGCGCCGGTGTTGAATCCGCCGTTCGCGAGCGGCGGATAGACCTGCAGGAACTGGCCGGTGGCGCTCACCACGTTGCCGTTGCTGTCCTCCTGAAACTCGCCGTTGCGGGTGTAGACGAAGCCGCTGGGGCTGTCGAGCGTGAAGAAGCCGTTGCCGCTGAGCGCCATGTCCAGAGGCGACGAGGTGGTCGTGATGTCGCCCTGCGTGAACTGCTGCGGAGAGGCGACCACCTGGACGCCCTCGCCCGAGGTCGAGGTGTTCAGGTTGACGGCGCCGGACGAGAACACGGTGCCGAACTCGGTGTTGGAGCTCTTGAAGCCCGTGGTGTTCGCGTTGGCGATGTTGTTCGAGGTGACGTCGAGCGCCGTATTGGCGGCGCTCAACCCTGATAATGCGATGCTGAATGTGGCCATGCCGATGAGCTCCTGAGGATCTTAGTTGGATATCTGTTGAACGTTGCTGAACGGGACGCTGCCGAGCCCCGAGATGTTCAACGACATCCCGGTGGTCCCGGATCCCATGGTGACGCTGTCGACCGTGCCGCTCACCAGGGTGGGGATGGCGGTTCCGCTGGCGACGCCGTTCACCTGGGCGCTCAGGGTGTACGTCCCTGCGGGCGCCGCCGAGCCGCCGGAGGTCTGCCCATTCCAGGTGAAATTCGCGAGGCCCGCCGATTGCGCGCCGAGGTTGATCGACTGCACCAGCACACCCGCGCTGTTGCTGATGTTGAGCACCACCCCGGAGCTGGTCTGCGGAACGCTCACCGCGCCGGAGATCGTCGCCCCGGCGGTGGCCAGCGTGGCGGTCGAGCTCGCCACCAGGGCCTGGTGACCCAGCAGCGAGGAGGCCTGGAGCGCCTGGTTCGACGTGAGCGAGCTGGAGAGCGTCGCGAACGAGGTGTTGAGCTGCGTGATGCCCTGCACCTCGCTCAGCGAGGCGAGCTGGCTCAGGAACTCGTTGCTGTCGACCGGGCTGGTCGGGTCCTGGTTCTGGAGCTGCGCCAGCATCAGGGTGAGAAAGTCGGTGCCCCCGAGCGTGGTGCCGGCGACGGAGCCCGCGGCGGAATTGCTCGTGCTCGAGCCCGTGCCGGTCGTGCCCGTCGTGCCGCCGCTGCCGGAGGTGCCGGTTCCGGTGCTGCCGGTTCCGTTCGTGGTCGCGTGTATGACTTGATTGATCGAATTGATCATGGTTTGTTCCAGGCTTGGGTGTTGGCGGGCTAGTGGCCCATCGAGATGACTTTGAGAAGAAGATCGCGCGCCGTGTTGATGGCCTCCACGTCGGTGGCGAAGGAGCGGTTGGCGGAGATCATGTTGGCCATCTCCTCGATCGAGTTGACGTTCGAGGTGTAGACATAGCCGTCCTTGTCCGCGAGGGGATTGTTCGGCTCGTAGGTCTGCCCGGGGGGCGTCGTGCTCTCCACCACGCCCATCACCCGCACGCCGCTCGAGGCGTCGGCCGTGTCGTCGAGGCCCATCTCCGAATTCATCACGGCTTGGAACACCGGATGCCTTGCGCGATAGACCTTGGTGGCGTCGCCGTTGACGCTCTCCGCGTTGGCGAGGTTGCTCGCGGTGGTGTTGAGGCGGATGGTCTCGGCGTTCATCGCGCTGCCGGAGACATTGAAGACATCGAACAAGGACATGCGGATTCTCCGGTACTTAGGCTTACGAGCCGTTGATCGCGAGCGTCAGCTCGGAAATGCGGGTGTTGATGAAATTGAGGCTCGCCTGGTAGCGCACGTTGGTCTCCGAGAAGGCGGCCTGCTCGACCGGCATTTCGACCGTGTTTCCGTCGAGCGATGCCTGATAGGGATTTCGGTACATGACGTTCGCCGTCGCCGCGTCGGTGCCGCCCAGGGTGATGTGGGCCGAGTCGGTGGCGGCGAGCGGCAGCGCGGTGTCGCCCTGGCTCTGCGACAGAACGGCGGCGAAATCGATATCCCGCGCCTTGTAGCCTGGCGTATCCGCGTTGGCGAGATTGCCGGCGAGCACGCCCATGCGCTGGCCCTGCACCATCAATGCTTGTTCGTGAATGCCGAAAATATTGTCGAACATGAATTTGCTCCTCGGGTACACCTGAGCAAGTGCTGTGCCAAGGGCGGAAAATCGGCAAAACGCGCGTCTGGGGCGGCGGTGACGTGCGCTGAACGGGACCTGCGTCACGCGGACTGCCGTTCGGCGCAGGACCGGCGGCAAGTCCTTGCCGCTCGTGCCGCCACCCCCGGCAATGCGGCCGCCACCCCCCGCGGCTTCGCGGCGGCGCCTCGCAGCGGCGATGGCACGTCCCTTGCTAGCTAAGAGATCAAGATGAAAATATCGTCAAAATATCGTCGGTACGCCGGCTGCGCCTGCCTTGCGGGAGCGGTCATGTCGGGCCCCGCGGGGGCTTCGGCCGCCGAAGCCCCCGCGCAATTCCAGGACAATTCGCAGCTCGAGGCCCTGGCCCGATCGGAGGCGGTCCTGCACCTGCCGGCACTCACGCCGCACGAGCGGTTGGCCGCGGGTCCCATCAGTTCCGGCACCCGCCTGGGACGCTGCAGCCAGCCCGTGAAGCCGTCGGTGAGCGCGGGCGGCCAGATGCGCGACCGCATCCTGGTCGAGCTCAGCTGTCCGGGCGTCCCCCCCTGGCATATCTACGTCCCCGTGCGGGTGGTGGGCACCTCCCAGGTGACCATCGCCGCCCACGCCATCGTCGCCGGCAGCGTGTTGACCGCCAACGATCTGCGTACCGAACAGCGCGACATATCGACGCTGCCGCCGGGTTACATGGACGATCCGGCGGTCACGGTGGGATTGACCGCCAGCCGGCCGATCTCGAGCGGAGCGGTCATCACCAACCAGCTGCTCGCCGGCGCCAAGGCGGTCGAGCGCGGGCAAACCGTGACCCTGGTGGCCGATGCCGGCGGCATGAGCGTCAGCATGCAGGGCCGGGCCTTGAGCGATGGCCTGGTCAATCAACGGGTTAAGGTCGAGAATCTGTCATCCGGGAAGGTCGTCGAGGGCATTGCGCGTTCCCAGCAGGTGGTGGAAATTATTTTGCAATAGCCCTTAAGTGAACCACGTCACAGCCGATATAAGTTCAAGACGGTGATTTCGATCGTGATGGTTAAAGATCATCTGTTCCCTGACGATAACGAGGGCAAGGGCTAACGCTCGCCCAGGAGAGACTTCGGTGCCAGCCAAGATTGGTGGATACTCAACGTCGGAGCCGCTCGCGCCCCCCAAGGGTTCGAGCAGCAGCGGCGTTGCAGCTGACAAAACCCAGGGCGACGCGGCGGCTGCGCCGGCGTCGACGGCTCAGACGGGCGATCAGGTCACGCTCACGGCCTCCGCACGCTCGCTGCAGAAACTTTCGGATGCGATCGCGCAGACGCCGGTGGTCAACTCGGCGAAGGTGTCCTCGATCAAGCAGGCGCTCGCCAACGGCACCTACCAGATCGATTCCGCGAGCGTCGCCGACAAGATGATTCAATTCGAGAGCGGGTTGAAGTAGTGCCATGAAAGAGGATGCGCGCCGCCGTCTCGAGGATTTGCTTGATCACGAGATCGAGGCCGCGCGTTCTCTCGCCGCCACGCTGGACGCGGAGCGCGCGGCGTTGACCGGCGCCTCGACCGAGGCGGTCGAGCAGCGGGCCGCCGAAAAGATGCACCTTCTGGCGGCCATCGAGAAGCTCGAGGACGAGCGTCGCGCCGTCTCCGTCGCGGCTGAACAGGGGCTCCCGGGCGCCCGCGTTGCCCGCGGAACCGACATCGCCTCCACGGTAGCCGAGCGCTGGCGCACCCTGATGGAACTCATGGCCGGCTGCCGAACCGCGAACGAGATCAACGGCTACATCATCAACCTTCGCCAGGGGCAGGTCGCCCAACTCCTCGGGATCCTGCGCGGGGCAACACCGCTCACCTACACGCCGCAGGGCAAAACCTTCGCCAAGGCGCTGCGCGCGCTGGCAAAGGCTTGAACCATGCTGGTCCTCAGCCGCCGAGCCGATGAATCCATCGTCATCCAGCCTGCCGAAGGCGTGGATGCGACCATGACTCTTGCCCAGCTCTTCGCGAACGGTCCCATCCTGATCACATTGCTCGGGGGCACCGGCCGGCGGGTCAAAATGGGAATCGAAGCGCCCGAGCAGCTCGCGATCCGCCGCAAAGACGTTGCGTAAGCGCCCGATTTCTCGGGGTGATCGATCTCACCCGCCCCCTGCTCCTACGCGTCGGCACCGTCTGACCGCCAGTCGGCCGCTCGGCCCGCTTGTCTTGGACCTAATCCCACCCCATTTTACTTATCGGTCGGCGCTCGCATCGGGTGCTTCGCGAACGACAACGGGGTGTGCATAATGGCGACTTCCTCTCATGATCGACAAGGGGCCCCCCGGATGGAGCGTCGTCTGCATACCCGTCACCGCGCACGCACCACCGTGTATGTCGTCATGTCGGGGCGCAAGAGCCGCATCTGCAAGGCCAAGAACCTGAGCGCGAACGGCGTGTTCGTGGAGACCGAGAATCTCGGTTTGCGCAAGGGCCAGCAGGTGCAGCTCGCGTTCGCGATCAACCTCGGGCTGATCACCAAGATCCATCGGCGCACCGCCATCGTCGCGCACGTGACCCGCGGCGGCACGGGTCTCATGATGGAGCAGTTCGCGGGACGCTAGCGCGATCGCCCTCCGCGCGGCCGCGCTCTTCAGGGTTTCTTTCGCAGGGCTCCCAGAAAATCCCGCTTGCCGATCGGCACCCCTTTCCAGCGCAGGATGTCGTAGCTCGTCGTCGCATGGAAATAAAAGTTCGGCTGCGAGAACGACAGCAGAAAATTCTCCGCGGTGAAGTCGACGTGACGGGAGCCGAAGGCGAAACGCATGTCCCGGCCGATGAAGCCGTCGACCTCCGCGGGATCGATGGCCTGCAGGGCCGCGATGGTGTCGGTGATCCGCAACCTCAGCGCCGCGAAACCATCGGGCGGAGGAGTCTGGTCCGGGGAGAACAGGCCGCGTCGTACGCCCTCCAGGGCGCCGAGCGAATGGACGGCCGTCGATTTCACCTGGTAGGCAAACGGCAGCATGTCCTGCGCCAATCGAGCCTGCAGCAGTTCCTCGGGTGCGATGGACTTCTCCGCACAAAATGCTTCCGCCTTGCCCAAAAGTCCCAACACTGCTCCGAGCGTCTGCAGATACGAGGGAACGGTGGCTGCATGGAGTGAAAAGGTCATTGCGGGCTCCGGCTGATGGGAAGTGATTTCATTGGACCTGGCGGCGCCGCTGCCCGATCCAGGCCTCGACGTCCTCGAGCTTGCGGGGCAGCGCCGCCGTGAGCAGCTCGTGGCCGCCCGCCGTCATCAGCACCTCGTCCTCGATGCGGACCCCGAAGCCCTTTTCCGGCAGATAAATGCCGGGCTCCACCGTGAACACGGCGCCGGCGGGGATCGGACGCTCGTAATCGCCGGCATCGTGCACATCCAGGCCGACGAAATGTCCGAAGCCATGGATGAAATCGGCGAGGTAGCCCGAGCGACGCATCGATTCCTCGGCAACGTGCTGAAGCTCGGCCATCGAAACGCCCGGTTTGATGGCGCCGAGAATGTCCTCCTGCGTCTGGTATACGGCGCGGTAAACCTTCGCCTGCTCCGGACTGAAATGCCCCGATACCGGGTAGGTGCGCGTCACGTCGGAGGCGTAGCGGCCGTACTCGGCGGCCGCATCGATCACCACCAGGTCGCCGTCGCGCAAAATGCGTGAATTCTGGTCCCAGTGCAGAACCGCGCCGTTGGGCCCGCTGCCGACGATCGATGAATACGACAGGCCGGTGCCTCCCGCGGCGAAGAACGCGTATTCCATCTGGGTCTGAACGTCGCGCTCCGACACGCCGGCAACGGTGGCACGAGCCGCGACCTGATGTCCCTCGAGGGTGATGGCAATCGCGCGACGCATGCGCTCCAGCTCCTCGGGCGAGTGCGCGCTGCGGAGTGCGGCCAGCAAACCGCGCTGGTAGACGACCTTGAGCCCGAACCTCTCCGCCGTGCGCCTGGCGAGCTCAACGTCGTTGCGATCCTCCTTCGCCATCGTGGGCGGTGCGACGATCGCGACGCAGTCGTGGTGTGCTCCGGCATTCAGCAGCACGTCCTCCGGGGAGCCTCGGTATACCCGGTCGACGCCATACTTCTTCAGCAGAGCCGGCGAGATGGGTTCTCGCGGTCCCGTCCAGCGCTCCTTCTCGGGGTCGCGAGATTTCAGGAACAGGGTGACCTTGCGGAACGGCGAGTTCGGCTGAAAGACCAGGTAGGCGCCGGGCTCGTTGATGCCCGTCAACCAGTAAAAATCGGCGTCCTGACGGTAATCCTCGGTGACGCCCTGCACCTCCCCCTGCGAGCCGATCACGGCCGTGCAGCCCCCAAGCGCCGCCATGACCTTGGCGCGCCGCGCCTGAAAAACCTCGACCGGGAGGTCCGGGGGCGGGGTGGGCCGGGCATGGACGAACGAAGTGGCGAGGGCGGTGTTCAGCAGGAGCATGGACAGCACGTGGGCGGTTTCCTTATCTCTATCCGGATGGCGGGGCGAGAGGCCCGCGCTTCGTCTGCTCTCTCCCCGTCGAACCCGACGACGCTAATCATACAGTGTTCGGTCCTTCGGAATACTGTATGGACGCCGCGGGCCTGCGGGATGAAAAATTTCCGGTCGCCCCTATATAATGTGCACGCATTCCATTCGTTAAGCCGAGCCGATTCGACCGATGTTCGTCGAGCCGGCGCAATCCCCGGTAGATGTACATGTCACGTCCAGCTCCGTCCCGCCCGGATGCCATCCGCATTCGCGGCGCGCGCCAGAACAATCTCAAGAATCTCGACCTCGATCTGCCGCTCAACGAACTGATCGTCGTCACGGGCGTGAGCGGTTCAGGCAAATCCTCGTTGGTGTTCGACACCTTGTACGCCGAGGGTCAGCGCCGCTATGTCGAGACCTTCTCGCCTTATGCGCGACAATTCCTCGATCGCATGGATCGCCCGTCGGTCGATGCGATCGAAGGCATCCCGCCCGCCATCGCCATCGATCAAACGAACCCGGTGCGCACCTCCCGCTCGACCGTCGGCACCATGACCGAGCTCAACGATCACTTCAAGCTATTGTTCGCGCGTGCGGGAGTGCTGCATTGCCGCGGTTGCGGACAGCCCGTGCGCCGGGACACCGTCGACACCATCCGCGCGGGCATCGGGGAGCGTGCCCGTTCGGCGGGCGATCCGCGCCTGCTGCTCACGTTCCCGGTGCCGATCCCGCAGAATTTCGACGCGGTGGAGATCAAGAAGCTGCTGGCCGCCCAGGGCTACACCCGCATCCACGAAGAGCGCGGCGACGTGCTGCAAATGATCCAGGATCGGTTCCGCTGGGCGTCGGTCGAGCCGGCCCGCGCCAGCGACGCGATCGAGGCCGCGCTCAAGGTCGGACAGGGGCGTCTCGATGTCTATCCGCAGGGCGAGGACGGATCGGTCGGCTCCCCCTGGCGCTTTTCCACGCAGCTGCACTGCCCGGACTGCGACATCGCCTACAAGGATCCGACCCCGAGCACGTTCAGCTTCAATTCGCCCATCGGAGCCTGTGAGACGTGCCGGGGATTCGGACGGATCATCGGAGTCGACTACGGCCTGGTCATTCCCGACTCGACGCTGTCTTTGCGCGGCGGCGCGATCAAGCCCTGGCAGACGGAGTCGTACAAGGAATGCCAGGCGGACCTGGTCAGATTCGCGCGCAAGCGCGGCATCGCGCTCGACACGCCTTGGAGCGGGCTCGCCGATGCCGAGCGCGCCTGGGTGCTCGACGGCGAAGGCGAATGGACCAGGAACGTCTGGTACGGAGTCCGGCGGTTTTTCGCATGGCTCGAGACGAAGGCGTACAAGATGCACATCCGCGTGCTGCTGTCGCGCTACCGCTCCTACACCGAATGCACCGCATGCCGGGGCTCGCGTCTGAAGCCGGACGCCCTCCTCTGGCGGATTGGCTCGCCGAATGGTTTGCCGAATGGCTCGCCGAGCGTCAACATCCGCGACGTGATGCTCGCTCCGATCGACCGCAACCTGCGGTTTTTCGGCGCACTGACCTTGCCTGCACCGCTCGATGAGGCGGCCGACCTGCTGCTGACCGAGATCCGCACGCGTCTGAAGTATCTGACGGAGGTCGGCCTGGGCTATCTGAACCTCGACCGTCAATCCCGCACGCTGTCGGGAGGCGAAGTGCAGAGGATCAATCTCACCACGGCGCTCGGCACCTCGCTGGTGAACACGCTGTTCGTGCTCGACGAGCCCTCCATCGGCCTGCACGCGCGCGACGTGGGCCGCATCGTCGGCGTGATGAAGCGCCTTCGCGATGCCGGCAACACGCTGATCGTCGTCGAGCACGATCCCAAGGTGATGCAGGCGGCCGACCGGCTGATCGACATCGGACCGGGTCCCGGCGAGCACGGCGGCGAGATCGTGTTTCAGGGACGCCCGGGGGCGCTCGCGAAGGCCAAGGGCTCGCTGACCGCGGATTATCTGCTGCATCGACGGCGGGTCGAGATACCCTCCGCCGCGTCCCGTCCCGCGTCGCCCGACACCTTGCGCATCGAGGGCGCCGCGGAGCACAACCTCAAGGGCATCGACGTCGACATTCCGCTCAATCGCCTGGTGTGCGTCACCGGCGTGAGCGGCTCGGGCAAATCCACGCTCGTACACGACATCCTGTTTCCGGCGCTGCGCCGCTCCTACGGAAAGCCCACCGAGAATCCCGGTGCTCACCGGCGCATCGTGGGTGCGGAACGGCTGGGCGATGTGGTGATGGTCGATCAGTCGAGCATCGGCCGGACGACGCGCTCGAACCCGGCGAGTTACGTCGGCGCCTTCGACGCGATCCGCGAGCTGTTCGCGAAAACGCCCGAGGCGCGCGAGCGCAAGTACACCGCCGGCACGTTCAGCTTCAACTCCGGCAACGGCCGGTGCCCCGGCTGCGGTGGGAACGGCTTCGAGCACGTGGAAATGCAGTTCCTGTCGGATGTCTACCTGCGCTGTCCCGATTGCAACGGTCGGCGCTATCGGGCGGAGATCCTCGAGATCAAGCTCGCTCGCGGCGGCTCGGCTCCCTTGAGCATCGCCGACGTGCTCGACCTTACGGTGTCCGAAGCGCTGAAGGTGTTCCGCGCCGACACGGAGGTGTGCCTGCGCCTCGCGCCGCTCGCCGAAGTCGGGCTCGACTATCTGCGCCTCGGCCAGCCGGTGCCCACGCTCTCGGGAGGCGAAGCGCAGCGCCTCAAGCTCTCCGGTCATCTGGCCGAGAACGCGGTGCAGACGGCGGCATCGGCCGGCAATGCGAAGCGCCGCGGCAACGGCCGCGGCGCCGCTGCCGGGCCGCGGCCCGGGTCGCTCTTTCTCTTCGACGAGCCGACCACGGGTCTGCATTTCGACGACGTCGCCAAGCTCCTGCGCGCATTCCGCCGGTTGATCGAGGCGGGCCATTCTCTGCTGGTCATCGAGCACAATCTCGACGTGGTACGCGCGGCCGACTGGATCATCGACCTCGGTCCGGAGGGCGGCGACGCGGGCGGTGCGCTGGTGGGTGCCGGCACGCCCGACGACATCATGCGGCTCACCGACTCTCACACCGGCCGGGCGCTCCTGGAAAGCACCGGCCCCTCCGCATCGTTCGGCCGCGGCGTCGAGGATGCGCAGGGCCCGCAGACGCCCTCAAGCCCGCCGCGGGCCATCGAGATCCGCGGGGCCCGCGAGCACAACCTCAAGGACATCGACGTGGATCTCGGCCGCAATCGATTCACCGTCATCACCGGCGTATCGGGAAGCGGAAAGAGCACTCTGGCATTCGACATCCTGTTCGCCGAGGGACAGCGCAGATACCTCGAGTCGCTCAACGCCTATGCGCGCCAGTTCGTGCAACCGTCCTCCCGGCCCGACGTGGACGCAATCTTCGGCATACCGCCGACGGTCGCCATCGAGCAACGCACGAGCCGCGGCGGCCGCAAGAGCACGGTGGCGACGCTCACCGAGCTTTACCACTTCCTGCGCCTGCTGTACGTGAAGCTCGGCGTGCAATATTGCCCCGCCTGCCGCGCGCGCATCGAGCCGCAGTCCGCCGACGCCATCGCCGCGCGGCTGCTCAGGGAGTATCGGGGATGCAGGATCACGCTGCTGGCGCCGCTCATCGTGGCGCGCAAGGGGCTCTACACGGCCCTTGCCAAGACCATGCGCACCAAGGGCTTCGCCGGGTTGCGCGTGGACGGTGAGCTCCTGCCGACCGCTAAATGGCCGCGCCTGGATCGATTCGTCGAGCACAACATCGAGCTGCCCGTGGCGACGATCGCGGTCGGTTCGCAGACCGAAACCGAGCTGCGGCGCGCCCTCGACGCGGCGCTCGAGCACGGGCGCGGGGTGGTCCACGTGCTCGCGCCCGCCATCAAGGGCGGAGCCGGCGGTTCCGCGGACGCCGTGTTCTCGACGAAGCGTGCCTGCCCGAATTGCGGGACGGGCTTTCCGGAGCTCGATCCGCGCCTGTTCTCCTTCAATTCCAGACACGGCTGGTGCAAGAGCTGCTTCGGCACCGGGTTGCAGCTCGCCGAGTTCGATGCCGAACAAACCGGCGAGGAATCCCAGTGGCAGGCCGCGGGCGATCCCGACACCGGCGAGCCCTGCCCCTGCCCGGACTGCGGCGGCGCCCGGCTCAATCCCGTTGCGCGAAACGTGCTGTTTCGCGAGCTCTCGATCGCGGAGCTCACGCATCTGCCGGTCGAGGAATTCGCGGCCGCGCTGCGCAAATTCAACCTGGCGGGCCGGGAGCTCGAGATCGCCCGCGATCTCGTCGCGGAGCTCGAAGCCCGCACCACCTTTCTCTGCGACGTGGGACTCGGTTACCTGCAGCTCGACCGGCCGGCGCCCACGCTCTCGGGCGGCGAGGCGCAGCGCATCCGTTTGGCGGCCCAGCTGGGGTCCAATTTGCAGGGGGTGTGCTACGTGCTCGACGAGCCCACCATCGGGCTGCATCCGCGCGACAACGTCATTCTTCTCGACACGCTCGACCGCCTGCGCAGCAAGGGCAACACCCTGGTGGTGGTCGAGCATGACGAGGACACCATCCGGCGGGCGGATCGGGTCATCGACCTCGGGCCCGGCGCCGGCACGCGCGGCGGCCAGGTGGTGGCGCAAGGAACCGCCGTCGAGCTGGCGCGCCGTGCCGACTCCCCCACCGGGCGATGCCTCGCAGCTCCGCTGCGGCATTCCAGGGCGCGCCGGCGTTCGATCGCCCGCGACACGCCGTCGATCCGCATCGCGGGCGCCACCCTGCACAACCTCAAGCGGGTGGAGGCGCGCATTCCGCTCGGCCGCCTGACCGTGGTGACCGGAGTTTCGGGCTCGGGCAAATCGACCCTGGCCCGCGATGTGCTGCTCGGCAATCTCAGGCGCCTGCTCGCCCGACGCCCGCGCGCGGACCGCGATCGCCCGGTCGATCTGCAGGGCTGCGAGGCGCTCGAGGGCTGGCGGGCGGTCAGCCGCGTGCTGGAAGTCGATCAAACGCCGATCGGCAAGACACCGCGATCCTGCCCCGCCACTTACATCGGCTTCTGGGAAATTCGGAGCGCCCAACTCGGACCTTTCGGCGGGACCTGGGGAGTTTGGCGTCATCACCCAACCGGTCAACACCACTCCCATCGGCACGGGAACGCCACGGCAAATCCAGTTGGCGCTGCGGACTGGAGTTCTGAGGCGCAAGTGCCAGCCTGCCGGCACACGTGCAAGGTTGCTCCCCCACCCGGCGGAGCGTCAATCGAACGCACGGCCCAGATTACGACCACTGCCACCACAAGAGTTAATATTCGTTACTGACGGGAATGGTGGGTGGCGGGGGTAACCCGAGATCCGGATTCCGCCCCGAGAATCGTCGGTCCGCCTCCGTTTGCAAGCACGGAGGATTCGTGTGCAGAAAGGAAATGGGCTGTGAATCAACAGTCTGATTACGAAGAAGTTCATGGGTCTTTGCCCGCGGCAGCAATAGCCTTCCGCGGCAATTCAATCCAGGTGAGTGGCAACGCTTTGACGGTATTTTGCCGGTGATTGTCCAAAGGCCCTGCCGAATAATGTCGTCATGTGCTGTACAGATCGGAAACCCGCCTCCGACGCGATCCGTTTAAGAGGAAGGACGATGTCAT
>CAVTNZ010000079.1:0-181420 GCA_963736185.1 uncultured Gammaproteobacteria bacterium | reverse complement strand
CTCTAATTTGCGTTTTTGAGGATCGGCGACGCGGCGCCGCGTCGAACAGCCTGGCCTGCTCGGGATGGGCGGAGAGGAAATCGAACACGGGCACGCCATAGATGTGGTCGAAGGCCGGCTTGCCGGTGCGGACGCTGTAGAGCATGTCGCCGAAGCAGCGGTAATGCTCCTCGCCGCTCATCATGGCCAGGGCCCGCTGCGAGCCGGGCACGTCGCTGCGCAGACACTCGGCCAGCGGCGTCAGGCCGAAGACGCGCGGCTCCGTCTCGGCGAACATGCCGACGCTGGCCAGGCCGCGCAGCAGACGAAACAGCGACGGTGCATGGGTGCCGGTCGCCGCGGCCAATTGCTCCGCATGAACGGGGCCGTCCTTGAGCAGATCCGCCAGCCCCAGTTTGGCGGCCACGTAAATGGCCTGCGTCATCCAGTAGCCGGTCAGCATTTGGTTGAATTGTTGCTGGGGGGATGGATTCATGCCTTGATCCTCCGATACTATGAAATACGGACCCTGGGCCTGGCACCGAATAGTTTACGGGTTTTCCCTTTTTTGTCGTTTCAAATCGAAATTTGACATGGATCAGCCAATCTCCTCAGCTCCAGAAGATTTGTTCGAACTCTTCGACATCATCGACAGGGAAAAGGTCATCGTGGATGGCCAGGATTTTTTTATCGATCATCCCCGCGATGTGGATCAGTTGCTCGATCATCCGGCGGTGCGCTCGGCGTTCGCCAGGGACGAGTACATGCCGTACTGGACGGATCTTTGGCCGGCGGCCCGCATGCTGGCCAAGGTGATTAGCCGGCAGAAATGGACGCCGAGCAGGAAGCTCTGGAAATCGGCTGCGGTCTGGGTTTGCCTGGCATTGTGGCTCTGTCGGCCGGGATGTGCCATCATTTTTTGGACTACGATGCCTGTGCGCTTCGCTTCGCCGCTCACAACGCCCAGCTCAACGGCTTTGAGGACTTTCGCTGCCTGCGGCTGGACTGGCGTTCTCCTCCGGAAGAACTGAAGGTTCCCGTGGTCCTGGCCGCCGATCTTGTCTACGAACAGCGCCACCTGCGCCCGATTGCGGTGCTCATCAAGAAAGTTCTGCACCCCGACGGCCTGTGTCTGCTGACGGACCAGGATCGCATTGCCACCGAGTTGGTGCAGCAAGCGCTGCGCGATAGGGGTATTCGCACAGCAGCGCATAGAAGTCGTCGAAGATGGCCAGCACCAACTGAGCGGTGGCGGCAATGCGGGAAGCCTCGTCGGAGCAGGCCGAGAGCCGCGCGTACGCCTGCTCCATGGGAGAGTCATTGTTTTTCATGCGGGTATGCAAATCCTCACGCAATTTCCGGCCGGCACTCCCGCGAGCCTATCGGAGATCTCCTACAAAAGTCGCAGGTGGCTTGCCGACTCAGGCGTCTCCGATGACGGGTATACTGCTTGACACATCTCGCATTAGTTGACATACCAGACTAAAACAGGCGCCACGAAGGCGCGATCTGAAGCCTCGGAGACCACCATCATGTCCAAGATATGGCCGCGTACCTGGCTACCCGCCGTCCTGCTGGCCCTTTTGCCGGCCATCGGCATGGCGCAGTTCGGGGTGAGCGTTTCGGTGAATCTCGCCCCGCCCGAATTGCCCGTCTATCAGCAGCCGCCGATTCCCGGCGATGGATATTTGTGGACCCCAGGCTACTGGTACTGGGATGCGGATGCCCAGGATTACTTCTGGGTGCCGGGCACTTGGGTACAGGCGCCCCAGCCAGGACTGCTGTGGACGCCCGGATACTGGGGCTTCAACGACGGCGTGTATATGTGGAACCCCGGCTATTGGGGTCCCCATGTGGGATTCTACGGCGGGGTGGACTACGGGTTCGGATACGGTGGATCCGGCTTCGAGGGCGGGTATTGGCGGGGCGGGCATCTCTTCTATAACTCCGCCGTGGTCAACGTGGGCACCACTCACATCACCAACGTGTATGTCAAAAACGTCACGGTCAACAATGTCACCGTGAACCGGGTGAGCTTCAATGGCGGCAGCGGCGGCATTCAAGCGAGACCCACCGCTGCCCAGGAAAGCTATGCCAGGGAACCCCATGTCGCGCCGACGGCGGCCCAGCAGCGCCATGTGACGGAGGCGCGCTCCAATCCCGCCCTTCAAGCGAAAGCCAATCATGGCCACCCCGCCATTGCCGCAACCGCCAAGCCGGGTGATTTCACCCATGGAGTCGTCGCCGCCCGAGGCGCGCCTGCTCATGCAGCGGCCCCTGCCGCGCATCCGGAGGCCGCTCATGCCGCCCCGACCGCTCATGCGGAACCTCATCATGCGGCGCCCGCCGCGCACCCGGCACCCCGCCCCGCGCCAGCCGAGCATGCAACACCCCCCCATCCCGCCGCTGCCCCCCGAGAAGAGCGGCCGGCCGCGCCCGAGGAGCATCGCGCCCCGGTTGAGCCGCATGCGGCCGCGCCGGCGCGCCCCGCGGAGCATCCGGCCCCGCGGCCGGCGCCGAAGGAGCCCGAGCATCGCGAGCCGCACCCGTGATCGATGTCGAGCACGATGCGGCCGATCATCGTTTCACCGCAGTGGTGGACGGTGAACGCGCCGTGCTCGATTACACCCTCGCCGCCGGTGTCATGACCATCACCCACACCGGCGTGCCCAGACCGATAGAAGGACGCGGCGTCGCGGGTCAGCTCATGCGGGAGGCTTTGAATGCCGCGAGGGTCAATGGGTGGCGGGTCGTACCCGCCTGCTCCTACGCGGCGGCATATCTGGAAAAGCATCCGGAAGAGGCTCCGAGCGGGAATCGGCAGCACGAGAGCGACCTGCTGGACGAGGCGCTCGAGGAGACTTTTCCGGCCAGCGACCCGACTTCGGTGGGGCGCAGCGACTAATCAGGCGCCGGCGAGGTACGCGCGCCGCGCGCACCGCCCCCGGATCACTTCTCCAGCATCGGATTGCCCTCATGCGCGACGAGGAGGTCGTGCATGTCATTGGCATGCTCCTCCTCCACGGCCAGGATGGTCTCCATCATGTGCCGGGTGCTCGGATCCCGATCGCCGAAATAGCGGATGAGTTCGCGATAGTGCTCGACCGCGATGCGTTCAGCGATCAAATTTTCCTTGATCATGTCGACCAGATTTCCCGCGGTGCCATATTCCGAGGCCGACCGCGTGGCCAGGCCGGCAGGGTTGAAGTCCGGCTTGCCGCCGAGCTGATTGATGCGTTCCGCGACTTCCATTGCATGTTCCTGCTCCTCCTTGGCGTGGGTCGCGAACTCCGCTTTGACCCCCTCGCTGGAAATTCCCGTGGCGGCCACCGCGTGCATGGTGTAACGCAGCACGCAGACAATCTCCGTGGCCAGCACGGCTTGCAGGATTTCGATCGTCTTCTTCACGTCCCCCTGGTAGCTGGGTGTGACGCCGCCCTCCTCGATGTGCTTGCGGGCGCGGGCTCGCAGTGTCTGAACGTCGGTCAGGAAAGGCTTCGAAGCGTCGGACGCGGTGCTGTTCATCTTTTTCTACTCCTGCTGCAACGGTTTGGCGAACTGGAGCGGTTTTATACCACCCGCATTTCGAGCCCACTGACGAAGGCGGGATGAGTTGATCGTAAGACTTCGGACCGGTATGGCGTCGGAGAGGCGCCTACATCCGCGGTTCACGCCAGCGCCGACGCCAGCCCCTGCACCAGCGGACCCAGCTTGGGAGGGCTGGCCTCGAACGTGGGCTTCACGCCATGCTCCGCCAGGGCCGCCGTGCACACCGGCCCGATGGACGCGACGACCACCCTGCTCAAGAAGCCGGTGAGATCCGCTCCGCGCCGCATGCGCTCGGCGATCGTGTATAGATTGCGAACCTGCACGGCACTGGTGAACACGACGGCATCCACCGTCGGTGCCGCCAATGCCTCGATGAGGCGCATCAGCGGCCCCACGTCCGCCGGCAGCGCCCAGCGATAGGTCGCGATCTCGTCCACGACCGCCCCCCGCGACACCAAGGCGTCGCAGAGCTTGCGGTTGGCCTCCCCGTATCGCTGGACCAGGACCCGCCCGCCCTCCAGCTCCACGCCGGACACCGCCGCGAGCACCGTGTCGGTGGTGAACGGGGCGGACGCGCGAAGATCGATTCGCACACCGCGGGAATTGAGCTCGCCCGAAGGTTTCGGGCCGCGCACCACCACGACCGCCCCATCGAGCATGCGCTCGAGCGCCGGCAGGGAACCGAGTGCTTCCGCCGCCTCGAACAATGCGCGCGTGCCGACGCCTGTTTGGAAAATCGCCATCTTGAAAGGGCGCGCCGCGCTTCCCTCCAGCAGCGCCGCGAGCTCCTCGCGGTTCACGTCCGGCACCTCCTCCAGTGCCGGCGCACGCATCGGCAGCCCGCCGCGGCGCGCGACCAGTTCCGCCAGATGCTCGCCGGTACGGGTCTCGAGGATGGCCACCACCTTGGATTTCACAGCCTCGAGGCGTCCCAACCGCCCCCCAGAACCTCGATGAGCGTCACGTCCGCGACCAGCAGGTTCTGCCGAACGGTGAGCAGGGACTCCTGGTCGGCGATGAGCGTCTGGATGTCGGTGATCACCGTCGTGTAGGCAACGGTGCCGGCATTGAATTGATTGAGCGCCACGTCCGCGGCCGTCTGGGCGTACTTCACCGCCTGCACCTGGAATTCGGACTCATGTTGCAGCACGCGCAGCGCCAGCAGTTGATCTTCGACCGATTGGAATGTGGTCAGCACCGTCTGGCGGTAGTTTGCCACATATTGATCGTACGTCGCGCGCGCGTTGGCCACCGCCGCGGTCTGGGATCCTCCTGAAAACAGCGTGTCGTTGGCGGTCGCGCCGAGCGACCAGATGCGGTTGCCGACATTGAACAGGCTGGACAGCGGATCGCCCACGTAACCGCCGAGCGCGGTCAAATTGATGGTCGGAAAGTAAGCGGCGATGGCGACGCCGATCAACGCGTTCTGTGCCTGCATCTGGCGTTCGGCGGCCGCCACGGAGGGATTTCGCTCAAGCAATGCCGACGGCAGGGTGACGGGGACTTGCGGCACCGTCGTCGCCAACGGCGCCTGCGCGATGCTGAGCTCCGAGGGCAGATGCCCGGTGAGCACGGCGATCGCGTGCTCGTAGGTTCCGCGCTGCTGATCCACCGCGATGAGCTGCGCCTCGGTTGCCTGCACCGCGGCCTGCGCCGCCGCGACGTCGCCGTTCGTCGCGGTTCCGGACTTGAACTGATTTTGCGCGATTTCGAGCGCGCGCCGATCCAGCGAGACCGCCTGCGCCAGAAGCTTGCGCAGCGAGTCCGAAGCCCGCAGATCGAAGTAATCCGTGGCCAAGGTCGCCTGCGCCGACAGCTGCGCATTCGCCAAATCGGCCCTGCTCACCTGCACACCCGCCTTTCGGCTCTCGATCTGCCGGCGGACGCTCCCCCAGATGTCCGGCTGCCAGGACGCCGCGGCCTCCAACGAGAACTGCGTATGGGTATGTCCCCCGCCCACCGTGTTCGACACCGAGGTGGTGCCGGAGCCGCCCACGGTGCTCGACACGCTCGTGGTACCGCCTCCTCCGCCGCCCGCCCGTTGCTCGCCGCCATTGACGGCGACGGTGGGAAAAAGCTGCGCCCGGGCCTCCTTCAGCAAGGCGACGGCCTGGGCGTATTCGGCCTCGTATTGCTTCACGTTCTGGTTGGAGATGTTGACCTGCCGCTCCAGGGCGTCGAGCTCGGGATCGTTGAATATCGACCACCAGTCCCCGCGGTCCCGCTCGTCCTTCGGCGTGCCCACCTTCCAGCCGGGGGGCAGCTCCTTGTAGGCGTCCGGCACCGGTGCGGATGGCCGATGATAGTTCGGGCCAACCGCGCAGGACGACTGTGTCAGGGCGGCAATCACCACGGCGCCTAGGGCCGCCAGCGTGCTTCTGCGAAAACGATAGGTCATCCGGTTGCCTCCGCCCCCGCGCCATCGGACCAGCGCCGCGGCCAGCGACGCTTGATCCAGCTCTGAAAGCGGTCCAGGTATACATAGAGAACCGGGGTGGTGTAGAGCGTCAGCACCTGGCTGACGATCAGGCCCCCGACGATGGAGACTCCCAGCGGCCTGCGCAGCTCCGCCCCGTCTCCGTAGCTCAACGCGAGCGGTATCGCGCCGAGCAGGGCGGCGAGCGTGGTCATCATGATCGGCCGGAATCTCAGCAGGCAGGCCTGATAGATCGCCTCGCGCGGCGCAATTCCCTGCGTGCGTTCGGCGTGAATGGCGAAATCGATCATCATGATCGCATTCTTCTTCACGATGCCGATGAGGAGTATCACGCCGATCATGGCGATGATGCTGAACTCCGTGTGCCACACCATCAGCGCGAGCACCGCGCCGACACCGGCCGAAGGGAGCGTGGAGATGATGGTGATCGGATGGATGTAGCTCTCGTAGAGCACTCCCAGCACGATGTACACGGCCAGCAGGGCGGCCGCGATGAGCAGCGGCTGGCTCGACAGCGACTGCTGAAAGGTGCCCGCGGTGCCGGCGAAAATCCCATGGATCGAGGTCGGAAGATGGATCTCCTCCATGGCCTGCGTCACGGCCCTCGTCGCGTCGGAAAGCGACATGCCGGGCTGCAGATTGAAGGAAATCGTCGTGGAGGCGAACAATCCGTGGTGATTCACCGACAGCCGGGTGCTGCCCGCCGAATGGGTGCTGACCGCCGCGAGCGGCACCATGGTCTCCACCCTCGCGCTCACCGCCGCGCCGGTCGAGACCGCCCCACGTCCGCTGTTGGCGATCGCGTTGGTCAAAGCGTTCTGCACCGGATTGCCGCCGGCCGCGCCCGCGCCGGTCGGGGCGGCCGCCGTCGTCAATGAATTGGTGATCTGGGTGCCGCTCGCCGCCCCCGCGGACGTGCTCACATACATGTCCTCCAGCATCGCCGGGCTCTGCCAGTAGCGCGGCGCGACCTCCATCACCACGTGGTATTGATTGAGGGCATTGTAGATGGTGGACACCTGGCGCTGCCCGAACGCGTCGTACAGGGCGCTGTCGAGCTGCCCCACGGTCAGCCCGAGCCGCGCCGCCGTGCCCCGGTCATAGTTCACCTCGGTCTCGAGCCCCTTCTGCTGCTGATCGGAATTGACGTCCGCCACCACGGGGCTCTTTTGCAGCGCGGCCAGAAGCTTCGGACCCCAGGTGTAGAGGTCCGAGACGTTGTCCGCCTGCAAGGTGAACTGGTATTGGGCGTTGGATTGCCGGGCGCCGACGCGGATGTCCTGCACCGTCTGCAGGAAGAGCCTCCCGCCGGGCACCTGCGCGAGCTTGGTGCGCAGGCGGGCGATCACCTCATCGGACGACAGCTTGCGCATGGACCTCGGCTTCAAGAGGACGTACACGGAGCCGGTGTTGGTCTGCGAGTTGCCGCCGCCGCTCCCGGCTCCCGTGTAACCCGCGACGCTTTGCACGGCCGGATCGGCCTGGACGATGTTCATCAGCTGGACCAGCTTGTCCTTCATGAGCTGGAACGAGATGCTCTGGTCCGCGACGATGCCTCCCGTGATCAGGCCCGTGTCCTCCTGCGGGAAGAAGCCCTTGGGGATCACGGTGAACAACAGCACGTTGAGCAGGATCGTGATCAGCAGCCCGAGCATCACCAGCCGCCCGTGCCTGAGCGACCAGGCCAGCGTACGCTCGTAGACGGCGACCGATCGATCGAGCAGGCTCAGCCGCCGCGGCCGGTGCGCCCGATCGGGTAGTCTCAGCATCAAGGCGCACATCATCGGCGTGGTGGTGAGCGAGATCACCATGGATATCAGGATGGCGAGCGACAGGGTGGCCGTGAATTCCCGAAACAGCCGCCCGACGATGCCGCCCATCAACAGGATGGGGATGAACACGGCGATTAGCGACACGCTGATGGAGACGACCGTGAACCCCACCTCCCTCGCTCCGGAGAGCGCCGCCTCGCGTCTCGGCATTCCATTCTCGACGTGCCGCGAAATGTTCTCGAGCACCACGATGGCATCGTCCACCACGAATCCGGTGGCGATCGTGAGCGCCATCAGTGACAGGTTGTCGAGGCTGAAGCCGAGCAGGTACATGCCGCTGAACGTGCCGATCAGGGACACGGGCACCACCACCGCGGGGACCAGCGCGGCGCGCACGTCGCCGAGGGCCAGGAACACGACGAAGGTCACCAGACCGACCGCCAGCAACAGCGTCCACTTCGTGTCCCGGAGCGAGGCGCGGATGGTCGCACTTCGGTCCGACACGATGCTCAGGTTCACATCGCTCGGGAGCGAGGCCTGCAGCTGCGGAAGCTCCGCCTTCACCTGATCGACCGTGTCGATGATGTTCGCGCCCGGCTGGCGCGACAGAATGACGAGCACCGACGGAACCCCGTCGGCGCGGCCCTCGTTGCGCAGATCCTGCACCGAATCCTCGACATCCGCCACGTCGGAGAGCAGCACCGCCGATCCGTTGCGGTACGCCACGATCAGCGGACGGTACTCGCCCGCATGGCTCGCCTGGTCGTTGGTGTAGAGCTGGAAGCGGCGGTTGCCCTCCTCGATCGCGCCCTTGGGGCTGTTCGCGTTGGCCGAAGCCAGCGCCGCGCGCACGTCCTCGAGGCCGATGCCATAGCGGAACAGGGCGGTGGGATTGAGCTCGACACGGACGGCGGGCAGCGTCGCGCCGCCGATCGACACCTGTCCGATCCCGTCGAGCTGCGACAGGCGCTGCTGCAGGACGTTGCTGGCGGCATCGTACAGCTGGCCGCGGGTCAGCGTCTTGGAGGTGAGCGCGAGGATCATGAGCGGCGCGTCGGCGGGGTTCACCTTGCGGTAGCTCGGATTGCTCGACAGGCTGGTCGATACGTCCGCCGAGGCCGCATTGATGGCCGCCTGCACGTCGCGCGCCGCGCCGTTGATGTCGCGGTCCAGATCGAACTGCAGGGTGATGCGCGTCTGCCCGCTGGAGCTCTGCGAGGTGATTTCGGTGACATCCGCGATCTGCCCCAGATACCGCTCCAGCGGTTCGGCCACGCTGGTGGACACCGTCTGGGGATCGGCGCCGGGCAGCGAGGCGGATACCGAGATGGTCGGGTAGTCCACCTGGGGCAACGGCGACACCGGCAGCTTGAGGTAGGCGAATGCTCCTGCGAGCGCCACTCCGACCGTCAGCAGGGTGGTGGCCACGGGCCGTTGGATGAATGGGCCGGAAAGATTCATGAGGGGGCCGGATCGGCGTCCATCCGCCGCCGGCGCAGACGCGCGGCTGCGCGGTCAAAGGCCAGGTAGATGACGGGCGTGGTGAACAGCGTGAGCAGCTGGCTCGCAATCAGGCCGCCGACGATCGCGATGCCGAGCGGGCGCCGCAGCTCCGACCCGGCGCCGTGGCTCAGCATCAGCGGCAATGCGCCGAGCAGCGCGGCCATCGTGGTCATCAAGATCGGCCGGAACCGCAGCAGCGAGGCCCGCGTGATCGCCTCGCGCGGCGCCAACCCCTCCTTGCGCTGCGCGTCGAGGGCGAAATCGATCATCATGATCGCGTTTTTCTTGACGATGCCGATGAGCAGGATGATGCCGATGATCCCGAGCACGTCGAGATCGTCCCCTGCGATGATCAGCGCCAGCATCGCGCCGATGCCCGCCGAGGGGAGCGTGGAAAGGATGGTGATCGGGTGGATGAAGCTCTCGTACAAAACGCCGAGCACGATGTACATGGTGACGATGGAGGCCAGCAGCAGCAGCGCCTGGTTGGTCAGGACGTGTTGAAAGGCCGCGGCGGTCCCCTGGAAGGCGGTCACGAATTTCCCCGGCAGGTGGATCTTCCGCTCGGCCCTGCGGATGGCGTCGACCGCGGCGCCGAGCGAGGATCCGGGCGACAGGTTGAACGAGATGGTGGTCGCGGGGAACTGCCCGAGATGGGTGATCTGCAGCGGCCCGGCGCGCTGGTTGACGCTCACGATCGCGGACAACGGCACCTGTCCGTTGGTCGAGGACACGGATGAGGGCAGATAGAGCTCCGACAGCCCGGCGAGGGAGCGCTGAATCGAGGGGTCCGCCTCCAGGATCACCCGGTATTGGTTCGACTGCGTGTAGATGGTCGACACGATGCGCTGGCCGTAGGAGTCGTAGAGCACATTGTCCACGGTCGCGGGCGAGATGCCGAATCGCGCGGCGGTGGACCGGTCGATGACGAGATCGGTCGCGAGGCCCTTGAGCTCCATGTCGCTCGCGACGTCGGCGAGCTCGGGCAGCTGCGTCAGCTGCTGCATCAGCGGCGGAATCCATGCCGCGAAATCCCTGTTGTCGGTGCTCTCGACCACGAACTGATACTGGGTCCGGCTGACCGCCGAGTCGATGGTGATATCCTGCAGGGGCTGCATGAAGAGCGTGATGCCGACCACGCCGGCGGTTTCACGCTTCAGCCGCCGGATGATTTCGCTCGCGGTGGCGTGGCGCTCGCCGTGAGGCTTCAGATTGATCAGGAAGCGTCCGCTGTTGAGCGTGGTGTTCGCGCCGTCGACCCCGATGAACGAGCTCAAGGATTGAACGTCCGCGTCCTGGAGTATGGCGGCGGCCATCGCCTGTTGGCGCTCCGCCATGGCCTCGTACGATATGGATTGTGCCGCCTCGGAGATGCCCTGGATTTCGCCCGTGTCCTGCACCGGAAAGAAGCCCTTCGGGATGAAGACATAGAGCAGCAGCGTCACCGCCAGGGTGATGCCCGCGATCCCCAGCGTGAACGCCTCGTGATCGAGAACCCACTCCAAGCCGCGGCCGTACCGGTCGATGATCCATTGAAATCCGCGCTCGGCGCGAAGATCCCATGCGCTCCGGGTCGAGGCGGCGCGGCGGTGCAGCAGGCGCGCGCACAGCATCGGCACCAGCGTGAGCGACACCGCGGCGGAGATCACGATGGTCACCGCCAGCGTGATCGCGAATTCGTGGAACAGCCGGCCCACGATCTCCCCCATGAACAGGAGCGGTATGAGCGCGGCTATCAACGAGACGGTGAGCGAGATGATGGTGAAGCCGATCTGCTGCGAGCCCTTGATCGCCGCCGCCATGGGTGACTCGCCCATCTCGACGTAGCGCGCGATGTTCTCGATCATCACGATGGCATCGTCCACCACGAAGCCGGTCGAGATGGTGAGCGCCATCAACGACAGGTTGTCGAGGCTGTAATTGAGAAGATACATGGCGCCGAAGGTGCCGACCAGCGACAGCGGCACCGACAGGCTCGGGATGATGGTCGCCGGCGCATTGCGCAGGAAAACGAATATCACCAGCACGACCAGGATCACGGCCAGCACCAGCTCGAACTCCACATCGGACACCGACGCGCGAATGGTTTCGGTGCGGTCGCTCAGAATGCCGATGTCGAGCGCCGGCGGCATGTCGGCCCTGACCGTGGGGAGCAGCCGCTTGACGGCGTTCGCGACCTGGATCACGTTCGCCCCGGGCTGGCGCTGCACGTTCAGGATCAAGGACGGCGTCGTGTTCGCCCACGCCGCGAGCTTGGTGTTCTCGGGGGCGATGACCACGTTCGCCACGTCCGACAGGTGCACCGGCGATCCGTTGCTGTAGGCGACGATGATGTTGCCGTAGTCGGCGATGTCGGTGATCTGATCGTTCGCATTGATCGAGGAGGCCTGCGAGGGCCCGTCGAAGCTGCCCTTGGGCGAGTTGCTGTTCGCGCTGCCGATCGTGGTGCGCAGATCGTCGATATTGAGCCCGTACTTCGCGAGGGCGCGCGGATTGAACTGTATCCGCACGGCCGGCCGCTGGCCTCCCGAGATGCTCACCACGCCCACGCCGGGCAGCTGCGAGATCTTCTGCGCGAGCCGGGTGAAGCTCAGATCCTCCACATCGGTGAGCTTGAGCGTCTTGGACGTGACCGCGAGCGTCAAGATGGGCGCATCGGCCGGGTTGAACTTGGCATAGGTCGGTGGTGTCGGCAGGTCGTTCGGAAGCACATTGCCCGCCGCGTTGATGGCGGCCTGCACCTCCTGTTCGGCCACGTCGAGGCCGAGGTCCAGGCTGAACTGAAGCGTCACGATGGACGCGCCTCCCGAGCTCGCCGAGGTCATCTGGTTGAGGCCGGGCATCTGTCCGAACTGGCGCTCCAAGGGCGCGGTGACCGAGGAGGTCATCACTTCCGGGCTCGCGCCCGGATAAAAGGTCTGCACCTGGATGGTAGGGTAATCCACCTCGGGCAGGGAGGAGAGCGGCAGGAATTTGAACGCGAACAAACCGCTCAGCAGGATCGCGGCCATCAGCAACGAGGTGGCGACCGGCAGGTTGATGAAGAGCCGGGAGGGATTCATCGCCGGCGGGCCTATCGCCCGCTCGGAGGCGAACCGCCGGGCGCGGAGCCCGCGGGCGCCGGACCGTCGGCCTTTGGCTGGCTCGAGTCATCCTGCTGCGGACGCCTGTGGTGCTGCCAATTGCCATGCTCGTGCGCCCCATCGCCGTTGTGGTGACCCCGGCCGCCGCCGGGTCGCCGCCCTTCGCCCGCCGCCGGCGCCGTGGACGCGGCGTCGGGGATGCTCACCTTGGCGCCATCCCGCAGCCGGTCGGCGCCGTCGGTGACCACCCGGTCGCCAGGCGACAGGCCGGCGGTGACGGCGAAGAAATCGCCGTCCTGCGCTCCGAGCGTGACGGGATGCACGGAAACGGTGTCGTCGTCGCCGACCAGATATACGTAGTTCCCGGGCGCGCCGCGCTGTACGGCGCGGACCGGCACCGTCACGACATCCTTCAAGGTGTCGAGCAGCATGGTCACATTGACGAACTGGCTGGGAAACAGCGCCTCGTTGGCATTGTCGAAGTTGGCGCGCAACATCACCGTGCCGGTGGTGGTGTTGACCTGGGTATCGGTGGCGGCGAGTTGCCCGGTGGCGAGCTGATTGACGTTGGCGCGGTCGAAGGCGGTCACCGGCAGGAGCGCCCCCGAGCGCACGCGCGCCATGATCTGCGGCAGGCTGTCCTCGGGCACCGCGAATTCCACCGTCGTCGGACTCAGTTTGGTGAGCACCACGATGCCGGTGGTCGAGCCGGTCTGGACGTAATTGCCCGGATCGATCTGCCGCAGTCCGACCCGGCCGTCGGTCGGCGCGCTGATGCGGCAGTAGGCGAGGTTGAGCTCCTGCGCCTTGATCAACCCCTTGTCGTAGTCGACGGTGCCCTGATCCTGCTTGACCGTCCAGACCTGATCCTCATAGGTCTGCCGCGCGATCGACTGCTGCTGCGACAGCGTCTGATAGCGGGCGAGGTCCATCTGCGCCTGCTGCGCGGTGGCCTCATCGCGGGCGAGCTGCGCCTTGTCCTGTTCCAACGCGACCTCGTAGGGACGCGGGTCGATCTGGGCCAGCATTTGCCCCTTGTGGACGAGCTGCCCCTCCTTGAAGTCGACGCTCATCAAATAGCCGCTGATCTGCGTGCTCACCGTGACGGTGGCGAGCGGCGTCACCGCCCCGAGTGCGCGCAGCGTGAGCCGGATATCGCCGCGCCCGATCTTCGCGACGCCCACGGGCTGGTCACCGCCGCCCTGGAAGCGCCCACGCCGCGGCGGCGGCTGGGACACGAACGTCACGGATCGATAGGCAATGGCGGCGACCGCCAGGAAGGCGAGCACCGCGAGCAAGATCCACGACAAACGGCGGCGATCATATTTCATCGATCGATGATTCCATGTGGCGCGTCAAGAAAGGTCAGGCCCTCGACAAGTTTTTGCAGAGCGAGGAGGTCCGGGTCACTCCCTGAAGAAATAAGGGATCGCGCAAAGCGCCACGCCGATGGCGACCAATGCGACGACGTTCGGAACGAAGTACGGATACACGGCGAGGCCGATTCCGCAGAGGAGCGGCACGGGGGCCCGCTGCTTCTTGCCGTAGATGAAAAAGCCCACTCCGATGGAGCTGAACAACAGTCCCCACAGGAGCGTCGCAGTGCTCACGCCGCGGACCGCGGCGCGGCGCGCCTGGCCGCTACTTGGTCTCTTTGGCCACGAGCCAATTGACCAGCTCGATCAGCGCGTCGGGCCCGCCGGCGGATTCCACCTGCAGCCGATACTTGCCGTTCACCACGATCGTCGGGGTCCGGTCCACGCCGAACTGCTTGATGGCCTCCTCGTCCACGCGGACCTGATTGTCGACGCCGAACGACTTCGATGTGGCCACGAATTTGGCGGCCGGAACGCCGGTGTGCTTCTCGTAGAAGCGCGCGGCATCCTCGATGGTCGGCATGTGCGCCTTCAGGCCGCCGGTCGAGGGATCGGTCGTGCCGAGCTCGCCCGTGGTCCACACGGCGTCGAACATCGCGTCATGCGCCTTGTCGGCGATCCCGAGCGTCTGCGCGGTCACGTAGGCCAGCTGGAACATCGGCCAATCCTCGGCGGGGTTGAACGCCGCCGGCAGGAAATTGATGACCACGTTCGACGGCACGCTATGCTCCAGCTTGCGCATCGATGGCTGGAATTGGTTACAGGCCGGGCAGGCGTAGGAGAACACCTCGGTCACCTGCACTTTTCCGGCGGGCAATCCGGTCGGTCGGGCCGGCCGGATCGGGAAATAATTCCTGCCTTCGACCCATTTGGTCGCAGCCGGGGCGGAGGGCGCGGCGGGGGTGTCTGCGCCGGCCGCATAGGCGGCACCCAGGGCGGCAGCGGCCAGGGAGAAGGTGGTCAGCATCGACAGGATCTTCTTCATCTAAAAACTCCACCGCACGCTATGAATGTAAAACGCCGCCGATTCTAGACAATTTTCGCGGTGGACGCTGCGTGTGATGGTTCCCCCGACGCGAAAAACGTAAAGTATCCCGATTGTTGCCCGAAGTTCACCCGAGGGAGCGCCGACGATGCTGACCACTTTCCCCGTTTCGCCCGGCACCCGACAGGGCTTGGGCACGGAGGGTGGAACCGCCCCCGGGACCGGCGGCGCCGAGTCGTTCTGGGTCGATCTGTTGAATCCGACCGAGGATGAGATCGGCTATGTGAATCGCACCTGGGACTTGCGCGTTCCCTCGCGGGGTGCGCTGGAGGAAATCGAGACCTCGAGCCGCCTGCGCGCCGTCGGGGGGGTGCTGTATCTCAGCATGCCCCTCGGCCTGCACACCATTCCGGAAAGCGAGGTGCCGACACCGGTCGGGTTCGTGCTCTCGAAGACCATCCTCGTGACCATTCGCTTCGCCAACATGCACTCGGTCGCGCACGTCGTGAAGCGGATCGAGCGCGACGGCGACATCGCCACGAGCTCCGCCGCGTTCCTCGCCCTCATCGAGGAGATGGTCGATGTCGGCGCGGACACGCTGGAAAGGCTCGCCGCGGAGCTGAGGGGGATCTCGCGCGATGCCTTTCACGCGCACCGCGGCGAGCGGCCGCGCTCGAGGCGTTTGAGCCAGCTGCTGCGCGACACCCTGGTCAAGATCGGCACCATCGGGGAAACGCTGTCGCAAATCCAGGAGAGCCTGGTGGGACTGCAGCGCATCGTCGACTTCACCTGCGACAGCGCCCGCGAATGGCTGGAGCAGAGCAGCGAGCAGCGGCTGCGGACGGTGCGCGGCGATCTGAGCTCGTTGGCCGAATTCGAAGGGCACCTCTCGGGCAAGGTGCAGTTCTTGCTGGACGCGGTGCTCGGCTTCATCAACACCGATCAGAACGACATGTTCAAGGTCCTGACCATCGCCTCCGTCGTGGGCATTCCTCCGACGCTCATCGCCAGCATGTACGGCATGAATTTCCACGACATGCCGGAACTCGGCTGGCGCTGGGGCTACCCTTATGGTTTGTCGCTCATCGCCCTGAGCACGCTGATACCCATTCTCTGGTTCAAGCGCCGCGGCTGGTGGTGAGCGGGCGCCCGGGGCCGATCATGCGCCATGGCCCGATGGCGGTTCATCCAGCGCGGCAAGCGCGGCCGGCACGTGCCGTCGCAGCACCGCGTTGCGCGCCTCCCATTCCTCCCTCGGCGCGAGACCTTCCAGGAACCTGACCTCCCCTCCCGCATAGACCGCAATGGGCAGGCCATCTCGATACAGCAGCCGGTTGCCCGCGAGCGAGGGCAGGCGCGGGCCCGGCGTGACGATTCCCAGCAGATTGAGCGGGTCGGCGCCCGACAGCGAGACCAGCTGCCCGCTCTGCGGCGCGCGCCTTGCCTCGCGCAGCGGCGCCACTGCCTCGGGCAGCGCGAACTGCTCTCCCGAGAAGCCTGCGATGAAACGGCCGCCGCGAATCTCACCGCGAGCCTCCAGGCGCCGGCAGCACATGAGGATCTCGCGCCAGGGCGGCAGCCACTGCGCCTCGCGCGCCAGCAGCCTCCAGAAAAGCACCCCCCAGCGCTTGAGCAGCGTTCTCACCACGTGTTCGACCGCGTGGCTGTCGGCCGGGGTCGAGTCCGGCGCCCTCGCCGGCTGGCGCACGATGGCCCATCGCCCCGCATCGGCCATGGCGAACAGCGCGAGCGATCGGCGGCGGCGGACGCCGCGGCCGTGGGAGCGTCCGCGCTGGCTGCCCGGCACGAGCAGCGCGCGCAGGCCGCCGAAGCTGTCCGAGTTGACCATCCCGAGCGCCACGAGCTCGGCGAGCGCGTCCTCGGCCTCCGAGGGGAGCATTCCGGCGCTGTCCGCGATCTCATCGAAGAACGAGGCTCCGTGGGCCTGGATGAACTCCATCACCGCCCGGGCGCGCGACGTGAGCTGTGCCGGATCGGGACCTGCGGCCAGCGCCGACCAGGATTTGAGGTCCCGGCGCGCGATGAGCGTGATCGGCGTCGAGCGCACGGGAGCGACCCCCCGATCCGGCTCCGGCGTGCGCGCTGCGAGCCGCGTCCACACGAAGCGTCCCGCGCGGCAATGCTCGTCGAGCCACTCCGGCTCGTACTCGGCGATGCGGGAGGGCAGGATATCGGTTTCCCATGCGCTGGCCGGGGCTTCGAATCCCTCGAGCTGCGAAAGCACCGCAGCCAGGGCATCGGAGCCCTGCATGCGCGCATCCGGCAGCACCCGCTGCCACTCGAGCAGGAAGCGCGTGAAATCGCGTGCGGACACCGGTTCGATTTCGGCACGCAGGCGCTTCACCGTATAGCGGTGGATGCGGGCGAGCAGGCGGCGCTCGCACCACTCCTGCTCCTCGATGCCCGGCGTGAACCGGCCGCGCAGCGCGAAGCCCTCGCGCTCCAGGGCCGCAAGCGCCGCATCGATGCGCGCCGGCGCGACGCCGGCCGCCGCCGCGATCGCGTGCGCAGTGATCGGCCCCGAGCCCTCGAGGCGCCCTCGCACGATGTCGATCAGCGCCTCGTCGCTCGATGGGACCTGCGGTTCGAACAATGACTGCCGCTCCGCCGCGACCCACAGCGCCCGTCCGTCGGACGCCGCGACCCTCGCGACGCGCCCCTGCCCCGCGAGCGCGCTCATGAGCGCTGGCCATGCCGGGTTCGCGCCCAGCTCCGTCTCGGTGAGGAACGCGAGCCACAACAGCGCATCGTGCAGCTCGTCCGCCGTCGCCGCATCCGGCCACGCCTCCCCGCGGACCCGCGCGATGGCCTCGCCGTCCAGCCGCCCGAGATCCGATGCGGCTGCGGGATCTATCCACCGCCGGCTCATGACAGCCTGGGTGCGCCGCTCCTCGAGCGGCGCATCGTCGAGATAGGCATAGGGACGCGCGGTCAGCGCCTCGAGCGCGAGCGGCGACGGCTCGGTCAAATCCCGGGCGACGACATGCACCGCGCCGCTCTCGAGTCCGCGCAGCAGCGTCTCGAACGCCTCGACGTTCATCGCGTCCTCGAGGCAATCGCGGATGACCTGCCGGACGAGCGGGTTGTCGGGAACCTCGATCTCCCCCGTGAGATTCTCGGCGCAGGCGACCTGGTCCGGAAACAAGGAAGCCAGCAGATCCTCGGCATTCATGCGCGCGATCTGCGGAGGAATCTTCTTGCCGCCGCGAAAGCGCGGCAGAGCGAGCGCTATCCCCGCGTCCCAGCGCCAGCGCACCTCGAACATCGGCGCCGCGCAAAGCGCCTGAATGAGCACGTGCCGTGCGGTCTTGGAATTCAAGTACCGGGACACCTCCGCGAGCTCGAAGCTGTGTGCATGGGTGAGCGACAGGATGATGTGATCCTCGGTCGCCGCGGCCTGCAGCTCGAAGTTGAAGGTCCGGCAGAAACGCTTGCGAAGCGCAAGGCCCCAAGCCCGGTTCACCCGGCTGCCGTAGGGCGAATGGATCACCAATTGCATGCCGCCCGACTCGTCGAAGAAACGCTCGAACACGATGGTGTCGAGCTTCGGCAGCGTCCCGAGCGCGGCCCGCCCGGCGGCTAGGTATTGGATCAGCTGCGAGGTCGCGACCGCATCGAGGCCGATGGTGCTCTCCACCCACTCGGAGGCCGACCGTATGCCCGTCGCGGCGCCGACGCCCTTGTCGGCACCGTTGCCCTTGTCGGCACCGATGCCCTTGCCGGTGCGGCTGCCGCTGCCGACGAGACGCTCCTCGATCTCGGCGCGGAGCCGCGAGACGGCCATCGACAGCTCGTCGCTGCGGCCCGGCGCCTCGCCGAGCCAGAACGGGATCGAGGGCGGCTCGCCGTGGGCGTCCTCGACCCGAACCGTTCCCCGCTCCACCCGCAGGATCCGGTAGGACGTGTTGCCGAGCTGGAAGATATCGCCTTGCAGGCTCTCCACCGCGAAGTCCTCGTTCACGGTCCCGACGAGCTGCGATTCGGGCTCGAGCATGACCCGGTAATCGGCGTTGTCCGGAATCGCCCCGCCCGAGGTGATGGCGGTGAGCCGCCCGCCGCGCCGCGGCCGCAGCCGCCTGTTCACGGCGTCGCGGTGAATCAGCGCCCTGTGGCGTCCGCGCCGCGTGCTGAACCCCTCGGCCAGCATGGCGACGCATTGATCGAATTCGGCGCGTTGCAGGTCGCGGTAGCCGTAAGCGCCCCGCACCAGGTCGAACAGGGCGTCCTCGTCCCACTCGCGCGCGGAGACCTCCGCCGCGATCTGCTGGGTAAGCACGTCGAGGAGATTGCGCGGCACTTGCAGGCGGTCGAGCTCGCCGCGCCTCACGGCATCCAGGAGCGCGGTGCACTCCACCAGCTCGTCGCGGGAAAGCGGGAAGAGGCGGCCCTTGGAGATGCCCCCGACGGAGTGCCCCGCTCGGCCGACCCGCTGCAGAAAGGCGTTGATCGAGCGGGTGGAGGCGATCTGGCAGACGAGATCGACATCGCCGATATCGATGCCGAGCTCCAACGAGGCGGTCGCGACCAGGGCTTTGAGCTCGCCCCGCTTCAAGCGCTGCTCCGCGTCGAGGCGCCTGTCGCGCGCGAGGCTTCCATGATGCGCGGTGACGAATTCCTCGCCGATGCGCTCCGACAGATGCCGCGCCACCCGTTCGGCGAGCCGGCGCGTGTTCACGAACACGAGCGTGGTCCGATGCTCCCGCACCAGTTCCGCCAGGCGGTCGTAGACCTCCGTCCACGCCTCGCCCGACATCACCGCCTCGAGCGGCAGGGGCGGCAGCTCCAGCGCCAGATCCCGGCGCCGCGTGTGCCCGGCATCGACGAGGGTGCACGGCCGATCGCCGCCGCGCACGCCGGTGAGAAATCGGGCGACCTCCTCGATCGGCTTTTGCGTCGCCGACAGCCCGATGCGAACCAGGGGTCTCGCGACGAGCCCCTCCAGCCGCTCCAGGGACAACGCGAGATGCGCTCCGCGCTTGTTGCCCGCGATGGCATGTATTTCATCCACGATCACGCTGCGGCAGGTCGACAGCATGGCGCGGCCGGACTCCGACGTGAGCAGGATGTACAGGGATTCGGGCGTGGTCACCAGGATGTGCGGGGCGGTACGCCGCATGCGCGCGCGCTCCGTCTGCGGCGTATCCCCGGTGCGCACCACCGAGCGGATGGGCACCTCGGGCAGACCCATGGCCGCGAGCTCCTCGCCGATCCCCTGAAGCGGCGCCTCGAGATTGCGATGAATGTCGTTGGACAGCGCCTTCAGGGGCGAAACGTAGACGATTCGCGTCTCGTCCGGCAGGCCGCCCGCCAATCCCTCCTTGACGAGTTGATCGATCGCCGCGAGGAAGGCCGCGAACGTCTTGCCCGATCCGGTGGGAGCCGCCACCAACACGTCCCGTCCCGATTGAATCGCCGGCCAGGCCTCGATCTGCGCCGGGGTGGGCGCATCGAAGGTCCGCGTGAACCACGCGGCGACGGCGGGATGAAATCGATCGAGGACGTTCATGACATGTGATGGCGGCCGGTGGCGCTAGCCCCCCTCCAGCATTTTCTTCAGATTCTGAAGTCCTCCCTGGTAGACGCCCGTGATGGTGTCGGTCGCGGTCTTGTCGTTCGCATTGTCGGCCGGACTGGCACCCGTGTCCTTGCGGCGGAAGTGGCCCGACCAGGTGACGGTGGACTTGTCCTTGCCGGTCGAGGTCACGGTCAACGTCGATCGGTAGTCGCTCACCGGCAGCACCCCTTCGAGAATCTCATAACGGAATTTGCGGGCCTTCGGCTCGAACGCCAGCAGCTTTTCCTTGATCGTCCCGCCGTCCTTCAGGGTCAGCAGCCGCACGGCTCCGGGAGTATCGTTGGTCCCCGCCACGATCTCGTCCTTGGCGACGGCGGGGTGCCACGTATTCAAGGCACCGAAGCTCTCCACCGCCTTCCAGACCTTGTGGGCGGGAGCGTTGATCTCAACGGTCTGCGTGACGTGCAGCATCGGCGCAGCCGCGGCGGCGTAGCCGGACGCGAGAACCGCCGTCGTCAATGCAATCGAACGGATTATTTTCATGGTTTCTCCATTTATTGAACAATGTATTCCCGTAAGAAACATCACCCGACATGAGGCTCGGACGGCTTCAGCCAGCGCGCCGCCAGAGGCGGAATCAACAGCAAGCTCACGAGGGTAGAGGATACCAGGCCGCCCAGGATAACGACCGCCATGGGGCCCTCGATTTCATGTCCGGGCTCGTGCAACTGCAGCGCGACAGGCAGCAACGCCAAGGCTGTGAGCAGCGCGGTCAAGAGCACCGGCGTCAGGCGCTCCTCGGCGCCGCGCATCGCAGTCCGGATGCTCCACGGCTGACCCTCCACACCCACCAGATGATCGAAGTGGGAGACCAGCAATATCGTATTGCGCGCGGCCATGCCGAACAGCGCGACGAACCCCACCATGGCGCCGAGCGTGAGTGTGCCGCCGGTGAGCGCCACCGCCGCCACGCCGCCGATCAGCGTGCTCGGCAGCGCCACCAGCACCAGCAGCACATGTCGCGACGACCCGAACGCCAGTGCGAGCAGCAATACGATCAAGATGAACGCCGCCGCCGAATGCAGCAAGAGCTCGTGCGCCGCGGCCGCCTGCGCCTCGGCGGCTCCGCCATAGCGCAGGTACACGCCCGCGGGCAGCGGAACTCTCGCCGCGATGGCCTTGCGCGCGGCCGCGGCAAAACCCGCCTGGTCGGACCCGCGCGGGGCCGCCACCACGATTTGCCGGCGCAATCCATCCTGGTGGTCGACCAGGCTGCGGGCGAGCTCCATGGTAATTTTTGCAACCGCCGACAGCGGCGTCAGCGCGCCGTCCCGGCTGCGCAGCAGCAAGGCGCCCACGGCCCGTGGGTCGGCGCCCGCACCCGCGATGCGCACGGCCACGGGAACGCTGCGGTCCGCCTGCTCGAGTTGCGCGGCGACCGTGCCGTGGTAGGCCGCATTGACGGTCTGCAGCACATCGGCCGCCTGCAGCCCATAGGTCGCAAGCTTGTCGGGCAGGAGTTCCAGATGCATCTCCACCTCGCGCGGCGGAACCGTCAAGCGCACGTTGCCGCTGCCGGGAATGTGCTCCAAGACGTCGACGATCTCGGCGCCCACCCGGTCGTCGGCATCGAGATCCGATCCCAGGACGCTGATGGTGAACGGGGCCGACTCCCCGGACAGGGTCTCGCCGATGCGCTCGGCGAGCACCGAGTAGATTTCCACCAGCTGGTTCGGGTAGTCATCGAAGACATCGCGGATGGCGGCATCGATCTCTCCGGCGCTGTGGCCCGTCTTCGGATCGATCTGCACCTCGAACTCGCTCTTGTTCGGCGCATCGGGATCCTGGCCGTTTTCCGCGCGCCCGATCTGCTCGGCGACGCTCTTGACGCCCGGGATGGCCATCAGCCCCCGGGAGATCTGCTCGCCGACCCGTGCAGTCTCCGCCAGCGATATTCCCGGCCGCAGCGAGGCATGGGCGATGAGATAGTTTTCGCGAAAATCCGGCAACAGCCGCGCCCCGAGCAGCGGCAGGCACACGACACCCGCGATTCCCGTGGTCGCGAGGATGGCGATCGTGGCGCGCGGGCGGGCGTGCAGCCACTCGACCACGCGCAGCTGACCGCGCTTGCAGTTTGCCAGGAATCGCGCCTCGGGTTTGGGTCGGTGCTGCGCCATCAGCAGCACGCTCATGGCGGGGGTCGCGCTCATCGCCACCAACAGCGACAGACCGACGGCGAGCAGGAACGCGATCGACAGCGGCCGGAAGAACGCCCCCTGCAGGCCCGACATCATGAGTATCGGCAGGAATGCGACCGCCACGGCGGCCGTCGCGTAAAACACCGGCCGGCGCACCTCGAGCGATGCATCCGTGAACAGCTGCACGATGTTCGCGTCCGGGCCCGACATACGGCGTCGCCGCAGAATATTCTCCACGTCGATGACCGCATCGTCGACGACCACGCCGAGTGCAACGACGAGTCCACCCAGCGTCATGGTGTTGAGCGACAGTCCGAACGCCTCGAGCAGCCATACGGTGGTCAACAGCGCGAGCGGGATGGCGCTGAAGGACACGAGTGCTCCGCGCCAATCGCGCAGCATGATCAGCAACAGCGCCACCACCAGCACAGCGCCCACGGCCAGCGAGTTGCGCAGCTTCTCGATCGCGCTCTCGATGAAGCTCGCGGGACGCAGCAGCGCGGGATGGTACTCGACGCCTTCCTTGGCGAGGGCCGGAGCGATTGCATCGAGCCTTTCTTCCAGCGCCCGCGTCACATCGAGCGTATTCGCGCCGAACTGCGTGGAGGTCTCGATCAGGATACCCGGCTTGGCGCCTATCAGCGCGTCGCCGAAGCGCGGCTCGGCGCCCTCGCGCACCGTCGCGACATCGCCGAGGCGTACCGGAAAACCGGCCCGCGTGCCGAGCACGGCCCCGGACAGCGCATCGAGCGTGGCGGCCGGCGCCTGCGCCCGGATCACGATGCGTTGCGTGGGTGTCTCGAAGTAGCCGCCGCCGATCAGAGCCGTCGCGCGCTTTGCGGTCACCAAGACGTCATCGAGCGTGAACCCGGAGGCGGCGAGCTTCACGGGGTCCACCTCGATCTGCCGCTCGTGAACCTCGCCGCCGAAGAGTTGCGCCTGGGCAACGCCCGGCACGGCGAGGATTTGCGGCTTGACGATCCACTGCACGATGTCGCGCAGCTGCACCGCCGACAAGCGGTCGCTGGTGTAGCCGAAGTGAACCAGGTACTCCATGGAGGAGCTGAGCGGCGACAGGAGCGGCGCGCCGACGCCCTCGGGCAGCAATCCGGCGAACTCGGCCAAGCGCTCCGTGACCACCTGCCGCTGACGGTACGGATCGCCGCTGCGGTCGAAAACCACCTGCATCGCCGACAATCCCTGACTCGACGTGGAACGTACCGTCTTCACGTTCTCGGTGCCCGCCAGCAGTTCCTCGAGAGGACGCGTCACCAGCGCTTCGACCTGGGTCGCGTCCAGGCCGGGTGCCTCGGTCTGGACCAGCACGTGCGGCGGCGCGAAATCGGGAAAGACGTCGAATTGCGCCGAAACCAGCGCCCCCACGCCCAACGCGGCGATCAGGCAGGCGAGCGCGGTCACGATGCGGGGATGCGCAAGCGAGGCGCGGACGATGGCAGCCAACACGGGACGCCCTAATCGTCGTCGTCGTCAACCGGATGGGCGCCCATGCCCTCGAGCGACCAGAGCACGCCGGCGGCATGCACGACGATGTCGTCATCGTCGTCCACACCCTTCACCAGCCACCCGCTGCCGTAGGGAGCGAGCGGCGTCACCTTCACCGGCAGATAGTGCAGCTTCTCGTTCGGTGCCTTGGGCGCGACCCGTTTGTAGACGTAGGCTCCGTCCTCGCCGTACAGCAAGGCACCATTCGGCAGCAGCAGCCCCGCGCGCTCGGCGCTCAACAGCGTCATCGGAATACGCGACCCGGGTGCCAGGCCCGCCGGGGGATTACGCACCTCGATCAACAGGCCCGCGCTCTGCAGGTCGCTCGGCTGCTCGAGCGCGCCGAGTACGCGTCCCGGCACGGAGATGCCGTCCACGTCGAGCACCGCTTTGGCCGGCAGCGAACCCAGGCTGTGCCTGCCGGGCAAGTCCGCGCGCACCAGCAGCCCGTGTCCGGACGTAACGGCGTCGAGGAGCCGGCGGCGGGCTTGCGGAGGTTGCGCGGCGAGGGGGCCCCAGGCTTGCGCGAAGCGCGCCTCTGCGAGACGGGAATCCGCGCGGGCTTTCGCATCTTCAGCCTCCGCCGATTCCAGCATCTTCAACGACGCGCCCGCACCGCTCTGGTAGAGCTCGCGCAAACGGGTGAGCTCGGACGCGGCGGCGCGCGCCTGCGCGGACGCCACGGCCGCCCCGTCCTCGTCGGCCAGCAGCGCCGTCCGGTCGAGTACGGTGCCGATCGCATCGGTACGTTCCGGTGCGCTGGTCGGAACGGGGTGAGCGATTTGCAGCCCGGCGGCACGCTGCTGTTCCGCATTGAGCGAGGGCGTAATGGATTGCGCCCCCCGTTTGGGCGCGTCATCGTCATCCCCCACGGCGCCGGCCGACGCGGAGAGGGTCGCGCACGCCGCGAGCAGCACGCTTTTGGTCCAGTGATTCATGCCCGTCCCACTCTCCCCCGGGTGTCGGGAAATTCCCGCAAAACGCCGGGAAAAGGTCCTATCGATAATACCGCGTCCCGCTCGTTCCACAAGGTCGGTTGGCCGCCAGGCTCAATGGCGGCAGAGGGGCGCTCGTGCCAAAATAATCGCCATGGGCAAACGGCTTTTCGTGATCGCATTGGGAATGGCGGCCGGTATCGCAACCACGGGCGCGACGGCCGTTTCACCCGACGGGGGCATTCCATCCAAGGGAGGGATCTGGAAAGCGGTGGTACCCCTGCGGCCGATGAAGGGCATGTTCGGCAACCTGGATCCCGTAGGCGTTGCGGTGGGCGCGCGGATTCCGGCCGATTGCTCCATCAATTGGATCGATCCCGACCACGGCGAACGATATTGCTTCTCCAGCGGAACCTCCCTGGAGTTCTTTCTTCTGCGTCCGCACTATTACATCGCCCGCGCGCGCGCCGGCTGGCGCAAACTTGGCGGCCATTCATAGGGTGGCGGCGCGGATCACCGCGCCGCCGCCTGCACGCGACCGCTAGAAAAACAGAATACCGCCGAGCGCGACGTCGTTCTCGATGGCCTCATTGCCGTTCCACGCCTGCGCCTCCGTGTGGATGAACTCCCCCACCAGAGTCAGGCTTTTGGTCAGGCTGTAATACGCCCCGAACACGCCGGACTCGTTGCGGTGGACGAGATCGCTCGCGTAAGTCCCCGTCGATGCCAGCGTGATCGGATTGATTCCGTAGGCCTGTTCGTCGCTCGCGAGCTTGAGCTCGGACAATCCGTAGCTCAAGCCGAGCTTCAGCCGGTCGATCTTGTAGGTGATCTGCGCGTAACCGCCGTCCGACTTGCGTTCGTTGCCCGCGGCCGAGGTCGCGAGGATGTACAGGCCGGTCGTGCCGACGCCCTTGCCGTAATAGCCGTACAGCACGCCTTCGAAGCCGGCCAGGTCGAGTTTGACGCCGCCATCGACAGCGGTGCCCTTGGTTCCGTTTTGGATCCCCAGTGCATTGTTTTCAGTGACGCAGAACGGGACGGCCGGATACACGGTGGCCGGGCACGTCGTGGGCGCCTTCGCCTGCTGGGTGACCGCATCGACCCATACCTTGCCCGTGAGCGCATCGCTCTTGGGGTCGCCCCACACGAAGGCGAGACCGCCCTGCCACTGCGGCGAATTGTGCGAGGTGTAGTCGCCGTCGTCCAACGGCGTGAATGCGCCTATGGAGGCGCTGAAGCCGCCGTAATTGGCCGTGGTGAACGTGATTTGCGGGATCCAGTCGGTGTAGATGTAGCCCACCCCGATGCGGCCCAAGCTGGTGTTGCCAGGTGCCGCGTTGCCCGCGGCCGTTCCGACACCGAGCAGCGTCATGTCATCGAGGATGGCGTCCTTGCCGAAGATGCCGATGTCGCGGCCCATCTTCACGGTTCCCCAGCTCTTGTCGCCGAACGTCAGGAATTCCTGGCGGGCATCGATGCCGGGGGTTTGCAGCGCGGCGGCCAGGCCCGCGCCGTTCACGCCCGCGGCGGCGGAGCTGTTGATGCCGGGATACAAGCCGATGGTCGCGCTGATGTCGAGGTTGTCCTGCCGCGTGCTCGCGGTGAACACGAACGCGGCGGGCAGCAGGCCGTTGCGTACCGAGGTCGCGTTGTCGCCGGTGCAGGCGAGTCCGCCGGTCACCGCCGTGTTCTCGCCGTGGTCGCAGCTGGCATTCACGTAGAAGGCATTGATGTTGCCGGAGAAGTCCACCTTCCAATCACCGGCTTCGATGTCGATTCCAGCGACCGCTTGGGCCAGTGGAACCAGCGAAATCGCCGCGCCGATGGCGATCGCATGCTTGATTCGCGCTTTCATAAACTCCCTCCGTTTCGGTTTCTCGGGTTCTTTGTTGGCGTTGAGACCTAAGTCGACCGCGCCCTAGCAGCCTGGCATGGATGCTTGCAAGAGCTGTACCAATCACGCCACGCGAGAGTTTGCGGCGGCGGACAGCCTGCGGCGCACCACCGCTCAAACCCATGCGGGCCCGGGGAAACCAGCGAATTCACGTCGGCGAGCCGGCCCGGCGCGCGGCGCGCGGATTCGCTTCGATCTGTGGCTTTGACGCAAACGCCGAGAGCCGTGGAACGCGGCTGCGCGGCCGGACCGAGTGTCCCGCTCGAGGGCCAGATATGTCGCACTCTGTATTGGATTAGGAACAGAGGGGAGGTTCACGGGCGCGACACAATGTGTGACACAGGCAACCCCGGGCCGCTCGCTGCGCCAATTGGTTCATTCGGCGGCCCGTTGCTTCGCCGGATCGCCCTGGCACGCAAGCTGCTGGGAGCTTGGTGGGAGTGGCGCATGCACGGAGCTCGGCCTACGTGAAAACGAGAGCGGCTGTTGCCTGGGAAGCTGGCAGACCCTTGATGGTCGAAACGGTGGATCTCGGCCCCCCGAAGGCCGGCGAGGTGCTGGTACGAATCGTCGCCGCCGGCGTGTGCCAGACGGATGCGTTCACGCTTTTCGGTGCCGACCCGAACGGGCTCTTTCCCGCGATATTGGGGCACGAGGGTGCGGGCATCGTCGAGGATATAGGACGCGGCGTCACCAGCGTACGCACCGGGGATCATGTAATCCCGCTCTACACGCCCGAATGTGGAACCTGCGAGGCATGCCTGTCGAACAAGACCAATCAGTGCACCAGGCTGCGCAAGACGCAAGATCAGGGACTGATGCCGGACGGCACATCGCGATTTTCCCTGAAGGGCAAACCCATCCTGCATTACATGGGCACGAGCAGCTTCTCCGAGCATGTCGTGCTGCCGGAAATCGCCCTGGCAAGGATCGACACCGCGGCGCCGCTCGACAAGGTATGTCTTCTAGGCTGCGTGATCACCGCCGGCATCGGGGCCGTCCTCAACACCGCGCAGGTGAGCGCCGGCTCGAGCGTTGCGGTTTTCGGCCTCGGTGGCGTAGGCCTTTCGGTGGTCCAGGGCGCGGTGATGGCGCGGGCAGCCCGGATCATCGGGGTCGATCTCAACCCGAGGAAATGGACGCTGGCCAAGGCGCTCGGCGCCACGGACTATGTCAATCCCAAGGATTACGACAGTCCGATTCAGTCGGTGATTCTCGACATGACGCGAGGCGGTGTCGACTACTCCTTCGAATGCATCGGCAACGTTTACGCCATGCGCGCGGCGCTCGAATGCTGCCGCGACGGTTGGGGTCAATCGGTGATACTCGGAGTCGCCGGATCGGGTCAGGAAATCTCGACGCGGCCCTCCCATCTCATGGCGGGCCGCGTTTGGCGGGGTTCCGTATTCGGCGGCGTGAAGGGACGCTCGCAATTGCCGGACTACGTCGGCCGGTATCTGGAAGGCGATATCAAGATCGACCCGCTGATCAGCCGTGTGCTGCCTCTCGAGAAGATCAACAAAGCGTTCGATCTGGTGCACGAGGGGAGCACCATCCGCACCGTCATCGAGTTCTGACGCCGGCGCGGTTCGCAGCCGGAGCCGGCCTTGCCCGGCTTCAGTGCTCCAGCAATATCCTGTGTTTGTGAATCTTGCGGTACAGCGTATTGCGGCTTATGCCGAGCGTTTGCGCCGTCCTGCTGATGTTCCAGCGCATCCTTTCGAGTTCGCGCAGGAGAGCCGCGCATTCCGCCTCTCGAAGCGCCTCGGAGGGGGAGCCTTCCGGCGATGCCGGGGCCGCGGTCGGCTGCGCCGCAACAGCGGCCATCGCGGCCGGCGACGAGGGCGATCGAGCCGGCGCACCGGTATCGAGAACCTCCTGCGGCAGGTTCGAGGAGCGGATGATGCCGTCCCGGCAAAGCGCGGAGGCGGTGCGCAGGGCGTTACGGAGCTGGCGGATGTTGCCCGGCCAGGAATAGTCCATCAGTTTCGCGAACGCGTCGTCTTCGATCCGCACACCCTCCTGGCCGCTGTTCTCCTCCCGGAGGAGCGTCTGAATCAGATCGGCCTTGTCGCCGCGGTCCTTGAGCAATGGCAGATGCAGCGTGATCCCGTTCAACCGGTAGTAGAGATCCTCGCGAAACTGCCCTTCCTGGATCATTTGATGGACATCGCGGTGCGTGGCGCTGATCACGTGCAGGTCGACGGGAATCGGTTGATCGCTTCCGAGCGGCACCACCTCGCGTTCCTCGATGACGCGCAGCAGCCGCGTCTGCAGCATCAGCGGCATGTCGCCGATTTCATCCAGGAACAACGTGCCGCCGTTCGACTGGAGAATCTTGCCGACACGCCCTTCCTTCGCCGCGCCGGTAAATGCTCCGCGCGTGTAGCCGAACAGTTCGCTTTCGATAAGACTCTCGGGAATGGCGGCGCAATTGACCGTCACGAAAGGCCTGTCCGACCAAAGCCCGGTACGGTGAAGGGTCTTGGCAAATGCCTCCTTGCCCGTGCCGGTGGCGCCATGCAGGAGAATGGGGACTTGTTTCGCGAACAGCTGCCGGCCGCATGCCAGATTCTTGCGCATCAGCATGTCCTCGCCGACATGCTCGCACTCGCGGGCGGCCGATTCGCCCGCCGCCTCCCCCGTCCGGGCCGGCACGGATACTTCCACGCCGCGCACGGAGGTGTGCAGCGGCGCGCGCGCGATGGCGAAGAAGCGCCGACCATGCGCCACATCGCGCACGGGCCAAATCGCGCTGGGCTCGAACTTGGCGCGCTGCTCGAGCGTGGAAAAATTGAACTGGAAGAATCTGCCGATCGGCTCGCCGACCAGCGAATGGCGACTCGAACAGCCCAGCTGGACCAGCGCACTCTCGTTGACGGCGAGGATGTTCCCGCCGTCGTCGATCGCCATCAGCGCTTCATGCAGGAGCCCGACGAATTCGGGGCGGCTGTGGAAGCGCAATATCCACGCCTCGCCGTATTCGCTCAGAAAGTTCCAACGGGATATGAGGTGCGCCGACATGTTGACCAGCGCCATTGTGTGCCGCTGGATGAGGCGGCTGTCGCTGGAATTGGCGGTGGAGGCATCGAGCACCGCCATGATGCCGCCGTGAGGGTCGAGAATCGGTGCGGCGGAGCACGAGAGCGACATGTTGTAGCCGCGAAAATGTTCCTCGCGATGCACGGTCACGGGACCGGTCTCCGCGAGGCAGGTGCCGATGCCGTTGGTGCCCTCGTGGCGCTCGTCCCATAGGGCGCCCAGCGACAACCCGGCATGACGAAACTCGCGTTGCAGGGAGGGATCGGTGATCGTGCTCAACACGGTGCCCTGCGTGTCCGCCAGGATGACGGCGAAGCCCGACCCGGCGATCTGCTCGTACAGACTCTCCATTTCGGCGCGGGCGACCGGCAATAGCTCGCCGAGACGCTGCTGCGACTCCTTGACGGACTGGGGGTTGAGGATGTTGTTCTGCCGAGGCGCCGAAGGCTCGATTCCGTACTCTCTCAAACATCGATACCAGGAGCGCGTGACCAGCGGTTCTATTCCGGCGGGCTGCAGTCCGCTCTCGACCACTTGAGTGATGCGGGACGCATGACTCGTGACCAGTCTGTCTTGCTTCAAGCACTCCCCCTCGAGTTTCGCATCATTCGTTATCTGCCACTGCGCATCCTACGCCGGGCATACGAGCAAACTGGCAGCTTTTCCGCGACCTTGGAACTGGCGGCACTACTTGCGGGAAAGCCTGGGCTGTTTTGCGTCAAGTGGCAAGATGCGCTGCAGCAATCGGAGGTCTCCGATGCTGCAGCGCCTTACATGCCATGCGTTATTGCTCGGACTTCGGCGCGCCGAATTTGTACGCCGGATCGCCGTCGTAATGCGCCCGGATAAAGGTGATTATCTTCCACAGATCGTCGGCGTTCTTGACGATGGGTCCCATGGGCGGCATCGGCCCGACGACATTCTCGTGGCCGGTACGCGTATAGCCTTCCTTTTGCAATCCATCGCTGCCGAGAGTGACCAGCCGAAACAGCGTGTCGTCGTCGCCGCCGTACACCCAGGTATCGTTGGTCAACGGCGGGCACATCCCGCCGCCGCCCGAGCCCCCGTGGCAACCGCTGCAGCTATAGCTTCGAAACAACGACTCGCCTTGAGCGACGATATCCGCCTGCGTGTCCTTGTACGGATTTTGAAGCTTGCCTTTGGGCGTGGCTTTCTCGAGCTCGGGAGGCGTAATTTTGGTGTAGTCCGGGGGCGCATCCGCCCGAGCCGGCCGGAGCACGACAAGCGCTGTAACGGACACGAGTGCGCCGACGACGATCATCACCAAAACGCTTCTTCTCACTATCATTCCCCTTGGATTACGCCCGAGAAAACCGCCCCTCTCAACCGCTGGAGCCTCCGCCGCGCTGACCGGCTCCCTGCAGCAGCTTGATCAGAGGCTCATTGTTGTTCGCTTGAGCGATGCTCAAGGCCGTGCGGCCGTCCTCGGTGCGCACGTTGATGTCGGCGCCGGACTTGAGCAGCAATTCGGCGACACCCGAATGATTGCCCGCGGCCGCGATCATCAGCGCGGTCACCCCGCCCGAATTCACGGCGTTCACCCGGGCGCCGTGCTTGAGGAGGGCATTCGCAAGGTCGGTCGATCCCGAAACCGCCGCGAGCATGAGCGGTGTATAGCCGCCCTTGGCGACCGGGGCATTGACATCGGCGCCGCCCTCGACCAGAACCTGCGCCGCCTCGACCTTGCCGTTTTGCGAGGCAATGGCGAGCGGCGTCAGCCCATCGGCATCCCGCGTTTCGAGGCCTGCCCCATGGTGAATCAACAGGGCCACCAGCTCGGGGTTGTTGACCCAGGCGGCAAACATCAGCGGGGTCCAGTTGGTGCGGTCTGCCTGCTTCACATCGGCGTTGTGTTCGATCAAATAGGTCGCCACATCGGCATAATTGAAGCGGGTGGCGTTGATCAACGGGGTGTTGCCCTCGCCATCGCGAAAATCGATCTGTGCCCCGTGCCGTAGCAGATATCTCACGCGGTCCATATCGTCGGCGACGATGGCATCGCTCAGCTCGTCATTGGGATTGGCACCCTGCGCCAGCCATTTCTTCATCTCGGCCATCCGCGCCCGTCGCCCCTTCTCGATGTCGGCGGCGGATTCCACCGGCGGCGGCTGCGCCTTGTAGGGACCATGAGACGGCAGATCGCCCGAGACCAGGCAGTCGGTGCATTGGATCAGCGGGACGCCGTAGTCGACGAGGATCTGCTTGATCTCGGCCTTGCTCTGCGCGAGCGCTCCTTCGACCGCCTGCTTGATGTCGGGCCGGCCCCTCGGCACCGCGAGCGACATGTCGAATTCCATCGGCACTTTATCTTCCATCAAATTGACCGGCTGGATGACCAGCGGCGCGTGTTCGATCGTTTTGTAGTATCCGGCCATCGGCCCCCAAACCGCGGCGACATCGAGGCTGCCGTCGATGACCTGTTGAACCTGATAGGAAGGCTGGTTCTCGGTCTCGATATCCGCGTTATGACTCACGTAGTGGATCACCGTGTTGGTGATCACGTTGTGTTCCATCAAGGCCTCGCGGACCGCCGACACCTCGAACACGCCGACCCGCAGCTTTTTCAGCGCGGGCGCATCCAAACTCTTGATATCGATCCCCCTATCGTTGCGATAAGCCAGAACGAAGGTGGAGCGATACAACGCAGGGGTGAGCACTTCAGCCCCCTCGGTATCGGTCGCCATGTCCATCCACAGATCGCAATTGCCCGCGCTCAGCGTCGTGCGCATCAGCCCACGCTCGACCGAGGGGCGCCAGTAATATTGCACGCCGGTGCCAAGGGTCTTGCCGAGAACCTGTGCGATCTTGTTTTCGAACCCCTCTCCTTTTTGGTTCGACAGCGGCATGTTGCCCGGATCGGCGCATACCGTGAGCGAATGCAAGGGGTCGCCCCAGGCCGCGCCCCCGGCGAACGCACAGCCCGCGAGCAGTGCGAATGGTGCAATCCGGCGCATGATCGTATCCGTCATTTCCATCTCCTCGATGAGACTCGGGCCCAAGATGAAGGTTTCACCCGCGAACCCGTCCCTGGACCAGGATAAGAAACGCCCGGCACCTCGCGGCACCGGGCGGTTTCCTGGTATCCAAGACTATTGAGTCTTATTTTCCCGCTGTCGCCTCCATCGTGGGACTGTCCGGCATGGACTCGCCCACCCGGAAGGTGAACAGCGTTCCACCTTGCGGTATGTGATTGAGACCGGCCGCCTTGGTCATGGCAGTTGCACCGATCGCGCCGAACTTGTCGTTCAAATCGAGCCCGGCCGTCACCGGCAGGCCGATCCATCCGCCGATTCCCGACCACACCGACACGTATTCCTTGCCCTTGACCGAATAGGCGATCGGATTACCGATGATGCCGGAACTCAGCTTGCGCGACCACAGGATCTTGCCGGTCGAACGATCGACCGCCCGCAGATCCCCACCGAGGCTTCCGTAGAACGCCAGACCGCCGGCGGTGACGAGGCCGCCGCCCCAGTTCGGATATTGATCGGGGATCTCCCACTCCGTCTTACCGGTCACCACGTTGAACTTCTTGAACTTGCCGGTGACACCCGGCTTCTCCGGATACATGTACACGTTGGCGAACACATAGACCGTTCCCTGCTGCGTATGCGACCGGGCCTGCGGCTCGTCTTCCATGCACCAGTTGTTGGTCGGCACATAGAAATTCTCGGGATCTGTCGGATCGACCGCGACCGGCTGCTGGTCCTTTCCGCCCATGGCGGACGGACAGGCTTGCGTGTTGTCGCCCACTTTCAGCGGCGAGTGCTCGAACACCTTGACCGGCTTGTCAGTCTTCATGTCGATCTTCTCGGCCCAGTTCACGGTGACGTACTTGTGAGCGCGCAGCAGCGCGCCGTCGGTCCGATCGAGAACATAGGCGAAACCGTTGCGGTCGAAATGCACCAGGCTCTTGTGCATCTTGCCGTCGATGTTCAAATCGACCAGCACCACTTCGTTGATGCCGTCGTAGTCCCACTGATCGAACGGGGTCATCTGGTACGCCCACACGGCTTCGCCGGTGTCGACGTTGCGGCCGAAAATGGTCAGCGACCACTTGTTGTCCGACTTGCCGTTATTGCAGTTCTCCTGGGTCACCGGCGGGTTGCAACGGTAGGACGGTGACCACAGGCCGGGATTGCCCGTGCCGTAGTACACCATGTGCAGATCCGGGTCGTAGGCGTACCAGCCCCACGCCGCCCCACCACCGCGCTTCCATTCATCGCCGGGATAGCTGCTGATGCCCACATCTTTGCCGGCAACGCCGTGGTTCGGATGGTTCTTGTTGGTATCCTTCGTCAGGCACACGTCCTTGTCGCTGCCGGTGGAATAGCAATGCCAGGCTACCTTGCCGTCCGCGAGGTCGTAGGCCCACATCGCACCGCGCGCCCCGAACTCATCGCCGCCGAACCCGATGATGACCTTGCCGTGGGCAATGATCGGTGCCGGCGTGATCGTCTCGCCGTGTTCCGGATAGGCGCTCTTCACCACCCAATCCTGTTTGCCGGTGGCGGCGTCGAGGGCGATGACGTAACCGTCCAGGGTCGCGAACACGAGCTTGCCGTCGGCATACGACAGACCGCGGTTGACGGTGTCGCAGCAGGCGCGGGGAACCGCCGATTCGTCGCGGCCGCTGGTCTTCGTATAGCTCCATGCCTGGACCGGATGATCGGGATCGCTCAGATCCAGTGCCTGAACGATATTCGGCCAGCCGCTCTCCATGAACATCATCGGCTTTCCTCCGACGTCCTCGATCACCAGCGGCTGTCCTTCGTGACCGCGCAGGGTGCCGCTCGACTGCGACCACACCATTTGCAGATTCTTGACGTTGCCGGTATTGATCTCCTTGAGCGCGCTATAGCGGTTCAAGCTCAAATTGCCCGCCGGAGCGCCCCATTGATTCGGGTCCTTGAAGCGCTGGAACTCCTCCGAATCCGTCGATTGCGCAAGCGCCGCACCACAGGTCGTGACTAGCGCGGCGGCGGCACATAAGATTTTGACCTGACGATTTGCTGTGAGCCATTTCATCTCAATTCTCCTGCTTAAGGTCTGAGCGTTTCGCCGCTGAAGTGGCGAACGGCGTGCACACAGTCCTGGATCCCGGGTGCGTGCGGAAAAAAGTGGATCTTGTTGCTTGTCTTGCCTGCAAAACTCCCTCCTTAGCAATACGTTGTAATTGTCTGGTTGCACTGGCCGGCCAGTCCGGTCCCAGGTCAGCCCCTCAACGCCGCCCTGGATTGCGCTTTAAGATTAGCAATGCTTATGCCATCTCGGCCAAATGCGAAATAAATACTGTTCCGCCGTCCTCTCTCTTGAAAATCAGTTACTTATAACCCATCGATCGAATCCCGCACGACCGCCGCCGGCCCTAGTGTGCCAGTCGCGTTACAGTGAACGCCGCAATTGCTCCGTTCGTGAACCTATTTCCGGTTGACACTTGTTGCCCATCGCGGCTCGAGCGTGGAGCGCAAGGAGGGTGGACCGGGGCGCCCCGACCGAGGTTGGCACTTGGCGGCACGTCGCCCCGGTGCCAGAACAGCGCGAATTTTCTGTACCGTTTCCGCGACGCTTCTGCAGACGACGGGGCAATTTGTAACGGACTCTCGGAGAAACCCACAGCGCCATCGGACTCTCCGCAGCAACATCCGGACTTTCGCGAGTTCCGCGTCTATGCAGCCCCCGAGCGCGCCTGACCTGTCCGCGCGAGCTCGGCTCCGCTGCCGCCGTAATCTCCGGCATGCAATTTGCAGGACAATCGAACGGGAAGTCGCACGGACCGTCGCCAGGCCGGTGGCAGAATGCTAATTTGACGCGTCGATGAATTCGGCCGCTTGAGCTGCGGCCGGTTAAGCTAAAACGCCAGTATCGAGAGATCAAACGCTATGAAAACCAAAGCTGCAATTTGTTACGCGGCGGGCAAGCCGCTCGAGATCGCCACGGTGGACCTCGAGGGTCCGAAGGCCGGCGAGGTGCTGATCGAGCTGAAGGCGACGGGCATCTGCCACACCGACGAGTTCACCCGCTCGGGCGCGGATCCAGAGGGCCTGTTCCCGGTCATTTTCGGGCACGAGGGCGCGGGGATCGTCGTGGATGTCGGGCCCGGCGTCACCTCCGTCAAGAAGGGCGATCACGTGATCCCGCTGTACACGCCGGAGTGCCGCCAGTGCAAGTCCTGCACCTCGCACAAGACCAACCTGTGCACCGCCATCCGCGCGACGCAGGGCAAGGGGGTCATGCCCGACGGCACCAGCCGGTTCTCCATCGGCAAGGAGAAGATTCATCACTACATGGGCTGCTCGACCTTCTCGAACTTCACCGTGCTGCCGGAAATCGCGGTCGCGAAGATCCGCGAGGACGCGCCCTTCGACAAGGTGTGCTACATCGGCTGCGGCGTGACCACCGGCGTTGGCGCGGTCGTCCACACCGCCAAGGTCGAGCCCGGCGCGAACGTCGTCGTCTTCGGCCTCGGGGGCATCGGTCTGAACGTCATCCAGGGCGCGAGGCTCGTGGGGGCGAACAAGATCGTCGGCGTCGACATCAATCCGCGCCGCAAGGCGCTCGCCGAGAAATTCGGCATGACCCATTTCGTGAATCCAAAGGAGGTGGGCGATGACCTGATCGGCCATCTGGTCAACATCACCGACGGCGGCGCGGACTACAGTTTCGAGTGCATCGGCAATGTCGACATCATGCGCCAGGCGCTCGAATGCACCCACCGCGGGTGGGGGGTGTCGGTGATCATCGGCGTCGCGGGCGCCGGCAAAACCATCCAGACCCGTCCGTTCCAGCTGGTGACCGGGCGCGTATGGAAGGGCACCGCTTTCGGCGGTGTGCGCGGGCGCACGCAGGTGCCGGGAATCGTCGACTGGTACATGGACGGGAAGATCAACATCGACGATTTGATCACGCACACGATGCCGCTCGAGAAGATCAACGACGCGTTCGACTTGATGCACAAGGGCGAGTCGATCCGCAGCGTGTGTATTTATTAAACAATGAGGAGCTCAACATGACTGTCAAGATTCATCCCGCCGTCGACAACGGCGTCAAACCAGGCACGGCCGGATTCTCCGGCGGCACGCTGTCGTGCAAATGCACCACCGATCCTGTGAAGGTCTCGATCGAGGGCGACGTGCTGTTCAACCATGTGTGTGGCTGCTCGCAATGCTGGCGACCGACCGGTGCGCTTTTTTCGATGATCGCGGTGGTGCCGACCCCCAAGGTCAAGGTGCTCGCCAACGGCCACAAGCTGAAAGTGGTGGACCCGTCCAAGACCATCCACCGCAACGCCTGCACGGTCTGCGGCGTGCACATGCACGGACCGATCGACAACCCGAAACACGCCTTCAACGGGCTCACCTTCGTGCATGCCGAGCGTTTCGACAAGAGCGGATGGGCGCCGCCTACGTTTGCCGCGTTCGTCTCGTCGGTGATCGAGACCGGCACCAAGCCCGAGGACATGAACGCGATTCGCGCGCGGCTGAAGGAACTCAAGCTCGAGCCGTACGATGCGCTCTCGCCGGCGCTGATGGACCTGCTCGCGGCCAATGCGGTGAAGGTGAACGGGGTCGCGAAGGCCGCGTCGTCGTAAGTCGACATCCCCCGCGGATCGGACCCAAGCCGCATCCGGCGAGGGTCCGATCCGTTTTGCGTTCGGCGGGCGCGACGAGCGCCCGCCTCTTTTACCTCAGAACTTCTGGCCGAATTGCAACCACACGGTCCGCGGCTGCACCGGGATGACGTACGGCTGGTTGCAGGTGGTCGGCGTACAGGCCGCGAATCGCGTCAACTCCCCGAGCGTGTTGATCGCGTTGTTCAGCCGCACATCGACGTGCATGCCGTTGCGCTCGACCCCGGCCGAGAGATTGACCAGGGTATAGGGCGGCAGCTCGCCGAGGTGCTGCTGGCCCGCGGGTCCCGGCTGGTAAAACGCCGGAAACATGAGCGGCACCGAAGCATCCTGATAGACCACCTCCTCCTGGGTGTAGCCGGTCCAGTCGCCGGTGATCGAGAAGGCGTAGCGCGACAGCAGATTCAGCTTGAGCCTCGGCGTGCCCGGCAGGCGGGTGCCAGCGGGCGCGTAGGGTCCCTGCACCACCGTGCCGTCCGCGAACGAGATGGGCGAGGTCGCCGAGCCGCTCTGCTGGTTCGGGCAACTGGTCGGGAACACCAACGTCGTCGTGCCGCAGAAGCTTCGGGTCAGGTACGCGTCCAGGAAAGTCGCGCTGCCGGAGACGGTCCAACCGCCGCCCACCAGCCACTCGAAGTTGGACTCCACACCCTTGCTCACCGCGGACGCGGCGTTCTGCACCACGGTCACGCTGTTCGGCCCGAGGTACGAGAACTGGAAGTTGTTCCAGTTCTCCCAGAACACGGCGCCGTTCCAGCGCAGGTGCTCGTGGAACCACTGCGTCTTCCAGCCGATCTCGTAGTTCTTGAGCTCGTCGGACTTGTAGGGCGGATAAACGGCATCGATGTTCTTGTCGAACACACGGTTCACGCCGCCGGGACGGAACCCGGTGGAGAACGTGCCGTACAGCATGTGATCGGGATCGAACTTGTAGCTCAGGCGCAGGAGCTCGGTATGACCGTTGGCCGAGACCGCGGTGAGATTCAGGTCGGTGCAGGGCGCGAAATGGAACGGAGCATAGTTCGGATACTGCGTCGTCAGCGAGCCGCCCTGACCCGGCGGACCGCAGGTCGCCTGCCCGGAATGCTCTCCGGGTCCGGTATAGCCCAGCGCATAACCGTAGAATCCCTGCAGCGAGTTGTCGTAGCGATACTGGCGGAAGCCGCCGGTGAGCGACCAGCCGGCACCCATGTCCCAGGTCAGCTGGGCGAACGCCGCGTAATCGCGATCCACGCGTTCCTGATCGGTGAGCCAGATCGAGTTGTTGTTGAGACCGGGGATGGTGAAATCCGAGCCGAGACCCTGCGTATTGTAAGTGTAGGGATTGCCGTTGAGCCCGGGCAGGACGTAGTCCTCCCAGATCTCGTGCACCTGGCGCTCGGCGAACAGGCCCACCGTGCCCTTGATGAAATAATCCTGCGGGCTGCTCGCGCGCAGCTCGTTGCTCCACTTGGAGTAGTGGTTGTCCTCGATCACGAACTCCTGCGGCATGACCGGCTGGCCCGCGTTGTTGGTCCAGAAGGCGCCGGATCCGTAGTACTTGTCGTACCAATACGAGTAGTCGGAATAGTCCGCGATCGAATGCTGGTTGCGCGTGAACCAGGCACCCGCGTAGGTGATGTCGAAATTGCTCACCTTGCCCTCCACGGTGAGCGCCGTCTGGGTGAACGAGTCCTGATCGTTCTCGGGCCCGGAGTGCACGAGCTGGAGCGGGCCCACCGCCGGGTCGTAGCCGAAAAAGCCGTTGGCCGCCGTCGACTGGCCCATGAACGTGGGCGTCACGGTCCAGTTGTCGCCCAGATCGAGCTTCAGGGCGGCGCGGCCGCCGCGGTACTCGACGGTGTTGTAATTCTTCTCGAGGGAACCGGCGTTGCTCAGCGTACCACCGCCGTTCGCGGGCGAGCTCCACGTCGGGAAGCTCCGGTTTCCATTGACGATGCCGGCGTTCACATCCGTGCCCGCGACGTTGCTGATGTAGCCCGGATCGTGCTCGTCCCATCCCACGATGCGCACCGCGGCGATGGGCGACAGGGGGATGTTGACGAAGCCCTCGGCCTTCCAGCCGGCGCCGCCGCCGTTAGTGATCTGATCGCCGGCCACATCGTAGCTCGCTTCGAACTTCGAGGGATCCGGCTTGTTCGAGATGATGCGCACCGTGCCCGCTTCGGAACTCGCCCCGTACAGAGTGCCCTGCGGGCCCTCCAGCACCTCGATGCGCGCGATGTCATAGATATGCATGTCCACCGTGCCATCGATGGTGGTCACCGGTTGCTCGTCGAAATAAGTGCCGACGGTGGGCTGGGAGCCGGAATGGTTGCCGTCCTGTCCGGAGTTGATGCCTCGCATGTAGACGTGCGTCGTGCCGACGCCGTTTCCGCCCTGGCCGATGCTCTTGATGGTGGTGAGGCCCGGCAGGTTCTGCACGTAGTCGTCGAGGTTCGTGATGTTGAGCTGCTGGAGCTTCTCGGTACCGAGGGTCTCGATGCTCACCGGCACGTTCTGCAGGTTCTCGGTTACCTTCTGCGCGGTGACGGTGACCTCCGCGAGGGTGTCGGTCGACTGATCCGGCTGCGGAGCCTGGGCGTGGACGGCCGGCGCGCCGCCGGCGAGCACGGCGGAAATCGCCGAGGCCAGCGGCAATTGCCGCAACGCGGAGCGCGGCAGGTCGAGCGGTCGGCCCGCTTCGGCCGTGCGGCGGTGTCTGAATCTGAATCGGCTGCGAATCATGATGTTTCCCTGCTCCCGTGGTTTTCGATTGATTGATCGATAGGATTCAATGCGGATAGGCCGTGAGCGCTTCGCCGAGCGCCCGCTTCAGCGGGCCCAGCCACGGCTCGTAATGGCGCCAGTGTTCCAGCCCCTCGGTGAAGATGGGGCGGCGGACCTGCTCCGAGCTCGCGGTGCGTACCGGCCGCTCGTTGTCGTAGAATTTGAGACACCGCTCGTCGAACGGCAGCGCGCAATAATCGAGCAGGCGGCGCACCTCGGATTCGGTGTCCCTCACCATGGTCTCGTAGAACACGCGATGCACGCGGCCCGGCAGCACTTGATCGATGTGCGCCATGAGCTCCACGTAATCGGCATAGTAGCGGCCCAGATCCGCGAGGTCGTAGGTGAAGCTCTGGCCGCGCGAGAAATGCTGCTTGAACGCCGAGAAGCAGCACCCGAGCGGATGGCGGCGTGCGTCGATGATCTTGGCGTTGGGCAGGATCAGCTGGATCAGCCCGATATAGAGGCAATTGTTGGGCATCTTGTCGATGAAGTACGGCGCACCGCGCGTGCGGTGCACACGGGTCGAATCGAGATAACGCCGGCCGAGATCGGCGAGCTGTTGCGGCGTGAGCGCGGCGACGGCCTCGAAGAAGCGGTCTTCGTGACCGCCCTCGTCGCGTCCGACCAGTTCGCGAACGATCTGCGGAATATCGGGCAGTTCGATCGTGCCCTCCACCAAGGGATGGCTCGCCAGGATTTGCTCGATCAAGGTGGAGCCCGCGCGCGGCAAACCCACGATGAATATCGGTACGGGCGAGACGGGAATCGCCGCGGCCTCGCGGGCGGAAAAGAACTCCGCGTCGAACTGGCGCTTGGACCGGCTCACGAAGCGGCTGTTTTCGTCGGCGCTATACGGATGATGGAGCCGGTGCTGCGCGTTGCCGGCGGCGTAATGAGCGAAGGAGCTCTCGTACGACCCCTCGTCCTCGAGCGCCTTGCCGAGCGCGAATTCGAAGTGCAGCCGGTCCTCCTCGCCGAGATCGCGACGCTCGAGCGCCGACTGCATGGCGCGGGTGTCCTGCGCCGAGAACCGGAAGGTCTTCAGGTTGGCGAGGCTCCAGTAGGCCTCGCCGAGCGTCGGTTCCATCTCGATGGCGCGCCGATACGCGGTCACGCTCTCCTCGACCCGGCGGGCAGTCTTCAAGGCATGAGCGAGGCTCATCCAGACCTTGGGCTGCCGCGGATGGTCGCGCAACACCCTGTCGTATAAGTCTATCGATCCCTGGTAATCGCCGAGATTGGCGAGTATGGCCGCCTTGAGACTCAGGTAGCCGGGATTGCCGGCATCCCTGGCGAGGAGCCGCTCCGCCTGCGGCAGCGCCGCCGCCGGCTTGGCCTGCCGGTTGAGCACGGCGGCATAATTCTGGCGGGCGGCGTCGAACTCCGGAGCCAGATCGAGGCAGCGTTCCAGGAGTTCCTGAGCCTCCACGTACTTGCGGAGCCGCCCCGCGACCTCGGCGAGCATGCGCAGCGCCGCTACGTCGGTCGGATGTACGCCCAAATGAGCGCGCAGTCGGCGATCGGCCAGCGGCAGATCGTTCCTCATCAATGCTGCCGCCGCTTCCTTCAAGCGCGGGTCGCGCCCCGCCGCGGTGACGTATCGCACCCGTGCTTCGCCGGCTCCCTCCTTGTCTCCGGCGGCCTGCAGGTAGTCCGCGAGCAACCGCCATCCGTCGGCCGACGCCGGATTGAGCTGCAGCGCCCGGCGCAGCGCAGCGATCGCCCCGGGCAGATGGCCCGCCTCGGCGCGCGCCACGCCGAGCTCCAAATACACGGGTGCGGCCTGCGCCAGCTCGCGACCGAGGGGTTCGAGGACGTCCAGCGCTTCGCGGGCATGACCGCCGCGGCGCAGAGCGGCGCCCAAGATGAGACGGGCGGTCGGATGGACAGGATCGACAGTCAGAATTTCCCGCGCCTGCTCAGCGGCCAGGTCGGGATTTTTTTCCAGGAGTCGCCGCGCATGCGCGATAGCCATGTCGAGCGACCCCAGGGGCTCTGAAGCTGTATTCAATCGCGCACCCTGCGGCATCCCCATGTTGTTTATCAGCTTATAAGAATCGCGTTTACATCCTTTGTCAATGCATGTCTTGTTGCGAGAAAGATGCGGATTGAACGGACGTCCAAAAGCAGCCGGCTACACGGCGCAAATCCACTCGCTGCGAGGACCGCACAAGGCTATGCTATGCGCCGGGAAGCAATTCATCGAGAGCAGGTCGAGTCATGGGTAAGTTCGTCGGGATCACGGTCGCGTTGCTGCTGTTTGCCACCGCAAGCTTTGCCGCGCCTCCTCATCACAAGCACCATCGCCATCACGCGCATCATCATCATCGGGTGCATCCCAGTCATTAGCCGCGTAGCGCCGCCAGCGCCCCGAGTGGCCGGCGGTGCGATCGTAATGGACTGATTCGGATGATGAATCCGCCGAATGCGATTTCGGCGGGGGGTGCGTTCTGTCCCCGGGGCCCGCCGTCGTTGCTTCCCAGCAACAGAGCGGGCCGACGGTGCTTGGGCGGTCCGACCCGCTTCCCGGTACGACTCGTTCGCGTCAGACTCGGACGACATCCGCCGCGGTGTTCGGCCGATAACCCAAGGTGCCCGGTTCGCCCATGCTGGAGACCGCCGCATCGAGAAGGAGTCTGGCGGGCGGTGACGTGCTCCCCATTGGTCGTCCTGCTCCCGGACGAACTACCCCATCACCCCGCCGGGCTCCCCTCGATGCGGCGAACCGATAGACGGCGTGCATCCCTCCGATAGAGACCACCAATTTGACTTCGCGCCGCCGGCGGGACTACCGTCGCGGCGAATTCATCCGGATTTGGTTTCCAAATCCATCAAGCGGAAGGAGTGTGAGTCGTGAATCTTAAAGGCAGTAAGACGGAAAAGAATTTGAAGGACGCATTCGCCGGCGAATCGCAGGCGAATCGTCGGTACCTGTACTTCGCGGCCAAGGCGGACGTTGAAGGGTTCAACGACGTATCGGCGGTGTTTCGCTCGACCGCCGAGGGCGAGACGGGCCACGCCCACGGTCACCTCGAGTATCTTGAGGCCAGCGGCGATCCGGCCACCGGACTGCCGATCGGCGCGACCGCGTTGAACCTGAAGGCGGCGATCGCCGGCGAGACGCACGAGTACACCGACATGTACCCGGGAATGGCGAAGAGCGCCCGCGAAGAAGGGTTCAACGAAATAGCGGACTGGTTCGAGACGCTGGCAAAGGCCGAGCGTTCCCACGCCAACCGCTTTCAAAAGGCGTTGGACAACCTCTAATACGATAATCAGGCCCCGCCGGGCCCAACCCGAGCGGGCTCCCGACAAGAGGAGCCCGCTTTTTCGGCTATCTGGAGACCCGCTGTGTCCGACGGACCGATCACGCAAGGCCGCGAGGGCAGTCTCGAGGCTCCCACGCGGCACGCGCTCGCGTGGCAGGACCCCCAATTTAACGATTCGGCCGCCCTGGAAAAGGAGCTCGAGCGGGTCTTCGACATCTGCCATGGGTGCCGCCGCTGCTTCAATCTCTGCAATTCGTTTCCGACCTTGTTCGATCTCATCGACGAATCGAAGACCGGCGAGCTCGACGCCGTCGACAGGAAGGATTTCGCCAGGGTCGTCGATCATTGTTATCTCTGCGACATGTGCTACATGACCAAGTGTCCGTACGTGCCGCCCCATCCCTGGAATGTCGATTTCCCGCACCTCATGCTGCGGGCCAAGGCCGTCAAGAACCGCGCCGGCGGGGCACGCTGGCGCGACAAGGTGTTGAGCTCGACCGACACCGTGGGCCGGATTGCCGGCATTCCGGTGGTGAGCGAAATCGTCAACGCGGTCAATGCAAGCTCCCTCGGGCGAAAGGTGCTCGACGCGGCCCTCGGCGTGGATCCCGGGGCGCCCATCCCGAAATATCATTCGAAATCGCTCCGCAGCCGCCTCAAGCAGGCTTCCACGCCGGCCGAAAGCGCGCAGGCAGCGGGCACCAGCCGCGGCAAGGTGGCGCTCTTCGCCACCTGCTACATCAACCGCAACGAGCCGGGCATCGGTCTGGATCTCGCCGCGATTTTCGCGCACAACGGCATCGAAGTCGGCCTGGCGGAGCGCGAGAACTGCTGCGGCATGCCTAAATTCGAGCTCGGCGACCTTCAGGCCGTCGCGGATCTCAAAGCGAGGAACGTGCCACCGCTGATCGCGATGATCGAGCGTGGCTACGACATCGTCGCGCCCATCCCCTCGTGCGTGCTGATGTTCAAGCAGGAGCTGCCGCTCATGTTTCCGGACGATGCGGACATCGCGCGGATCAAGCGGCACATGTTCGATCCGTTCGAATACCTGGCGCAGCGGCACAAGGCGGGGCTGCTGCGCACCGATTTCAAGCGTCCGCTGGGGAAGATCGCCTACCACGTCGCCTGCCATCTGCGCGTACAGAACATCGGCCTGAAGACGCGCGACATCCTGCAGCTGGTTCCCGGCACCACCGTGATGCCGATCGAGCGTTGTTCCGGTCACGACGGCACCTACGGAGTCAAGCGTGAATTCCGCGAGACGTCGATGAAGATCGGCAGGCCCGTCATGCAGCGGGTGGAATCGAGCGGCGCCGACTTCTATGCCAGCGATTGCCCGATGGCGGGACATCAGATCGAAAGCGGGCTTCCCGACGGCCGTCCGCCGACGCATCCTTTGACTCTCCTCAAAATGGCCTACGGACTCTGAAGCCCATGCAAAAACTATCCCGAAGCGATTTGATGAGCCTCGAGCAGTATTCGATCGAGAGGCCGCGGCTGCGCGACGAGGTCATCGCGCACAAGCAGCTGCGCAACGTACAGGTCGGTCCCAACATGACCTGGTGCTTCGAGGATCGGACCACCATCCGCTATCAGGTGCTGGAGATGCTCCGGGCCGAGCGTATTTTCGAAAGCGCGGGAATCCAGGACGAGCTCGATGCCTACAACCCGCTGATCCCGAGCGGCAGCAACTGGAAGGCCACTTTGCTGCTCGAATTTCCCGATCCCGAGCAAAGGCGGGTGGCGCTCGAGAGCCTGATCGGCGTCGAGGATCGCTGCTGGGTGCGGGTCAGCGAGATGGACCGCGTGTTCGCGATCGCGGACGAGGACTTGGATCGCGAGAACGAGGACAAGACCTCGGCGGTGCACTTTCTGCGCTTCGAGCTGACCCCGTCGATGGTGCAGGCCATGAAGGGCGGGGCCACCTTGAGCATCGGTGTCGATCACGAACACTACCGCCATTCGCTGAGTCCCCTGCCGGATGCGGTTCGCGCCGCGCTGGCCGGGGATCTGGACTAGTCCGAACAGGGATGTCGGACGAAAAGGCCATTCGGCGCGAAGTCGGCGCCCTCGCGTTGATGTTCACCGGCCTCGGATCGATCATCGGCTCCGGCTGGTTGTTCGGCGCGTGGCGGGCGGCTCAGCTCGCGGGTCCGGGCGCCGTCTATGCCTGGGTCATCGGCGCCGCGATCATCACGTTCGTGGCGGTCACCTATGCGGAGCTAGGCGCCATGTTCCCGGAATCCGGAGGCGCGGTACGCTACGGACACTACTCGCATGGTTCGCTGGTCGGATTCGTCGCCGGCTGGGCGGCCTGGATCGCCATCGTGTCGGTCATACCCGTGGAGGCCGAAGCCTCGGTTCAGTACATGAGTTCCTGGCCGTGGAGCTGGGCCCAGGGCCTGTACCTGCATGCCGCGCATGGCCATGGCGAGCTGACGGTCCCGGGTCTTTGGATCTGCGCGGTGCTGGTGGTGCTCTACTTCCTGGTCAATTTCTGGAGCGTGAAGGTGTTCGCCGGAACCAACAGCGCCATCACCTTCTTCAAGCTCATCGTTCCCGCGGCCACCGCCATCGCCATGATCTGCACCGGATTCCATTCTTCCAACTTCCACGTGGGGATCCACGGCGGCGCGTACGTCGGCGATGCCGCCTCCATCCTCACGGCGGTGGCGACCTCGGGGATCGTGTTCAGCTACAACGGATTTCAGAGTCCGGTCAATCTGGCCGGAGAGGCCCACAACCCGGGACGGAGCATTCCACTGGCGATTTTCGGATCCCTGGCGCTGAGCACCGTCGTGTATCTGTTGCTGCAAATCGCATTCCTGGGCGCGGTCGCGCCCGAACATGTCCAGGAGGGCTGGTCGGCGCTCGAATACAGCTCGCCGTTCGCGCAGCTTGCGCTGGCTCTGAACCTCAACTGGCTCGCCCTGCTGCTGTATTCCGATGCCTTCATCAGCCCGAGCGGGACGGGTACGACCTACACCGCGACGACGGCGCGAATGATCTACGCCATGGAACGCAGCGGCTCTCTGCCGCGGATCTTCGGGCGGGTGCACGACCGCTTCGGCATCCCGAGACCGGCCATGTGGTTCAACCTGCTGGTGTCGTTCCTGTTCCTGTTCTTCTTTCGCGGCTGGGGGAAGCTCGCGGAGGTCATCTCGGTCGCCACCATCATCACCTACCTCGTCGTTCCGGTCAGCGTCGCGGTCCTGCGGCGCACGGCGCCCGATGTGCACCGTCCGCTGCGCACGCCTGGACTTTCGGTCCTGGCGCCGCTCGCGTTCGTCCTCGCGACGCTCATGCTCTACTGGGCGCGCTGGCCGCACACGGGACAGATCATGCTGCTGCTCATCCTGCCCATGCCCGTCTATCTCTACTCCCAGGCCAGGGGCCGATGGCTGGACTTCGGCAGGCATCTCAGGGGCGCCTGGTGGCTGATCGCCTATCTCGTTGCGATCGTCGTGCTGTCGTGGGCTGGCAGCACCGAATTCGAGGGGCGCGGCTACATCGGCTACGGCTGGGACCAGCTCTGTGTGGTGCTCGTGTCGCTGTGCTTTTTCCACTGGGGCATCCGCAGCGGCTGGAGGACACCGGCGCTCGCGGCGCTCGTGGCGCGGGCGGACCCGAACACCTCCCGGGTCGGTTGAGCTCGGCGCGCCGCTTGAACGTCCTGCTGCCCACCCTGGGCAGCGCCGGGGATGTACATCCCTTCATCGCGCTGGGCAGCGCCTTGCGCGCCCGCGGACACCGCGCGACCCTGATCACCAACCCATTCTTCCGGCAGACCGTGGAGGCACAGGGGCTCGATTTTCTGCCGGTCGGCACCATCGCGGACGTTGAGAGCGCCATCCTCGATCCGGATCTGTGGCATCCGACGAGGGGGTTCGAGGTGGTCGCGAGACGCGCGATCATCCCCGCGACCGCCGAGATTTTCCGTCTCATCGAAAAACACGCGGATGGCGACACCGTGGTCGCCGCATCGAGCATCGCATTCGGAGCGCGCGTGGCCCAGGAAAAGCTGGGACTGCCGACGGCAAGCGTTCATTTGCAGCCGTCGGTGATCCGCAGCCTCATGGATCACGGCATGTTCGGGACGTTGAGGGTCTCGTCCTCGCAGCCCATGTGGTTCAAGCGCGCGCTGTTCCGGTTCATCGATTGGGCGGCCATCGACCGCCTGCTGCAAAAGCCGCTCAACGATTTTCGCTCGACGCTCGGCCTCTCCCCCGTCAGCCGGCTGCTCGGGCGCTGGATCCACTCGCCCGCATGCGTCATCGGGTTTTTTCCGGATTGGTTCGCGCCACCGCAGACCGACTGGCCGCCGAACGTGCACCTGGTGGGTTTTCCGCTCTGGGACGGCGGCCGGCCTCTATCATCCGGCGGTTCGGGGTTGCCCGGCGAAGCGCGGGATTTTCTCGATGCGGGTGAGCCGCCGGTGGTCGTAACCCCCGGCTCGGCCGCAGCCACGCTGCAGGACTATTTCCGGGAATCGGTCGCCGCCATCCATGCGCTCGGCCTGCGTGGGATGCTGATCACGAACTTTCCCGGACAGCTGCCCGCGACGCTGCCGCCGGGGTTCGAGTCTTTCGGTTATCTGCCGTTCAGCGAAGTGCTGCCGCGCGCGGCGCTGCTCGTGTACCACGGCGGCATCGGCACCCTCGCCCAGGCCGTCAAGGCGGGCGTTCCGCAGCTGGTCGTGCCGAGCGCCCACGATCAATTCGACAACGGTTGGCGCATCGCGCGGCTCGGCCTCGGACGTTCGCTGCCGCGCACCCGCTATCGTGCGGGAACGGCCGCCGCCGAGATCGGCGCCATCTTGAGCGATCGGGCGGCGGCCCGTCGGGCGCGCGAGCTGTCCCGCCACATCGATTCGGCCGATGCTCTGCAGCGAGCCTGCGAACTGATCGAGCGGCTGGCATGAGCCGCCCCGAATGCGGCATTTTGTGACGGCGTGCCGTTTCGCACGGTCATCCGAAGTCCGCATCGCACGTTGCTTGCGATAATCGCACTGGGCGCTATGGGAACCTGGTCTCGGAGAGCTTCGCCGATGAATCGCTTTACCGTCCTGTTACTCGGCGTGTTGGTCACCGCCGCCGCCGTCACGGCAGCGACCTGGGCGGCCGACAGTCCGCTCGACGGAACCCTCGCTGCCGTCCAGCTGCTTCGCGAAGGAGGCTGCGGCGGTACCGTTCCCGCGGCGCGCCCGCTCAATCACGACGCCCTGCTCGATCGCGCGGCCGCGCAATGGGCGTCGGGCCGGACGCTCGCGGCGGCGACCGAAAACAGCGGATACAGACCCGAAGCGGCGGCCGGCGTGCATTTCACCGCCCCCCCCTCCGCGGAGATCGAAACCCTCAGACGATCGGACTGCGCCACGGTCACCAATCGCGCCATGCGCGACATCGGCGTTCACCGCCGCGGCCGCGATACGTGGATCGTGCTCGCGAGGCCTTATGTCGTCCCTTCCCGCACGGAGGCGCCCGCGCTGGCCGCCCGAGCTCTCGATCTGGTCAACGAGGCGCGCGCCCGAGGAACTCGCTGCGGCACCCGCTGGTTCGCTCCCGCGCCGCCGGTGCGCCTCTCGGGCACGCTCGGCGGCGTTGCGCTCGGGCATGCGAACGACATGGCCGAACACGACTATTTCGAGCACGAGGATCTCGCCGGCCGAACTCCGGCCGACCGCGTGCGTGCGGTGGGGTACCGTGAGACCCTCGTGGGCGAGAACATCGCCTACGGCCTGAGATCGGCCGACGAGGCGGTGCGTGGCTGGCTCGATAGCCCGGGTCACTGCGAGAACATCATGGATCCGCGCTTCGCCGAAATGGGCATCGCTTATGCACAGGGCCGCGCGGTGAAGCACGGCCTGTATTGGGTGCAGGTGTTTGCGGCCCCTCGGGCGTGACTTGCGCACTGTGCCGGCGTTCACGTCATCCCGAGAGCGGCCTGTGCGTTAATGCTCCAGGACCATTGCTGTAAAACGGAGAAAGCATGAAATCTATACGTGGAATCAGGACTCTCGCGGGGATCGCCGTATTGTCCGGTGCGCTGCTGGGCGGTTGCGTGGTCGCACCCGCCCCGGGCTATTACGGCGGCGGCGCGGTGGTCACCGTGGCTCCGCCCGCCCCGCAGTACGAAGTGGTCGGGGTCGCGCCGGCGCCCGGCTACGTCTGGATGGGCGGCTACTGGAACTGGGTGGGCGGACGTCACGTCTGGGTCGGGGGCCACTGGGCTCCGGGACGCCCGGGTTATCACTGGGTTCCGCACGCCTGGGTGCGTGAAGGCGGCGGCTGGCGGATGCATGCGGGACACTGGGCTCGCTGACCGCTGACCGGCCCAGCAAACGCGCCGCTGCCGACACGTTCGCGCAGCGGCGCTTTCATTTCGGCACCGCCCGCAGCTCCACTTCGGGCTTCGATGCCGACCTCGTTCCCGCCCGCGGCGCATTGCTCGCCCCGTGGTAGGTGTACACCAGGGAGAGCTTCACCGCCTCGCTCCGATTCCTGCCGGCCGAATGCAGCGTATTGCAGTGAAAGAACAGCGCATCGCCCGGCGCGAGACGCGGCGACACGGCCGCGCGGATGATCTCGCGGTTGGCCGCATGATCGGCGCGGAAAAACTTCGCCTCGTCGAAGCGTTCGGCCTCGATGGTCAACTTGTGAGACCCGGGCACCAGCCACAGTCCGCCATTGTCCGCATTCTCCTCCCCGAGAGCGAACCAGACGGAGACCAGCTCCTCGCGTTGGAACGACCAATAGCGGATATCACGATGCCATCCGGTCATGCTCCCATAGCGTGGATGCTTGGTCATGAGACAGTTGTGATGCGCGCGCGACATCAGCACCCGCTCCCCGAAATACCGCTCCATCCATTCGCGGATGGCAGGCGCCACGGCCCAGGCGGCGAACACCGGGTCACGAGCGTACGCGTCCAGCAGCCTGCGCACCGTGCCGCCGCCGGCGGCGTCGCGCGAGCCGGGCGCCCCGGGGTAGCGTAGGTCGGCCTCCAACTCGAGCGGATTGTCGCCCGTGCGCAGCTGCGTCCGGGCGGTCTCATTGAGCTCGCTCAACGCCGCCGGGGGGATGAGCTGCGGTACGAGAACGTATCCCTCGCGGCGCAATGCGTCGATCGTCTGCATGCCGGAAATTTTACACCGGAGCACGGTCTCAGCCCGGAGCACGGTTTCAGCCCCGGAGCGCCGTCCCTGCCGGAGAGGGCCGCGCTCCCTGTCCGCGCACCGCGGTCCGCGTGACACAGTTGTCAATCGAGGGGCGGTCGTTGCTGTAGAATTTACCGCCCATGGCACGCCGCCAAGCCCGGATCAAGAATTACTTCGCCGAAAACCGTCTCTTCATGGTGCGCAGCATCGTGGCGAGCGTCATCGCGTTCGTGTTGCTTTGCTGCGTAGCCGGGCGGCTGTTCTATCTGCAGGTCGTCAAGTACCAGTACTATTCCACCCTCTCCCAGGGCAATCGCATCCGCATCGAGCCCATTCCGCCCAGCCGCGGGCTGATACTCGACCGCAACGGCGTCGTGCTCGCCGACAATCAGCCGGCGTTCAACATCGAGCTGATCCGCGAGCAGGTGGGCGATGGCAAGGCGCTCGATGCCACCCTCGCGCAGCTCGTGGATATCGGCGTCCTGCGTCCCGAAGAGCTGCCCGCCATCCGGCGCACCGTCATGTCGCACAAGGTGTATGAAAGCGTCCCCATCAAGCTCCAGGTCGACGAGGAGCAGATGGCCCGCTTCGCCATCCATCGATTCCAGTTCTCGGGGGTCGACATTCATCCCCGGCTGGCGCGGCATTACCCGATGAAGGAAATGGGTGTTCACGCCATCGGATACGTGAGCGCCATCAACGAGGAGGATCTCAAGAAGATCGATACCGCCGAGTACGCCGGCACCAGCCTGATCGGCAAGCTCGGCGTCGAGGCGGCCTATGAGGCCGAGCTTCACGGCAAGCCGGGGTTTCGCGAGATTCTCGTGAATGCCGCGGGCCGGCCGGTCGAGCGGGCGGGCGAATATGCGCCGCAGTTGCGGACCAAGGCGCCGGTGGCCGGGGAAGACCTCGTGCTCGGCATGGATGCGCGCGTGCAGAAGGTCGCGGAAGAGGCGCTGCAGGGCAAGCGCGGCGCGGTCGTCGCCCTGGATCCCAAAACCGGCGACATCATCGCGCTGGCGAGCACGCCGGGTTTCGACCCCAACGATTTCGTGCGCGGACTGACCGTGCCCGAGTACACCGCGCTCTCGACCGACATCGACGTACCGCTCCTGAACCGCGCGCTGCGGGGCGCCTATCCGCCCGGGTCCACGGTGAAGCCGCTCTACGCGCTCGCCGGGCTGAGCGATGGGGTCTTCACGCCGGAAACGACCGAATTCTGCCCCGGCTTTTTCCAGTTGCCGGGCAGCGCCAACAAATACCGGGACGACGAAAAGCATGGCACTCTCGATATGCGCCAAGCTATCGCCCGATCATGCGACGTGTATTTTTACAAGCTCGCGCATCAGATGGGCATTGACCGGATGGCCGCATTCATGAAGGCCTTCGGCTACGGGTCGCTCACCGGCATCGACATTCCAGGCGAGAAGGCCGGCCTCTATGCATCGCCCGAGTGGAAGCAGCATGCCTTCAAGCGTCCCGAGGACCGGGTCTGGTTCCCGGGCGAGACCATCAGCATGGGCATCGGCCAGGGCCCGATCACCGTGACTCCGCTGCAGCAGGCGCATTTTGCGGCGGAGATCGCCGAGCGGGGCAGGATCGTCGCAGTCCCCCGCTTGGTCTCTGCCTTTCGAGATCCAGGATCCACGACCGTCATCCCCAAGAAACCGGAATTCCTGAAGCCGGTGGGCCTCGGAACCGACGCGCAATGGTCGGTCGTGTACGACGGCATGGTGGGCGCGGTGGAAGATCCGCGCGGCACCGCTCACGCGGCCGGGCTCGGCGCAAAGTACATTTTTGCAGGAAAGACCGGTACGGCTCAGGTATTCACCATCAAGCAAACGGAAAACACGAAGTCCACCAGGGGCAAGAACACCGAAGAGCGCAAGCGCGACCACGCCTGGTTCATCGCCTTTGCGCCCGTCGACGATCCGAAAATCGCGCTCTCGGTGCTGGTGGAGAACGGCGGTTTCGGGGCCTCCGCGGCGGCTCCCATCGCCCGCAAGGTGCTCGATGCCTATCTGCTGGGACCGGATGGGACGCCCGGATCGGGCCCTGCCGCGTCCTCGCCCGGCGCCAACCCCGCGGCGACCCGTCCGGGCGCTGCGAGCCCGACCGCCGAACCCAGGCCCCCGGCGGTGCCGGAGCGGGCGCCGAGCAAGCAAGGCGCCTGAACCCGGCGACCGCCGCGTGCCGGCGCGCCCTACAGCAGGTCGCGTTTGATGATGTGATCCCAGTGGCGCTCGAACACCGTCCTGCCCTGCTCGCCCGCGTGAATCGACTCCTTGATGCGAAAGTGCTCCGCGGTCGACGTGAGCTCGAGCGTCGATCGAAGGCTCGTGTCCCACTCGCCGCGCGCGAGGTCGCTGAACCATTCCAGCCGCCACACGCTGCTGTTCGGATCGCCCTCCTTGATGGACATGTACCAATCGCTCCCGCCCGACATCCGGGTGCCGATGTCCGCCAGGGTCTCGGGCGCATCCCGCAATCGCTTGTGCAGGAGCACGCGCCCGTCCGCATCCGGACCCGTCTGGGTGATGCTCCGATCCTTCAAGGCGCCCGGATCGGCGTCCACCAACCGTTGAACGCGGTCACGCAACAGGCCGATCGGCATGCCGCCGGATTCGTCCGCATTCGGCCTCACCGGCAGGGATAGCCGGGAGGCGCCGGCGGTGATATCGAGACGCACCGGCTTCGGCGACGGCCACAACATGGGCCAGATCGATTCGCTGATCGCCACCCGGATGCGGTTGCCTCTCTTGAAGCGATGCGCCGTGAAGTAGCACGGCACCTCGACGTCGTACGGACGGCCCGGCTCGAGCGCCGACGGCCTCTCGTGCCCGTCGCGGTGGGTTAGGTTCAACACCCCGTAGCTCACCGACCACGACACGCCCTCCGGCGTGACCTCGTTGATCCGCACCACGAGCTTTGCGACCGGCTGCGTGCTCGCGACCCGGATCGAGGCGATCGGCCGCCCCAGCATTTCCAGATCCTCGCTCAACGGAGCCGAGTCGAATGTCAGCGAGCGCCGGTCGTCCGGCGTCTGATCCGGCGGCAGGTCGATGTTCAAATTCCAGGGAAACCATTCGCGCTTGGTGAGCCCGAGGGTCTCCTGCGAGTGAATCGGCCGCACCACGTCGCTTCCTGGGTGCTCCGCCAGGCCGTCGACATTGAGGAACAGGGTTCGCGACTGGATATGCGGCGAAGGCCATGACGGCTCGGTCAGCCAGCGGCCGGGCACATCCCGGGGCCACACCTCCGCGGCCGTGCGCTCCTCCATGAACACCCGCAGCATCGGCTCCTCCATGATCCCGGTATCGACGCCGAGCAGCCACTGAGTCCACCACCGGACCTCCTCCGTCACCCAGTCGAGCCCGGGGCCCGCATCCGCAAGCTGCGGAAATTTATGCCCCCAGGGGCCCATCAGGCCCTTGCGGGGAACCTTGAGATGGGCGAGCAGGCGCGGCAGGAAGTCCCGGTACGAATCGATCTGTCCGTCCACCACGTACACCGGACACTTGATGCGCGAGTAATCCACCGCCACGGATCCGTGCTGCCAGAAGGCGTCGTAACGCTGATGCGAAAGCCACTCGGCCAGGATGGGAGGGGTGGCCTGAAGGCGTTGCATCCACATTTCACGCCAGCGGGAACCGACGATGGCCGGATCGGGAGGCCCGACGAGCACGGTCTTGAACTCGGCGCCCCAATCGTAGTTGTCCAAGGTGAGCGCCCCGCCGACGTAATGGGCGTCATCGGTGTAGCGGTTATCCGAGGCGCACTGCGGCATGATCGCCTTCAGCGCCGGCGGAGCGAGGGCGGCGGCCTGCAGTGAACTGAATCCGCCCCAGGATATTCCCCGCATTCCCACCGCGCCGTTCGACCAGGACTGATGGGCGAGCCATGCGATCACCTCGAGCGCATCGTCCTGCTCCTGCTGCAGGTACTCCCCCAGCAGCACGCCGTCGGAATCGCCGGACCCGCGAATGTCCACGCGTGCGAACGCGAACCCGTAGGGCACGAACATCTCGGCCCAGCCGGTGTCTCGCTGGCGTTCGAAATCGCGCTTTCGATACGGCAGGTACTCCCAGACCACGGGGACCGGCGCGTGCTCGGCGCCGTCCGGAATCCAGATTCGAGCCGCGAGCCGGGTGCCGTCCTTGAGCGTGATCCATTCGTTTTCGACCAGCCGAAAGGATCGCCGGGGCGGCAGCGTCCATTTGGAGGCCGCGCCCGATCCGGAGGCCGCGTCCGACCCGGCCACAACGTCCGACCCGGCCGCCGCGCGTGCTGCGCTGTCGGCGATTCCCGCCGCCGACACGGCGGTCCCAGCCACCGCGGCACCCGACCTGACCAGAAATTCACGTCTCGAGACGGTCATCGAACCCTCACTTCTAGCCGCGCCCGCAGGCACCGGCCGCTGCGTCATGAAAATCCCGGGAAAATCGAATCGCCATCATGGCTGGGGCTGCGCACCGATGAAAGGCCCGCGCTGCGAGGGCGGCACGGGCTTGCGCCGGGTCTTGCGCCACAGGTCGTACACGGCGAGGCCGCCCGTCAGCGCCGCCAGCGCCGCGAAGTAGGCGCGCGGGCCGAACGCTGTCATCAAGCCGCCCGCGAGCACCGGCCCGAACGCCGCCGACGTCCCGTTCAGCCGGAGCAGCGCGCTGCTCGCCGCGACCATCTGTGCCGGTTCGAGCTTATCGTTGACGTGCGATACGGCGAGCGAGTAGATGGTCAGCACGAAACCGCTGAACACTGCCGCCAGCAACAGGAACACCGCGTGCGGCAGGTCGTGAACGAAGGTGATGATGCCCGCGACCACCGCGTCCAGCGTGCACACCGCCGCGATCATGGTGCGGCGGTCCATGCGATCCGACAACCGCCCGATGGGATATTGCGTCACGACCGTCGCGAGGATGCTCACGGCCATGAATCTTGCGACGCCCGCGGTGTCCAACCCGCTGAGCCGCGCATACACCGGTCCCATCGAGAAGATGAATGCGGAAATGATGCCCGATACGGCCACGGCGACCACGCCGAGCGGTGTGTCCCGATACAACTCGCGAAGCCGTACCTTGCGCGGCACACCGTGCTCGGGAACCTGCCGGGAGGAGACGACGATGGGAACCAGCGCCAGCGAGATCAGCACCGACACCGTCATGAAGGGTGTTTGAGTGGCCGGGTTCGAGAGCACCAGCAGGAACTGGGCGGCGCCGAGGCCCACGTAGAGCACCACCATGTAGACCGCGAACAATCGCCCGCGGTTCTCGCGGCTCGCCCGGTCGTTGAGCCAGCTCTCCGCGACCACGTAGATGCCCGCCAGGCATAGTCCGGTCACCAGACGCATGGCGCTCCACACGAACGGATTGACCCAGACTCCCTGCACCAGGATCACCGCCGACGAAATCGCGGCCAGGGTCGCGAATACCCGGATGTGGCCGAGCCGGCGCAGAAGCGGCGGTGCGATGCGCGTGCCGAGCAGGTAGCCGAGGTAGTAGCACGACATGATGACCCCGGTCACCACCGTCGGGAATCCCTCGAGCGTCGCGCGCACGCCGAGCAGCGTGCTCTGCAGACCCGAACCCAGCATGAGCATACCCATGCCGAGAAGCAGCGGCCAGGTCGCGGCGATGGCGCGGCTCGGCAGCATCGCGGCGACGGAAGCCGGTGCGGCCGGGATCTGTTTCAACGAACTGTCCGCTACGACGCTCTCTCCGCTCTATCGCTCGGCCGGAGGCCGGCCGAAGGCACGCGGATTCTATAGGTTACTCGGAGCTTGCGCGAGCCGCCGCGGTCGCCAACCCGCGCCCGCGGCGATAGAATTGCGGTTTGCCCTGAATCCCGGGCGGGAGAACTTCATGCTGACGTGCGGCGAGCTTCTGGTGAAGCTCCTGGAAGATTTTGGCGTCGATACCGTATTCGGTATTCCGGGGGTGCACACCGTGGAGTTGTACCGGGGATTGCCCGCGACCCGCATCCGGCACATCACCCCCCGGCACGAACAGGGCGCGGGATTCATGGCCGACGGATACGCGCGAGTGTCGGGGAAGCCGGGCGTGTGCTTCATCATCACCGGCCCCGGAATGACCAACATCCTGACCGCCATGGGGCAGGCCTACGGCGACTCCATCCCGATGCTGGTGATTTCCAGCGTCAACCATACGGAGCAGCTGGGCATGGGCGGGGGGCGCCTGCACGAGCTTCCCTCGCAACGCAGCCTGAGCGCCAACGTGACGGCATTCAGTCATACGCTGATGCGCCCGGACGAATTGCCGGCGGTGTTGACGCGCGCCTTCGCCATCTTCGGCAGCGCGCGGCCTCGGCCGGTGCATATCGAGATTCCCATCAATGTCATCACGGCACCGGCCGATCATGTGCGCCGCAAGCTCGGCGCGATCCCGAGCCGACCGGCGCCCTGCCCGGCGGCCATCGCGCGAGCCGCCCAGGTGCTGAAGGCGGCGCGGCGCCCCGTGATCTTCCTGGGAGGCGGTGCCAGCCGGGCCGCGGCGGAAGCCAGGCGATTGGTCGAGGCGCTGGACGCACCGACCGCATGCACCATCAACGCCAAGGGCATCCTGCCCAAAGGACATCCGCTCTCGCTCGGCTCCAACACCTCGCTGGTGCCGGTGCGCGAGCTCGTGCGGGCCGCGGACGCCGTGCTCGCGATCGGCACCGAAATGGGCGAGACCGATTACGATCTGGTGTTCGACGGCAATCTGCGCATCGACTGTCCCCTCGTCCGAATCGACATCGACCCGGAACAGCTCAACCGGAATTTTCCGGCGGACCTGGCGATCCTGAGCGATGCAAAACTGGCGATCGCGGCGCTGCTCGCGCATCTCGACGGCCGGGACCCGCCGTCCTGGGAAAGCCCCGGGAGCAAACGCACCGCCGAAGTTCGTGCGCGGCTCGAGGCTCAATGGCCGCCCGCCTGGCAGGGTCAGCGCCGAACTCTGGACACGCTCCAGGAAGCCCTGCCGGAGGCCATCGTCGTCGGCGACTCCACGCAGCCCGTGTATTCCGGAAATCATCTGTACGAGCCTGCCGCCCCGCATTCCTGGTTCAATTCGGCGACGGGCTATGGAACGCTGGGGTACGGGCTGCCGGCGGCCGTCGGCGCGAAGCTGGCCGCGCCCGCCCGCCCGGTCGTGGCGCTGATCGGCGACGGCGGGCTGCAATTCACGTTGCCTGAGCTCGCCTCCGCGATCGAGGCGCGCACGCCGGTGATCGTGCTTCTGTGGAACAACGAGGGTTACGGCGAGATCAAACGTTACATGCAGGAGCGCGGCATTCCGACCATCGGCGTCGATATCCATACCCCCGACCTGCTGGCGATCGCGAAAGGGTTCGGCTGCGGCGCGGAACGCGCGTCGAGCCTCGGACACCTGGGCGAGCTCCTGCGGCAAGCCGCCCGGGCGGATCGCCCGACGGTGATCGAGGTGCGCGAGGATGCAAGTTTCCTCAAGGCGCAAGACGCGTGACCACGCCGGCCACACCGTGGGTGGCGATCGCGTCCGGCGATTTGAGCGCGGAAATCGACCCCCTCGGTGCGCAGCTTTCGCTGTTGCGTGACGGCCAGGGGCGGGATCTGCTCTGGGACGGCGACCCGGCGTTCTGGAAAGGACGCGCTCCGGTGCTTTTCCCGATTGTGGGTGCTCTGGCCGGTGGCTGCTATCGGCTGGGTTCGCACACCTATCGCCTGCCGCGGCATGGCTTCGCCCGCGACAGGCGCTTCGAGGTCATCGAGTCGACGGGATCGAGCGCGGAGTTCGAGCTCGCGGCCGACCAGGCCACTCTCGAGCTCTATCCGTTTCGCTTTTCCCTGCGGCTCAGATTCGAGCTGCACGGTGCGAAGCTCGCGGTGACGGCCCGCCTGCACAACAGCGGCAGCCCGCCGATGCCCGCGAGCTTCGGCTATCACCCGGCGCTGCGTTGGCCCCTGCCGTCCGGCGCGTCGCGGTCCCGCCACTTCATCGAGTTCGAGTGCGACGAGCCGGCGCCGGTGCGGCGCCTCGACGCGAACGGGCTGCTGACACCGATATCGCATCCCACGCCGGTCTCGAATCGGTGCCTGATCCTCGCCGATTCGCTGTTCGAAGACGACGTCATCATCTTCGATGCGCTGCGCAGCCGCACGCTGACTTACGGCGCGGACGGGGGACCTCGTCTGCGGATGAGTTACCCCGACACACCTTATCTCGGCGTGTGGACCAAGCCCGGGGCGCCCTTTATTTGCATCGAGCCCTGGCATGGGGTGGCCGATCCGGAAGGATTCAGCGGCGATTTCGCCGCGAAGCCCGGTGTGTTCGTGGTGCCGGCAGGCGCGCATCGCACCTTCGGGATGTCGATGACGCTGCTCGACGTTGAGGCGCCAGGATCGACTCCCCGCGCAAGGCCGCCGACTAGGTGAATCCCGCGATGGCGAATGGCGGGGATAACTGCTAGCTTGATATTGGAATGAAGCACAATCCCCAGGTCATCGCCTTCATGACCCCGTTTCCGCATACGGTCGACGTCAACGCGCCGCTCGAGGACGCGCACGAGCTCATGCGCGAACACCATTTCCGGCATCTTCCGGTCACCTCCAACGGGGGAATCGTTGGCGTCCTCACCGACCGCGATATCAATCTGATCCTGGAACCGGTCATCAACAGCCCCGGCGAGCGGCGGCTGCGGGTACGGGATGCCTATGTCGAAAAGGCCTGTATCGTGCCGGCCTCGACGCCGGTGTCGAAGGTGGCGCGTCTGATGGCCGCGAGCCGGATTGGGTCCGCCATCGTCACGAAGCACGACAAGCTCGTCGGGATATTCACGGTGACGGATGCGTGCCGCGCACTGGCGGAGGTCCTGGGCGATCACGACGAGGAACCCCCCGACATCGTCGCTTGAGCCTCCCATCGGCTGACAACAGATTGGGGAATTCGCCCTACACCGAATGAACCCGTTGATGTGCTCCACTGCGGCCACCATGAAAGCATTTCACGCCCGCCGCGGCGCTTCTCGTTCCCATGGCAGAATGCTGAGCTGCATCGCCAGTGCAATCCTGCTGGCCGCCTGCTCGACTCAAAAGCAGCCCGCGGAGAAAATGATCGCGGACATCGAGTCGGCGACAAACGCGGCGGCGGCCGACGCGGCAAAATATGTCCCGGATCAGCTGGCCGATGTTCAGAGCAAATTGGGCGGCCTGAAAGGGTCCTACGACAAGAAGGATTACAAGAGCGTGCTCCAGGCAGGACCGCCGGTGCTCAGCGCCGCCCAGGGTCTCGAGGGAGCAGCGACCGCCAAACGGGACCTGATCGCGCGCGGCTTCAGCGATCAGTGGGCCACCTTGTCGAGCACATTGCCCGGCAACGCGAGTGCGATTCAGAGCCGCATCGATTTCCTGAGCAAGCGGGAAAACAGGAAATTGGCATCCGGCGTCGATCTCAATGAGGCGAAGTCGGACCTCACGGAGGCCGAAGCGCTGTGGACCAAGGCCGAGGACGCACATTCGCAGGGCAATCTCGAACAAGCCGTGACCATCGCCAAGACCGTGCAGTCGAAACTCGGAGCGGTTGCCGCGTCCATGAAGCTCAACCTGGCCGAGCCGGCCGCCGTCACCGACACTTCCACGTAGCGGCCATCCTCCCGGGGCCCATCCGCCTCACGGACCATCCGCCGCCTCCCGCACCCGTTGTCCGGGCCTCAGAGCTCCGCCGCCCTCTCGGGTTGGCAAATTCCCGACAATAAATCACGGAGGGCCACGACGTTCCCTCTGAAGCGTCCGCGCCGGTCGATGAAGGACTCGGGCCGCAGGGTTTTGATGCAATTGACGGCGACAGCCCGCAGGATGTTGGACCCCGCCTCTTTCACCGACATCGTCCCTTTTCGATAGAGGTACCAGGGATTCACGACCTGCGAGTAGCCGAACTTCCTGCCCGACACGCGGCCATGCTTCAGCCCGAGATGAACACCGATGAGCGACCCGCATTGCACCAGCCGGCCGGATCTCCTGGCGGATCGCGAGAAGTCCTTGTCTTCGAGCCAACCGTAGAGAGCCAGGCGCTCGTCGAACCTCACGGCATGGCCGAGCGCGGACATCCGAAAAGCCATGTTGCACCCGTACAAATCCGGCGCATCGGACAGCTGATCGTTGGCGCTTCCGTCGTCCGCCTCTCCGATCAGCCGGTCGGCTTCCTCCCAAGATACGGCCTCCGAGGTGGCCCCGTCCCGGATGACCAGCCCTGAGATTCCCGCCACCTGCCGGTCCGCGCCGAATACCCGAATGGTGCGCTCTATCCAGTAGCGCGACGGCACGAAATCGTCGTCGAAGAAGAACACAACGTCGAAGTCATCCTGAAGACGATCCAACGCCCTATTGCGTTGGATCGACGTGCCCGGCGAACCGAGAATGATGTCCACCTTGAGCGAGGTGTCGAAATGGGTTCCGACGTCGGCAATCTCGGTCGCCGAGATCACGACCAGCGACGGGGGCAAGGTCTGCCGTTGGAGAACCTGAAGCAGCCGCTTGATGGCCTGCGGCCGTCCCTTGGTCGCGACAACTATTGCGGTTCGCGGGCTCGCGTGCATCAGCTCTCCGGAAGATCAAGGGTGGCAGGCTTGCTCCATTCATAGACCCAAAGTCTTACAATTTAATAACAGTGACATTGCCGATGTTCTGCCTTGGATATGACTTTACACTGCAAAGCTCAGTGAGATGACCCCTTGGGAATGATTCCGACATGAATTCAGGGGATGTTGCACCGCTCCCGCTCATGCCCATCGTGGTCACGGGCGTGTCGGGCAGCGGCAAATCAAGCGTCGGCGCGGCGGAGGGCGACGTTGTGACCATCGACGCCGCGCTGCCCGCCGATGCCGCCGTGCGCGCCGTCGTCGACTTCTTGAGCGCGAGAGGGGCGTGGCGCTCTTGCTGCGTCGCGACTACGAGTTGATCGACTGCCGCGCGCCGACTGCTCCCGATGCGCCGACTCCCTCGTCCATCATTTTTGCCGCCCGGACTCCCCTGAAGGGAGAGTAGAGTGTCGCGGCCGGCGGGATTCGCATCGCGCGCGATGGCGGCGGCAGTCACATAAATTTCATTACATTTTCCAGGCCTCGGCCTATAGGCTGGCGCAGCGTACCGGTTTCGTACGCCAGCGTATTGGTGATCTCGGGCGCAGAGCTCGAATGCAATGAGGGAGAGCGGGGAAATGCAGATCTCGGTTCGTTCTTTGTTGGGCACGGTGTTCCTGTGCGCCGCGTATGCCCCGCTGAGTGCACAGGTGAACGTCACCACCTATCACAACGACATCGCCCGCACCGGACAGAACACCCAGGAAGCCGTTCTCACCCCCTCGAATGTCAACAGCACGCAGTTCGGCAAGCTGTTTTCCGTTGCCGTCGACGGCGCGATTTTCGCGCAGCCGCTGTATCTCTCCTCGGTGAGCATCGCGGGCGCAGAGCACAACGTCCTCTACGTCGCCACCGAACACGACAGTGTGTATGCCATCGATGCGGACAGCGGCGCCATCTACGCCCAGGTCAGCCTGATTCCCGCGGGCGGGGCCCCCGTCAACAGCGATACCGACCTGGCTTGCGGCGATCTGGTCCCCGAGGTCGGCATCACCGGCACGCCCGTGATCGATCCGGTGGGCGGGACCCTGTACGTCGTTGCCTCATCCAAGGTCAACGGCGGCTACTATCAATACCTGCACGCGCTCGATGTTCGCACTCTGGCGGAGAAACTCAACGGGCCGGTGAGCATCCAGGCGAAGACCGCCGGAACGGGCTACGATGCGAGCGGCGGCTACGTCACTTTCCATCCGCAGGTCGAAAATCAGCGCCCGGCGCTGTTGCTTGAGCACGGCCATGTCGTGATCGCCTGGTCCTCGCATTGCGATGACGACCCCTACCACGGCTGGGTCATGTCCTACAACGCAGGAACGCTGGCGCAGGAGGCGGTGTTCAACGATTCCCCGAATGGGGGCCGGGGCGGCATTTGGATGAGCGGCTCCGGGCCTGCCGCCGATGCGGCCGGGAATATCTATTTCGCGACCGGCAACGGGACGTGGAATGGGACGACCGATTTCGGGGACAGCGACGTGAAGCTCGGGCCGCCCTCGAACGGCGCCTTTCCGGTGCTGGACTACTTCACTCCCTTTGATCAGGCAACCCTCGCCTCCGACGACGTTGATCTCGGGTCGGCCGGGGCTGTTCTGTTGCCGCCCCTTGCATCGGGTCAGCAGTTTTTCTCGCAGCAGGGCAAGGCGGGAACCATCTATCTCGTGAATACCGCGAATCTGGGCAAGTATTGCGTCGATCTCACGCCCGCATGCACCAACGACGACCCGAACGTCGCGCAGGAAATTCCCGCCGCCAATCCCGGCGTATGGGGAGCGCCCGCCTATTGGAACGGAAATCTCTACTGGGCGGCCGTCAACGACAAAATCCGGGCATACAGTTTCAATGCCGGGGGCAGCGGAAAGATCTCCACTGTTCCCACCTCCGAGACGGCGCAGATTTTCGCTTATGTGGCACCCACTCCCTCCATCTCCTCCAATGGCACCGGCAATGCCATTCTCTGGGCCCTCGACGGACCCGGGGATGACTCCGGTTGCGACGGCGGCACCACGAACTGCCTCGGTTTGTATGCGTACGATGCCACCGACCTGACCCACCTGCTCTACACCAGCGCGCAGGCACCCAATGGCCGCGACTCCGCGGGCACTACCACCAAATTCCAGGCCCCCGTCATCGCCAACGGCAAGGTGTACATCGGCACTCAAAGCGCCGTCGTTGCGTACGGCCTGCTGGCGGGTGCCCTGCCGGTGGCGGCGAGCCCCATTCTCGCCCCGCCTCCCGGGCAGTACGGCTCGACACAGACGGTCACTTTGTCCGATGCCACCGCCGGCGCGGCGATTTACTACACCACGAACGCCACGACGCCGAGCACCGGTTCGACCAGATACACGGGACCCATTGCGGTGAGCGGCAGCGAGACCGTGCAGGCGATCGCCGTCGCCAACGGCTATCAGGCGAGCACGGTCGCCGGCGGCGCCTACCTGATCGGGGGCGCGGTGACGACCGCCGTCAATCTGGGCTCGATCGATGACAACGATGCGATCTCCAACAATGGTTCGGCCCCGTTGAACGGGGGGTTCGACCACGGCGGCCATTCCTATTCCGCGAACCTGCTGGGCACTTCGATCACCTGGAACGGCAATGTCTATGACTTCGGTCCCGCCGGCTCCGCCGACGCCGCCGACTGGACGACCATCCCGCTGCCGGCGGGCAGCTATACGACGGTGAGCCTCCTGGGTGCGGCGGTCAATGGCAACCAGCCGAATCAAACCTTCGTCGTGACCTACACGGACGGAAGCACGTCGACTTTCGTTCAGGGCGTGAGCGATTGGTTCACCGCGCACCTGTACCCGGGCGAGTCGCTCGTCAAAACCATGGCCTATCGGGTCGGGTCGGGCGGCTCGCAGCAGGCGGGCCCCGTGTATTTGTACGGCTACTCGTTCACGCTCGACAGCGCGAAGACCGTCAAAAGCCTGACGTTGCCGAAGAATGGCAATGTGGTGATTCTCGCCGTGGACGTTTTGGGCGCCTCGAGCGGGTCTGTGAACGACTCTTCCGGATTCTCGAGCGCCGCGGGACTGACATTCGTCGGCGCCGGCGTCTCGATCAAGGGGACGGCACTGCAACTGACGGACGGCGGCGGTTCCGAGGCGACGGCGGTGTGGACCGCCTCGCCCCTCAACGTTCAGGCCTTCACCACCGATTTCACGTTCAAGATCACGCCGGCGGGCCCCGGCACCGGCGACGGGTTCACCTTCGCGATTCAAAATGCCGGGGCGGGCACCGTCGGCGGCTACGGCTCCGGTCTCGGTTATCTGGGCATCGGCGCCAGTGTCGCGGTCAAGTTCGACCTCTACAACAATTCCGGCGAGGGAAGCGACTCGACCGGGTTTTACGTCGACGGAGCAATCCCGACCCTTCCGGCCACCGACATGACATCCTCCGGGGTGAATCTGCACAGCGGCGATGCGCTGCACGCGCACCTGACCTACGATGGAACGACGCTGACCTTGACGCTCACCGATACCGTCACCGGAGCGTCGTTCACCACCTCCAAAGCGATCAACATCCCCTCGACGGTCGGCGGTGATTCGGCTTACGTCGGCTTCACGGCTGGAACCGGCGCGGCCACGGCCGTCCAGCAGATTTCGACCTGGACCTACTCGAGCGGCATCTCCCCCGCCATCGATGATCCCGCCGGCTTTTCTTCCGGCACCGGGCTCAACCTGCTCGGCGTGACCGTCACGAACGGTGCGCTGCAATTGACCGACGGCGGCACCGACGAGGCAAACGCGGTGTGGAATGCGTTGCCCGTCAACGTTCAAGGCTTCAGTACCGATTTCACCTTCCTCGAAACAGCGGCCGCTGGCGATGGCTTCGCCTTCGTGATCCAGAATGCAGGATCGGCCGCCCGGGGCAGCCTGGGCGGAGGCCTCGGTTACCACGGCATCGGATCGAGCGTCGCCGTGAAGTTCGATCTTTACAACAACGCCGGCGAGGGCACCGACTCGACCGGCTTCTATACGGATGGTGCGTGGCCCATGACGCCGGCGCTGGATATGACCGCATCGGGGGTGAACCTGCACAATCCGAACCCGCTGCATGCTCATGTGAATTACGACGGGACCACACTCACGTTGACGCTCACGGATACCGTCACAGGCGCAAGTTTCACGGCCGCCCAGGCGATCGACATCCCCTCCACCGTTGGCGGCAACACGGCCTACGTCGGATTCACCGCGGGCACCGGGGGCGCGACGGCGGTACAGCAGATCCTCAACTGGACGTACCTGGTCAATTGAAGTGGGGTTTCTTTTGATGCCCGTCGACTGAGAGACCGCGGGCCGAAGCCGCGTCGGCCGCCGCTCGTGTGCCTGCGTCAGCGCCTGCCTTCGGGCACCCGTCCAATCATCTCCAGCAACTTTCGGGCGGTTCCCTCGGATGACGCCGGATTCTGGCCCGTGACGAGCAGGCCGTCCGCGATCACGTGCGGCTGGCCGTCGGCGGCTGCGCTGAATCGGCCGCCCAGGCGGCGCAGCTCGTCCTCGATGGAGAACGGCACGACGCCCGGTCCATTCGCCGCCATCTCCTCGCTGTTCGAAAAGCCGGTCACCTCCCGCCCCCCCACCAACGGAATGCCTCGTGCATCCCGGACGTGGCGCAGCACGGCCGGCCCATGGCAAACGGCGGCCACCGGCTTGCCGGCCCGGTGCATCGCTTCGATGAGGGCGATCGAGGCGCCGTCCTCGCTCAGGTCGAAAACCGGCCCCAGGCCGCCGCTGTAGAAGAGCGCATCGTACGTATCAGGTCGTATCGCCGCGAGCTTCGAGGTGTTGGCCAGCGCTCGCTGCGCCTCCGCATCCCCGGCGAAGCGCCGCGTCGCCGCGGTTTGGTAGGCCGGTTCCTCGCTGGTGGGATCGAGGGGAGCCCTCCCGCCGGCGACCGACGCGAGGTCCACCTGCGCGCCGGCATCCTGAAAAACGTAGTAAGGCGCGGCGAGTTCCTCGAACCACGTTCCCGTGCCGCGGACCGTTCCGGGAATGCGGCCGCAGGAGGAGAGCACCATGAGAATCCTGCGTCTCACGCCGTCGCGCGCCTCAGGGAGGCTCCTCACCCGTAACTGCGACGAATACCGCGGATCCCTCGCGCACAACGCGCAGCAGCACGGGATCTTGGGCCGTCGGCTTGGCTGCGGCCAGAATATCGCGCGCATGCAGCAGCGGTGTGGTGCCGAGATGAGTGATCAAGTCGCCGACCTTGAGGCCTGCCAGGGCGCCGGGGCCGGCCGGCCGCAATTGGGTCACGATCAAGCCCGTGGGTTCGTCGCCCGCCTTGAGTGCTTTGCGGATCTCGCTGGTCGTGTCCGCGACGGCCAGGCGCAGGGCCGGCACCCACGTATCTCCGCCTCCGGTCATGGTCGGATCGGACACCGGCTCCGGGAGGGTTCCGACTTTCATCGCGACCGATTGCTGCTCGCCGGAACGCAGGATGGTCAGCGTGACGAGGGCGCCCGGGGTGAGGCGCGCCGTTAACTTGCTCAAATCCTTGAACGTCAGGGCCGATGGACCGATCTTCAGGATCACATCCCCGATGGTGAGCGTTCCGGAAGCGGGGCCTTGTGCATCGACCGCGGTGACCAGCGCGCCGGTCGCGGACTTCATGCGCAGAGCGGTCGCCAGTGGCGGCGTCACGGTCTGGGCCGATATGCCGATGTATCCCCGGGCCACCCGGCCATGGGCCTCGAGCTCGCGGGTAATCGCCGTGACCGTTTCCGCCGGGATCGCGAACCCGAGCCCCACCGAGCCGCCGCTCGGGGAGAAAATGGCGGACGTGACCCCGACCACCGTTCCATCCATGGTGACCAGCGGGCCGCCGGAATTCCCGCGGTTGATGGCCGCGTCGGTCTGCAGGAAATCGATGTAAGGGTCGTCCTCCAGAACTCGGCCGCGAGCGGAGACGATGCCGGCGCTCACGGATTGGCCGAGGCCGTACGGGTTCCCGATCGCGATCACGGCATCGCCGACCGAGACGGTCTGGGAGGACCCCAGCCGAAGAGCCGGCAGACGACCGGCATCGATCTTGAGCAGCGCGATGTCCGTCACTGCATCGGAGCCGACGATGCGCGCCGGCAATTCCCGTCCATCCGGCAGCCGTACCCGCACCGTTCGAGCACCGACGATGACATGGCGGTTCGTGACGATGAGGCCATCCTCGCGGATCACGAATCCGGAGCCGAGGGAGCCGGTAGGCCCGTCATCCGGCCTCGGAACGTCCAACTGGGCCGAAAGAAGGCGCCGGATGATCGCATTGACCTCGTTGGGGTCGGCCTCCGCCTGGGCGCGCCGCTGTGCGCGTTCCACGGCCCGGTCAGCCTCGTTGACCCGCTGTTGCTCGACCATGATGGTGACGACGCTCGGCGCGACGCGCCGGACGAGTGCGGCATCCCCGCCCGGCTCGGCGCAGCTGCCGGTGCCGAGGCACACGCCGGCCAGGGCGACCGCGGCCAACAGCCCTCGGCGCAATCGCGTGTCCCTGCAGGGCTTGGAGCGGACCGGTCGCGTCGACGACAAAAGCATCGTGTTCCTCGATAGCATGGGTGAAGCTTAGAATATCAGCTGGCCCACCGCCCGCCCGGACCGTCGATGCCGCTCAACATTCTCGTCCTCTATGGCTCCTACCGGACCGACCGCCGCGGAATCCGCCTCGCCCGCTACATCCTCGAGGGCCTCCGCAAGCGCGGCCACGATGCGGCGTTGATCGATGCAAAGGCGGTTGGTCTGCCCATGCTCGACCGCATGTACAAGGAGTACGAGAAAGGGACCGCGCCTTCCGCCATGGAAGCTCTGGCCGCCGACATTCGCGCAGCCGACGCTTTCGTATTCGTGGTCGGCGAATACAACTGGGGCGTTCAACCGGGCCTGAAGAATCTGACGGATCATTTCCTGGAGGAATGGTTCTGGCGACCTGCCGCCGTGGCCTCTTATTCGGCGGGAAGGTTTTCGGGGGTGCGTTCGGCGACATCGTGGCACGGAATCTTGTCGGAGATGGGGATGGTCGTGACATCGACCGCCTTGTCCGTGGGGCCCATTGCCGAGACGCTGAGCGAAGACGGACAGCCTGCCGGCGCCGGCGGACGTTCCCTCGATCGCGCATTCACCGCCTTCGCCGACGACCTGACCTGGTGGGCGGACGCCGCCAAGGCACATCGCGCGGTGCAACCGCCTCCCGGCTGACCCCGGCTCAAATATCCTTCGCGCTGTCTCCGCCGTCACCTCGTATTGCGCACGCTCTATCGGCCGATGCTTACAGCATTCGCTGGCGAACGTCGACTGCGCGCCGCTCCCGGAGCATGCACCCTCTCGTCGGCACTGCCTCATTCTGGAGTCTTCCCATGGCCGACCCGCTGTCTCATACCGCGCACCACGATGCGCCCTTGTCCTCGGCAAAAAATCCCGACATCGAATCCGTGCCGGATCTCGGCGCGCGCAAGGGCGATGTACTCGTCGGCCGCACGGTGACCATCGACAGGCCTCGCGAGGAGCTCTATGCCTTCTGGCGCGACTTCAGCAATCTTCCCCGATTCATGCAGCACATCAGGAGCGTGGAGGTCACGCCGCAGGGCTTTTCGCACTGGGTCGTCGAAGCCCCGGGGGGCAGATCCGTGGAGTGGGACTCCGAGATCACCGAGGATCGGCCGGGTCGGCTGATCGCCTGGAGATCGCGCGAGGGGGCGGGCGTGCGCAATGGGGGTCGGGTCGAATTCGACGACTCGCCGGATGGCAGGGGATCGGTCGTCAGGGTCACGCTGATTTACGACCCCCCGGGCGGGACGGTCGGCAGGGCGATTGCGAAGCTCTTTCAGGAAGAGCCGAAGATACAGGCTCGCCGCGACTTGCGGCGTTTCAAGCAGCTCATGGAGACAGGCGAGGTGTCGACGGCGCGCCCGCCCGATGCCGCGCCCCGGGCTTGAGCTCGCTCGCGTCTCCCTGCCCCACCCACACTCATCGATAGAAGGATTCCCCCCATGCGCGCGTTGACCTGGCACGGCAAGCACGATGTCCGAGTGGACTCGGTACCCGACCCGCAAATCGTCAATCCGCGGGATGCGATCATCAGGGTGACCTCGACCGCGATCTGCGGCTCCGATCTGCATCTCTACGACCATACCATTCCGACCCTGAAGTCGGGCGACGTGCTCGGACATGAATTCATGGGGGAAGTGGTCGAAGTCGGCCGCGGCAGCCGCAAGCTGAAGGTGGGCCAGCGCGTGGTGGTGCCGTTCGTCATCGCTTGCGGACAATGTTTTTTTTGCCGCCAGCAGCAATTCGCGGCCTGCGACAATTCCAATCCCGCCGAAACCGCCGACATGTCGGAGTTTCTGTTCGGTTACCCCATGACCGGCGCGTTCGGCTACTCGCATTTGACCGGCGGCTATGCGGGCGGCCAGGCGGAGTTCGTACGCGTACCTTATTCGGACGTGGGTCCTCTCGTGATACCGGACGGCGTCGAGGACGAAAAAGTGCTGTTCCTGTCCGACATCCTGCCCACCGGATGGATGGCAGCGGTGAATTGCGAGATCGGACCGAAGGAGACCGTGGCCGTGTGGGGCTGCGGACCGGTCGGGCTGTTCGCGATCCAGAGCGCGCGGGTGCTCGGAGCCCACCGCGTGATCGCGATCGATCACTTTCCGCATCGTTTGGATCTGGCCAAGGCGCTTGGGGCGGAGGTCATCAATTTCGAGGAAGTGAACGTGCGCGAAGCGCTCATCGAAATGACGGGAGGCATCGGTCCCGACGCCTGTATCGACGCCGTCGGCATGGAAAGCCACGGCGTCACCGCCGACAGCATTCTCGACAAGGTGAAATCCACGGTCGGATTGGTCACCGATCGGACCCACGGGCTGCGTCAGGTCATCCTCGCCTGCCGCAAGGGAGGCCGGATCTCGATCCCGGGCGTGTATGGCGGCGTGACGGACAAGTTTCCGATCGGGGCACTGATGGAGAAAGGTTTGTCCGTCAAGAGCGGGCAGACGCACGTGCAGAAATACATGCAGGAGCTTCTGGACCTCATTTTGCAGGACAGGCTCGATACGACGTTCTTGATCAGTCATCGACTGAGCCTCGAAGAGGCTCCGAAAGGCTACGAGATCTTCAAGGAGCGCCAGAACGAAGTTACCAAGGTCGTGCTGAAGCCCGATGTGACGCGGCATTGAGAGGACGCGCCGTCGAGATGAGGCGGGGCCCGCCTCCCCTCCCATCCCGCGTCTCACGGCAAACGCCTGTCGGCGATGGCCTCGTCATCCTTCTCTGCGTGGCATTGCCGGACATAAAGGGTGAGGCTGGCGTATTGGCGGGCGATGCGCTCGTCGAATGCCAGCAATTGCGGGCCGCTCGCGCGCCCGAACCGGTCCATGACCTCGACCGCCTGTCGCTCGATGAGATGGCGGCAGATGAGCGCGCGCCGTTTCGCGCACTGCGCGCGGTCGGTCGGGTCCTGGTCGATCTCCCTGCCCGCCCGGTCCAATATCGTTTCGAGACTCCACGCGAGCGCCTCCAGCGCGCCCCGTTGAGCCCTGGCATGAGGTCCTTGGCGATCGAGGGACCGCACCGCGTCGATCAGGCTGAGGGCACCCCCGGCCCAGCACGCTGCGGGGCCCATTGCACCGTGCCAGAAGCCGGGGCGGCTCAGGTACCAGCCCGGCGGCCCCACCACCGCCTCATCCGGCAGCTGCAGATCGAATGCGACCGGCACCGTGGCGGCTTCGGCCAGCGCAGGGGTGCGCCAGGTCGACGGCTCGACCCGAACACCGGCCGCGAGCGGCACATCGAAAAGCAGAAGCGCATCCTGCGCGTGGGCGGTGACCAGTGCCGCGTCGAGAAACGGCGCGCCGCTGCAATATTGCTTGGTTCCGAACAGATGCCAGGCCCCGCCCGCCACCCTCTCGGCACGGAGCAGACTGGTGGGTCCCTCGGAGGCCCACACTCCGTATAGAGCATCCGTCCGCGGAGCCCGCCGCGCCTCGGCCAGGATGGCCACCGCGTCGGTATGCGCTTCGGCGATTCTCCCCTCGCTCAAATCGCCTCGCGCAATCTCGCAAAGGCGCCGATGCCGCTCGGCCGTCAGCCCGCTCCCCGGCAGCGGCAACGCCCAGGTGCCGTTCAACGCATCCCGCCGGACGCGCTGCTCAAACGGAAACGGGGACATCCAGCAATCGACTCAAGGTGTCGGCGAAGCCGCCCGCGGCCCGTCCGGCGAGCCGCCCGCTCGTGGTGACGACGCTGTTGGTCGGCGAAACCACGCGCCAGCCGTTTTTCCGAAGGCGCTCCCACAGGCAATGATCTTCCGCGAGCCCGAGCAGGCTCCAGCCTCCGGTCTCCACGTAGGCATCGGCCCGAAGCCCGAGATTGGCCCCATGGACATGGGCGTGCGTGTTCACCCCCGTCAGATAAGTCCTGTCGAAGGCCGCGCGAGCCCTGGACTCGTGAGCCGCATGCTCGTCCAGCTTGACGATCCCGGCGACCGCGGCGGCTCCCTGATCGGCCGCCGACAACTGCACGGCGAGCCAATCAGCGGGAACGAGGGTGTCGGCGTCCGTGTTCGCCAGCCAAAGCCGTTCGCGGGCCACATCCCGAAAATGGGTCAGCACCGCTTCGCAGCCGATCCGGCGGGCCGCCCCCGCCGCTCTCACGTCGCACTCGATGACCTGCCCGCGCGTCCCAAGGGCGCGCCGGGCACGTTCGGCCGTCCGATCCGAGGAATGGTCCGAGACGATCACCGTCCAGCATCGGGCGGCAGCCGCCGCTCCGTCACAAGAGCGACGGACGCTGTCGATGCATGCGGCCACGGTTTGCTCCTCGTTTCGCGCGGGGACCACGATTCCGACGCACCAGCCATCGGCCGCTTTCATCGGCCCACCCAGGTGTCGATCCTGTAGCCCGGAGCACGGCGCGCTTTGATCCGATCGAGGCCCAGGCTGGCGTCCAGGACCTGGTGGACCACATCGCCGTGGAGCGTGTGATCTTCACTGTGACCGAGCCAGTGAACCGCAACGAACTCACCGTCCGCATCCAGGGTGCGCGAGAGAGCGCGCGCGAGCGCCGCCAAGCGGTCGGGGCTGAAGTAGTAACCGATTTCGCTGAAGACGATGAGATCGAACGGCCCTTCGGGGATGTCCGCGGACAGATCGGCGCAGCGCAGGACCACATTGCTCAACTGCGAGCACCGCATCCGTGCACGATTCACCGCCGTGGGGGCGATGTCGGTCGCGAGCACCCGCTCGCACCGTAGCGCGAGCTGGGCGGTGAGTTCGCCCACCGAGCAGCCCGGTTCGAATGCTGCGCGATACCGGGCCTTCGAGAGGCCGTCCAGCGTCTCCCCGTAGCGAAGGCGCTCGTACGGGGAGGTCGCGAAGTTCCACGGATCGGGCGTCGAGCGATAGCGGGCCTCGAAAGCGTCGCCGGCCGGGGCGCAGGCGTCCGGAAGGCTCATACGAAGGCCTCGAAGGCGCGTTGAAAGTACTTGAGGACGTGCGGCGGCAGGATCGGATCGGAAAAGCCGGGCGAAGTTTGCGACTGGAAGCATCCAAGCGCGCGCGCCTTGGCGCGCTGGGCCTCCAGACTCAGCGGAAAGCGCCTCCAGGAGTACCGGCGCACCTTGTCCGGATCGGACTGATGCCACGTCCAGATGGGATAGCGGACCATGGCGAGTTTGTGCGCACGGACGATTCGGCAAGCCACCCGGCCGGCCGCGTCATGGTCCGGGTGGCCATCCTCCTCGAATGGCGCAACGATGAGCGTATCGGGTGTGATCATCGATTCGATGCAGGAAAACAGCTTGTTCTCGAAGTGGCTTACCTCGCCATCCGGGATCGCGAGCCGCAGGGTCTCGACGTGATGCGGGCTGAGCTTTCTCAGCGCCGACTGCAATTCTCCACGGCGCGTGGCCCCGAGCGCCGCCGCACCCGGATACGCCGCTTCGCCGTCGGTCACGCTTAGCACGCGCACGACGCCGCCCCGGGCGGTCAAACTGTGGATCAATCCGCCTGCGCCCAACACTTCGTCATCCGGATGAGGGCTCACGACGAGGGCCGGCACCCGATCCGGCTCCCACGTCGGTTGGGTGCGCAGAAAATCCTGCCAGGCCGCTTCCGAGGCGCCTGGTTTTCGGGGGTCGAACTCTGTCGGTCGTACGAATGTCACTAGCGGAAAGAGTGCGCCGTTGCTGCGGGCGCCGCCTATCAGCGGCCGCTCCACGCGCTTGTCGGAGAATGGGTCATGAGTCACCAGGAATTGCGGTCCCTGCGTTTGCGACAAGGCTCAGGCGCGATCCGGGACATTGCCGCGCGCGGCCCGCGCCGCGCGCAGCAGTTGCTCCACTTCATCGAGATCGACAGGCTTGGTCAGATGATGGTCGAAACCGGCGGCCTTCGCCCTGTCCTTGTCCGCCGCCTGGCCCCATCCGGTGACCGCCAGCAGCAGTACCTCGCGGCCCCAGCTTTCGCTGCGCACGGTGGCGGCGACTTCATAGCCGCTCAAAGCGGGCATTCCGATGTCGAGGATCATCACCGCCGGCGAGACCTGCCGCCCGATCCGCAGAGCCTCCTCGCCGCAATGCGCGACCCAGACTTCATGGCCGCGCAGTCGTAGAATCATCGCCATGCTGTCGGCGGCGTCGCGATTATCGTCGGCGACCAGCACCGTCAACCCCCCGTTGCTGCCGGCTTGCAGGATCTTCGTATCGGCGGCGGCAGCCGGCGCGCCGCGCGCGACGACCACCGTGGCGGGCAGGTGAATCACGAATTCGCTGCCGCGCCCGAGACCCGGGCTCATCGCCTCCACCGTGCCGCCATGGAGCGCGATGAGACCTCTGACGAGAGCGAGACCGATGCCGAGGCCGCCCTCGGCCCGGTCGATCGGGGATTTGACCTGCGCGAACATGGTGAACATTTCCGCGAACGACTGCGCGTCGAGGCCGATGCCGTTGTCCTTGACCGAGATCGACAGCTCGCTCGGCAGCAGACGAACCTTCAGGGTGATCCGGCCGCCGGGATCCGTGTATTTCGCCGCGTTCGTCAGCAGGTTCGACAGCGACTGCGACAGGCGCAGTGGATCGACGTTCAACGTCATCGATTCGTCCGGCAGCTCGATCGACAGCGCGTGCTGCTTCGCATCGAGAAGCGGCCGTACGGTCTCGACCGCCGCCATGACCAGCGACTTGAGCTCGACGTTCTCGACTTTCAGATCCAGCCGTCCGCGGGTGATGCGCGACACATCGAGCAGGTCGTCGAGCAGCAGAGCCATGCGTTGAACCTGGCGGGATATGACCTCGCGCGCCCAGCGGCGCTGTCCATGCGTGATTTCGCCGGATTCGAGCAGCTTCACCGCGTGACGGATGGGTGCAAGAGGATTACGCAGCTCGTGCGCGAGCGTCGCGAGAAACTCGTCCTTGCGCCGGTCGGCCTCGCGCAACTCGTGCGACCGGGTCTCCACTTCCTCCAGCATGTTGTTGAATGCATCGACCAGAACGCCGATTTCGTCGTCCGAGGTCTTTTTCGCCCGTATCGCATAGTTTCGGTGGGCCACGATCTCGCGGGCGGCCCCCGCCACGGAGTCGAGCGGCTCGGTGATGCGGCGTTGGAGCCTGGAAGCGAGCAGGAAGGCGACCGCCATGCTGGGCAACGTGACCAGGAGAAAGATCCCGAGATATGCCCCCACCCTGCCCCAAATGTCGTACGCCGCGCGAAGATAGATGAATCCCAGCGTCGCGCCCGCGCGCCGGATCGGCTGCGCGAGCTCCGCCGAGCCGCCGTGCACCCGGAGAAATTCCCCATTGCGCAGATGGCGTGGCAGATCCGCGCCGCCGCGGGCATAGGACGCATAGAGGTCGCCATTGGCGGTGTAAATCGCGGCCGAGAGGACCTCGCGTCGCACCTTGAGCGCCGACACATTGCGCTGCGCGAGATCGTGATCGTCGAACTCCAGCGCGGGAGCGGTGGACAGAGCCAGAATGGCCGCCTGGGTCGACAGATCCGAAGCCCACGAAGAGCGGTACACCAACAAGTCATGCGTCAACATCGCCAAACCGGCGAGCCCGATGGCTATCGCCGTGGTGAGCAGCACCACCCTCATCAGGCGGGCACGCACGGTGCCGCGGCGGGTGAGCGCCGCTTCCCACACGTCCGGGAATCGATTCCAGCCGGGCATCCTCATGACCGCCGCGCGCCCGTCACCCGGATGGCCACCGCCAGAAGCTCGGCGCTGATCTTGAGGTGCGCGCGTTCCGCGGCCGCCAACGAGACCTCGAAGCGCACCCGGTGATCGAGAGTCAACAGGTTGAGCGTCGCGCCCTCATCCAGGCCGCCCTCCTCATCCGTGACGACCAGGGTCGACTGCGCGGCCAGCTCCGAAAGCGCCGGGCGCAGAAGCTCGCCAAAGCCGCTGCCGACGAAGAGTATGGCGGGACGGCCGATGCCGGCCAGACTGCCGGCCTCGACCACGGCGACGGAGCGGTTGTTGATTCGATGTCCGGGCACCAGACGCCGCAATTCGCGGGCAAGACCGGGCGAGCCCACGACCGCGATGACGAACGGTTTGGAGGGGTCCGCGGCTCCCGGCCAATCGACGTAACCCGCGAATCGAAACAGGTAGGCGGCCTTGACCGCGTCCTGCGAATAATCCGCCGCGGCCGGCATGGGATCGAGACACCACGTCGCCGCCAACAGCTGCACACAGAGGACGCTCAAGCGGGCGCACCGGACGATACGCGGGGCGGCCGTCATGGCGGGATTAGAATTTCCATCGGACCCCTGCGATCACGCTGCGCGTGATCTGTTCCCCATAGGGGGGCGGCGATTCGTAATGCCGGGCGTGCAGCAGGTTGGCGCCGCTCAAGGACAGGTCGAGCGCCGGGCTCGCCTGCCACCCGAAACGCGCATCCATCTCGTAATAATGAGGCAATGCAGGATCGGGCAGCGCTCCCACATAACGCAGCGTGGCATCGAAGCTCGTATGGCGGGGAAGATTCATCGATGAAACCAGGCTCGCGTGCGAGCTGGGATCGTCTCCGGCTTGTGCCAGCCCGAGGATCCGGCTCGCACCGGATTTGAACGACAACCGCTCCCGCGTCCAGGTGAATCCGGGCGACAGACGCCACCAGTCCAAGACTTGAAAATTTGCCCAGGCGTCGACCCCGGAGATGTCTCCGCGCATGAGGTTGCCCCAATACAGGGGCAGGTAGGGAGGCTGCGGCGCCAGCTCGATCGTTCTGAGATCGTCGTACACGTCGCAAAATATCGCCGCCGACAACGACACCTTGGGGGTCGGTTGCGAGCGGGCGCCGGCTTCGTAGCCTGTGACCTCCTCCGGCCGGAACCCCGGATTGGCCGCCAACTCGGTGACCGCGCCGAGTTTCTCCACGACCTCGTCATCGAATGGGGTCGGCGAACGGATCGCGCGCGAGGCTGCCGCCCACAGCGCCGCATGCTCGCCCATCCCGATCGACAGGCGAACATCCGGAAGCGGCGTCCATCCCGCGAACGGATCGTCCTCGAGTTTGACGCCCATGACCAGAGCGGCCTGATCCGCGAGCTTCATCGTGTCCTGGACGAACGCGTCTGCGAGGGTCAGCGCATGATCCGGCGGCTCGAACAGCAGGCTTGCGGTATTGGTGATGCCGTATTTGTAGACCCGTTCTCCGCCGCCCCAGACGATGCGATGGGACGTGCCGGCATCGATCGATTGCTGCAATTGCAGGTCGTAGGTCTGAACCACGAAGCCTCCGTTTCCGCCCGCCCCGAAGCGTTCCGTCTGGTCGAAATAGGCCTGGACCTGAAGCTCGGAGTGCGCGGCGCGATGCTGGTAGCGCGCGAGCAGATTGCCACCCGCGATCAGTCCGTCGGAGTTGTCGATCACCTGTTCGGTTCCGCGATAAACGTCGCCCTGCGCCGTGAGCGTATCCTGGTCGGTGGACCAGTCGCCGCGAAATCCCCCTTGACCCTTGTTCCACCCATCGTGCGCCGTGGAGCCGTCGGGCAGCTCCATCGCGCCGCGATGGAAATCGAAGCCGTAGACCCGCACCGTCGTATCAGTGCCGAGGCGGCCTCCATATCGAGCCGCTCCCAATTGTTCCTGATTGCCCGCTCCGGCCTCGACATAAGTGCCCTGGGTCCGGTACGAGGGCCGCGTGATGATGTTGATCACCCCATTCATCGCGTTCGCGCCCCAGAGCGTCGCACCGACGCCGCTGATCACCTCGATTCGATCGATGTCCTCGAGCAGCACGTCGAGCGTGTCGGAATAGATTCCCGAGAACAGCGGTGTGTAGACGCTGCGGCCATCGATCAAGATGAGCAGCTTGTTGGAGAAGTTCTGCGCGGCCGGATTGCCCCCGAGACCGCGCGCTGAGATGGTATAGGCGCTGGATGAGGTCTGCGTGATCAGCAGGTTCGGGGCCAGGCGCAGCGCTTCCGGAACGCTCGTGGCACCGGAGCGCAGGATGTCCTCGTGGGTGATCACGTAGATCGTGGCGGGCGCGCGCTGCACCGGCTCGCTCGACTTCGACACGGAGATCACGTCCAGATTCGCGAGTTCGCTCAAGGACATGCGGGTCAGATCGCCGCCGGGGGCGGCGGCCTCCTGCGCCGGCGCGGTCGCTGGATTTGCCAGCAGGACCACCCCCCAAAAAAGGGCCCCCCGTCTCGCGCAGGCTCGAGCGAGGCCCTGCGACAGCCATGGCGGGCGCACCAAGGGTTATCCCGGATCCAGCATCAAACGCGATCCCCATGCGCTCGGGGCGCTTAAGCGGGTGAAAATTCTGGAGTTTCGGTGCACCGGGGTCAACGCCGTCGTGGTGTAGGACAATCCCTACGGACGCTGTTGACGGCTCCCCCGCCCCGATCCAATACTGTCCCCGTCGATCCACACCTGAGCTGCGCGGAAATACAAAACTTGGACGCTCGCAACGACTGGACCCTTCCCGAGGTCCGATCCCTCTTCGCCCTCCCCTTCATGGACCTGGTGTTTCGCGCCCAAGAGGCGCATCGCCGCTTTCAGACGCCGAACACCGTCCAGATCAGCACGCTGCTCAGCATCAAGACCGGCGCCTGTCCCGAGGACTGCGCCTATTGTCCCCAGAGCGTCCGCTACGACACCGGGCTCGACCCGCAGGATTTGCTCGAGCTCGGGGCGGTGGTGGAGCGTGCGTCCGCGGCGCGACAGGCCGGCGCCACACGCTTCTGCATGGGCGCCGCCTATCGCTCGCCCAAGCCCAGGGACCTGCGCAAGGTCATGGCCATGATCCGCGAGGTGAAGGCGCTGGGTCTCGAGACCTGTGCGACTTTGGGCATGCTCACGCCGGAGCAGGCATTCGAGCTGAAAGCCGCGGGCCTCGATTACTACAACCATAATCTCGACACGTCGGCGGCGTATTACGAAAAGATCATCACCACCCGCACCTATCAGGATCGCCTCGACACCCTGCAGGCGGTCCGCGAAGCGGGGATGAACGTCTGCTGCGGAGGAATCGTCGGGATGGGCGAGACGGCGGCCGACAGGGCGGAGCTGCTCCATACCCTCGCCACCCTGCCCGAACATCCCGAAAGCGTTCCCATCAATCTGCTCGTGCGGGTCGAGGGAACTCCGCTTTCCGATGCCGCTCCGCAGCTCGATCCGTTCGATTTCGTGCGCATGGTGGCCGTCGCCCGCATCCTCATGCCCCGCTCGCGCGTGCGCCTGTCCGCGGGCCGAGCCGGGATGTCCGACGAGCTTCAGGCGCTGTGCTTTCTCGTCGGCGCAAACTCCATTTTCTACGGCGAGAAACTGCTGACCACGGGAAACCCGGACGTCGATCAGGACCAGCGGCTGTTCGAGCGCCTGCAAATCCGAGCCGAAGCCCAGGACCGCTTTGCGATGCCGGGCGGCGATTTCGCGCCCCCTCATGGGCAGGTCGACGCATCGTTGGGCCTCGTCGACCCGCATTGACGCCCGCAGCGCCAATGCAAACCGCGTCCCCGCTCGATCGATATCAAGCGGATCTCGATCGGCTCCGCGATCAAAGCCGCATCCGCCGGCTTGCGCCGGGCGCCGGCATCGACTTCACCTCCAACGACTATCTCGGGCTCGCCGCATCCAGGCGATTGGCGGACGCGCTGACCGCGGCGGTCGCCCGCGGCACCGCGGTCGGGGCGGGCGGATCGAGGTTGCTGCGCGGAAACACCGCCGAACACGAGTCGCTCGAGGCCGCCGCCGCCCATTTCTTCCGCGCCGAGCGCTCGCTGTTTTTCGGCAGCGGGTATCTGGCAAATTTTGCGGTCCTCTCGACGCTTCCGCAGCGCGAGGATCTGGTCGTCATCGACGAGCTGATCCATGCCAGCTCGCGCGATGGCCTGCGTGCCTGCCGCGCTCCCTTTTCGGTGGCGCATCACAACGATCCGGCCGCCTTCGAGGACGCCATCCGCGCATACCGCCATCGAGGGGGCCGCGGTCACCCTTGGATCGCGGTGGAAAGTCTCTACAGCATGGACGGCGATCGCGCACCCCTGGTCAGCTTGGCGGCCATCGCCGAACGCCACGATGCCTTCCTCGTCGTGGACGAAGCGCATGCAACCGGCGTGTTCGGCCCCGAGGGCCGCGGGCTGTCCGCGGCGCTGGAGGGGCGTCTCAACGTCGTCGTGGTGCATACCTGCAGCAAGGCGCTCGGCAGCGCGGGCGCGCTCGTCACTCTTCCGGGCGTGCTCGCGGAGTTCCTGGTGAACCGCTGCCGCCCGTTCATCTTTGGCACCGCTCCGTCACCCCTGATGGCCGTCGCAGCGCTGGAATCGCTTGCCATCCTGCGGGAGGAGCCGGAGCGCCGCGCGCGGCTCGCGCACCTCATCGAGCATGCCGGCCGCGAATCCCGATCCAAGCTCGGGATGCCCGGTTCGGGCTCCCAGATTCACCCCATCATCATCGGCGAAGACGGCGCCACGATGGCGGCAGCCGGCGCACTTCAGGAACGCGGATTCGACGTTCGCGGAATCCGGCCGCCCACCGTGCCGCGCGGCACCGCGCGCCTGCGGGTCTCCATCACGCTGAACGTCGACGAACCGGCGATCTCCCGATTGTTCGACGCCCTCGCCGATCAGCTGCCACGCTCGCCGGCAGTCCGGGGGCATGCGCCGTGACGCTGCCCATCATCGTCACCGGAACCGACACCAATATCGGTAAAACGGTATTCGCCGCGGGCCTCACCGGCCTTCTCCAGGGTGTCTATTGGAAACCCGTGCAGGCGGGCCTCGATGGAGAGACCGACACCGACACGGTGCGACGCCTGACAGGACTCGACGACACCCACTTCCTGAAGGAGGCGTGGCGCCTGACTCTTGCGGCCTCGCCCCATCTCGCCGCGGAGCGCGAGGGCATCGATATCGACCCCCGTTCGCTTCGCCTCCCGGAGTCGACCCGCCCCCTGATCATCGAAGGCGCGGGTGGTCTGATGGTTCCGCTCAACCGCCATGAGCTTTATGTGGACGTGTTTGCCCGCTGGATGGCCCCGGTCGTTCTCTGCGCGCGCACCGCCCTCGGCACGCTGAATCACACGTTGCTTTCCCTCGAGGCGCTCGCGCGCCGCGCCATTCCTGTCCTGGGCATCGCGCTGATCGGCGACCCGCACGCCGACAACGAGCGCACGCTGGCCGCCATGGGCCGGGTACCGCTCCTCGGACGCCTCCCGCTGCTCGATCCGCTGACACCCGGATCGCTGCGCGCGGCATTCGCCGCCGCCTTCCCGCGCGAGCTTTTCACGCGCAGGTGAATCGTGACCGACCCGCCCACCCCCCGCTCGCCGATCTGGCACCCCTTTACCCAGCATGCGCTGCGCCCCTCGCTGCCGATGGCGGTGAGGACCGAGGGGGCCTACATCTTCACCGCCGACGACCGGCGCATCGTGGATGCCATCTCCTCATGGTGGGTGATCACGCATGGACACAGACATCCGCGCATCGTCGAAGCCATCAAGGCCCAAGCGGAGGTCCTCGACCAGCTGATCTTCGCGGAATTCACCCATGAGGCCGCGGCGCGGGTCGCCGCCAAAGTCCTGGCACTCGCTCCGCGCGGCCTCGAGCACGTGTTTTTTTCGGACAGCGGCTCGACGAGCGTGGAAGTCGCGCTGAAGATGGCCATGGGTTTCTGGCGCCACACGGGCGAATTGCGCCGCCACGTCGTGGTGCTGGAACATAGCTATCATGGCGACACCATCGGCACCATGTCGGTCGGCGCGCGCGGACCGTTCACCGATCCCTACGAGCCCCTTCTATTCGACGTGGAACGGATCCCATTCCCCGGCGCAGGGCGCGAGTCGGCTACGCTCGACGCCTTCGAGGCGCTTTGCCGCAAGCATCATCCCGCGGCGCTCATCGTCGAACCGCTGGTGCTCGGCGCCGGCGGCATGCTCATGTACTCGCCGGATGTCCTCGCGGAACTGCGGCGCATCTGTTCCGCGCATGGCGTGCTGTTCATTGCCGACGAGGTGATGACCGGGTGGGGCCGCACCGGCACCCTCTCGGCCTGTGACCAGGCCGGAGTGCGGCCTGACATCGCCTGCTACTCCAAGGGGCTGACCGGCGGCGCACTGCCCCTGGCCGTCACCCTCTGCACCCGCGACGTCTTCGAAGCCCATTACTCCCTGGACCGCCGCCGCACCTTCTTCCACTCGAGTTCCTTCACGGCCAATCCCATTGCCTGCGCGGCCGCCGTCGCCAATCTCGAGATTTGGGAAACCGAACCGGTCCGGGAACGCATCGCCACGCTCATGGAGCGGCAAGCCCGGTACCTGGAGCCGTTTCGCGATCATCCCCGCTTCGAGAACGTCCGCCAGACCGGCACCATCACCGCCATGGACCTGAAGGCGCCCGACTCGGGCTATCTCGCCGAGATAGGCCCGCGTCTTCACGACTTCTTTCGCAATCGCCAGGTGCTCCTGCGACCGCTCGGCAACACGATTTATGTGCTGCCGCCCTACTGCGTCACCGAGGAGGACCTCGCCGTTATCTATGACGCCATTCGCGCTGCAGCCGGCGTGGTTCGGTAGCGCCGCGGGCGTCGCGCCTCACCTCTTCAGAGTCACCCAAATCAGATCGATCGGTTCCTTGCCGACATTGCCCGACTGGTGACCCACGCTCAAATCGATCGCCGGCATCCAGCCCACTTCTCCGTCAGGCGAGGCATTCGGATACGGATGCTCCGGTTCCTTGTACGTCTTTGCCGCCCATTGTCCGCCTTTGATGTGGATGTAGAGCATGTCGGGATGATGGGCATGAACCCCCTCCCACTGTCCCGGCTCGACGGTGAATCGCTGAACGATGACCAGATCGTTCTCCAGGAGATCCTCGCCCGGGATGTTGGGGTAATTGAGATGGCGGTATTTGGGCGCGACGCCCGGCCGGGGCGGAGTCGGGGGCCAGGGCTTCAGATTGACGCAGATGAGCACGATGGGCGTTGCACCCGTATTCGTGGTACCGGCATCCGCCCGCTCGGAGGCGCTGCGCCAGAGCACTCGCCCGTCCCGCCAGAGCGTCGCGCGTCCGTCGCTCGCGGTCAAGATGCCCCCCTTGACGAAGACCCATAGCTGATCGAGCGGGTGGCGCTGCTCACCGGTCGGCTGTCCCGGTTGCAGCATGAATTTCTCGACAGTCACCCGCGGATTGTCGAGCACCACCTCGCCCTGCAGATTCTCGAAAGTCCGGGGCCTTTCGGGAGGCGGGGCGGCCAGGCCCCGGGAGGCAGCTGCCAGCCAGAGCGTGAACGCGAATCCAATGGTCGCCAGCGTCGGGCCGGTACGGGGCATGGTGGGTATCCTTGTTGTATCGCGCGCGGGGCCCTGCTGCCCCGCGCGCCCATCCTCCTATTTTATACCTCCAGCCGGTGCCGCCGTGTCGAATGCCTTCCAGCGGGGCCGGCCAGGACATTTTTCGCCTGCCCGTGCATCCAGCTCCGTTCCCGATCCGTATCCCCAGAGCGCAACCATCAAACAGGGGGATATTTCCATGAATCGATCCGCACGGAGGACGACGATCCTTTTCACCACCGTCCTGATGCCCCTCGTCGCGGCCGCCTCCAGCCACCGAGAGGCACCGTTCATCACCACGGCACCCAAGGTCGACGGCACCGATTTCTACCTGTTCAACAGCTATGAGGCGGGTCGTACGGGGTATGTGACGATGATCGCGAGCTACCAGCCGTTCGAAAATCCCCAGGGAGGCCCGAACTACTACACGATGGACCCGAACGCGCTGTATGAGATATCGATCGACAACAGCGGCTCGGGGAAGGAGGCGCTGACGTTTCAATTTCGATTCACAACGGTCGACAATGGCCTGACCGTGAAGGCCGGCAGCAAGACCATCCCGGTCCCGTTGATCAACCTTGGTCCGGTCACGGGCGCCGGGTCGGCCGTGCAGAATGTCGTGGAAACCTACACCGTGACGCTGGTGCGGGGCGATCGACGAAGCGGCTCCGCCCAGGCCGTGACCGATGCATCGACCGGCAGTGCGACGTTCGCCAAGCCGCTCGATAATATCGGCGCCAAGTCCACGCCGGATTACGCCGCATACGCCGCAAACTTCGTGCGACCGATCAACATACCGGGGTGTTCCGCGCCGGGTCGCGTATTCGTCGGTCAGCGCCGCGACGGCTTCGTGGTGAATCTGGGGGAGACGTTCGATCTCGTCAACATCAAATACCCGGTCACCCAGCTCGCGCCGCCCGGCACCAACGGACGCAATCTCGCCCCCAATTCATTGGCCGGGTACAACGTCACCTCGATTGCGCTCGAGGTCCCCGCTTCGTGCCTGACCACCGGCGCAGATCCGGTGATCGGCGGTTGGACGACCGCGAGCCTGCGCCAGGCATCGGTGCTCAATCCGCAACCACAGAGCGCGAAGAGTGCGGCCAGCGTCGGTCCCGTGAGCTCTCCGACGGGCGCCACGGTCGACGGCGGTGCCTGGTCGCAGGTCTCGCGTCTCGGAATGCCGCTGGTCAACGAACTCATCATCGGCCTCCCCGACAAGGATCGGTTCAATGCCTCCTCGCCTTCGGGCGACGCGCAATTTGCGGACTATGTCACCAATCCCTCGTTGCCCGTGCTGCTGCAAACCTTGTTCGGATCGGCGGGTGTGCTGGCGCCGAACGTCTATCCGCGAACCGATCTCGAAGCGGCCTTTCTGACGGGAATCAAGGGTCTCAATCAGCCCAAGGCCGTGGTCCCCGCGGAGGAAATCCGGCTCAACACGAGCACCCCGGTCACGCCGGCCGCTTCGCAAAACGATCTCGGCGTGCTGGGCGGCGATCCGGCCGGCTTCCCGAACGGCCGCCGTCCGATCGACGATGTCGTGGACATCGAGCTGCGCGTCGCGATGGGCGCACTGCTCACCCCGTTCGACGGGGGAAGCTCCGATCCCGATCCCGCTTCCGACGCATCGCGGCAGCTAGGCTACACCGACGGCGCCGAACCCTCACCCGCCAGCTACCTGACCGCGTTCCCGTACCTGGACACGCCGCTCGGCGGATCACCGACGAGCGCGAGCGATTGAGGACCAACCATGAATCTCAGAACAGCGCTTTTCTCAGCTCTCGGTATCTCTATCGGATTTCTTGCCGGGTGCGGCGGGGGACGGCCCGATGCCTCGCTCCCGCCCGTGACGGTGCCTCAGACACCGCAGGCGTTGGACACGGCGCAGGTGCTCGCGCTCGCCAGGAACCGCTCCGAAACGGCGCTTCCCTTCGCGGTCGATGGCGGACTCGTCACACTGACCGATACGAGCGAGACCAGCTCGCCCATCGCCCTCGACCCGATGTAGCGAAGGACGCCGCCACGGGCTTTCGTGGCGGCGTTGCCATCACACCGCGGGCGGATCCCGATCGCGCTCCGGATGCCGGTGGCGCGCCACCGCCTGGATGAATGCCTGGATGTCGATGCCGCCGGACTCGACGAGGAGCAGGCCGGGATCCCGGCTTTCGCCATCGACGCCGGCCGCCTGCAGAAGCGTTCGTGCAGCACCGACGGCGAGAATGGTCTTGCCGTGCCGGAATTGATTTTGGATGAACTCGATCGCCTGGCCGTCTGCGCGGAGCGCCGCGGCCCCCGCCTCACCGTCGGGCAGCACCAGCGCATCGAACAGCACCGACGGCGAATTCTCCAGGGTGGCGTCGACTTCGAGCGGTTCGCCTCCGCTCGATTCCATGGAACCCAGTCGCACACCCAATAGGCGCACCACCGCCCCTTCAGCTGAGACTCTGTCGATGAGCTGCGCGATGGTCTCGAACTCCGTGCCATCGCCCACCATCACGGCAATCTTGCGGGTCGCAATTCCGCCCGCGCCCGGCAGGGCATGCAGAGACAGCGGCGGTGATTTGCTCACTTCGGGCTTGAACCGGCGGGTCGTCGCACGCGGCATCGGATCGGGGAGCTCGATGCCCAGGCCGTCGGCCACGCGTGCCGCCAGATCTTCGGAGACGTTGCGCAGCGAGGACACCATGCGCTCGCGGATCGCGGCCACCGTCACCTTGCTGAGCTCGAAGCGGAAACCCCCGACGATATGCGCCTGTTCCGCCGGGGTCTGGCTCTCGTAGAACAGGGTGGCTTGATTGTAGTGCTCCGCGAAACGCTCGGCTTTTCCGCGCACCTTGTCGATGGGGTCGTTGTCCTCAGCGATGCCCTTCGGGAACGAGACGAAGCCCTTGGCGCCCGCCTGGAAGGGACAGCCGCCCGCGAGCGAATTGGGCTCATAGGCCACTCTTCCCCGGGCGATGGCCTGCCGATGCATGCCATCGCGCTGATTGTTGTGCACCGGCGCCAGCGGCGCGTTGATCGGGATCTCGTGAAAGTTGGGACCGCCCAAGCGCGAAATTTGGGTGTCGACGTACGAATGGATGCGTCCGTGCAGCAACGGATCGTTGCTGAAATCGATGCCCGGCACCACATGGGCGGTGCAAAAAGCGACCTGTTCCGTTTCGGCGAAGAAATTGTCCGGATTCCGGTTGAGGATCATGCGCCCGATCGGCTTCACCGGGACGAGCTCCTCGGGGACGAGCTTGGTGGCATCCAGGATGTCGAAGCTGAACTTCTCGGCGTCCGCCTCGCTGAACAGCTGCACGCCGAGCTCCCATTCGGGGTAATGGCCGGATTCGATGGCTTCCCAGAGATCGCGCCGATGGAAGTCCGGATCGGCGCCCGAGATCTTCACCGCCTCGTCCCAGACCAGCGAATGGGTTCCGAGCCGCGGCTTCCAGTGAAACTTGCAGAACACGGAAGCGCCCCTGGCGTTCACCAGCCGGAACGTATGCACGCCGAACCCCTGCATCATGCGGTAGCTGCGCGGGATTGCCCGGTCCGACATGACCCACAGCAGCATGTGCGTGGATTCGGGCATGAGCGACGCGAAGTCCCAGAACGTATCGTGTGCGGAGGCGGCCTGCGGCATGCCGTGGTGCGGCTCCGGTTTCACCGCATGAATGAGGTCCGGAAACTTCATCGCATCCTGTATGAAAAATACCGGAATGTTGTTGCCCACGAGATCCCAGTTGCCCTCGTCCGTATAGAACTTCACCGCGAAGCCGCGCACGTCGCGGGCCGTGTCGGTCGAGCCGCGCTCGCCGGCAACCGTCGAGAAGCGGACGAACACGGGAGTTCGCTTGCCCTCCGCCGCGAACGGCGCGGCCCGGGTGATGCTGGTCAGTGCCTTGTAGCATTCGAAATATCCGTGTGCTGCAGATCCCCGGGCATGCACGATCCGCTCCGGGATGCGCTCGTGATCGAAATGCGTGATCTTCTCGCGCAGCACGAAATCCTCCAGAAGCGTGGGCCCACGCAGTCCCGCCTTGAGGGAATTTTGATTGTCCGACACGAGCACGCCCTGGTTGGTGCTGAGCGGCTGATCCGTGGAGTTCACCCGAACGCGGGCGAGTCCGCCGCCCACCTCCGCGGGCTCCGGCGTCGCACGGCCGGTCTTGCCGGTGTCGTTGTCCTCGCTCAACGTGCTCGCGGCGGCCCGGATGCCCGGCATGCGGACGGACTGGCCGGCCTGCGGATCGATCGCATGCGCATAGCCGAATTCGTGGGGTTTGACAGCGTTCGACGGCATGGCCGAGGCAAGCTCCTCGTGCGCCTCGGCCACCTCGGCAAGCGCCGAGGCGGCCGCTGGGGGGTGACTCGGGCCGCTCGACGTGGTGCCCGCCCCCTGAGGGCTCGCGCGCCGCATCGAGGTGTTCGCCGGCGCCTTCGCCGGGCTCCTGGCCGATTTTGATTTGGTCGCTTTCGCCATCGTTCTCTCCAATGAATGAGGGATGCATCGCGGGATCCGGATGCATCTCGGGAATATGGGGTGATCACTTGCGCAAGCTCCAACGGGGACCTGCGCGCCGGCAAATCGCGTCGATTCGCCCGGGCACCATCTCACCCGCGCCGGGAATTTACGAGGCAGGAAACAGGCTCAATTGGCGTAGGCCATGCCTGACGAGCCCCGCTCTCGCTGGGTGCCCCGGAGCCGGGAACCATGCGGGGGCGGTGCGGACAAACCAGAGTGTGGCCATGAAGCTCACGCAAATAGGACTGCTGCTCGCCGTCTGGACGGTCGGCGTCAACGCGGCTCCGGCGCAGCCGGAGTCTCGCGAGCGTTTCGTCTGCACCTTCGGAAGCAGTCACCGGTTCATCGATATCTACCGGCTCGCCGCGAGCGGCCCGCGGAGCGGCGCATGCCGGGTCGACTACATCCGGGACGGCGTGACGAAGAGGCTTTGGTCGGCGAACGGCGACTACGCGTATTGCGTGAAAAAGGCCGTCGGCTTGGTGACGACGCTGACCAGGGGAAGCTTCTCCTGCAGGCCGCAAACGGCCGAGCCGTCTCCGGGCGGCCCGGCCGCCCCTTGAAATCGGGGAAATCCGACTGAGTCGACGGAAAGGCTCGCTGCGGGTCCGTGCTCAGAGCGGGACCTTGCGCAGGCTGCCGAGATCGACGTGGCCGTGATTGCCGGTGAATCGGATCTGCGAAACGTCGGTGGGCTGGTAGATGCCGGTGATCCTATGCGGCCCGCTGTCGTACGCGGTCACCGTCCCATCGCGGTCGATGAGCAGGCGGTGGACCTGCTGGAAGAATGCGTAACGCAGCCCGTTTTGCGACCCGACGGAGGATGGCTCCCCCAGGTCGGCGGGCCACCATGACTCCATTTGTTTCATGGGCTCCATTTGTTTCATGGGCTCCATTTTCAGCGGCTTCATCGGCTCCATGGGTGTCCTCCTCTTGAAAGAGCGAGGGTGCAGCGGAACACCGCAGTGCTGCAGAAGAAAAGCCCACCGAGCGGCTATGGGACCCCTCCTACGGATCCCTGCGCATCTCCTACCGCTCCCACAGGCGCCGCAAATTGACGATCAGGATCCCGAGCAGGACCAGTCCGCCGCCCCATGCGAAGCGCGCGCTGATCGGCTCGTCGAGCAGCGTCGCTCCGAACACGACGCCGAACAGCGGCGTCAACAGCGATAGGAGCATGAGGCGGGACGTGAGGTAATGGCGCAGCAGCCAGAACCAGAGCAGGTAGCTCATGATCGCGATCATCAGCGTCTGGAAGAGCAGCACCACGATCGTCAGCCTCGACAGCGATATCTGCGCCTGGCCGGTCACCCCCGCGAACGTGCCCAGCACCAGGGTGGCCGTTGCCACCTGATAAAGGACCGTCTTCGCCGTCCGCGCCGCGCCGATGCGGCCGCGGCGCAAAACCACATTGCTCACGCCCCAGCTCACGCCGGCGATCAGCGCCAGCGCATCGCCCGTCAGCAGCTTGAGCGCGGGCCGGCCACTGAAGCCCAGGAACGCGACCACTATTCCCAGGAATGCGACGCTGATGCCGGCCCACTGCATCCGGCTGAGCCGCTCTTCGGGCAGGAACTGCAGGCCGAGGGCGGTGAAGATCGGCGCCGTGTAGAGAAAGACGATCGAATGCGCGGCGGTCGTGTAAGCGAGCGATTGGCCGATGAGTATGAATTCCGCGGCGAACAGCAATCCGAGCAGAAGGCCGCTCGGCAGCGTCCCGTCGATGAATGCGCGCCGCCCTTCGTGGATCGATACCCACAGCCCGAACACCAGCGACGCTCCGGCGAAGCGGATGGTCAGCTGCATGACCGGCGCAACATCGCCGGCGACGCTTTTCAGCGCAACCTGTTGGATGCCCCAAATCATGCATAGCAGGAGGACCAGGGCGGTCGCCTTGAGGTCCAGCGGCTGGCGGACCGGTATCCCGGGACTGGAATCGGACACGGTGCGGCGAGACCCGGCCGGGAGCGATGAGGCCGTCGGGTCTCAGCGCGGCGAGTCGGCGGCCAGGCCGGCGGCTCGATGCCGCGCGAACTCGACCACCTGACCCGCTACGACGGCCAACTGCCGTTCGATCTTCGCGTCGATGCACGTGCCGTCGGTTTCGAAGAGCGGCGTCGACGCGTTCAACGCGGCGCCGAAGGGCGTCGGCCAGGCGCGAAGCGCATGCGCAATCATGCGCAGAGCGACGAGGGTCGTGCCGCAGGCCTGCCATCCATAGGCCGTGACGACGCAGCCGAACGCGCGCCCCTCGAGGTAGGGTCTGTCGTCCCCGGCGGTGTCCTCGAGCAGATCCAGGATGTTCTTCACCGGCCCGGACAGGCTTCCGTGGTAGCCGGGCGTGCCCACGATGACGCCGTCGCAGCGACGCATCGTGTCGATGAAATCCCGCTCCGCCTCGGTGCGCTCCTTGCGGTCCGGCACGTAGAGGGGCAGTCCCGATACGAACTCGCCGTCGAACAGCCGCGTCTGCGCCCCGAGCCGCTCCGCGCTTCGCAGCGCCTCCACGATCGCCCGTTCGCTGGTGGAATTCGGGCGCGCCGTTCCGCCGATCCCGACGATGAAGGGGGCGCTCGATTTGCGTGAGGGGGTCATCGGGCTTCTCGGGCGGATCACTGCGAGCTGTTGAAAATGGTGGTGAAGGAGGGAATCGAACCCTCGACCCCGGCGTTATGAATGCCGTGCTCTAACCGTCTGAGCTACTTCACCACGGGAGAGCGGCGGATTGTCCCGAAGCCCCCTTCCTACGTCAAGCGGAATCTGCCGTCTATGTTCGAGAAATCAAAGAGTTAGCAAGCGCGAACCCGGCGGGTTCAGACGTTGAAGCGAAAGTGCATGACATCGCCCTCGCGGACCACGTAGTCCTTGCCCTCGAGGCGCAACTTGCCCGCCTCCTTGGCGCCGGCCTCGCCCTTGTTGGCGATGTAATCGTCGTAGCCGATGACCTCCGCTCGAATGAAGCCGTGCTCGAAGTCGGTGTGGATGACTCCCGCCGCCTGCGGCGCGGTCGCCCCTTTCTTCACCGTCCACGCGCGCACTTCCTTCGGTCCGACGGTGAAATAGGTCTGCAAGCCGAGCAAGGCGTATCCCGCCCGGATGACCCGGTTCAATCCGGGCTCGTCAAGCTTGAGTTCCTTGAGGAAATCCTCCCGGTCGGCCTCCTCCAGCTGGGAGATTTCCGCTTCGATGGCCGCGCACACCGGCACCACCACCGCGCCCTCGGCTTTGGCGATCTCGCGCACGCGATCGAGCCGCGGATTGTTGGTGAACCCGCTCTCGTCGACGTTCGCCACGTACATCACCGGTTTTTCCGTGAGCAGGTGCAGATCGCGAATGGCGGCCCGCTCGTTGGAATCGAGGCCCAACGACCGCACCGGTCTGCCCTGGTCCAACGCGGCTCGAACCCGCTCCAGCAAATCGCGGATCTTGACCGCCTCCTTGTCCGCGGCTTTCGCGGCCTTGAGGGCCTTCTGATGGGCGCGCTCCACGCTGTCCAGATCCGCCAGCGCGAGCTCCGTGTTGATCACCTCGATGTCGCTGGCCGGGTCTATCCTGCCAGCCACGTGGATGATGTCGTCGTTCTCGAAACAACGAACCACGTGCGCGATGGCATCCACCTCGCGTATGTGCGCGAGGAACTTGTTTCCCAGCCCCTCGCCTTTGGAGGCGCCCGCGACCAGACCCGCGATATCCACGAACTCGACCGTGGTGGGCAGAATTTTCTCGGGGTGAGCGATGCTCGCGAGCCGTTCGAGCCGCGGATCTGGAACGGGTACGACGCCCACGTTCGGGTCGATGGTGCAGAAGGGATAATTCTCGGCGGCGATTTGCGCGCGCGTGATGGCATTGAATAAGGTGGACTTTCCCACGTTGGGGAGCCCGACGATGCCGCAGCGGATGGCCATTAAATTTTTCCCGGGCGGCTGTGCAGCTTCGTCATCGCCCGCTCGGCGCCCTGTTCGATCATTAAGGGGATGGAGTCCGCGGCCATGTTCACCGCGTCCAGTATGAGGTCCTCTTCAGCCCGCGGCGCGCGCGTGAGCACGTAGTCGATGACCTCGGTCTTGTTGCCAGGATGCCCCACCCCCAGGCGCACCCTCCAGAAATTCTCGCCGATGTGCGCGATGATGTCGCGCAGCCCGTTGTGGCCTCCGTGACCGCCGCCGTGCTTCAGGCGCACCGTACCCACCGGCAGATCCAGCTCATCATGCGCCACCAGGATGTCCTCGGGCGCGACCTTGTAGAAATCGCTCAGCTGGCGCACCGACAAGCCGCTGCGGTTCATGTAGGTCGTGGGCTTGAGCAGCACGAGGTCCTGGCCGCCGATGCTCAGCTTCGCGGTCTCGCCGGAAAACTTGCGGTAATCGCGAAACTCCACGCCATGGCGCCGCGCCAGCAAATCCACGAACCAGAAGCCCGCGTTGTGGCGTGTGACCAGGTGTTCGGGCCCGGGGTTGCCGAGACCGACGATGATGCGCAACGGTAATCCAGCCATCGTGGATGCACCTGCCCCAAAAAAACAAGGGCCGCCACCGATTGACGGCCCTTGGCTTCGAGGCGTTGAGAGTTTACTTCTTCGCGTCCTTCTTCGCCGGTTCCTTCTTGGCGTCGGCCTTCGCGGGTTCGGCCTTCTTTGCCGCATCCGCACCGGCCGCCGGGGCCGGCGCCGCTGCCGCGCCCGCCGCCGGAGCTGCCGCGCCTTCCGCCGCCGCGGCCACCGCCGTCGGTTCCGGTTCCTCGGCCCGCGGGCTGTGGATCGCCACCACCGCGGAATCCTCCTTGGCGAGATCCAGGAGCTGCACGCCCTCCGGAATCTTCAATTGCGACAAGTGGATGCTCTCGTTCAAGCGACAATCCGGAAATGTCGACCTCCACGAACTCGGGAAGATCCTTCGGCAGGCACGACACCTCGACCTCGTTGCGCATGTGCGAGACGATGCCGCCCTGGGTCTTGACGCCCGGCGATACGGCCGCGCCCTTGAAGTGCAGCGGTATGCTGATGCGGATCTTCTCGTTTTCCTCGACGCGCTGAAAATCGATGTGCAGGATCGCGTTCTTGAACGGATGCCGCTGCACGTCCTTCAGGATCGCGGCCTGCGTCTGGTCGCCGACCTTGAGGCTCAGGATCGTCGAATAGAAGCGCTCGTTTTCGAGCATGACCGCGAGCTTCTGATGGCTCACCGTCAGGGCCCGGGCGTCCGAATGTCCGCCATACAATATTGCCGGCACTTTGCCCTCGTGACGCAGGCGGCGGCTCGCACCTTTGCCATGCGTCTCGCGGAACTCGGCCGTGAGTTCAAATGAGGTTTTCATGATCTTCTCCAGTTGCATCGTTAACAAGGCGCCCCGCACCGCGACCAGTTGCGGGGGCCGACCCATCGATCTTCGTCTCAATCCACATACAGGGAGCTCACCGAGTCGTCATCGCTGATGCGGCGGATCGTCTCCGCGAGGAGTCCCGCCACCGTGAGCTGCCGGATGCGCCTGCACGCGCGCGCGGCATCCGAGAGCGGAATCGTGTCCGTCACCACCAGCTCGTCCAGCACCGATTTTTCGATGCGTTCGATCGCCGCGCCCGACAGCACGGGATGCGTGATGTACGCGACCACGCGCACCGCGCCCTCATCCTTCAGCGCCTGCGCCGCCTGGCACAGGGTCCCGGCCGTATCCACCATGTCGTCTATCAGCACGCACGACCTGCCCTCGACCTCGCCGATGATGTTCATCACCTTCGACTCGTTCGGCCGCGGCCGGCGTTTGTCGATGATGGCGAGGTCCGCATCGTCCAGGCGCTTCGCGAGCGCCCGGGCCCGCACCACGCCGCCCACGTCCGGCGACACCACCACCATGTTCTCGTCCTTGTGCTTCCACGCATCGCCCAGGAGGACCGGGGAGGCGTACACGTTGTCGACGGCGATGTCGAAGAAGCCCTGGATCTGATCCGCATGCAGATCCACGGTGAGCAGCCGGTCGACCCCCGCGCTCGCGATCATGTTCGCCACCAGCTTCGCGGCGATCGCGACGCGCGTCGCGCGCGGCCGCCGATCCTGGCGCGCGTAGCCGAAATACGGCACCACCGCGGTGATGCGCTTTGCCGATGCGCGCCGGCACGCGTCGGTCATGAGCAGCAGCTCCATCAAATTGTCGTTTGACGGCGGGCAGGTCGGCTGAACGATGAACACATCGCGCCCGCGGACGTTCTCCATCAACTCGACGTTCACTTCGCCGTCGCTGAAGCGGCCCACGTAGGCCCGTCCCAGCGGAACGTGCAGGTGGCGGGTGATTTCCTGCGCCAGGAGCGGGTTCGCGTTGCCGGAGAACACCGAGAAGGACGGAGAATCGAACTCTTTGTTGGACGACATATGAACGAACACCGGAACCGAATTGGCTGGGGTGGAAGGATTCGAACCTCCGTATGGCGGGATCAAAACCCGCTGCCTTACCGCTTGGCGACACCCCAACTTTGAAAATCAAACGCCGGCGCTGGCCGCGCCCACCCCTCATGCACTTTCCAGTCTCGACAGCAGGGGCGAGTCGTTGAGGCCGCGCGCCGAGTACCCATGCCATTCCCGCGGAAGCTTGCCGAGGAGCTCGCGCGCGCGCGCTTCCTCGCAGACCAAAAAAACACACGACCCGGTCCCGGTCAGGCGCGCCTCGCCGAAGGGCGAGAGCCACTCCAACGCGCGAGCCACTTCAGGATATCGGCGTCGCACCACCCCGAGGCAGTCGTTCCGACCGCCGGACGCCAGAAAACCGTGAATTGTGATGGGCGAAGAATTCCTTGTCAATTGAGGATCCTGAAAGACGTCCCGGGTTGGCACTGCAACATTTGGCTTAACGATCAAATAGTTACACTCTGGCGGAGCCTCGGGAGGGAAAAGCGGCGTTAGCCGGTCCCCAACGCCCTCCGCCCAAGCCGCCCGCCCGCGGACGAAAACCGGCACGTCGGCCCCCAAGGTGAGGCCAAGCGCCGCCAGTTGCTGCACCGGCCACCCAAGGCCCCAGAGCCGATTGAGGGCCACCAAACAAGTGGCGGCATCGGAGCTGCCCCCGCCCAATCCCCCCCCCCATCGGGATGCGTTTCACCACCCGTATGTCCGCGCCCAGCGAAGCGCCGCTGGCCGCCTTGAGCGCCCGCGCGGCTCTCACGCAAAGATCGTCCTCGGGGGGCACACCGGGGGCTCCGGCCGTCAACCGGATCGCTCCGTCCGCGCGGACTCCGATGTGGATGTCATCGCACAGATCGACGAACTGGAACACCGTCTGAAGCTCATGGTATCCATCCGCGCGACGCCCAACGACGTGCAGGAACAAATTGAGCTTCGCCGGCGCGGGCCACGGCGCGTGGCCCGCGCTCACGGAAGCCCCTGCCATCGGTCCACGGCGATTCTCACCCGTGCATCGGCGCGGTTGAGCACCAAGCGTTTCGGCAACACGTCGCCGTTCGACGGCATGTACTCGTCGTAATCGATGGTCCAGCCCGCCTGCGAGAGTCTGAGCGCGCGGTCCTCGGCATTGCGGGTGAGGTCGAAAGGAATGCCCGGATCCGGGATGCCGAGCAGCCAATAGCGAAGATTATCCAGCGGCAGCTCGAATCCGAGCTTGTCCTCGAGCTGCGCCACCACGGCGGGATTCGGCGGCGCGCCGTTGACCGACAGTCCCTCGGGAGTCACCCTGATCTGCGTGGAGCCCACGCCGAGAGGACCCGCCAGATGCAGGTCGCTCACGGATCCGCTCTGCTGCCAATCGAGGGTCGCCTGCCATCCCTGCTGCCCCAACGCAGCGGCCGCGCGGCCATCGAGCCGCCACGATGCGGCGTGTTCGAGCTGGCTCAGGCGCTCCCCCCAGGGGCTCGGGAGGGGCGGGTGCGTCGGCCGCCTCACCGTGGCGCATCCGGCAAGCGCAGCCACGCACACCACCATTGCCAATAGTTGCCGCATGGTCGCTACTTCGGCGGAGCGTGCAGCCTGAGCCGGGTCGCGTTCAGGAGCCTGTTGTCCGAATCGTCCTTGGCCGCCTCGGCCCACACCTTCTCCGCCTCGTCGCGTTTGCCCGACTGCCAGAGAACTTCGCCCAGATGCGCGCCTATGTCTGCGCCCCGATCGTCGGCGTAGGCGGACTTCAGATAGCCCAGTGCCTCATCCGCGTGGCCTTGGCGATACAACACCCAGCCCAAACTGTCGAGGATCGCGGCGTTGCGCGGAGCCTCGGCGTACGCGCGCTCGATCAGCATCCGTGCCCGCTTGAGATCCTCGTTGTGGTCCGCGAGCGTGTATCCGTACGCATTCATCGCCGCCGGGTCGTCGGGCCGCGATTTGAGCACGCCCTTCAGCTCCCGCAGCGCGAGTTTTACCTGCCCTTGATCTTCATAGGTCGACGCGACGGCGTAGCGGATGTCCACGCTGTCCGGATACTCCAACATTGCCTTGTCCAACACCTCGATGGCCCGCCGTGGGTTTCCGGCGTCGGAGTAGATTTTGGCACGCGCCGCGAACACTTCGGGGGCCCGCGCGGGCTCGTCCTCGATCAGATGGTCGAGCAGCTCCTGTGCCGCGGGCGCCTCGCCGTGGGACTCCAGCAAATTGCTGGCGCGCAGAAGAGCCGCCACCGCATTGTCGCCGCTTTGCACCTGGCCGTAGAAGCGCATCGCGCGGGGCACATCCCCGAGCCGCTCGGCAATCAGCCCCAGGTAGTAGAAGCAGTCGTCGGCATACTTGCCCGTGGCCAGCAGTTCCGCGAAACGCTGCGTGGCCTTGTCCAGCCGCCCCGCCTGCAAGTCGAGCAGTCCCAGCAGCCGCAGCGCGACAGCGGCCGTTTCCGGCTGGCTGGCAAGCGTCTCGAGTTCCGACACCGCAGCGTCGTTTTGCTGGGCGGCGAGGAGCAGCATGGCGTGATCGAGCACGTTGGTCGGGCTCGGGTCACCTTCGACCATGGCCAGGGATTCGGCGAGCGGCACCTGGGCGTCCCCCGACAGAATCCGTGCCCGCCAATAAGCCATCAGCAATTCGCGCCGTGCGTCGGCCGCTGCTTCCGCCGGCGCCGCGGGCCCCGGCGCCGCCCCGGGATCCCTTTCCCGCGCCGCCGGCTCCGTCTTGTCCACCGCGAGCGCCGCCGCGAAGCTCTTGACCGCCGCCTTGGGATCGTCCGCGCGCAGTGCCGCGAATCCCTGCAGCCTCGCCGCCGCCTGCGAGTCCGGAAATGCCGCCGCCAATCGGTCCGCCACCTGCCGCGCGCCGAACAGGTTGTCTGCCTGACCGAACTCGATTTCCAGATCCGCGAATTCCGCATCGGCGCCGCGCGGCGAGACGGTCAGCACGATCCGATATTGCTCAGCCGCCTCGGCGATGCGGTCGAGCGCGAGGGCCGCGCGGGCCGCGGCACGATGCGCCTGCAGCGACGTGGGCTCCACCTGGATCCAGCGAGCCGCAACCGCGGCGGTCAGGGAGGGTTGCAGCGACTGCGCCGTCACCTCGCTCGCCCGGGCAAGGAGCGAAACGTCGGACGCCGCCCTCGCCGCTGCCGCATACTGAAGGGCCGCCACCCGCGGCTGCTTGCGGTTCAAGGCGATCTCGCCCGTCACGGTGTAAAACACCTGGGGTGCTGCGATAGTATCCGCCGCCGGCTGCGTGCCGGCACAACCGCCGAAGGCCATGACGCAAAGCGATACGAGCACCGGGCGGGGGTATGAAAGCGAGAACACGGCCTCACTATAGCGAAATGGAGCAGCGGGTGCCGTGGATTCCCGCTTGATCTCGCGCAGTTTCTTCACGAGAATCTGACGGTTACAAAGCAAAGCGATTTCATGGCATTCAACGTTCTCGGACTGAACCACAAGACCGCGCCGGTGGCGCTGCGCGAGAAAGTGGCGTTCAGCGAGGATCGCTTGGCGGCCGCGCTGCGCACCTTGAGGCAGGAGAGCGGCGTCGCCGAGGCGGTGATCCTGTCCACCTGCAACCGGACCGAGCTCTATTGGTCGGGAAGCGCCACGCCGACGGACGTCTCCCAATGGCTCGAGCGCCATCATGGCAACAACTTGAATTTGACCTCGAGCCTGTACGTCCATCAGGAACGTCTGGCGGTCGAGCATGCCTTCAGCGTGGCCTCGGGTCTGGACTCGATGGTGCTCGGCGAAGCGCAGATTCTGGGTCAATTGAAGGATGCCTATCGGGTTGCACAGGAGACCGGCAGCACCGGACCCAGGCTCAACAAGCTGTTTCAGGCCGCCTTTTCCGCCGCCAAGCGCGTGCGCTCCGAGACGCAGGTCGGCGCCAACGCCGTGTCGCTCGCCTCGGCCACCGTCAGTCTGTCGAAGCGCATCTTTGCGGATTTGAGCGCCCACTCCGCCCTGATGATCGGCGCCGGCGAGATGATCGGGCTGGCCGCCCGCCACTTTGCGAGCGCCGGGGTCAAGCGCATGGTGATCGCCAACCGCACCCTGGCGCGCGCGCAGGAAATCGCCGCCGAGGTGAAAGGCTATGCGGTGGATTTGTCCACCATCGACAAGGAGCTCGCCGCGGCCGACATCGTGGTGAGCTGCACCGCAAGCCCCGTTCCCCTGGTTACGGAGGCCGCCGTGGCGGCCGCCATACGCACGCGGCGTCATCGCCCCATTCTCATGGTCGACCTCGCCGTGCCGCGCGACATCGACCCCGCGGTCGCGAGGCTGAGCAACGTCTACCTCGTATCGATCGACGACCTGCAGCAGCTCATCGATGAAAATCGACAGCGCCGCGAACTCGCCGCCGACGACGCGCGCACGCTGCTCGGCCAGGAGGTCGCCCGCTTCCTGGCCGATTCGCGCGCTCACGATGCGGCCCCCGCGATCCGCGCGCTGCGCGAGAGCGCCGACGCCATGCGGCAGCACACCGTGGACCAGGCGAAACGCATGCTCGCGGCCGGCAAATCCTCCGACGAGGTCATCGACTTCCTCGCCAACACGCTCACCAATCGGCTGCTGCACACACCGACGCAGGCGTTGCGTCAGGCCGCCGAGTCGGACCAGCACGATCTGGCGCAGACGCTCAAGCGCCTGCTCCTGGAAGAACGCGGCCGGCATTGACCCGGAAGGCCGCTATAATCGGCGGCCATGAAGGATTCCATCCGGCGCAAGCTCGAAAAGCTCGACGAACGCTTCGAGGAGGTCGGGCGACTGCTGTCCGAGCCCGAGGTCATCGCGCGCCAGAACCAATTCCGCGACCTGTCGATGGAGTACGCGCGGCTTGGGCCGCTGGTGGACCGCTATCGCGGGTTCGTGGCGCTCGAAGGCGACGCCGAGACCGCCCGCGAGCTCGCCATGGACGATGAGCTGAGGGAGCTGGGTCCGCGGCTCGCGGCCGAGGAGCAGGAGCTGCAGCGCCTGCTGGTCCCGAAGGATCCCCTCGACGACAGCAACATATTCCTCGAAGTCCGCGCCGGGACCGGCGGCGACGAGGCGGCGCTTTTCGCGGGCGATCTGTTCCGGATGTATGCGCGCTTCGCGGAGTCGAGACGCTGGGAGGTCGAAATCCTGAGCGAGAGCCCGGGCGAGCATGGCGGATACAAGGAGATCATCAGCCGCATCATCGGCAGGGGTGCGTACTCGCAGCTCAAGTTCGAGTCCGGCACGCATCGGGTGCAGCGCGTGCCCGCCACCGAGGCTCAGGGACGGATACACACCTCCGCCGTCACCGTCGCCATTCTTCCCGAGCTCGAGGAGGTCGCATCCATCGAGCTGAACCCGGCGGATTTGCGCATCGATACGTACCGCTCTTCCGGGGCCGGCGGCCAGCACGTCAACAAGACCGATTCCGCGATCCGTGTGACCCACCTCCCCACCGGCATCGTCGTCGAATGCCAGGACGAGCGCTCACAGCACAAGAACCGCTCGCGCGCCCTGTCGCTGCTGAAGGCCCGGCTGCTCGCGAACGAGCGCGAGAAGCAGGCTTCGCAGCAGGCGCAAACCCGCAAGCTTCAGGTCGGCTCGGGCGACCGGTCCGAGCGCATCCGCACGTACAACTTCCCGCAGGGCCGCGTCACCGACCACCGCATCAATCTCACGTTGTACAAGCTCGACGACGTGATGAACGGCGGCATCGGGGAGCTCATCGGAGCCCTGCATCAGGAACATCAGGCCGAAGAGCTCGCCAGTCAGGTCGAATGAATCCCTCGGGCGCCGTGACAGACAGACCGAACACCATCGCCGGATCGCTGCGGATGGCCGCGCAGCTTCTCTGCGGGCGCAGCGACTCGCCGCGGCTCGACGCGGAGGTGCTTCTCGGCAACCTGCTCGGCGCGACGCGCTCCGCGCTCAGGCTGCGAAGCGACGAAGCGCTGCGTTCCGAGACCGGGGTCGCGTTTCGCGAACTGATCCTGCGCCGCGCCCGCGGCGTGCCCGTCGCATATCTCACCGGCGTCCGCGAGTTCTGGTCCCTGCCGCTCAAAGTGACCCCCGCCGTGCTGGTGCCGCGTCCGGAGACCGAGCTTCTGGTCGAGCAGGCGCTCGAGCTCTTGGTCGACGGATCACCCGCCGTGCTGGATCTCGGCACCGGCAGCGGTGCGATCGCCCTCGCCATCGCCTCCGAGCGCCGCGGCGCCCGCGTGGTCGGCGTCGACATTTCGGAAGATGCGCTGCGGGTCGCCCGCGACAATGCCGATGCGCTCGGATTGACCCACATCGAGTGGCGGGTGGGCTCCTGGTTCGCCGCCGTCGGGGAGGAGCGCTTCGATATCATCCTGTCGAACCCGCCCTACATCGGCGCCCGGGACGCAGCCCTGGCCTCGCTGCGGGCGGAGCCCGCCACGGCTTTGATCGGCGGTCCGACCGGACTCGAGCAGCTCTCCTCCATCATCGCATCGGCGCCTTCGCACCTTTCTCCCGGCGGCTGGCTGCTCACCGAGCACGGCGCCGACCAGGCGGGCGCGGTCGCGGCGCTGTTCGAGCGGCAGGACTTTCAGGACGTTCGTTCGTTCGACGATTATTCAGGCCGCCCCCGCCTCACGCGGGGCCAACTCCGCGGGCCCGGAGGCCCGCCTACACTCAACCAGGAACCACCATGATCCGTTTCGAAACGACCTTGGGCAATTTCACCGTCGAACTGTTCGCCGACAAGGCGCCGGTGAGCGCCGCAAACTTCTTGAAGTACGTGGACGAAGGCTTCTTCGATGGCACCGTGTTCCATCGCATCGTCCCGGGCTTCGTCATCCAGGGCGGCGGTTTCACCGAGGACATGTCGCAAAAAAAGAACCATCCGCCCATCAAGAACGAAGCCGACAACGGCGTCAAAAACACGCGCGGAACGCTCTCCATGGCCCGCACCAACGACATCAACAGCGCCACATCGCAGTTCTTCGTGAATCTGAAGGACAACGACTTCCTCGACAACACCCGCGGCAATTTCGGCTATGCCGTGTTCGGCAAGGTGACCGAGGGCATGGAGGTGATCGACAAGATCGCCGCGGTGAAGACCGGCCGGCGCAAAGGCTTCGAGGACGTGCCGCTCGACCCCGTCGTCATGACGAGCGTCCGACGCATATAGACGCCGATGCGGCGCCTGGTCCGCGGGATGCTCTGGCTGGTCCTCACGTTCCTGGCCTTATCCGTCCTGTCGGTGCTGGTCTTCAGGTGGGTGAATCCGCCCTGCAGCGCCTTCATGGCGGAGAGCCGGATTTCCGCCTGGGCGGCCGGCGATCGCGGCTACGTGTTTCGCCGCACCTGGGCGGACCTCGACCGGATCTCGCCGAATCTGGCGCTCGCCGTGGTCGCTTCGGAGGATCAGAAGTTTCCGGAGCATTGGGGATTCGATGTCGAGGCCATCGAGAAGGCCTACCGGATGAACCGGCACAGCCACCACGTGCACGGCGCCAGCACCATCAGCCAGCAGGTGGCCAAGAACCTGTACCTGTGGTCCGGCCGCAGCTACTTGCGCAAGGGATTGGAGGCCTATTTCACCGTGCTCATCGAGGGCCTTTGGCCGAAACGGCGCATCCTCGAGATCTACCTGAACATCGCCGAATTCGGCTACGGTACCTACGGCGCCGAGGCGGCCGCCCAGCGCTTCTTCCACAAAGCCGCCGCCCGCCTGTCGCGTAGTGATGCCGCCGTCCTCGCGGCCGTTCTGCCGAACCCCGAGCACTGGTCGGCCGCCGCCCCGCCGCGATATGTTCTCGAAAGGCGCGATTGGATCCTCAACCAGATGCAGGCGCTGGGGGGAGCCGAGATGCTCGGCGAAATCGACGCATACCCGGAACGCCGCCACGCGCTATGATTGCGGGCAACGGGTGCCGAGCGACGGGCGCCCCGCCAACCGGGGGCGCCGTGCAACGGCGCCGTCCAACGGTCGCAAGGAGCGCATGTGTCAACGCCGCCGAGCAATCAGTATGCCCCACCGCGCAGCGACGTGGCCGATGTCACCGCACCTGATGCGGCCGGCTTGATCAAGTCAAGCCGCTCTTCCCGTCTCGCCGCGGCCTTCATCGACGGCCTGATCTTTTCTCTGCCGTTCGCTCCGGCCTATTTCGCCGCCTTTGGATCCGCCGTGCGCTCGGGGCACATGACGCTCCTCGGTATCTGGATGGCGGTTTTTGCGACTGGCATGCTGTTCTACATCGGGTTGCTGATCAACGTGATGATCTGGGTCGTGGTGGCCGTCATGGTGCACCGGCACGCCCAATCGATCGGCAAGAGACTCTGCGGCATCAAGGTCGCCCGCACCGACGGCTCGCGTGCGACCCTCGGCCGCATTTTCTGGCTCCGCAATGTGGCCAACTACGCCATCCGGATCGTTCCGGTGCTCGGACCGCTCTATGGCCTCGTCGACATCCTGATGATCTTCGGCGATCAGCGCAGGTGCTGCCACGACTACATCGCGGACACCATCGTCGTTCAGGCTTGAACTCCGCGATCGACACCATCGTCACGGCGGAGACGCCGGAAGGCATCGCCATCTCGATCCGCCCGGCCGGGTTTGCGGTCCGGGCCTGCGCCTTTCTCATCGATACCCTGATCCGTCTCGCGATTTTGTCCGCCTGCGCCTCGGTCTTCTCGCTCGGCCGCAAGCTCGGGGTCGGGCTGTATCTGATCTCGGGTTTCGTGATCAATTGGCTCTATCCCGTGCTGTTCGAGCTGTCGCCGGCGGCGGCCACTCCGGGTAAACGCGCCCTGGGCCTGTACGTGCTCATGGCGAACGGCCTGCCCATCACGCCGGCGGGCTGCCTGATCCGGAATCTTTTGCGCGCGGTCGACATGCTGCCGCTGCTCTACGGCTCCGCCATCGTGACCATCCTGCTGAGGCGCGACTCGCGCAGACTGGGCGACCTCGCCGCGGGCACGGTGGTTGCCTATCGCCACGAGATCGAAAGGGCCGGCGGCCTCGCCGACGGAGTTCCGATTCCGCCGCCCGTTCCCTTGACCATGCGCCAGCAGCTCGCGCTGACCGCCTTCGCCTGGCGGGTGAATCGCCTGACCCCGGCGCGCGCAGAGGAAATCGCGTCCCATGCCCTCGCCATTCCCCGCTCCCGGCCCGGGCGGGAGCTCTCGGATACGCCCATGACCGACCGGCTGGTCGGGATCGCCCGCTGGCTGCACGGCGACCGGCCCTCCGGGTCCAACTCCGACCCGGGCCGCGGCGCCCGCGCAGGTCCTTCGCAATGACGGCCCTCGACTTCGAGACGGCGAACCAGGCTCAGTGGCTCGAGCTCGAGAAGGCCGTGAGCCGCAGCGAGAAGATGCTGGACCCCGAACGATTCCTGTTTCTGTACCGCGCGGCTTGCGAGCATCTCGCGTTGGCCGAAGCGCGAGGCTTTCCCGCGCCGCTGGTGTCGAGGCTCTCCGCGGTCACCGCGCGCGCTCATCAGATCGTCTACCGTCAGAGCGACCTGGGGCTGGGCCGGATCGCCCGCACGCTGATGCAAACCTTTCCCGCGCAAGTCCGCGCCCACGGCTGGTACGTCCTGGCGGCGGCGCTGCTCGTCCTGGCGCCCGCGATCGCGCTCGGTTACGCCGTGGCCCATCGGCCGGACCTGATCCTGTCCCTCGCCGACAGCACCACGGTCGAGGAATTCGGGCGCATGTACGACCCGGCGAGCCCCGCGATCGGACGGCTGCGCGACGCCGGGACCAACTGGATGATGTTCGGGTTTTACATAGCGAACAACATCGGCATCGCCTTCCAGTGCTACGTCTCCGGCATCCTCTTCGGTCTCGGCAGCCTTTACTACCTGGCCTTCAACGGCGCATTGGGCGGCGCGGTCGCGGGCTACGTCACGTCGATCGGCTTTGCAGGAACGTTCTTTCCGTTCATTGCGACGCATGCCGCATTCGAAATCACCGCCGTCGTCCTGAGCGGCGCCGCCGGCCTCAGGATAGGTCGCTCGGTGCTCCTGCCCGGCCGCCTGCCTCGCGTGGCTTCGCTGCAGCTCGCGGCACGGGAAACGAGCGTCATCGTTTTTGGATCGGCGGTCATGCTGGTGATCGCCGCCGCGATCGAGGCGTTCTGGTCCTCGGCAGCCTGGGTCAGCCCGATCGCCAAGTTTTCGGGCGCCGCCGGCTGCTGGATGTTGGTCGCGGTCTTCTTCCTCAGGCGGCCGCGTGCAAATTGACGCCATTTCCGTTGTCCTGCGTCCGCGCTCCATTTGGGAGGGATGCGACCTCGGAGTGCGGTTGCTGCAGTCCTGGCTGCGCCCCGTGTATGGCGTGTACCTGGCGGTGGCGCTGCCGCTCTTTGCGCTCTTTTTGTCGACGGACCGCATCGCCGGTTGGCTGCCGACGCTGCTGATCTGGCTGTCCAAGCCATGGATAGATCGCACCGCATTGTTCGCGCTGTCGCGTGCGTTGTTCGGCCAACGCACCACGCTCGCGGATCTGTGGACTCATCGGCGCGAGGTGTGGCTTGCGGGACTGACGACCACGCTGACGTTGCAGCGATTGAGCGCCTCGCGTTCCTTCAAGCAGCCCATCCTGCAGCTCGAGGGACTCTCGGGCGCGGCGCTCCGCGAGCGGATCCGGCGGCTGACGGCGCGGCATCGGGGAGTCGCACGCGCAATGAATGTGGCATTCGCCAACGCGGAATTCGCCCTGACCGTGAGCCTGCTGTCGCTGCAGATCTGGTTTTCACCGCATATATCCGAGCTGCCGGGGGAATGGCTCTCCGCGGCATCCGGAATGATGCAGGGCCTCGGGACCGCGATCGCCTACGCCGCCGTGGTGGCATTTCTCGAGCCGTTCTACGTCGCCGCGGGGTTCGGCATGTACATCAACCGCCGCGTGGAACTCGAGGCGTGGGACATCGAGCAGGAATTCCGGCGTGCGTTCCCGGATTGACGCCCTCCTGTTGGCCGTTTTGCTCGCGGGCGGCGGCGACCCGGCGCAGTGTGCGCAGCCTGCCGGCGTCCCGCCTGCCGCGCCTTCCCCTGCGCTGCGTGGCTCCGTAACTCCCGATGAGGTGCGGGCGGCAGCGGCCAGGCTGCGGGCGGATCCGAACCTCGGTGGTTCCCGCAAGATTCGGACGTTGCGCTGGATCCGCCCGCGCGCGCCGGATCCGCAGCAGAACCCTCCACCGTGGATCGCGGGTCTGTTCGAATATCTTGGGCAGACCGCCAGCGTGCTGCTCTGGGTGGCGGGCGCCGTCGCAGCGGCCGTCGCCGCGATCTGGGCATACCGGACATTCAAGGTGCGCATTCCGCGGCCGGAACCGCTGCCCGGTCCGGTCGTTGCGCGCGTCGGGGAGATGGACATAAGGCCCGAATCGCTGCCCGGGGACATCGGAGCGGCGGCGCTCGCACTCGCCGAGGCGGGCAGGACGCGGCAGGCCCTCTCGCTCCTGTACCGGGGCGCGCTGTCCCGCGCAGTTCATCGCTTCGGGGTGCCCATCGGGGAGTCCTACACCGAGGGCGAGGCGCTGCGTGCCGTCGATGCGCGCCTCGACGCGGCCCGCGCCTCCTATTTCTGCGATCTCGTGGGAATCTGGCGCCGCGCGGTTTACGCGGGCGAAGCGTTGTCGACCGACCCCGTGCGACGCCTTTGCCTGGGCTTTGCAGCGCTCGATGCGGCGCCGCCATGACGCGGGACCGATGGATCCAGGTCGTTGCCGCCACCGGGTTGATCGCGCTCGTCGTTTGGATCGCCCGGCACACTTACTGGGACGAGATCACGGTCACGGCGCCGCCGAAGGGCGAGGCTGCGCGCAACCCCTACTATGCGGTGGCGCATCTTGCCGGCAACCTCGGGATCCATACGACCATGATCGGTTCGCTGCGCGATCTGCCGCCCGACGCCGTCGTGCTGGTCAACAATCTTCAGGACGATCTGCGGCACGAATCAATCGAGTCGTTGCAGGCGTGGGTGCAGGCGGGCGGGCGGCTGATCATCCGCGGCGCCACGCTCGAGGCGAGCGACCCGCTGCAGATCTGGAGCGGTATCAGACCGGCGCAGCGGGACCCGAGCGTCGCGCGCCCCTTCTCCACCCCCGGAGAGGACGAGTGCAAACCCATGGCGGTCGCCATCGACGGAATCGCCGACGGTCGATCGCTGGTTCTATGCGACGCCCTCGCCCCGGGCCTCACGAGCACGCGGGTCCCCCTGTGGTCGCTGTCCGATTCCGGCGCGATCCAGGTGTTGCGCGTATCCATCGGGCGCGGCGAACTGACGGTCGTCGGCCCGGCATTCATGTTGACGAACCGGGGCTTGCCGAGGAAAGACCACGCCCAGATCTTCGCGGAGGCGGCGGGCTTCAGGCACGCAGACCGATTGGAGATTTTGAGCCCCATCCGCGCGGCGCCGCTGCCGGTGCTGCTGTGGCGGCTGGCGGCGCCCGCCATCCTGTTCCTGCTGGCGGCCGTCGGGCTGGCCATCGTCAGGCACCTTCCGCGCTTCGGGCCGCCGGTGGCCGTGCCCGCGCCGGTGCGGCGCTCTCTCGCCGAACAGATCCGCGCCAACGCCCGATTCGCCTGGCGAACTCAACAGCTCGCATCGCTTCGGGCAGCCATCCGCAGGGCCCTGGACGAGGCCGCGCAGCGGCAGATCGTCGGATACTCGCTCATGCCCACCCGCCAGCGGGCGCAGGCCTTGGCGGCGAGCACCGGTCTGGACGCCGCCACCATCAACGCCGCTCTCGTCGCGGATGCCGGCGGCGGCGTGAACGAGCATCGCGCGGCCATCACCTTGCTCGAGGCCTGTCGACGTATCCTGATCAGGTCCGATCCCCACCAAAGGCATAACGCATGACCGAAGAATCTCCCGCCATAGCCCGTGCGGGCGAGCTGCTTGCCAGGCTGCGCGCCCAGATCTCCAATGCGCTCGTGGGACATCAGGCGGTCGTCGACCAGACCCTGATCGCATTGTTGGTGGCCGGCCACGTGTTGCTCGAAGGGGTTCCGGGTCTCGGGAAGACGCTTTTGGTGCGGGCGCTGGCGCAGGCTTTGGCGCTCAAAGTGGCGCGCGTGCAGTTCACCCCCGATCTCATGCCCTCCGACATCACCGGCCATGCGGTATTGGATCCGGCGACTCATGCCATGCGGGTCGTCCGCGGGCCGGTGTTCACCAACATCCTCCTGGCCGACGAGATCAACCGCGCGCCGGCAAAGACGCAGAGCGCCCTCCTCGAGGTCATGCAGGAGCACCAGGTGACGCTCGAGGCGGAGACGCTGATGTTGCCGCGCCCTTTCATGGTTCTGGCGACGCAGAACCCGCTCGAGACCGAGGGTACGTATCCGCTGCCGGAGGCGCAGCTCGACCGGTTCCTGCTCAAAATCGAGATGAAATACCCGTCGCAGAGCGAAGAGGTCGACATCGTTGCGCGCACCACGACCGATCAGACCGGCGACGAATTGCCGCTCTCCGGCGTCACGCCGGTGCTCACCGAACGCGCGGTGCTCGCCCTGCAGCACCTCGCGGCAAGGCAGCGCGTGGATACCGCGGTCATCGATTACGCGGTGCGCATAGCGAGGGCGACGCGCGATTGGCCGGGAATCGCCGTGGGAGCCGGCTCGCGCGGGCCCATCGCGTTGGTGCGCGCGGCGAAGGCCGCGGCGCTGATAGCCGCGCGCTCCTTCGTGCTGCCGGAGGACGTGAAGTCCGTCGCGGTGGCCGCGCTTCGCCACAGGATCGCGCTGTCGGCCGATGCGCAGCTCGACGGACGCAGGCCCGATGACGTGCTGGCCGTGATTCTGGAGGCGACGGCCGCACCACGCCTATGACCTTGGCGAAACTCTGCGGCTCCGTGCTGCCCTCTCCGGCGTTGATCGCGATCGTGACCGTCCTGGGCGGCTTGCTCGCTCTGGCGCCCTTCACGACGGCTTCCGCTTCCGCGGTCGCGTGGAGCGCAGCGGGAGTCGCCGCCGTGCTCGCCCTGCTGACGGGTCTCGACGTATACCTCAGCCTGTCCCAATGGCGCGCGGCGCCGCTCGGCCTGCGGCGGCGCCTGCCTCATGCCTTCGCGGTCGGCGAGCCGGCGAGCCTCGCGGTCAGCATCGTCAATCCCGGCCGGACCACGCGCCGCGGACGCTACTTCGAGCTCACCGACCCCACGCTGCTGGTCCCCGCGATGCCGCTGCGCTTTACCGTCCAGCCGGGAGAATGCGAAACGCTGGAGTTTCAGCTGACCCCGACCGCACGGGGCATGAAGTCGTTCGAGGCCGGGCAAATCCTGCTGCGCTCGGTCCTCGGACTGCTGGATTGGAACCTGCGAATCGGGCAGCCCGAGGAGCGCCGCGTCTTCCCCGATTTCAAGCGTCAGGCCGCGCTCGCGTGGATGGCGGGCAGCCGAAGGCTGGCGGAGCTCGGGATCAAGGCCGTGCGACGGCGGGGATCCGGAACGGACTTCGATCAACTGCTCGAATACCGCCCGGGAGATCCGATCCGCCACATCGACTGGAAGGCCTCGCTCAAGCACGGCCGGCCGATCAGCCGGTCGTTCCGCGACGACCGTGATCAAAGCGTCATGTTCCTGCTCGATTGCGGACGCCGCATGCGCGCGGACGACACGCAATCGGGCATCGGCGCGACCCATTTCGATCAATCGCTCGACGCCCTGATGCTGCTGGCGTTCGTCGCTCTCAGCAAGGGGGACGCCGTGGGCGCGATGACCTTCGGCACCGCGGCGGGCGGTGAGAAGCGCTTCGCGCCACGCAAGGGCCGTCAAGCGCTCAACGCGCTCATGGCGGAGCTCGGAGATGTCGAGCCGTCGCCGACCTTCTCCGATTACATGAAGGCGGCCGCCGACCTCATCCGGCACCAGCGAAAGCGGGGACTGGTGATTCTGATCACCAACTGCCGGGACGAGGATTCCGCCGAGCTCGCCGCGGCGGTCGGGCTGCTGCGATCCAGACACCTGGTGGTGCTCGCCAATCTCAAGGAACAGATCGTCGGGCAGATCGCCGTTCAGACCTTGTCGGGTCCGTTCTCCGTGCTCGAAGTGGCGGCCGCGGTCGAATACGACCAGCGGCGGCGCGACATGCACCGACGCCTGGCGATGGGCGGGGTCGTGCTGATCGATTGCGAGCCGCGGGCGCTCGGCATCGAGCTCGTCAATCGCTACAACGTGCTGAAGCGGACGAGCGCGATTTAGCCCGTGTACACTTGATCCGAAATGAAGCATTCCATTGCCCGCGGAGCTCTGCTATCCGCCGCGCTCGTTTGCACGACCCTGTGCACCCGTGCCTCTGCCTCGGCGTCCGCCCCGCGGGCGGCGCCGGCATCCCGCTCCACGGCGCCGGCTGAAGCTTTCGCGCCTTCGGGCCATTTGAGCTATGGGCGTTTCAAGGACCTGGCGATCTACTCCCCGGCAGGTCAGCCGAAGAGTTTCGTGCTGCTGTTGTCCGGCGCCGCCGGGTGGGATTCTCGCGCTGCGCAGCTGGCGCGGCGGTTGGCGGAGCGGGGCGCGCTGGTGGCCGGCGTCGACCTGCCGAAGCTCGACGCCAATCTGGAGGCCGATCGCGGCGACTGCGTATTCCTGGACGGAGATCTGGAGAACCTGAGCCACTTTCTTCAGGCCTATTATCACGTGCAGACCTACCTTCCACCCTTTCTCCTCGGGTACCGGGACGGCGCCGTGCTGGCCTATGCGGCGCTGGTACAGGCGCCGCCCTACACGTTTGCCGGCGCGCTGACCGTCGGATTTTCCCCCGTCACGCAGCTGCGCAAGCCCCTGTGCAAGGGTTCGGGCCTCGAATGGGCGCCCGCCGGCGGCGCCGAAGCCGATGCAATCCGGTATCTCCCGGCGAAGCGGTTGGAGAGTCCCTGGGTGCTGTTCCAGACCGAGCCGGATCCCGCCGTCCCTGAGGCGCAGAACGCGGCGAAATTCATCGACGGCATGCAGGGAGCGGCGCTCGTCGCGTTGCACGGGATCGGCGGCGACTACGCGCCCTCCGACACCTGGGTGCCCAGGCTGCTCGCGGCATTCGCGACCCTCGTTGCCCGCGCCGGTGCACAGACGCTGCCGCCGGCCCCCGCCGCGCTCGGCGATCTGCCGGTCATCGAGGTTCCCGCCCAGCCGGGAAGCCCGGCGAGCGATACGTTCGCCATCATCATGTCGGGCGACGGCGGCTGGGCCGGACTCGACAAGGAGGTCGCCGAGGCGCTCAGCGCGCATGGCATTGCCGTCGTCGGCCTCGATTCGCTGCGCTACTTCTGGAGCGCGCGCACGGCCGAAGGCCTCGCGCGGGACACCGACCACATGATCCGCTACTACCTCGCCCATCTGGCCAAGAATCGGGTGTTGTTGATCGGCTATTCGCAGGGCGCCGATGTGCTTCCCTTCGCGGTCAACCGGCTTCCGGCGGCCACCCGGGCCAGGGTGGCGCTGGCGGTGCTCATGGGGATGTCCGAGCACGCGCTGTTCGAGTTTCACGTGAGCAGCTGGATCGCCAACGACACCACCGGGCCGCTGACCCTTCCGGAGGTGAGCCGCATCGCGGGAATTCCCGTCGCCTGCATCTATGGGGACGGCGACAAGGATTCGCTCTGCCCGAAGCTCGATCCGAACAGGATCAAGGTCGTGAAGCTGCCCGGCGGGCATCATTTCAACGGCGATTACGCGGGATTGGCCCGGGTGATACTCGCAACGGCGGCTCGATGATCGACAGATCGCGACGGCGTTTCCTGAGGAGCGCCCCCGCGGTGTCGTTTCTGGCCGCATCGATCGTGCATCGGACGGCGGCGCAGGCGGCTCCCGCACGGCCGTTGAATCGTGCGGCGGCATCGACCGCCGGCCTGACGAAGATCACCGCGGACGCCGCACCCATAGCACCGGCCGAGCGGGCGGCACGCATCGCCAAGGTGCAGACGCTGATGGCGCATCGCGGAGTGGGCGCGCTGCTCCTCGATACCGGCTCGTCTCTCGACTACTTCACCGGAATCCAATGGCAGAGCTCCGAACGTACGACCGCGGCCATCATCCCGCGCAGCGGTGAGGTCATCATCGTCACGCCAGCGTTCGAGGAGCCCTCCGTGCGCGAAACGCTCGCCATCGCCGGCGACGTGCGCACCTGGAACGAGGACGAAAGCCCCTTCCTGCGCATCGTACAAGGTCTGCGCGACCGGGGCGTGCGCTCCGGCCCCGTGGCGGCGGAGCCCACCGCGCGCTTCTTCATCATCGACGGAGTCCGCAGGGCGTCAGCCAGCTACGAGATCGTTTCCGGCGACCCGCTGGTGCGGGCGTGCCGGATGATCAAATCGCCGGCCGAACTTGCGCTCATGCAGACCGCCAACGATGTGACGCTTGCGGCGCTTCGCCACCTGCACGGCCGGGTCGAGCGCGGCATGCTCGCCGGCGATCTGGCCGCCATCGTGAACGACGCCACCGCGGCGCTGGGGGGCTCGCCCGAATTCGCACTGAGCCTGCTGAACGAGGCGTCCGCCTACCCGCACGGCTCGCACCAACCCGAGTCCATCGCGGAGGGCTCGGTGATCCTCATGGACTGCGGGTGCACCGTGCACGGGTATCAATCCGACATCTCCAGAACTTGGGTGTTCGGCGAGCCCGATGCGCGCCAACGCAGGCTCTGGAACACCGTGAAGCGCGGCCAGGAGATCGCCCTGCAAAGCGCCAGGCCCGGTGTCGCCGTGGGCACCCTGGACGACGCCGTGCGCAAATACTACGCGAGCGAGGGCTGGGGCCCGGGCTACAAGCTGCCGGGGCTGTCTCATCGCACCGGGCATGGAATCGGTCTCGACGGCCACGAGCCGGCCTACCTCGTGCATGGGGACACGACGCCGCTCGAGGCCGGAATGTGCTTTTCCGATGAGCCGGGAATCTACATACCCGGCGAGTTCGGCGTGCGCCTGGAGGATTGCTGGCACATGACCGATGCGGGCCCGAAGCTCTTCACGGGCCTGGCGCAATCCATCGACGCTCCGGTTTGAGCACCGGCCTTGAGCGACTCGACATCAAGCGCCGCCGCACTGCAGGCAGCACGCTCGAGTCTGTCGCGCGGCGACCGGGTCGCGGCGCGGGACGCCTGCCTGCGGATCACTCGAGACTTTCCTGAAGAACCGGGCGGCTGGCATCTGCTCGGGGTGCTCGAGTATCAGGACGGCGATCCTCAGGCCGCGGAGGAGCATTTGCGGCGTGCCGCCGAGGCGCGGGAAACCACGGCCCTGTATGTGCTGAGCTACGCCGAGCTTTGCTGCAAGGGTCGCGATCCCGCCGGCGCCCTGGCGATGACCCGCCGGGCGCTCCGCTTGGATGCCAGACTGCCGCTCGCCTGGTTGTCCCTGGGATCGCAGCTGTTCGAGGCGGCCGAGTATGACGAAGCGGCGCGCTGCTTCGAGCGAGCCCTGGAGCTCGACCCCCGACTGTGGCAGGCCCATGGTCAGCTGGCGGCCCTGTCGGCGGCGACGGGGAATGTCGCCGAGGCCGACCGCCGCTTCGAGCAGCTCCTGCGGGACGCGTCCGGGAACGCGGAGGTGCTCGCTCAGCACGCGGCTTATCTGCAATATCTCGGCCGGCTCGAGCCGGCATTGGCGCAGCTCGAGCGCGCAATCGAGAAGTCTCCGTCGCTCGATTACCATCTGCGCGCCGCGGACATCGACGCGCAACGCGGCCAGGTTCGCAGGGCACTGGAGCGCATCGAGTCGGTGGAGCACCTTTGGGGCGCCGACCCGAGGTTGCTGGCTTCGAAGGCGACCTGTCTGCGCCTGCTCGATCGCGTCGAGGAGGCCATCGCGCTCTGCCGCAATGCCTCGGCGGCCGGCGTGCAATCCGCCGATCTGCTGCGCGCCCAGGCGCAGGCGCTCCACCTTGCCGGCGAGGACGATGAGGCCTTCGCAGCCCTCGATTGGGCGGCAGCCTTGCGCCCCGCACCCGCACTGGCGGACAAGGCGGCGCTGCTGAGCACGCTCGGACGATTCGCGGACGCCTGCAGCACCTTCGACCGGGCACTGGCCTGCGATCCCGCGCTGGTCGAAGCCTGGTACGACAAGGCCAATGTGAAGACATTCGCGGCCGGCGATTCGGATATCGTCGCGATGCGCGCGCTGCTCGATTCCGGACGCTCGTATCGCGATCGCATGCTGCTGCATTTCGCGCTCGGCAAGGCCTCGTTCGAGACGGATTCGACGGATGCGGCCCTGGCGCACTGGCACGAGGGCAACCGCATGAACCGAGCCCTCATTGCCTACGATCCGGCCGCTGCCGCCTCGGAATTGAGATCGATCGCATCCATGCCCCTGGGGAGCCCGGACTCGCGATTCGTGGGCGCGCGCGCCTCCGACCGCCCGGTGTTCCTCGTCGGCATGCCGCGATGCGGGTCTTCGCTGATCGAGCAGATCCTCGCCTCGCATCCGGGAATTCAGGCAGGCGGGGAACAAATGCGATTGCGGGAAGTGTTCGATCCATTCATCGAACGCCCGGACCGCCGCGACGAGGATCGGGCGGCCGAAGCCGCGCTGCGCATCCTGCAGCGCCGTTCCGCGCAGGCGGCGCGGGTGGTCGACAAGGACTTGATGAATTTCAAGTATCTCGGCGTCATTCACCGCATCTTTCCGCGTGCCCGCATCATCCATTGCCGCCGGGACCCGCTGGACACCTGCTTCTCCGCTTACACGAAGCTTTTTGTCGGGAATTTCCCGTTCACCTACGATTTGCGGGAGCTCGGCCTGTACTACCGCGGCTATCACGCGCTGATGGCGCACTGGCGCAGCGCGTTGCCGGCGGACAATTTCCTCGATTTGGACTACGAGACCCTGGTGTCGCAGCCCGGGGAGACGATAAGGAAGCTGGTGGGCTTCCTGGGCCTGCCGTGGAGCGACGCCTGCCTGGGCTTTCACGAGACGCAGCGGCCGATCAACACCGCAAGCCTCGCGCAGGCCCGGCAGCCGATTTACCGCTCGAGCGTCGGACGCTCGGGAACCCTGCGCGCTCATCTGCTCCCGCTCTGCGATGCGCTCGGCGATCTGTGCTGATCAGATCGTGCGCGAGCCCCGCCCGGATGCCGCGTCGCCGCCAAGGTAGGCATCGAAAGTCATGGCGACGGAGCGCATCAACAAACGACCCGCGGGCGTCAACGTGATCCGGCGCTCGCCCACGTCCACCAGGCCATCCGCTTGGAGGGCCCCCAGGCGGCGCAGCTCGTCGGCGAAATAGCTCTCGAATCGAATGCCGTTGCGGCCCTCCACCGCGGCCATGTCCACGGTGCCGTTGCACATGATCTCCTGGATGACATCCCTGCGCACCATGTCGTCCCGGCTGATGCGCACGCCGCGGCTCGAGGGCAGCAGCCCGCCGGCGACCGCGCCCTCGTAATCGCCGAGCGCCTTGTAGTTCTGCACGTACAGATCGCCGACCTGGCCGATGGCGCTGACCCCGAGATTCACCAGGTCGCGGTTCGCGTGGGTCGTGTAGCCCTGGAAACTGCGGTGCAAGGTGCCATTGCGATGCGCTTGCGCGAGACTGTCGTCGGGCAGCGCGAAATGGTCCATGCCGATGTACACATAGCCCGCCTCGCACAGCTTCTCGACGGCGAGCTGCAGCAGGCCCAGGCGGAGCGCCGCATCCGGAAGCTCCGCGGGTGAAATCTGTCGCTGCGCCTTGAATACCCGAGGCATATGCGCGTAGCCGTACACGGCCAGTCGATCCGGACGCATGTCGATCACCCGCTCGAGCGTCGCCTCGAACGTCGCGGGGGTCTGCCTCGGCAACCCATAGATCAGGTCGAAGTTAATGGACCGAAAGCCCAGTTCGCGCGCGTGCCCGTAGACCCGCGCCACCATCTCGGGGGGCTGCAGCCGGTTGACGGCCCGTTGCACGTTTTCATCGAAATCCTGGACTCCGAGGCTGATCCGGTTGAAGCCGAGCGAGGCCAAAAGCCTCAGCATCTCCCCATCCACTCCGCGCGGATCGATCTCGATCGAGTAATCCCGGGTCCCGGAATCCGTCAGTTGGAATTCGCGATCGATCTTGTCGATCACCTCGACCAGGAGCTGTCGCGGCAGATAGGTGGGCGTGCCGCCGCCGAAATGCATCTGCTCGACGGTCCTTTCGCGGCCGAAATATCCCCCCCGGTGCGCGATCTCGCGCAGCAGATGCCGGACGTAGTTGTCGGCCCGCGCGAGATGGCGCGTCACGATCTTGTTGCATCCGCAATAAAAGCAGGGGGTCATGCAGAATGGTATGTGCACGTACAGCGACAGCGGCAGGCCCTGAACCGCCCCCGGGCTGCCGGCGGCGGCGCGCTCGTAGTCGCCCGCATCGATTCCATCGCGAAATTGCATCGCCGTCGGATATGAGGTGTAGCGCGGTCCCTCCCGATCGTAGCGGCGCATCAGATCGGTATTGAAAGAAACGCCACTGCCAGCTCTCATTGTGCTTCCTCGGATCGACGCGATTTCACCCGGATCAGGCGTTAGGCTTCCTCCAACGGCGCCCGCCGCCAATAGGTAGTTCCCCCTAGCGCCGCCGCGATCCGCGAACAATACGTAGGGAGCCCCGGTACGTTACTGATATGCGCCGCGCCCCAAGCTTCCTACGATGCGCACCGTGTCCTCACCGTACGTATCGAGGTAGCAAGATGATGCCGAGCCCGCTCTCTCCCGCCAGGGAATCGCCCGTGATCTACAACGATGCGGTGGTGCGTCAATTCACGCTCATGACGATCATTTGGGGCATCGTCGGCATGACCGTCGGCGTCTTCATCGCCGCGGAATTGATCTGGCCGACGTTGAATTTCGATCTGCCGTTCCTGAGTTATGGGCGGCTGCGGCCGCTGCATACAAATGCCGTGATCTTCGCCTTCGGCGGCTGCGGTTTGTTCGCCGCCTCCTATTACATCGTGCAGCGCACCTGCAAGGTGCGTTTGATCTCCGACCGGATCGCCACGTTCACCTTCTGGGGGTGGCAGCTGGTGATCCTCCTGGCCGCGATCAGCCTACCGCTCGGCATCACCAAGGGCAAGGAATACGCCGAGCTCGAGTGGCCGATCGATCTTCTGATCGTGGTCGTGTGGGTGGCGTATGCCTACGTCTTTTTCGGCACCCTCGCGATTCGCAAGGTCAAGCACATCTATGTGGCCAACTGGTTCTTCGCCGCATACATCATCACGATCGCCGTTCTGCACATCATCAACAACCTGGCGGTGCCGGTCTCCCTCACCAAGTCGTACGTGATCTATTCGGGCGTGGTCGATGCCATGGTCCAATGGTGGTACGGCCATAACGCGGTGGGATTCTTCCTGACCGCGGCGTTCCTGGGAATGATGTATTACTTCGTGCCGAAGCAGGCGGAGCGACCGATCTATTCGTACCGCCTGTCGATCGTGCATTTCTGGGCGTTGATTTCCATCTACATGTGGGCGGGCCCGCATCACCTGCAGTACACGAGCCTGCCCGACTGGGCGCAATCGCTCGGCATGGTGTTCTCGATCATCCTGCTCGCGCCTTCCTGGGGCGGCATGATCAACGGGATCATGACGCTCTCGGGCGCCTGGCACAAACTCCGGACCGATCCGATCATCAAGTTCCTGATCGTCGCGCTGTCCTTCTACGGCATGTCGACTTTCGAGGGACCGATGATGTCCATCAAGACCGTCAATGCGCTGGCGCACGACACGGACTGGGTGATCGGCCATGTGCACTCCGGTGCGCTGGGCTGGGTGGCCTTCATGACCATCGGCTCGATGTATTCGCTCCTCCCGCGGCTCTACGGCAAGAAGGAGATGTACAGCATCCGGCTGATCGACGTGCATTTCTGGATCGCCACGATCGGCGTGGTGCTCTATGTGACGGCGATGTGGATCGCCGGCGTCATGCAGGGCCTCATGTGGCGCGCGACCAATCCCGACGGGACGCTCACCTACACCTTCGTCGAGTCGCTGAAGGCCACGTACCCCTATTACGTGGTGCGGCTCGGGGGTGGGCTTCTTTTCCTGATCGGCATGTTCATCATGCTCTACAACACGGTCATGACCGTGAGACAGCCGGCCGCGCGCACCGAAGCAGTGCCCGTGCCCGCCGTCTGATCGCAGCGGAGATCAACAATGAATCATGAAATCGTCGAAAAAAATGTGTGGCTGCTGGGCACGCTCATCGCCATCGTCATCAGCGTCGCCGGATTGGTCGAGATCGTACCGCTCTATTTCCAGGCGTCGGTGATCCAGCCGTCACCCGGGATCAAGCCCTACGGGCCGCTGGAGCTGGCAGGGCGCGATGTCTACGTGCGCGAAGGCTGCTATCTGTGCCACACGCAGATGGTGCGGCCGCTGCAGGCCGAGGTCGAGCGCTACGGCCATTATTCCATCGCCGGCGAGACCGTCTATGATCACCCGTTCCAGTTCGGATCGAAGAGAACCGGGCCGGATCTGGCGCGCGTCGGCGGCCGCTATTCGGACGAGTGGCAACGCATCCACCTCAACAATCCGCGCGACGTGGTCCCGGAGTCCAACATGCCGGCCTTCACCTGGCTGGCCAAGGGCAGCATCGACCCGGTGTTGCTCGCGGACAAGATGCGCGTGCTGCGCAAGATCGGCGTGCCCTACACCGAATCGGACATCGAGTCCGCGCCGGAAAAGGTCGCCGGCCGCACCGAGCTCGACGCCCTGGTGGCCTATCTGCAGGGTCTGAAATTTCACGGTGAGGTGTCGCCATGATCGACCTGTTGCGCGGCGCGATGACGCTGATTCTGCTGATGTTCTTCATCGCCGTAGTCGTCTGGGCCTGGAGCGGACGGCGCAAGGCGGTATTCGACTCGATGGCGCGGATGGCCCTCGACGAAGACAAACAAACCACCCTGCCGACAGTCAGAGAAATCCATCATGAATAACGGCCCTGCCATGAGTAACGGAGTCGCCACCTACATCACGATCGTGGTGCTTGCCAACATCTTCGGCTGCCTGTGGCTGATATGGTGGACGATGCGCGGCGCCTCCAAGGTGGATCCGAAGGACACGACCCACATCTGGGACGACAATCTGACCGAGTACAACAATCCGCTGCCCCGCTGGTGGCTGTGGCTGTTCATCCTGTCGATCATCTTCGCATTGGGTTACCTGGTCCTGTACCCGGGACTCGGCAACTACCGGGGGCTCGAGCATTGGACCGAGGTCTCGCAATGGAAGGGTGAGGACGATGCCGCCAAGCAGGCGCTGCAGCAGCGCTTCGCCGCTTTCAACGGCAAGAGCCTCACCGACCTGTCGCACGACCCGTCGGCAATGGTCACCGGGCGCAATCTCTTCGCGCTCAATTGCTCGAGCTGCCACGGATCGGATGCGCGCGGCGCCAAGGGCTTTCCCAATCTCACCGATCAGGACTGGCTGTGGGGCGGCACCGAGCAGGACATCTATCAGAGCATCGCGCACGGACGCGACGGCATGATGCCGGCATGGGGGCCGGTGCTCGGTCACGACGGTGTCGAGGAGGTTCTGGCCTACGTGCTGACCTTGAGCGGACGAAACCCCGCCGACGCCCATTTCACGCCCGCCCAGGTGAGCGCCGGCAAGACGCGGTTCAGCACCGTGTGCTTCGCATGCCATGGCCCGGACGGCAAGGGCAATACGATGCTCGGCGCACCCAATCTGACCGACAACATCTGGCTGCACGGCGGCTCCGTAAGGGACATCCGCGAGACGATCACGAAGGGGCGCACCAATCACATGCCCGCCCAACTCGATCGGCTGGGGGACATGAAAGTGCGTCTGTTGGCCGCTTATGTGCTCAGCATCTCGCAGCCGGCGGGCGCACCGCAGCCGGGCGGGCAGGCAAGTGGCGGCAAGTGACGCAGCAGGTGACGCGCCAGGTGACGCACCGGGCCGGGCCTGGACCCGCATGGCGGAGATATGGGGCGTCACGCTCTGGGCATCGTTCATCGCCGCCTGCCTGCAGACGGCGGTGGTGTTCGCATGCTTCGACCCGATGACGATCGGATGGGATGACGTGTTCAGCCCGTCGCTGATGGCGCTTCGTCCCATGATCTACGCCATGGGATTCTTCGTGTTTTGGCTGTTCAGCTTCGTCGGGGCCGCATTGACCGCCTACATGCTCACGTCCGGACCGCATGGCAAACTCCCATGAACGTCACCGAAGCCGGGATCGACCCGCTCTACGAGGCGCACCGCAAGGTGTATGCCCGGGAGGTCAGCGGCCGATTTGCGCGCCTGCGCAACCTCACCGTGGTCGTTCTTCTGGGAATATTCTACGGACTGCCCTGGCTCAGGTGGAACGGGCGGCAGGCGGTGTTGTTCGATCTGCCGGCACGCAAGTTTTTTCTCTTCGGGCTGACGATTTTCCCCCAGGATTTCTATCTCCTGACGTGGCTGCTGATCATCGCGGCGCTGTCGCTGTTCTATTTCACGGCGCTCGCCGGAAGGCTGTGGTGCGGCTATGCGTGTCCCCAGACCGTCTGGACTGAGATCTTCGTGTGGATGGAGCGGCTGACCGAGGGCAACCGGTCGCGGCAGATGAAACTCGACCGGGCTGCCTGGTCGGTGTCCAAGATCTCGCGCAAGGCGGCCAAGCAGGCGCTGTGGATCGGCTTTTCCCTGATCACCGGACTGACGTTCGTCGGCTACTTCTCCTCCATCGATGGACTGGTGAGCCGGGTCGCGATCGGCGGGGTGAGCTCCTGGGAGGCGTTTTGGATACTTTTCTACGGCTTCGCCACCTACGGCAATGCCGGGTACATGCGCGAGCAGGTGTGCAAGTACATGTGTCCCTATGCGCGCTTTCAAAGCGCCATGTTCGATCGAAACACGCTGATCATTTCCTACGATACGGCGCGGGGCGAGCCGCGCGGCTCCCGCGGGCGCGGCGTCAGCGCAAAACAGGCCGGATTGGGCGATTGCGTGGACTGCACGCTTTGCGTGCAGGTCTGTCCGACCGGCATCGACATCCGGAAGGGATTGCAATACGAATGCATCGCCTGCGCGGCCTGCATCGACGCCTGCGATGCCGTGATGGAGAAGGTCGGCTCGCCGCGGGGACTCGTGCGCTATTCGACCCAGGCCGAACTCGACGGGACTTCGCGCCGCATTATCAGGCCCCGCATCATGGTCTACACGGCGATCCTGGCGTCGCTGATCTGCGGATTCGCCTATGCCGTGACCCACCGCGTGAGCTTCGATATCGACGTGCTGCGCGATCGCAACGTCCTGTACCGCGAGCTCGACGACGGGCGCGTTGAAAATGTGTTCACCATACGCATCATCAACAAGGATCAGCACGCCCATGATTTTCGTCTGGGCACCTCGGGCCTTCCCGATGCGGTCATCGACAGCGACTCGCCCACCCAGCATGTCGATGCGGAAGACGTGAAGACGGTGGTGATACGGGTGCGCATTCCCCCCGGCGAGGAGCATGGCGGCCAGAACTTCACGATCACGGCCCAGGAATTGGATCGTCCGGAGGTGCTCGTCAAGAGCCGCGCCCGATTCTTCGCCGCACCCTAGACTGTTATCCGGAGATGGACATGAGCGAACAGAATCCAGAGAAAGCGTGGTACCGGTATCCGATGATGTGGCTGGTCATCGCCCCGCCCGTCGGGTCGGTGATCGCCGGCATCATCACCATGGTGCTGATACTGAAGCATCCGGATCCGGTCTTGACAAGATCCGACCCGGCCGTGGCCGTGCAGGCCGAGGTGAAGCCGAACTTGATCCTTCCTCCGACGAACTGAGACCGTGGCGGCCTCGCCCACCGATTGTTTCCATTGCGGCGAAGCGCTGGCGGGCCGGGAGCCGCTGTGGGTCCGTGTGAACGGGACCGATGAGGCGGTCTGCTGCCCCGGCTGCCGGGCCGCGGCCCAGCTCATCTCGCAGCTCGGGCTCGAGGATTTCTACCGATTCCGGACCGCACCCGCGGTCAAGCCCGGGGCGCCGTCGGACACCTGGCTGGCCTACGATGAGCCGGCACTGCTCGCCTCGCTGAGCCGCGTGGAGCCCCGCGGCCGCGCCGTCATTCTGACCATCGACGGTCTGACCTGCGCGGCCTGCAGCTGGCTGATTCAGCGCTCGTTGACGGCGCTGGACGGGGTCGTCCACGCCGGCGTCAATACGGCGACGGGGCGCGCGCAGGTCGTTTGGGACGAAGCCCGCGTCAAGCTCTCGCGGATCATGCAGATCATCGCCGAGCTGGGATACCAGCCTCACGTCGTCACCACGGGGAACGCGGACGCGCTCGCGCAGGCTGAGCGGCGCGGTCTGTTGAAGCGCCTTGCCGTCGCGGGACTCGGAATGATGCAGGTGATGATGTTCGCGGTGGCGCTTTACGTCGGCAACTCGCAAGGCATGGAGACCGACGTGCGCGCTTACCTGCGCATCGTCAGCATGCTGGTCGCGACACCCGTCATGTTCTACGCCGGCTGGCCCTATTTCGCGAACGGCGCGCGGGCGATCCTCGGACGCGGCATCACCATGGATGTGCCGGTGAGTCTCGCGCTGATCCTCGCGTATGGGGCGAGTGTCTTCAACACATGGAGACATGCGGGGGAGGTGTATTTCGACTCGGTCACCATGTTCATTTTCTTTCTCAGCGTCGCGCGCTACGTGGAGATGGTGGCGCGGCATCAATGCACGCGCATCAGCGACTCCTTGAGCCGGCTCCTGCCGGTGACCGCGCATCGCGTCACCACCTCGGGGGACCACGGCGAGCTCGTCACCGGCGTCACCGTTGCCTCGCTCGGCGTTGGGGACCTGGTGCTGGTGCGCGCGGGGGAGATCGTACCGGCCGACGGCACGCTCGAATCGGCCGCGGCGCAGTTCGACGAAGCCATGCTGACGGGCGAATCGCTGCCGGTGGCCCGCGCGGTGGGCGATCACGCGATTGCGGGCACCGTCAATGTCGGCTCTCCGGTGCGCATCCGGGTGACGGCGACCGGCGGCGCGACGGTGCTGTCGAGCATCGTCGCATTGCTGCACCGGGCTCAATCCGAGCGGCCGCGCATCACCCGCGACGCCGATCGGATGGCGAGCCGATTCCTCGGCGCGGTCCTGCTTCTGGCCTGTGTGATCTGCGCGATCTGGTGCGTCATCGAACCGGTCCGCGCGTTCCCGGCGACGTTGGCGATGCTGGTCGCCGCCTGCCCATGCGCGTTCTCGCTCGGGACGCTGGTCGCCGTGGCGAGCGCGAACGCCGCGCTTGCCCGGCGGGGCGTCCTGGTGACGCACCCGGACGCCGTCGAAAGCCTCACCCGGGTGACGCGGGTGGTATTCGACAAGACCGGGACGCTGACGAGCGCCATGATGTCGGTGTCGCGCTGCACGGCACAGGGTCCGCTGTCCGAGCGCGAATGTCTCGGGATTGCAGCGGCGCTCGAGGTCGCATCCGAACATCCCATTGCCCATGCTTTCGCCTCCGTGCCGGGCCCTCGCCCCGAGGCGCGGGAGGTGCAGGTGGTGCCGGGAGGGGGCATCACGGGAGTCGTCGGGGGAAGGGGCTATCGGATCGGCACCCGCGCCTTTGTCGGCGGCTCTCGTGCCGGAACGGTGCCGGGCGGTCCGGCACAGCCGGACGATGACGCGCTCATCGTGCTTGCGTGCGACGGTGTCGAGCTTGCGACGTTCGAGCTGCAGGACACGCCGCGGCCGGAAGGTCCCGGGGCGGTGCGGGATCTGCGGGAGCAGGGATTGAGCACGGAGATTCTCAGCGGCGACTCCTTCGCCGCGGTCTCCCGGCTGGCGGCGCATTGCGGCATCTCGGCGTTCTCGGCCCGGCAGTCGCCGGCCGACAAGCTCGCGCGCGTCAAGGCCCTGGGTCGACGGGGCGAATTCATCGCCATGGTGGGCGACGGAGTCAACGATGCACCGGTTCTGGCGGGCGCGGGGCTGTCCATTGCCATGAGCCGCGGCTCGGCCCTCGCCCTGGCCAGCGCGGATCTCGTGCTGATCGGCGATTCGCTGCGGGCTCTTCCCGGAGCGTTCCTCCTGGCGCGCCGCGCGAGACGCGTCATGCGTCAGAATCTCGTCTGGGCGGCGGCGTACAACTTGATTGCGATGCCTCTCGCCGCGCTCGGCTGGGTGCCACCCTGGGCGGCCGCGATCGGCATGTCCGCGAGCTCGATCCTGGTGGTGCTGAACTCCCTGCGGATCATGCGCGACGGCCGCGGCCGCGGCCGCGTGCGCGAGTCTCACCCCGGAAACGCGCCGCTGCCCGTACCGCCCCTGGGAACGCCTCCAGCGGCCGGGGCTGCCGTGTCATGAGCATCGTATTCGTACTGATCCCCGTGAGCCTGGTGCTGGTGGGGTGTGGGATCTGGGCATTCTTCTGGGCCGTGCGAACCGGGCAGTTCGACGAATTGGACGCGCCCGCCTGGGAGATTCTCGTGGAGGATCGGGGCGAGACCGCGACGCCCCCGGATGCGCCGCTCGAGAGGCGCCCATGAGCATCGCGGCGGTCTGCAATCCGCTGACCCTCTCCTCCGCCTTTGCCGTCGGGGTCGCCGGCAGCGTGCATTGCCTCGCCATGTGCGGCGGCATATCCGGTGCGCTCGGCATGCGCACACGCGGCATCGCCGGCGCGGCGCGCAGATCGATGCACACGGCCACATACCAGATCGGGCGGCTGACGAGCTACACGTTGGCGGGCGTCATCCTCGGCGCATCCGGCGGATTTTTGAGCACGATGTTCGAATTGGACCGGGTCGCCGTCATCGCGAGGATCATGGCCGGGCTGCTGCTCGTCGCCATGGCATTGAACACGCTGTTCCATTGGCGCCCTCTCTCCCGTCTCGAGCGTCTCGGCGGCCGCCTATGGTCACGCCTGGCGCCGCTCGCGCGCAGGCTGCCTTCCGACGGCCTCCTCGGATCCTTTCTGCTCGGAATGCTCTGGGGATGGCTGCCCTGCGGATTCGTCTACTCGATGCTCATGTTCGCCGCACTCTCCGGCGGCGCCGCGCCGGCAGCCGCTCTGATGTTGTGCTTCGGTTTAGGCACGGTGCCTGCGGTGTTCGGCGCCGGCATGCTGAGCGCGCGGCTGGGGCGCGTCAGCGTGGCGTACGGTTTGAACCAGGCGGCCGGTTGGCTGCTGCTGGTGTTTGGAGTGCTCACCATGCTCGGTCCGTTCAGCCCCCATCCGCATCACTGAGCGGTCGCCGCCCGCGCCTTCCCGACGGTAAAATGAGCCGCGCCGGGCGAACTGGCCGCTGCCCGCGCAGTCCACTACACAGATGCCGGGCGAACCGGGGGAGAAGATCACAGCGATGCAATTGCAGGGACCGAGCGACGCCGATCTCCAGCGGCGCTACTACGCCGAGACGGCACACCGGTACGACACCATGCACGTCGCCGAGGAGGAGTCCGCGCACCTCTCGCTTTGCCTGATGCTTGCCGCGGTGGATTCCCTCGGGGTGCGCTCGATCCTCGACATCGGTTCCGGAACGGGGCGGGCGATTTCCTACGTCAAGGCCAGGCGCCCGGATCTCGTGATCAGGGGCATCGAGCCGGTCAGGGAACTGCGCGAAGTCGGCCATCGCAGCGGCATCCGCGAAGAGGATCTCATCGACGGCGATGCGCTGGCGCTCGCGTTCGAGGACGGCGCCTTCGACCTCGTGTGCGAGTTCGGCGCCCTGCATCACATCAAGACGCCCGGGCGCGCCGTCGACGAGATGTTGAGGGTGGCCCGCAAGGCGGTGCTCATCGCCGACGTGAACAATTTTGGACAGGGAGGCGCCCTGAGCCGCGGCATCAAGCAATTGCTGAATGCCCTTGGCCTGTGGCGTTTCGCCGATTATCTGAAGACCAGGGGTCGCGGCTATACCATCACCGAGGGCGACGGCCTGGCCTATTCGTACTCGGTGTTCAACGACTACGCCCGCGTCCGGGCGGGATGCAAAAGCGTCCATCTTCTCAACACGGTCGGCGGTGCCATCAATCCCTACAGGACCGCCCCCCACGTCACCTTGCTGGGCATCAAGCGATGATTCCGGTTTCCAGGTTGTAGGAGAAATACTGCGGGCGGTCGCGGCCATTGCCGCTACCCCCGTCGGCCCGGTTTTCTCATCGTGTGCGGCGAAGGCGAGGGTCAACGATGTGATCCGATGCCCGTGCGGCTCGCCCGCGGCAGGCTTATCTCACATGGCGGCTGCGGGCGGCGTCGCGGGATGCACCGGCGGTTGATCTTGATCGGCTTCTTTTTGCGCCGTTGCGGGGCAACCGGCTTTGCCGCGCGGCGGCTGAACATAATCACCAAAGGGATCATGTCGTGACACATTCCAATCTGCGCTCTCCGCTTCTTCTTCTCGCTTTGACGGCGGCCTATCAGTCCGCGCTCGCCCAACAGCCGCCCGACACCGTTCGCTCGGACGACTACTTCAATACCGCGTCGGGAACGGGCGCCCTGCAGCTGCTCACGCCGTCTACGCAAAGCGGCAACAACAACAGCGCCTTCGGCTACGCATCGCTGCAGGAGAACACCACCGGGCAGTGGAATACCGCCATCGGCAGCGCGGCGCTTCAGATGAACAGCACCGGACAGTCCAACACCGCGCTCGGCTACAACGCGTTGAACACGAATACGTATGGCAACTACAACACAGCCTGCGGAAATGCGACGCTGCAGGCCAACACCGTCGGCAGCTACAACACCGCCCACGGGTCCGGCGCCCTGTATTCGAACACGACCGGCAACGACAATACCTCGTCCGGATTCAACTCGCTCGCGTTCAATTCCAGCGGGTCCGACAATACGGCCTCCGGATTCCAGGCGCTGTATTCCAACACCATCGGCAATTTCAACACCGCGCAGGGCTACAACTCGCTTTACGCGAACACCACCGGCGGATACAACACGGCGGTTGGATATCTCGCCCTGCCCGCCAACACGACCGGCAGCTACACGACGGCCGTGGGTTCCTACTCGCTGCAGGCCAATACCACCGGCGGGTACAACACGGGCTTCGGCGCATACTCCCTGATCGCCAACACGACCGGCAGCGGCAACACCGCCTTCGGCTACGCCGGACTTCGGTCGATGAAAACCGGCAGCAACAACATCGGCTTCGGCTACCAGTCCCTGTACTTGAACTCCACAGGCTCCAACAACATCGCCATGGGGTATCAGGGCGGATATTACGTGCTCAGCGGCAGCAACAACATCGAGATCGGCAGCCTAGGCGCGTTCGCCGACGACAACCTGATCCGGATCGGCACGCAGGGAACGCAAACCAAGACCTACATCGCCGGCATTTCGGACGCGCAGATCACCGGCGCGGCGGTCTACGTCACCTCGTCGGGTCAGCTCGGCGTGCTGGCCTCCTCGGAGCGCTACAAGACCTCGATTGCGCCGCTCGGCTCGGACACCGAGAAGCTCATGCAGCTGCGGCCCGTGCGGTTTCATTTGAAAACAGATCCGAAAGGCGCGGTGCAGTACGGTCTGATCGCCGAGGAGGTCGACAAAGTCTATCCGGAACTGGTGATCCGTGACAATGCGGGCAAGGTTCAGGGCGTCCGCTATGACGAGCTTGCGCCCATGCTGCTCAATGAAATGCAGAAGCAGCAGCGGACGATCGAAGCACAAAGTGAGCATGCTGCCGCCCAGGATCAGCAAATCCAGGAACTGAGGAAGATGGTGGCCGAGACGCAGGCCGGACTCGTCCAGCTGGAGAAGAGGAACCAGCTTCTGGCGCAACGCTGAAGGATCGGCTCGGGGAACGGAACGGCCGCCGCCTGCGGGGCGGCCGTTTTACGCGCGCTGCTGCCGGACGCGCCGTGCCCCGCCTGCTCGCGGGACGCCCGCCCGGTTTCGACGCTCCGCGCGGAAGATGCGGCTTACCTGCGCGAGCCGCGGGCTCGTCGCGATCTGCTCCAGCGTGAGCGACAGGCGGCGGCGCCAGTTGCCGCGCTCATCGGAGGTCGTGGGGACATTCACCGGCTCCGTTTCGTCGGTGATGTCGTCGATTTGCACCGTGCAGAGCACGCACGGCGTACGGCCCAGGTAGCCGTGTGCCGCGGCGAACAGCCGTTCGGGCTCGATGGGATCCTTCGCCAGGCCTTCGCGCCGCAGCGCCTCGCGCAGCTCGGCGATGTCCCGCTTTCTCTCGCGCCGGGCGATGCGTCGATCGTCGGGCGTCGGGAAAAGGCCGAGCTTCCCCTTCAGATCCAGGTCGCTCATCTCCCACCACGCACGCAGTGTCGGCAGGTCATGGCTGCTCACCACGGCGAGCGCGAGCTCCGGATATCGCTCCGGCGGCACGAACCCCTGGTCGCCGCGCTCGAAGTACAGCACCCGATAAGACAGGATGTTCGCCGCCGCCATGCGCTCGCGAAAGCCCGCGGGCACCGTCCCCAGATCCTCTCCGACGACCAGGCATTGGTGGCGGTGGCTTTCGAGCGCGAGAATGCCCACGAGATCGTCGATCGGGTATTCGACGTAGGTGCCCTCCGCCGGTGAGCGGCCCTTGGGCACCCAGTAGAGCTGCATGAGTCCCATGACGTGATCGATCCGAAGTCCGCCCGCGTGACGCATGTTGGCGCGGATCAGGTCGATGAATCCGCCGTATCCCTCCTCGCGCAGCGCCGTCGGATCGAACGGCGGCAGTCCCCAATCCTGCCCCGGCGGATTGTAGATGTCCGGCGGAGCACCGATCTGAGCCAGCGAGACCACCGAGCGCTGATTGGACCAGGTCTCCGCGCCGGCCGGATCGGCCCCCACTGCGAGATCGCGGTACAGTCCGATGGCCATGGACGCCGCGGACTGCGCGGCCTCTTTGAGCTGGGCGTCGGCGACATGCTGCAGCCAGCATTGAAAGCTCACCAGGTCGGCGTGCTCGATGGCGAAGCGTTTCACCGCCTGCGATTCCGGATGACGATATTCGCGCGGCCAGCAGCGCCAATCCGCGGCACCGGGCCCCTGGGCCGAGAAATGCTCGCGCAGCGCCATGAACAGGCAGGCCCGCTTGACCGCCTCGCCCGCCGTCCGCTCGAATTTCCGGTACGCCCGCCATCCGGCGGATTCGCGACGCGACCTTGCGGAATCGAACAGAATCCGCAACAGCGGCAGTTTCAGCGCAGCCACGTCAGCGTACCGGACCTGGCGCGCGCGGTGGCATCGGAAAAGCTTTCGGCTAAATGCCGGCGAGGCAATGATCCGCCTCGCCTTCGCACTCCTCGATCGCGCGGCGAGCCGCGCCACATCGATGTTGAGCACGTTCAGCAGCAGCCTGCTCGCCGGGGAATAGGGGCTCGCGTGCTCCGGATCGTCCAAGAATAATGCGTGCAATGGATTCAGACCGATGACATCGGCGCCCAGGGGCTTCACGATATCGACCAGGGTGCGCAGGTCGCCGAAGTCGCCGATCCCCCAGTCGCCTTTCGAGCGCGACAGATACAGCTGGGTGGTGACTCCCCAGAGCCTCGAGCCGGCCGCCATCTGGGGAGGCGCCCAGCACTTCGTGGGAGCCACGATCAGCGACATCCGCACGCCGCCCGGGCGCACGCGAAGCACATGGTATCCATGGGGAAAGTCCCCATCGAGGCGCAGCCTCAGCCGGACGTAATCGGCGCCCCGGATCCGGGCCCTGGCACTGACATCGAGCTGCCGCACGTCGGCGCGCCCAGCCATCCGGCGGCCGCCCTCAAGAATGACGCTCCAGCCGATGCGCTCGGTGCGCGCCGGCACCGAGACCTCGACCACGGGCGGCCCCGCCGTTCGATGCACCAGCACCGGCGGCAGCACGCGGGTCCATTCGCGACGATTCAACTCCTCGAGCCCGCGGCGCGCGCCCTCCTCGCTGCTTCCATCGAAACCCATGGCTTCGAGCAGGGCAACCCGGGTTCGCCGGCGGGTGCGGCGCCGCCCTCCACGGGCGTCGGTATAGGATTCTACGATCCCGCAACGCCGTGCCAGATCGTCGAGCATGGTGACGGCCATGGCAGCGATGGTAGCTCCTGGGCCCCAGCTCGCTCGCCCACCGTCACCCACTCATCGTGTCGGCGGCGGCTTACGCGGCTTACCCCGCGATCGGAGCCCGCCGCGCGCGCCTGCGGAGTCAGCTGAGGTTCAAATGCCTCATGACCCTTGCCAGGTTCTTGCGGATCTCGTTCAGCTTGCCCAGACTCGCGGCCGTGCGCATCGCATCCGCCAGAGGCTGGAGCGGATAGCCGCCGTAGGCGCCGGCTTCGGGCACATCGTGGGTGACCGAGGACCTGCCCGAAAGCGTGACATTGTCGGCCACGGTGACATGGGTGGTGACGACCGAGTTTCCACCCGTCATGAACCGCCGGCCGATCCGGGTCGAGCCGCCCATCATGAAGCCGGCGGTGTAGAAGCCGTCCTCGCCCAGATCGCAGTTGTGGGCGATGTGGCAGATGTTGTCGAGCTTCGTCCCCGATCGGATGTGCGTGGAGGTCAAGGTGGCGCGGTCGATGGCGCAGTTGCTGCCGATTTCCACGCAGTCGCCGATCACCACGTTGCCGAGATGGGCGATCTTTCTGGCGCGGCCATCCGGCCCCGGCGCGTAGCCGAATCCGTCGCCGCCGATCGTCGTGTGTGGATGGATTTCGCAGTCCTCGCCGACTTCGCATCCGGCGCCGATAAAGACCTGGGGATGAATGACCGTACGCGCGCCGATGATGGCGTCGTTCTCGATCACCGCATGCGCGCCGATCATGCTGTTGTTTCCGATCACCGCATGCGCACCGATGACGCAATAAGGTCCCAGACGAACGTCCGTGCCGACCTGCGCATCCGGGTGCACGAGCGCCGTGGGGTGCCGCTGCCCCCACTGGGTGAAGCGCACCGCCTTGCGGTCGAAATACTGGAGCAGGGTCGCCATGCCGACCGGCATGACCTTGACCGAAAAGCAGCAGGTCCCGCCGCTCGCGGGCGTCAAGCAGGACGCGACCGTGCTGAGGCATATGAGTATGGCGGGACGGTGGGTAAAAGCCTGGGCGATTTGCTCCTCGTCGCTCACGAACACCAGGCTGGCGCCGCAGGAATCCGCTGGAATCCGGCAGTGCTCGGCACTCGAGTCGAGATTGCCGTGAAGGTAGGTGAAGACATCGGAATGTCTGGACTTGATCGCCTGAGCGGTAATCATCGCCAACTCCTGTTGGTTGTCGAGTCCGCGGAACGATGCCGCGATGCTTTCGCCTGATGGTGGCCCTCATGGCTCGGGCGGTACTCTGAGCGCACCCTCGCTGGGGTGTCAAGGATCAAATGCGCCGACGCTCGAGACTTTGTGCGGGAAAGCGACGGCGCGGGATCCCCGCTTCGTTGCCCGACCGCAGTCGTTTCTTTCTGTGCGCGGTAGCACACATTCTCACTCGTAACTTGTTGATTCCAGTTCATTTGTCCGAGAGCCTCCCCCCACACATGCTATAGTGCCCAAATGAGCAAACACTTTCATACCGTGGTTTGGATCGATCACCGGGAAGCGAAGATTTTCAACTTCAACGCCGATCTGTATGACGCGCAGACCATTCCGAGCACCCACCCGAATCAACATCTGCATCACAAGGCGAATTCAGGCGACTCCGGGCATGCGCCGCCCGACCATGAGTTCTACAAGCACGTCTCCAGGGCGGTGGGCGATGCTGGCGCGGTTCTCATAGTCGGCCCCTCCAGCGCGAAGCACGAATTCGCCAAGTACATCAAGGAGCACGACACGCCGCTCGCCGGCCGGATATCCGGCGTCGAGACCATGGATCACCCGTCGGACGGCACCGTCGTCGCGTTCGCCCGCCATTTTTTCAAGGCGGACGATCGGATGCATTCGCAGACCCGTTAGCGACGGCGCCCAAAGCGCGCCGCGGCTCAAGGCTTCAGCACGATCTTTCCCGTATGCGCTTTGGCGCTGAACTCCCGTTGCGCAGCGACGATCGAATCGAGCGCGAAGACGCGGGCGATCAGCGGCCGGATTTCGCCGCGTTCGATGTAGCCGATCAGGTTGCGAAACACGGCCGGCTCGAACACGGTGCATCCCTCCAGCCGAAGATCCTTGAGATACAGGGTTCGCAGGTCCAGATCGACGATCGGACCTGATATGGCCCCCGCGACCGCATAGCGGCCGCGCCGCCGCAGGACCTCGAGCAGTTGACCGAACTGCCCGCCGCCGACCACGTCGATGACGGCATCGACGCTCTCGGCACCCAGGTTTTTGGCCAGATCCGCGTCGCGGGCGATCACGCGCGATGCGCCGAGCGCCTCGATGGCAGGCGCCTTCGCGGCGCCGGCCACTGCGATCACGCGCGCCCCCCGTCGCACCGCGAGCTGCACGGCCGCCGAGCCCACGCCGCCCGAGGCGCCGGTGATCAGCACAGTCTCGCCGCGGGTCACCGCGCTGCGTTCCAGCATGTGTTCGGCCGCGCCATATGCGCAGGGAAACGACGCGAGCTCCACATCCGACAGGCCGGTCGAGATGGCGTGGGCATTCGCCGAGGGCACGCAGGCGTACTCGGCAAACGCGCCGTTGCACTCCGAGCCGAAATAGATGACTTGCGTCGAGCCGTCGCGGCTCAATCGGATGACGGGCTCGATCAGCACCCGCTCCCCGATTCTTCCGGGGGATACGGCGCCGCCCACCGCGACGATCAGGCCGCAACCGTCGGCCCCCTGAATGCGCGGAAATCGATGTTCCGCGCCGGTCCACCCCGCATCTTCTGCGCTCGCGCCGACGAATCCGCGGGCGGCCCCATCGGTCGTCGTCCCCTCCGATACCGCACGCGAGTACCAGCCGGTGCGCGTGTTGATGTCGGTGTTATTGACCCCCGCGGCGCCGATTCGCACGAGGACGGCATTCTCCGCGGGTTGCGGGACCGGAACATCCTTTCGGTACTCCAGCTGATCGAAGCCACCGTACCCCTTCAAAAGCACCGCGCTCATCGTTTCCGGAATGCCCCGCATCGATACCTCGCTCCGAAGACCCTCTTCCATTGCAGCGACCCTCCGCTAAGGCGCCGGCTCGTCGGCGGCTGCTACCCGGCCGCTACCCGCCGCGACCATACAGCGCGTCCAACTCGCGGCGGCGGGCGGCCAGCGCGCCGCTCCGATCGTCGCGGTAGAGCAGATTGAACGCCTCGAAGGGAATGATGCGTCCGTCGGTCTGCACGATGTGCACGCAGGACTTCTTCATCGCGCGCACGTCGAAGTTGACCGCATCGATGAACGCCATGATCAGCACCCGGAATACGTCCTTGTAGCCGATGTCCTGCGGCGCCTTGACGTTCGGCAGGCAGCACAGCAACGAGGAAAGGCAGTTGGCCTGGCCCTCCGGACCGAGATTGGTCGCAAAGAGCTTGAATACCTCCCCCTTGAGCACCGGGTCGTATTCGAACACCAGCGTGTTGCGCGGGCCTGCGAGCAATACTTCGGGAGCGACGAATCGAGTCAAAGGCACGGCTCCCTGGGCGGTCTTGAGCGCGTACCCCATGGACAGCGCATCGGGATTGCAGGGCACGGGAATGATGTCCTCGGGCCGGAAAAGCGAGGACTGCGCAAGAACGGCATCCCGCACCTCACCGAGGGTGAGCCGGCCCGTGTGCAGACCGGGACCTTCGACGCGTCCGGCGAACTGGATGGGCTGAATGGTGACCCCGCGTACGCAGGGCTGAGTGGCGGCGAAGTCGATGATCTTTCCGAGCTCGCCATCGTTGACACCCTTCGCGGCGGTTACCACGAGCGTGGTCGACAGCCCGACGCGATTCAGGTTCTCGAGCGCCTGTTCGCGGACTTTTCTGAGGTCCGCGCCGCGCAGCTTCATGAGCGAAGCCCGCTCGAACGAATCGAACTGCAGATACACCTCGAAGCCGGGTGCGTAGCGAGCCAGCCGCTCGGCGAATTGCGCCTGCTTTGCGATGCGCACGCCATTGGTATTGAGCATGAGGTGCCGGATCGGCCGGCGCCGGGCGGCGTCCAGAATCTCGAAAAACAAGGGGTGCTCGGTGGGTTCGCCGCCCGAGATCTGCACGACGTCCGGCTCGCCCTCGTTGGCGATTATCGCGTCGAGCATCCGCTCGATGGTCTCGAGGCTGCGGTGCTGCCCGGCCCGGTGGGGACCGGAATTCGCATAGCACACCGGACACGCCAGATTGCACTCGTCCGTCACCTCGACGATCGTCAGGCAGGAGTGCTGCATGTGATCCGGGCACAAGCCGCAATCGTACGGGCATCCCCAATGCATCTCGGTATTGAAGCGTTGGGGCATTTCAGGGGGTTTGATATAGGTCTCGCGTCCCAGGCGCCAATAGGCGGCGTCGGATGCGATCAGCACCTTCGTGTGCCCATGTTCCGGGCACCACTTGTACATCCACACCTGGTTGTCGCGGATGACGTGCTTGGCCTCGATCCGGCGCAGACAGTGCTCGCAAAGCGATACCGTGTTGTCGTAGTAGAGGTAGGGTCTGTTCTTAGGCATTGGAGATCCGGCGCGAAGCGTTCATGCGAAGCCCCATCCAGGCCGCGCCCGCCAGGGCGGTCCATTGGATCGCGGTGAGCCCCGCGAACAGGTCGATCGGAATGGCCCCCGGGGCGGCAGCGCCGAACGGCGGCTTCAGGAACTCGATCAGGAACCGCAGCACGCAATAGCTCAGCACGAAGGCGTTGAACATCCGGCCCGGGCGCGGCCATGTGCGGACACGCAAGGCCGCCCAGATTGCGACCACGGCGAGCAGTTCGATCAAGGCGGTCGGATAGCGGGGAACGCCATCGCCATAATCCCAGCCCCAGGCAGCCCCGGTCGGGGACCCATAGGTCATATCCCAGGTTCCGGACAGCTGACAGCCGACGCGCCCGATCACCAGCCCGACCACCAGCGCCGGCACCCAGGCGTCCCCGGTGGAGGACCACCAGCCGATCGCCCGCTTGCCGATCTCCGTACCGATCGTCCCACCAAGCATCCCACCCAGCACGGACTTTCCGGAAATCCACTGGGAGATGGGCTGTGCCGAAAGCCAGGACCAGCTTTCGGCGATGTGCAATCCGATCGCTCCGGCCGCGGCACCGAACAACGTACACGCAAACAGCAGCAGCCGGTCCAAGTGCGGCACGTCGATCGGGGTGCGGCGACGCTGGCGCAGGTAGACTCGCGCGCCGGCGAAATACGCCAGCCATTCGAGTATGGCATGTACCGCCGGGGTGGACTGGGCGTAGTTCAGGCGGGGTATGTCGATCACCGCCACAGCCGATAGATGGCGTAAACGACCGCGATCAGTACGATTCCCGAGACGATCGAGAACCCATGCCCGCCATACGGGCCGCCGAGCTGCAACACCATCCCACAGACGGTCGCCGCCAGCGCTACCAGCGCGACCAGCCCCAGGATCGCAGTCAACAACGCCTTGCCGAAGGTGACGAGGAACTCTTGCGATTCCTTGCGCGGCGGTCGCTCCTGCGATGGCTGTTCCTGATCGCTCCCCATGCCCCGATTGAAACAAGAATACCGTCCGCGATCAACGTGCCTGTCGCCGGGACGGCCTCAGGCCGCCTCCGTCGAGGCCGCATCGTACCCCAGGCAGGGTGCAAGCCAGCGCTCCGCCTCGGCGAGCGTCATGCCCTTGCGCTGCGCGTAGCTTTCGACCTGATCGCGGTCTATCTGGCCCACCCCGAAATAACGCGCTCCGGGATGCGAGAAATACCAGCCGCTCACCGCGGCCGTGGGGAACATCGCGAAGGACTCGGTGAGCCGGATGCCGGCCGCGCGCTCGGGCTCGAGCAGTCTCCAAAGCGTGCTCTTCTCCGTATGATCCGGGCAGGCCGGATAACCCGGCGCCGGCCTGATGCCCCGATACTCTTCGCGGATCAGCGCACCCGGGTCGAGCGCTTCGTCGGGCGCATAGCCCCAGAACTCGCGCCGCACGCGCTCGTGCATGCGTTCGGCGAACGCCTCCGCCAAGCGGTCGGCCAGCGCCTTGAGCAGGATGCTGCTGTAATCGTCGTGCGCCGCCTCGAACCGGGCAATGTGCGCTTCGATTCCGATGCCGGCGGTCACCGCGAAGGCCCCCAGATGATCCGTCCGGCCGCTCTCGACCGGCGCGATGAAATCCGCCAGGCAAAGTTGCGGCTGGCCTGCCGGCTTCGCCTTCTGCTGGCGCAGCTGATGCAGACGCACCGTGGACGCGTCACGGGAGGGCGCGCCTCCGCCGCGATGGACCTCGATGTCGTCGTCCGCCACGCTGTTCGCGGGGAAGATGCCGATGACCGCCCGCGCCTCGAGCCAGCGCTCGGCGACCACGCGGCCCAGCATGCGCTGCGCGTCCCGGTAAAGTGCGGTCGCCGCTTCGCCCACGGTCGGGTCGCGCAGGATGTCCGGAAATTTCCCCGCGAATTCCCAGGCATTGAAGAACGGCATCCAATCGATGTAGGGGACCAGTTCCCCGAGCGGATAATTCGAGAACGCCCGCACGCCGACCAGCTTCGGGGCGGGAGGCCGGTACGCGGACCAGTCGGTCTCGAATTTCCCGGCGCGCGCTCGAGCGAGCGTCAATTGCGGCGCCTTGGCGCTCTTGTTGCGGTGCTGTTCGCGGCGGCGCTCGTGTTCCGCCTTCGCGTGCGCCACGAAGGCTCCCCGGGTCCCGGGGGTGATCAGCTGCTGGCAGATGCCCACCGACCGGGACGCGTCCTTCACGTAAACGACGGGACCGGCGTATTGCGGGTCGATCTTCACCGCCGTGTGTGCGGGCGAGGTGGTCGCCCCGCCGATGAGCAGCGGTTGGCGGTAGCCCAACCGCTGCATCTCCCTGGCCACATGGACCATCTCGTCCAGCGAGGGCGTGATGAGGCCGGACAGGCCGATGAGGTCGGCACCCTCACGCGCCGCGGTCTCGAGGATGCGCTCGCAGGAGACCATCACGCCGAGGTCGATGACTTCGAAATTGTTGCATTGGAGCACGACGCCGACGATGTTCTTGCCGATATCGTGCACGTCGCCCTTCACGGTGGCCATGACCACCTTGCCGTTCGAGCGCGATGCCCCCACTTTTTCCTTTTCTATGTGGGGGATGAGGACGGAAACCGCCTTTTTCATCACCCGGGCCGATTTGACCACCTGCGGCAGGAACATCTTGCCGGAGCCGAACAGATCCCCGACCACGTTCATACCATCCATGAGCGGTCCTTCGATCACGTCGAGCGGACGCGCCGCCGACAGGCGCGCCTCCTCGGTGTCCTCGAGCACGAACTCATCGAGCCCCTTCACCAGCGCGTGCTTCAGCCGCGCGTCCACGGGAAGCTTGCGCCATTCGAGATCGTCGCCGCGCCTGACCGCGCCGCCGCCCTTGAAGCGTTCGGCGATCTCGAGCAATCGTTCGGTGGCGTCCGGACGGCGCGCAAGGATCACATCCTCGACCGCGTCGCGCAGGTCCGGCGCAATTTCCTCGTAGATGGCGAGCTGCCCCGCGTTCACGATTCCCATGGTGAGTCCGGCGCGGATGGCGTGATAGAGGAACACCGAGTGCATCGCCTCGCGCACCGGGTCGTTGCCCCTGAAGGAGAACGATACGTTGCTGACGCCGCCGCTCACATGGCAGGCCGGCATGCGCCGTTTGATCGCCGCCGTCGCCTCGATGAAATCCAGGCTGTAGCGGTTGTGCTCCTCGATGCCGGTCGCGACCGCGAAGATGTTGGGATCGAAGATGATGTCCTGCGGCGCGAAGCCGACCCGCGCGGTCAGCAGGGCGTAGGCGCGCTCGCAGATCGCCACCTTGCGCTCCACGGTGTCCGCCTGACCCTTCTCGTCGAATGCCATCACCACCACGGCGGCGCCGTAACGCATGACCTTGCGTGCATGCTCGAGAAATGTCTCCTCGCCCTCCTTCAGGCTGATCGAATTGACGATCGGCTTTCCCTGAACGCATTTCAATCCCGCTTCGATCACCGACCACTTGGAGGAGTCGAGCATGACGGGCACGCGCGCCACGTCCGGCTCGCCCGCGATCAGATGCAGCAGCCGCACCATCGCCGCCTTTGAATCGAGCATCCCCTCGTCCATGTTGATGTCGATGATCTGCGCGCCGTTCGCCACCTGCTGGCGCGCGATATCCACCGCGGCGGCGTAATCGCCGGCCTCGATCAATTTGCGGAACTTCGCCGAACCCGTGACGTTGGTGCGTTCGCCGACGTTGACGAACAGGCTCCCCGCATCGATGGTGAGCGGCTCCAGGCCGCTCAGGCGGCAAGCCGGCGCGATGCTCGGGACGCGGCGCGGCTCGAGCCCCTCCACCGCCTGCGCGACCTCGCGGATGTGCTCCGGCGTGGTGCCGCAGCATCCGCCCACCATGTTGACGAAGCCGCTTTGCGCGAAGTCCCGCAGCACCTCGGCGGTCTCGCACGAGGTCTCGTCGTACTCGCCGAAGGCGTTCGGCAGTCCCGCGTTGGGGTAGGCGCAGACGAAGGTGTCGGCGATGCGGGAGAGCTCTTCGATGTGGGGCCGCAGCTGCTTCCCGCCGAGCGCGCAGTTCAGACCGACTACGGCGGGCTTCGCATGCCGGATCGAATTCCAAAAGGCCTCGGTGGTCTGTCCCGACAGGGTGCGCCCCGAGGCGTCGGTGATGGTGCCGGAAACGATGATCGGCAGATCGACGCCCATCACGTCGAACGTCTCGCGCACCGCGAACAGCGCGGCCTTGGCGTTCAAGGTGTCGAAGATGGTCTCGATGAGAATGGCATCGACGCCGCCTGCGACCAGGCCGCGAACGGCGTCCGCGTAGGCGCCCGCCAGCTGGTCGAAGTCGACATTTCGATGGGCGGGATCGTTCACGTCCGGGGAAAGCGATGCGGTTCGGCTGGTGGGTCCGAGCGCGCCCGCGACGAAACGCTGCCTCCCGGTGAGCCGCGCGGTCCGGTCCGCCGCCTCGCGCGCGAGCCGCGCGGCCGCCAGGTTCATCTCGGGTGCGAACTCGGCCAGGCGGTAGTCGGCCTGGGAGATCGCGGTGGCGTTGAAGGTGTTCGTGGTGATGACGTTGGCGCCGGCCTCGAGGTACTCGCGATGAATCTGCGCGATGACCTGCGGCCGCGTTAGCGTCAGTAAATCGTTGTCGCCCGAGAGATCCACCGGCCAGTCGGCGAAGCGATCGCCGCGAAAGTCCGCTTCCGCCAGGCGCTGGCGCTGGATCATGGTGCCCATGGCGCCATCGAGCACCACGATGCGGGACCCGAGCAACCGCAGAAGCGCTCGGGCGCGATCGGGATGGACGGTCATACGCGCCGCCGGTGCGAGCCTGCCATTCAGGCCACCGCCGCCGCCTGCCGGACCGACGGCTGAGCGACCGGCTGCATCGTGGCAGGCTGCGCCGCGGCGGGCTGCGGCCGTATGCCGAGCGCGTGACAGATCGCGTAGGTGAGCTCCGCACGGTTCAAGGTGTAGAAATGAAATTCCTCTACGCCATGCTGACGCAGGCGCTGCACCTGCTCGATCGCGACATGTGCCGCGATCATCCGGCGCGTCTCCGCGTCCTCGTCCAGACCGTCGAACCGGCGGCGCAGCCACTCGGGCACCGACGTTCCGCAGCGCTCGGCAAAACGCAGCATATGCGGGAACCGCGTGATGGGCAGGATGCCCGGCACGATGCTCGCGCGGATGCCCGCGGCTGCGCACCGATCGCGATACCTCAGGAATACGTCCGGCTCGAAAAAGAACTGCGTGATGGCGCGATTCGCGCCCGCGTCGATTTTACGCCTGAGATTCTCCAGATCTGCCTCGATCGTGCCGGACTCGGGATGCCCCTCGGGGTACGCGGCAACCGATATGTCGAAGGGCGCGACGCTCCTCAGGCCCCGCACGAGGTCGGCGCCGAACGCGAATCCCGCCGCATGGGGCCGGTAATTCGCGCCGGGCGCAGCATCCCCCCGGAGCGCCACCATGTGCCGCACGCCCTGCCGCCAGTAGTCCTCGGCAATCGCGATCACTTCATCGCGCGGCGCCCCGATACAGGTCAGATGCGGGGCAACGGTCAGATCGGTGCTGTGCAGGATTCGCATCACGCATTCGTGCGTTCTCGAGCGGGTCGAGCCGTCGGCGCCGTAGGTCACCGATACGAACTTCGGCCCTAACGGCGCGAGCCGCAGGACGGCATCCCAAAGATGCCCGGCCGCCGCATCGTCGTTCGGCGGAAAGAATTCGAAGGACACCGACACCGTCGCACTCGCCATGGCCGCCGACCTCTCGTGGGGCTATTCCTCGACTGACAGCATGGGAGCGCCTGGGCTATGATTCAAACTCATTATCTTCATAGGGACGATGAAACCGGCTCATGCCCACCACGGCCCTCGAATTCAGGCACATGGAGACACTTCTCGCCTTGTCCGAATGCGGGAGCCTGTCCAAGGCCGCGGAGCGGCTCTGTTTGACGCAATCCGCGCTTTCACATCAATTGAAGGCTCTGGAAAGCCACTACGGAGCGGCGGTGGTCGAAAAGAACATCCGCCCGCTGCGATTTACCGCCATCGGAGAGCGGTTGTTGGCGCTGGCGCGGTTGGTCCTCCCGCTGGTGGCGGAGGCCGGGCGCGACATCGCCCGGTTGGCGGAAGGGCACGCCGGACCGCTGCGGGTCGCCGTGCAATGCCACAACTGCTTCGATTGGTTGATGCCGGCGATGGACTCCTATCGAACGCTGTGGCCCGAAGTCGAGCTCGACATCATCTCGGGATTCGTGGTGGATCCGCTGCCGCTGCTCGAGCGCGGCGAGGCCGAGCTCGCGGTCATTCACGATAAACAGCCGCCGCACCCTCACGTCGTGTTCAGTCCGCTGTTTCGATACGAAAGCGTCGCGCTCATGAGTCCGCGGCACCGGCTCGCCGCCAGGAGCTGGCTGGACCCCTCCGACTTTGCCGACGAAACGCTGATCACCTATCCCGTTCCCGATGAAATGCTCGATCTCATGAAGCATTGCCTCACCCCCGCGGGCATCAACCCAAAGCGCCGCACCGCGGAGCTGACCGTGGCGATTTTGCAGCTCGTCGCGAGCGGACGCGGCATCGCCGCGTTGCCGTCCTGGACCGTGGGCAACTACATCGAACGAGGCTACGTCGTCTCGCGGCCCATCGGGCAGGCGGGATTGCGCTGCGAGCTCTATGCCGCCACCACGCGCAGCGGCGCCGAAGCCGCATACATACGCGAATTCATCGCGTTGACGCGCACGCAAAGCCTGACCGAGCTGGCGGGGGTGTCCGCGCTCTGAGACCGGGCACACCGACTCCGCCGGCCCCCGCGTTGCTGTCCCGGCAAACCCGATGGAATATACTCGAGCGGACGGGACCGCGGGCATCGATGAGCTGGTATCGGCCTCGCATCCCTCTCGTTAACAGCGGTTCGCCGCCCATCATCCATGAGGAGAATCATGAAAAAAATCGTCATTGCTTCATTGTCCGCGGCACTGGTCACGACGGTCGCCATGGCCTACGAAATTCACCACCCGAACCTGCGCGATGCCCATCACGATGCCGAAATGGGAATCAACCACATCCAGAATGCGCAACAGGCCAACAAAGGTGTGGAGTTCGGCGGCCATGCGGAGAAGGCGATCGAGCTGCTGAGACAGGCGCAGGCAGAGATCGTCGAGGCTGACAAGTGGAACGACTCGCACCGTCACTGAGGGGTTGACGCACCGTCCGGAGGGACCTCCCTCCGGACGGGAGCAACGCAGCGGCCGTCCGGGACCGCTATGCGAGATCGGGCTCCCGGCGCCGCTCGGGCCCGGCATGGCGCGCCATTTCACACAGCGCTTCGATCGCCGCCGCGGATGAGGTGCCCGCCGGCAGGCGCGATATCGCCCTGGACACCCACGCGGCGCCCACGCTCGCCCCGCCTCGCACGCCTTGCTCCGTCGCCGCACATCCGCCGAACAGGCGTGGACCGAGCACCGACAGGTCGCCGGGCCCGCAACGCGCGTCGCCGGTTCCGCCGATCACCGAGGGATAGCCGGCCGGGTACACGGGCGGGCCCCGGGCGGGCATCGCCGCGACGACCACGATCCCCGAATCGATGGCCCGGGCAATGGCCGCTCGCAGCACGGCGCGGTCCGCCGCCACCCCCAGGCTGAGATGGATGAGATGGGCGCCGCGCGCCGCGGCCCAATCGACCGCGGCGGCCACCGCGGCGGTGCTGGCAGGCAGCGCGCTCAAGAACACCTGGGCGAGCAGCAGCTCCACCGGAGCCCCGTCCGAGGTGAGGAGTTCCGCGATTCGCGATCCGTGTCCGGTTGGGTCCGGCCCCGGCGCCCGATGATCGACGCGCGAGCCCTCGCTCGCAAAGGCCGCTGCGCCGGCGGCCCCGCTCCACCCGCCGCAACTGTCGATGAGGCCGATGCGCCAGCTCATGAGCCGACCAGTGACGAGGGACGGATCCTGCCGGCTTCCAGCCGCCAGCACAGATCCCATTCCTCCACGTCGGATGCATGGTGCGTGATGATGAGCCGCGTGCGATCTCCAAACGCAGCGTCGATCGAGCGATGCATGGTGCGCGCCGCCTCGATGTCCAAGCCGCTGGTGGCTTCGTCGAGCACGACGATCAGCGGCCGCGTGAGCGCAGCGCGGGCAATCGCGATACGCTGGCGCTGCCCGGTAGAGAGGCCCGCCCCGCCCTCACCCACTCTCGTCGCGTAACCCGACGGAAGCTCCTCGACGAATTCATGCACGCCGCAGCGGCGGGCGGCCTCGAGCACTTCGGATTCGCCGGCATGGCCGTTACCGTACCGCAGGTTATCGAGGATGGTCCCCCTGAAGAGGATCGGTGAGTGCTCCAGCACCACTATGCGACGGCGCAAATCCGCGAGCCGGTACTCGCCGAGCGGCCTGCCGTCGAGCAGTATTCGTCCGTCATCCGGGTCGATAAAGCGGCGCAGCAGATCGGCCAGCGTCGATTTTCCCGCCCCCGACACGCCGCGAAGCACCGCCTTGGTCCCTGCCGGAATGTCGAGCGTCACCGAGTCGAGCACCGGCCGACCCGGGGCCGCCGCAACCGTAACCGATTCCAGGCGCAGCGCCCCATGCGCATCGGGAGCCAGCGGCACCGCCGCCGCCGACTCGTGCACCCTCGGCAGCTCGAGCAGATGCTGCACCCTGGCCAGGCTCACCCGCGCCCGATGGTAGCCGCTGTACAGCCCGGTCATGGAGGACGCCGATCCTGCGCTTCTGCCGAGATAGGCCGCGAACGCCACCAGCGTACCGACGCTCAACCGGCCCTCGAGCACGTACCATCCGCCGAGCACGAACGTGGCGGCGGTGGCGACGTGCCCGAGAAGCGCCGAGAAGGAACCGGTCGCATAGCCGATCCACTGCTGGCGCAGCGCCCGCTTGAGATAGTCCGCACCCAGGCTCTCGAGTCGTTGCGCCTCCATCCGCTCCGTCGCGGCGGCCTGCACGTGACGGGCGCCGGATAGCGTCTCGATCAGAAATCCACTCATGATGCCCGCCGCCTCGCGAACATCCCGCGTCGATGTCTCGAGGCGCGGCCGGGCGTAGCGGCGGACCAGGAGTTGCAGCGGCAGGAGCGCGGCAACGAGCAGCGTAAGCCTCCAGGATAGCTTCAACATCACGGCTGCCGCGGCGGCAAGCGACAATACGCTGCCGATGAACGAGGACGCCGCATCGGTGCCGAAGCGCTGCACCTCGGCGATATCTCCGTCCAGCCGGCTCACCAGATCGCCCACGGGAATGCCGGCGAGACGCCGCGGAGAAACCCGCAGGAGATGCTCGTACACCTCGCGCCTCAGCGAAAAAAGCGCGGCGCCGGAGGCCCGCATGTAGATCGCCCGATGCACGCCGCCCAGCAGGAAACCGAGCGTCGCGATCGCGAGCATCCCGGAGCAGGCCGCCACGAGGCGGGGGAAGCTGCGGCCGATCAGGCCTTGATCGATGACCATGCGGGTCAGCAGGGGCTGCGCGGCCGACAGCGCCGCGATCAACAGCGCAAGAACCAATGCCGCGGCGAATGCAGGCAGGCGCGGCCGCAGGTGCGGCCACAGCAGGCGGCGCATGCCGGCCGATTTAGCGGTCGTGGATGACACGCAGAGTCGACAACGCCTGATCGCCGCACCCCGGCAGTTTCAATATGGCTTTTTTCGCGAGGCTCGCCGAATCGTAAAAGCCCACGTCGCAATTCGTTCCTGCCAGATAGATTTCCCGGCCGTCCGAGGACACGTTCACGTCGTAGAAGGTATGATCGAGGGGCACGCGCTTCGCGAGCCGATGCGCCGGCACGTCGACGCTCGTCAGGGTCGTGTACACACCGTACGCGTGCTTTTTGTCGGGACTCAGGATCGTCGAGAAAATCAGCGCCGACAAGGGCTCGAAATCGAAGTAGGACAGCTCCCCCGACTTCAGATCGAGCGACATCATCGCGGTGGTGGGGGTGCTGCCCGCGCCGCTCTTGACCTCGGTGTAGATGGGACTCGTGAAGATGCCGGTGGGTTCGGTCACCGGCCAGAACGCAAGAAGATCGGGCTGTGCATGGTCCGGGACATGCCATTGCTGGATGCCGCGCGTGCCGAGCAGCCTGCCGCTCTTGAGGTCGTATTCGTAGAGATCGAATCCCAGCGCGTAGAAGCTGCGTCCGTTCGGCCGGGTGAGTATCATGTGGATGCGGCGCGGCGCCGGGAAGCTGCGGGTCGCTTTCGCCTCGAGCCCCGCGTCCGTGCGGAACACGGCGAAGCGCGGCTCCTCCACCACGTACTCCGCCGGCTTCAGCAGCGTGGGTAGCTCGTACGCGACCAGTTCCTTTCCGTCCGGCGTGATCGCAAGCGCGAAGAAATCCTTCACCCGCTCCTGAGGGGTCGAAAGATCGGCGCGAAACACCTCACGCCCGCTCTGCAGATCGATGCCCACGATCCGCTCCATGCGGTCCACGAGCGCGTACGCCGTGCGCTCGTCGGGCGATATGACGATCGTGGATATGCCGCCTTCCGCTCCCGAAACCCGGTGCTCCCGGCGCACGGTCCGGGTGGCAGCGTCGATGATGAACAGCCGATCGGGCTTCGCCGCCGTCACGAGCAGATCCCCCGCCGGAGCGCCCGCACAATGCGCGGGATCGGCGGCGGCAAGCAGAAGGATCGCGGCGGCGAACGCGGGCACGCAGGTGCGCAGCAGTCCGGAAAACATTGCCGATGACATGCGGATTCTCCCGGTCATTTCTTCGGATAGACGGCGTCGAGGTCGCGCCAGTCCGCGGGAGCGGACGGTTTGCCCGCGTCCCAGTTGGGGTAGGTATTCATGGTGTCCGGAACCTGGGCGGGCCACCAGCAAGGGTCCGAGCAGCCGTAGAGGTCCGCCTCCATGGGCTGGCAGAGCGAGGCGACCCCGCCGAACGGATCCACCTCCCAGCCGGGATCGAAGGTGGTGGCGCAGCCGGCAACCGTCTCCATGGCGAGCACTTCCGCGACATGCCCCTCGGCAACGGCGTCCAGGAGAAGCTCGGCCTTGCGGTTGGTGGGTTTCAGTTCGCTCATGCGGGAACACTCCTCGGTTCGAGGTGATGGGTGAAAAACGACGGATTGCGGTGTTGGATGTCGGCGTAGACGCGCACGCCGAAATCCACCCAGCTGCGCAGCAGATCGCAATAATGATAGGTTCGATGGTGCGCATCGCCGAAGCGCGCATAAGACTCGTGATAGCACCCGCCCGCGCAGAGATTGCGGATGCGGCAGGTCTCGCAATGCGTCCCCTCGCGATCGATCGCCTTCGCGATGAACGCGCCCAGCCGTTCCCCGTCGATGCCGGCGGTGACGCTGCCGAATCTCGGCATATCCGAGCCCGTGAAACGGTGGCATAGATTCAGATCGCCGTCGCCGTCGACCGCGAGCAGTCCCACGCCGGCGCCGCAGGGCAGCGACTTGCGCCGCCCCTCGTGCAGATCCGTCATCAATTGGTGCATGTTGGAGAAGCCGCTGTTCTCGCCCCGCAGCGCCGCGCGCCGATACTCCTCTCCCAGCCTCTCGAACGCCCGGTGAACCTCGCTCAATTCGCCGTCCGACAGCGCGTGAGCATCGCCGTCACCGGAGGTCACCGGTGCATAGCCGACCTCGTGGAAGCCCAGCTCCCCCCGCAGGTGTCCGTGTATGGCCTCCACCTCCGTGTTGCCGCCGCCGAGCGTCACCCTTGCGCCCACGGGACGCGACCGGTAGCGCTCCAGCAGCATGCGCACCTTGCGCGCCACCGCATCGTAGGTCCCCCGCCCGCCCACGCTCTTGCGGTGCCGATCGTGCAGCGCCTTGGGGCCGTCCATGGATACCGATATCCCGAAGCGATGCGCGTCGAAATAGCCGATCAGCTCGGGGGTCAGGAGGGTCGCGTTCGTCGTCAGCGAGAAATCCAGGATTTTCCCCGCGCGGCCCGCTTCCGCCGTTGCGTAGGCCACGACCTGCCGGATCAGGGGTACATTGGTGAGCGGCTCGCCGCCGAAGAAGACCACGTTCAGCCGGTCGCGGGAGGCCCCCGTCTTCAGCAGCAGGTCGATGCTCCGCGCCGCGGTCACGAAGTCCATTTTTCGTCCGTCGGCGGGCTTGGCCAGGTCCTCCTTGTAGCAGTAGGTGCACGACAGATTGCAGCCCGTGTTCACGTTGAGAACGAGCGTGCTCAGCGGATACGAGGCGACCCGGACGCTGGCGGGATTTATCGGTCTCAAGCTTCCGGACGGCTGCAGCATCTCGAGCTTGCGCAGCTCCGCGGCGAATGCCCTGACCCGCGCCGGCTCGAACCGCGGCGCCAGGGCGCCGGTCAGGTCGTCGACGCTTCTGCCTCCCTCGGTTCTGCACAGATCGATGACCTCGAGCGCCATCGCGTCGAGACCGAACACCGCGGTGGTCGGCACATGCAGCAGATAATCGCCGGCCTCCGCGTGCACGAGGTGGCCGTTCCAGGAATTCCATTCGAGCCGTTCTGTGGTTGTGTGCATGGCGTTCAGTAGATGGGCGGCGTGTTCCAGCGCTGCACGGTCACGACCAGATGGCCGTGCGCGGAAAGCTCGCGGCCCCCATCTTGGACCTGCGCGACCACGTTCAGATTGCCGACGTTGTCGCCGGAGAATTCCCGCGCCGGGTTGGGGCCGGCGGCTGCCGGCAGAAAGCGCCCGCGCCGGTCGATGTAGCCTGCATACTTCTGGTCCTCGGTGCGGGCGGCCTCCGCGTCGAAAGGCGCCGAGCTCCAGACGGCGTCGACGGGCCCGAGCGGCAGCAGCTGCCCGTCCGGCAGCCGGGTGGAGGCCAGTGCGACGAATTGGGCGCTGACCGGATCCACGCGTCCGCCTCCCAGGCGCGCGATGGCGTAGCCGGGCTCGACGGTGATCTCGTCGATCTGACGATACACGGCCAGTTGCCCGCGGGCGCCGCCCACCTGGACCGCCCGAAGTCCCGGGTTGGAGTCCGCTGCTATCCTGATCTCGGCATTCAGAACGTGCGGGTCGCGCCGAACGTCGCTCACCGAAACACCCTCCCCGAACGATGTCCCGCCGGTTCCGATGCCGATGCCGACGACGCTGACAGCGGCCGCGGTCCCGGCGCGCACCGCCTGCGGCAACACCGCGAGGATCCGCGGCGGGCCGGTATCGCGGACGGCGGTCCACTCGCCGCCATCCTCGGCGTGATCCTGGTAGAACCAGCGCCCCTCGATGCGGTTGCCGTCGTCGGAGACATGGTATACCTCGCGCCGGGATCGCTGCGCCACGTCTGCCTTTCCCCGCCACTCGTAGCCCGTGTATACGATCGCCTTGGACTCACCGGAGAATTGCGCGCCCGCGACATCGCTCAACCGATAGAGCGCCGTGTAATTGCCGTCGCCGGCGCGCGCGATGCGCCCGGTGCCGAAAAAGTCGCGGCCACCCGGCACGCGCCCGACGATCACCCAATCGCCGCTCAGGTCGGCGGCCGGACGCTTCTGCCATTCGCTCCAGGCGGCGGTGGAATAGGGAAAGAGGGCGGCGAGCTTCGCGGGCTGCGGGCCGCTCGCGATGTCCCACCAATGCCTGTCGCGCCCGGACTGTTGATACTCGAGGGAGGGCCACTGTCCCACATGGGTATTGGCCAGCTTCCTCCATTCCTCCTCGTCGCGGCGCTGCAAGGCCACGCGTGCCAGCGAGTGGCATCTGCCGCACATCACGCCCATTTCGGGTCCCAGGTCGATGTCCTGCGCGTTCGGCCGTTGCTCGAGGGCAAAGCGGCCGGCCGCGGATTCGGCAGGGGCGAGACCCTGGGTATCGGCGAGATATCGCAGGATGGAGCTGCGCACGTCATCGTCGAGCACGACGCCGTGCACCTGGCGCATGCGAAACAGCGTCATGGCCCACCCTTCGGGGCTCTTGCGTATCGCACTGATTCGCTCGAAGCGGCCGCCCTGCTCGCGATGGCAGCCGCTGCAATGGCCGCGGACGAGATCGGCACCGGCAGCCGGCGTTCCCTCGGCGCGGCTTGGCGGAGCCATGGCGAGCCCCAGCACGAGCGGGAGCGCCAGCGATGCAATCATTTTTTCAACTCGGAACGCCACGGCATTAACCTCCTGGATGATTTTCTGGCGCGTCTTTGCCTTGCGAAGACCCCGCTTGATCGAGCCAATGCATCGCGGCGGCCACGGCGCGGTCCGGCCGCCCGAGGCAGCGGGATACGGATGTCGGCGTGGCGCCGCGATTCTCATCCAGGTGGCGTACGAGCTCGGCGAGGGGAACTCCCGCGACCTGCAGCACGCCGCGCGGATGTGCGTCCGATATGACGACTTCGCGTTCGACGATCCGGCCATCGACCAGCGCCGGACGGCGCTCGATTCGCCGGGCCGCCGCGCCGGCACGCCCGCGCAGAGCCCGCAGCGCCCCGTACGCCTCCGCGGTTTGCGCCCAAAACCCGCCTTGCTCGGCATTTTGGCCGTAGAACTCGGATGCGATGCGCACACCGCGCTCGAAGTCCTCTTCGTGGCGCTCGGTGACGAATCGCTCGGCGAGCGCTGCATCGCCTCCGTTCATGACCGACAGGATCGCGGTGGCGACCAGCCTGGCGCTCTTCAAGGCTTGATGGATTCCCTGGCCGGACAGCGGATCGAGGGCGACGGCGGCATCGCCCACCCGCCAGGGACGAAACTTCGGCTCCGCGGCCAGTTCCCTCCGATTCAGCCCGTATCGTGCGTGGGCTGCGCACGCGCTCGGCTCCCCCAGCGGGGTTGCGCCCTCGAGGACCCGGGCCAGCCCTGGAATCTGGCGGGCGGCTGCGGCTGCCCATCCCGAAGGATGACCCCGCCCCGGTCGCGCGACCATCTGTACCCACAGGTCATCGTCCCGCTCGACCCACCAGCACCAGCCGAAATCCGCCGGCTCGATCCGGGTCTCGCGCGCGCCGCACCGCCCACGCCGATATCGCCTGCCCACGGCCAGCAGCAGCGGACCGCGCAGCGCCGGCCCGCGTCGGCCGCGCGCTTCGACCAGCACCGGCGCCCTTAGTGTTTCGCCCGCGCCGGTCGACACGCACCATGCATCGGCGACCCGCGTCACTTCCGTCGCCGCGGTCCGGTGCGCATCGGCACCCGCCAGGGCTGCGCGTTGGACGAGCGCCTCCGCCAGGCAGGCGCGCTCCACGAGCCATTCCCGCCCCTCCACGATCCGACCGCCCCAGTGCCCGCGCCGCGGGAGCGGGCCCTGCAGGGCATCGCTGTCGACGCTTTCCTCGGCGAGCAGAGCGCGGCTGCGGTCCGAGACCCCCTCGAGTCCCGGGCGCTGCGCCGCGCCGACCAGAGCGACGCGGATCCCCGACGAGGCGAGCCGCCGCGCGACGGCGCTGCCGGCCGGACCTGCGCCCAGGACGATAACCTCATGCCTCACGCATGCGACTCCTCGGAGAGAGCGAGCTCGGCGCGCAGCCGTTCGCGAATGAGGTATTTCTGCACCTTGCCGCTCGCGGTCAGCGGAAATGCGTCCACGAAACGCACGTATCTCGGGACCTTGTAATGCGCAATCCGGCCGGCGCAGTAGCGCTTGATGTCCTCCTCCGTAGCCGCGTGGCCGGGACGCAGACGGACACAGGCGCAGACCGCCTCGCCGTATTTGGGGTCCGGCACGCCGACCACCGCCACGTCGAGCACGGCCGGATGGCGGTAGAGAAACTCCTCGATCTCGCGCGGCGAGATGTTCTCGCCGCCTCGAATGATGAGGTCTTTGACGCGGCCGACGATGTTGCAATACCCCGCCTCGTCGATGACGGCCAGGTCGCCGGTGTGCATCCAACCGCCCGCATCGATCACATCCCGCGTGCGCTCGGGATCCGCCCAGTAGCCGCGCATTACGCTGTAACCGCGGGTCAGGAGCTCGCCCGGGATGCCGCGGGGTGTGACGCGCCCCTCGGCGTCGATGATCTTGACCTGCACATGGGGATGCACGCGGCCCACGGTGCTCACGCGCCGTTCGAGCGGATCCTCGGGCCCGCTCTGAAAGCTCACGGGACTCGTCTCGGTCATGCCGTAGCAGATGGTCACTTCCGGCATGTGCATTTCGGTCACCACCCGGTTCATCAACGCTATCGGACAGGGTGACCCCGCCATGATCCCGGTGCGCAGCGTCGATAGATCGAACTCGCCGAAGCGCGGATGCTCCAGCTCGCCGATGAACATGGTGGGCACCCCATGCAGCGCCGTGCAGCGTTCGCGCGCGACCGTCTCGAGCACGGAAAGCGGTTCGAAGGCCTCTCCGGAAAGCACGCTGGCGGCGCCATGCGTCATCGCCGCCAGCACGCCGAGAACCATGCCGAAGCAGTGATACAACGGTACGGGAATGCACACCCGGTCCTGCTCGGTGAGCCGCATGCCCTCTCCGACGAAGAAGCCGTTGTTGACCAGGTTGAAGTGGGTGAGCGTCGCGCCCTTAGGCGTGCCGGTGGTGCCGCTGGTGAATTGAATGTTGAAGACCTGATCCGCGTCCTGCCGGGCCTGTCTCGATTCCATCGCCGCTTCGTCCACGGCCCGTCCGCAGATCCGCAAATCCTCGAAGGACAGGCAGCCTGACAGGGGCTCGGCGCCCAGATGCACGAGGAGTCGAAGCTCCGGGAAGGCCGCGCTGCGGAGTCGGTCGGGAGCGTCGCTTCCCAGCTCCGGGATCAGCGAGCGCAGCATGGCCACGTAGTCGCTGCCCTTGAACCGCGGCGCGAACACCAGCGCGCGGCAGCCGACCAGGCGCAGCGCAAACTCGAGCTCCGAGGTCCGGTAGGCAGGATTGAGGTTGACCAGCACCAGGCCGGCGCGAGCCGCGCCGAACATGATCGAGAGCCATTCGAGACGATTCGGTGCCCAGATGCCGATGCGGGCTCCCGGCTCGAGACCGCACGCGACCAGGCCGCGCGCGATGCGCTCAACCTCGCGGTCGAATTCCGCGAAGCTCAACCTCACCGACTGATGGGGCACGATGAGCGCGGTGCGGTCCGGCCCCTCGTCCACGGCGTTCCTCAGCACGGCATCGACGGTGCGGTAGAGGAGTGGCCGCTCGCTGGTTCCAGACACGAAGCTCGCTGCCGTTGGCTTGCCCCCCGGTTGCATGGTTTATGGCCGGCTCATGGAGGACTGTCCACACAGGCCACTCCGATCAGTAGCTTACGGGGCTTTCGCAGGAAAGCAACGGGCGCATCGGGGATGCCCGCGGGATCGTTGGCGGGCGCTACGGGGGCACCCGATGCAGCGGCAGTACACATTCGAAGCCCCGCCTGGAAAAAGCTTGGACCGAGTATCGCCGGGATCTCGCGGCTGAGGTATAACTCGTAAGGAGCAGACGGACTAATACTTAAGTATCGGCTGCTTGATGTGGTCGCCGTTTCTAAGGCTGGGTACGTTCGATGGACACGCAGAAGGTCGAAACCGCGGTGCCGCGGGTGCTGATCGCCGATGACCATCCGCTGTATTGCGACGCGTTGCGCGCCGTCGTACCGCAAGCCTGCCCGGGCGCCGACATGAGCGAGGCCGGCTCGCAGGACGAGGTGCTCCGCGCGGTGTCGGGGGCGCGCGCATTCGACCTGGTGCTGCTCGACTTGAATCTCCCGGGCGCCGTGGGACTGTCCTGTCTGCACGCCTTGAAGCGCGCGGCGCCCGCCACGCCCATCGTCGTCGTATCGGCGGTCGGCGATCCCAAGATCATGCAGGACACCATCATTGCGGGAGCGAGCGCCTTCATCCCCAAATCGGCCCCGGGCCAGGTGCTCATCAACGCGCTCAGGGTGATCATCGCGGGCGGAACCTACCTGCCGACCAGCGTGTTGGACGCGCTGCGCAACGCCGATGTCGCGTCCACTCACGGGGAGCTGACACTGCGGCAGCGCCGCGTGCTCGAGCTGTTGTCCACGGGCCTGTCGAACAAGTGCATCGCGCGCGAGCTCGACATCAGCGAGATCACGGTGAAGGCGCACGTCTCGGCGATCTTTCGGAAATTGGGCGTCGCCAATCGCATGCAGGCGGGTCTCGAAGCGCGGCGGCTTCTCGAACCCCGCTAGCGCAGCCGCTCCAGAAGCGAGCGCAGCGCGGGAAGGCTCAGGGGTTTCGCCAGGAATTCGAGCCCCTTCTTGCGAGCCGCGGCCTGCAGGCGCGGGTCCGGGTCGCTGGTCATGATGGCCGCCGCCGGAGCCCGGTCGAACTCGCGCCGCACCTCCTCGATGGCGGCATCTCCCTTGATGCCGTCCGCCAGGTGATAGTCGCTGATGATGAAATCGGGAGACAAATCGGCGCCGATGAACTGGACCACCGCCTCAGTCGCGGTGGCCGCCGCGATGGGGCGGTGCCCCCACTTCGCAAGGGTGGCGGCCAGCCCCTGGCGAACGCCGGGATCGTCGTCTATCACGGCGATCGCCAGGCTGGGCCTCCCCGCTCCGCCGGCGGCGCGACCCTGCGTCGCGCGCGCGCGGCGCCGCGGCCGGCCATAGGGCACCACCACGCCGAACAGAGAGCCGCGCCCCGGCACCGAGCGGACCAGGCGTTCCAGGGAGAGCAATTTCGAAATTCGCTGCACGATCGAAAGTCCCAGACCGATCCCCGCCGAATGCCCCCGTTTCCCGGACGGGACCTGGTAATAGGCCGAGAAAATCGCCTCCAGATGCTCCCTCTCGATGCCTATCCCGGTGTCGTAAACGCAAATCGCCAGCCCCTCGCGCCGCCGCCGGCAACCCACCAACACCCGCCCGCGCGGAGAGTAGCGGATCGCATTGCTGATCAGGTTGCGCAGGACGGTCTCGAGCAGATGCATGTCGGAGCGCACCCAGGCGCTCGACGGTACGTACTTGAGCTCCAGTCCGGCGGAACGCGCCACGCTCGCGAACTCGGGGACCAGCCGGTCGAGCACCGCGCCGACGGGAAACATCGTGTAATTCGGCTCGTTGCCGCCCGAATCGAGACGCGCGACATCGAGCAGCGTATCGAGCAGATTGCTCAGCGAGGCGAGCGCCACGCGCGCCTTGTTGAGGTAGTCGAGGTCGAGGCCGGCGAGCGTCGATTCCTGGATCGACTCGAGGAACAGCAGTGCCGAGCTCAGAGGCTGGCGCAGATCGTGGCTGGCCGCCGCCAAAAACCGGGTCTTGGTTTCGTTCGCCCGGTCCGCGGCTTCCTTGGCCTGCTTCAGGGCGACCTCGATTTCGCGCCGCGACTCGAGCTCCCCCTTCAGGCGCAGGTTGAGCTGCTCGTATTGCTCGGTGCGCTGACGGATGGTCTCCTCGAGGCTGGCCGCGGCTTGAAACCAGGAAAACTGGCTGCCCTGCTCATCGACCGCCTTCTCGACCCGGAGCATGAGTGCCTCGACCGATTTCTTGAGCGCCCGATTTTCCGCGGAAAGCTTCCGAGCGGCCTTTCGCGTGCTCGCGGCCGGCCTGCGGGGCGGCGCGGACTCAGCGCGCTTCCGGCGCAAACAGATCCTCCTCCCAATACTCGTTCGGGCGGCGCACCCCGCCGGCGGTGCGTGCAGATTCGGCGCGTCGCAATTCCACCCGGCGAATCTTGCCCGAAATGGTCTTTGGAAGCTCCGCGAATTCGAGGCGGCGAATGCGCTTGAACGGCGCGACCCGGCCGCGCACGTGTTCCAGAATCGATCGAGCGGTGCCGGCATCCGCGGCCGAGTCTGCGGCGAGCACCACAAAGGCCTTGGGCACCGACAGGCGCAGCGGGTCCGGACTGGGCACCACCGCAGCCTCGATGACCGCCGGATGCTCGATCAGGACGCTCTCCAGCTCAAAGGGGCTGATGCGGTAGTCGGAGGACTTGAACACGTCATCGAGGCGCCCGATGTAAGTCAGATAACCCTCCGGATCCCGGCGCGCGACGTTGCCCGTATGATAGTGGCCATCCCGCATGGCTTGCGCCGTCTGCGCAGGGTCGTCGAGATAGCCTTGCATCAATCCGATCGGGCGGCGCGAAAGGTCGAGGCAGATTTCCCCCTCATCGGCCGATGCGCCGTCGTTGGACAACAGGCGCACGTCATACCCCGGCAGGGGCACGCCCATGGACCCGGGCTTCAGCGGCAGGCCCGGTGGATTTCCGATCTGTGCCGTGGTCTCGGTCTGGCCGAAACCGTCGCGCACGGTCAATCCCCACGCAACCTCCACGCGCTCGATGACCTCGGGATTCAGCGGCTCGCCGGCGCCGGCCACTTCGCGCAAGGTCACGGGCCAGCGGCGCAAATCCTCCTGAATCAGCATGCGCCAGACCGTGGGCGGGGCGCAAAAGGTCGTGACGCGTCGACGAACCAATTGGTCCAGCAAGGCCGCAGCCTTGAACCGTTGGAATTGATAGGCGAGCACCGTGGCTTCGGCATTCCACGGTGCAAAGAAGCACGACCAGGCGTGCTTCGCCCAGCCGGGCGAGCTCAGGTTCAGGTGCACGTCACCCCGGCGCAGGCCGATCCAATAGGCCGTGGACAGGTGTCCCACGGGATACGAGGTATGCGAATGCGCCACGAGCTTGGGCTTCGCAGTGGTCCCGGAGGTGAAATAGAGCAGCATGAGCGCATCGGCGCGTGTCGGGGGTGTCGCGGGAGGTCGGACATCCGCCGCGTGGCTGTCCTCGAAGGCCTTCCAGCCGTCGGCGGCGCCGCCGACGGCGATGCGCACCGGGGCGCCCGCAAGTCCTTCGAATAATGCGGTATGCGAACGGTCGGTCACGACCGCCCGCACCCGGCCGCGGGCCAGCCGGTCCTCGAGATCGGCCCGCTTCAGGAGCGTGGTTGCCGGAATCATCACCGCGCCCAGCTTGATGGCCGCGAGCATCGTCTCCCACAATGCAAGCACATTGCCGAGCATTATCAGCACGCGGTCGCCCGGCACGATGCCCTGGTCGGCGAGAAAGTTGGCGATCTGATTGGAGCGGCGGGCCAGCGTGGCGAAACTGACGGCCTGGTCCAGTCCTGCATCGTCCACGATCCGAAGCGCCGTTCGATCGTTGTCGGCGGCGATGCGATCGAAATAATCCGCCGCCCAGTTGAAATGCAGAGGCTGCGGCCAATGGAAAGCCCTCGAGGCCTCCGCCGGAGGCAGCCCATCCGTCAATAATCTGTCGCGCAGAGCGACGAATGCCTTGCCAGCGTCCACGGGGTCCGGCCGCTCAGTCGGTGTCTCAGCCGGTGATGTTGATGCAAACCGACTTGCTCTCGAGGTACGAGGCAACCGCTTCACCGCCGAGCTCGCGGCCCCAGCCGGATTGCTTGTAGCCGCCGAAGGGCATCACGGCATCGAGCATATTGTGACAATTGACCCACACCGTGCCGGCGCGCAGCTTCGGCGCGAGCCGCATCACCTGCCCGATATCCCGGCCCCAAATGCTGGCCGCGAGTCCATAAATGGAATCGTTGGCGACTCGCGCAATGTCGGCCACATCGTCATACGGCTGCGCCACCACCACCGGACCGAAGATTTCTTCACGGACGATGGACATCTGCGGGTTTACGTCGACGAAGACGGTGGGCTCGACGTAGTATCCCGGCGTCGACAGCACGTTGCCCCCGGCGGCGGCGCGTGCACCTGCGGCAGCACCCTCTTTCAGATAGCGCGACACGCGCTCGCGTTGCACGGAGGATACGAGCGGTCCGATTTGCGCGTCCGGTTGCAAACTCGGCCCGAGCTTCATCGCCTTGGCCTGATCGGCGATGCCGGCGACCACCTTGTCGAAGTGCTTCGCATCCACGTACAAACGCGAGCCGGCGCTGCACACCTGGCCGTGATTGAAGAATATTGCGCCGGCGGCGCCCGGAATGACCGCATCGAGATCGGCATCCGGAAGCACGATCACCGGAGACTTGCCTCCCAGCTCCACCGTGACTTTTTTCATATTGCCGGCGGATGCTTGAACGATCAATCGACCGACTTCGGTGGAGCCGGTGAAGGTGACCTTGTCGACCCCCGGATGCGCCGCCAACGCGGCGCCCGCGGTCGGCCCCATGCCGGTGACGATGTTGAGCACGCCCTTTGGCAGCCCGGCCTCCAAAGCCAGTTCGCCGAGCCGCAACGCGGTGAGCGGCGTTTCCTCGGCGGGTTTCAACACCACCGTGCATCCCGCGGCCAGTGCCGGCGCGCATTTCCATGTGGCCAGCAGCAGGGGGAAATTCCACGCGATGATGGCGCCGACCACACCCACCGGCTCGCGCGAGGAAAACGCGGCGTATTGCTGCCCCGGTATCAGGGTGCCCGAGATCGGCAGTGTTTTGCCCTCGATCTTGGTGGGCCAGCCGGCCATGTAGCGCCACACCTCGATCGCGTGCTTCACGTCGACGTGGCGCGCGATGATCACCGACTTGCCGTTGTCCAGCGCCTCGAGCTCCGCGAGCTCATCGGCATGCGCTTCGATCAAATCGGCGAGACGGTGCAATACGCGCTCGCGGTCCACTGGCGTCATCTTGGGCCATTCGCCGCCCTCGAACGCTCGCCGCGCCGCCGCCACGGCGACATCGACGTCGGCCGCCTCGCCGAGGGCGCAGTGCGCCAGGACCGCGTCGCTGGAAGGCTCGCGCACCTCGAAGGTCCTGCCGCTCTTTGCGGGAACCCGTGCTCCGTCGATCAGCAACTGGTGCGGTGTGCGCAGGAACGCCGCGTTGGCGGCGCAGATGCCTGCAAGATCGTTGGCGAGAGCCGGGCGAGTGGTCGGTGCGGCGGCGGAATTCATTCGATACTCCTTGGAGTGCGTTTATAATCAGATGGGCCGGCTCCCCGCGCTCGGCCCTGGAAGTATCGCCCCGCGGTCCCGCAGGAGGTATGAGCCGTAAGAAGTAAACGCGCTAATACTTTAGTATCATGCTGTGAGCGATCCGACGCAGAAAATCAGCTTTTTTCAGTCTGCCGGCGACACCGCGGCCGTTGCGTCCGCGATTGCCGAGGATTGCGGTCACAGCGCCCTGACGGTCGTCTTCGCGGCCACCGCCCACGATCTGCCGACCTTGGGCCGGGAGCTCATGCAGCGCGGCGCCGATCGGGTGGTCGCAGCGGCCACGGGACGCGCCTTCGGCATCCACGGTTACACCGCCCACGGAGTCGCGGGGTTCCATCTTCCCTCCGGCCGCTTCGCCGCGGCGGATGCCCTGTTGGAGGATGTGGCGAACATCGGCGCGGCCGAACTCAGAGACCGCATACATCGGCTGCGCGATGAGCTGGCGAGCGGCGCCGGGCGCGATCACGGATATCGGTTTGCATTATTGCTGATCGACGCGGAGGCGCGATGCGAGGAGCGCATTGCGGCGGTGCTTGGCATGGAATTGAACGGCATACCGCTGATCGGGGGCTCGGCAGGGGATTTATATTTCAATCCATTCGGCGACAAGCCCGGGAGCAGGCGGATACTGCATCGCGGAGTCGCGAGGCACGGAGCCGCGATCCTGTCCCTGGTGTCGTGCGCATCGCCGGTCGTCGCGTACTGCCACAATCACTTTGTTCACACCGAGCGGAAATTCGTCATCACGCAGGCCGATCCGGCGCGCCGGTTGGTGCGCGAAATCGACGGACGGCCCGCGCTGGAGGTGTATGCCGCGGCCTGTGGGTTTGGCCGGGGGACCCCGAGTGCCCGGGACTTCGGGCCGTTTCCCCTGATGATCCGCATCGGCGGCCACTATTACCCGCGCGGCCTGCAGCGCATTTACGATGACGGCGCCCTGGAATTCGCCTGTGCGCTCGAGCCGGGGCTCGTGGTCGCTCTCGCCAAGCAGGGCGACATGGTCGCGAGTCTCGATGGTCTCTTCGAGTCGATGCGCAAACAGATCGGCGTGCCGGAGCTGGTGATAGGCGTCGACTGCGCAGCCAGGACCGCTTATATGGAGCGCCAGGGTTTGACTAAAGGGGTTGAAACCCTGCTGCGGAGCCATCGAGCAACGGGTTTCTCCTCGTTGGGGGAGCAATTCAACACCATCCACGCCAACAATTCGTTTACCTGCCTCGGCATAGCAACGAATCGATGAGCGCACCCGGCACACCGGACTCCCTGGGCCGTCACTCGAACCGGTATGCCACATCGACACCCGCGGTGAGCGGCCGGAGCATCACGTACCGGTCGAACGCCGTCGTTTGCAGGCCGCCATTGGGCTGAGGGTCGATCAGCGAATGATTGTTCGTGAAGTTGTTGACGAACATCGATGCGGTCCACTGATTGCCCTTGAGCCCGAAACGGAGCTTCCCCACCGCGTAGGCCGGCATGTGCACCAGAACCTGCTGAACGTTATCCAGCGTGGCGGTCACCCCGAATGGCAGGTCGGTTCTCGTGCCCGTGTAGTCGCCCTCGATCGAGCCGAGCAGGGCCAGGTTGCTCCCCAGATCGTGGACCCAGTGCAGAACCGCGGAACCCGATGCGGCCGGCGTATCGGGAATCTGCATGCCCTTGGTGAATCCGGTGATGGCGCTGTCCGCGACGAACTTCGAGTTGGTGTAGCCGCCGTTCAGCGCTATATCGAAGCCCCCGGGGAGCAGCGTGTCCAGCTGCAGCTCGAGGCCCCAGATGTGGGCGGGAGCTCCGTTCACCGTCAAACCGAATCCCGCGAGCTCCGTCGCCAGCTGAGGGTTGCTCCATTTCTCGAAATAGCCGTCGATGTTCGCGATCAGGTGGCGGTCGAGGAAATAAGACTTCTCGCCGATCTCGTAGCTCCACACCGAGTCGGAATTGAAGGTGAGCGGCGCCGGGATGAACAGCTTGGGATTGCAGGTGGGCGTGAGTAGTATCTTGGCCTGCACCGCGCACTCGTTGGCGACCTGCGAACCCAGGAGCGGATTGGTGCTGTTGGGCGGAGCCACCGGGATCGGTCCGACATCGCCACTGACTCCACCGAGGCGGGCTCCCTTGTCGATCTTCGCGTACGCCATGTGATCGGGGTCGACGTTGTACGTCAACGTGAGACTTGGGATGGTGCCGCTGGCCCCTATCGAGGCCGAAGAATAATAGGGACAGGTATTGCACAAGGCCGCCCCGGCACTGAAAGCGCCGTATTGGAAAGAGGATGCACCCAGGCTGTAGTTGTAGTGCCGAAATCCGCCCTCCACCTCGAATTGCGGCGAAAGCCGCCAGGACAAGTGCCCGTACACTGCGTTCTGCACCAGGATTTCGGGCTGGGCTTCGACGAAAAGGGCCGGACCGCCCAGAAGGCTTGCGCCTTGCTGAGCCACCGAGTCGATCGCGGTGGTGGAATGGATATCCTCGTAGAAGTAGCCGGCGACATAGTCGAATTTTCCGGGGATGAAAGGCAAAGACACCGGCTCGTTGGAGTTGATCCGCAACTCCTCCGAGATCTGCCGGGTGGAGTCCTGCTCGAGCAGGCCGGGACCCCTGGAGCTCACGGTATTCCCGATCCCGCCCGCGGAGGCGTCGTACGCCGGGAGCGCCAATGCGGAGGCGAACCCCTCCACGCCGTCCTCCAAGCTGATGAAGTTGTGGTTCCAATATCCGCTCGCCGAGGTCAGCGAAACGGCGGGAAACTTGTAGATCACGTTGAGGCTGCCGAAGCTGAGCGTGCTCGTCTGCGGCTCGGGTGTATCGTACGGCTCCCAATGAGCCCACACCTGCGGCGTCGTGGGGTGGGTCGGATCGCCATTCACGTCGATCGAGGGAGGGGCGGCGAGCTGCGAGTACTGGTACCAGAAGGTCGGGTTGACCGTGAGTTCGTCCACCGGTTTCCATAGAAACTGCGCCCGGACCGAATCGATGATCGAGGTGTTCACCCCGGTCAGATTCTCCTGCAGGGGAGCCGTATAAAAATTGCTCGGCCGCTGCGTATTTGGATAGGAACCGGTATCGACGCCGACGGCGCCATCCTGAAACACGTTGCGATCGACCCAGCCGCTGTCGTTCGAAAAGGAGCCCACGATGCGCACGGCGGCGGTATCGCCCAACGGCAGATTGAGCATGCCGTTTTCCGTGTGATTGATTCCGCCGCCGGAGATGGTGCCCGATACCACTTCCTCGGTGCTGGCAGCGTTGGTGTCGAGTTGCGGATCATTGGGAATCAGTCGGACGGTTCCGCCCATGGAACTCGCCCCGTATAGAGTCCCCTGCGGCCCGCGCAGCACCTCGACCCGGTTGAGGTCATAGAGGCCGGGGTTGACGACCCCCTTGCCGAATTGGGAGCCGAACGCCGTGGCCAGCGGGATCTCACCGAAGTAGGCGCCCACCATCGAGGAGTTTCCGCCCTGTGAATTCAGTCCGCGGATCTCGAACTCATCCATGGGACCACCCAGGTCGCGGATGGCGAGGCCGGGCGTTGCCTCGATCACGCCATTGAGGTCTACGAGCCCCCGGGACGCAATCTGTGCGGCATCGACCGCCGTGATGCTGATCGGCGTGTTCTGCACGGTGGTTTCGCGCCGGGTCGCCGTAATCACGATTTCCTCGAGCCCGCTGGGCTGCGTTTCGGTCTGACTCGCGGCTTGGTCCGTCTGCTGCGGCTCGGCGGCCCGAAGGGGCGCCCCTAGCGCGGCCCCGAGGATCAGCGCAGCGGCGCCCATATGAATTCTTGATCTGTTTGGCATATCCCCTCCCAATTCGTGTCCCCACCCTTCCATTCGTGCCGTGTGCGTCGGAGCCGGGCGGTCACCGATTTTTCCCGCGCACGGCCGGGATGGCGGCGCGATCGATACGTGCCGTCACGGCGCATCATTGAAACGAAGCAGGTGGCCGGCGCATCAAACTCGACCCATGCAGTATCGTCTACCGCCTCCTCCCACAGGTATGAGTCGTAAGGAGCAGATGAACTAATACTTTAGTATCATGCCTCGACCCTATCGACAGTCGAAATGAGCACAATGACCGGCCGCAAACCCGTCTCCCTGCACCGTCTTCGCGAAATGCACGCCAGCGGCGAAAAAATCGCCATGCTGACCTGCTACGACGCGGCGTTCGCGCAGGTGCTCGACGCGGCCGGTGTCGACGTATTGCTGGTCGGCGACTCCCTCGGCATGGTGTTGCAGGGTCGGGCGAGCACGCTGCCGGTCTCGCTGGACGAGATGGTCTACCACACCGCCTGCGTGGCGCGGGGAAACCGCAGCGCCTGGACGATCGCGGACATGCCCTTCGGAAGCTATCAGGAGTCGACGGAGCTTGCGCTGCGCCACGCCGTACGGCTGATGCAGGCCGGCGCGCAGATGGTGAAGCTGGAGGGAGGCGGCTGGACGGCGCCCGTCGTGCGGCACCTGGTCGATCGCGGAATCCCGGTCTGCGCCCACCTCGGCTTCACACCGCAATCGGTGAACGCCCTGGGATACCGTGTGCAGGGACGCGAGGAGGCGGCCGCCGGCGCCCTTCGCACGCACGCGGCGGAGCTTGCGGCCGCGGGCGCGTCGCTTCTGGTGCTCGAACTGGTTCCGGCCCAGCTGGCTCGCGACCTCACCCGTTCCCTGTCGATACCCACGATCGGCATCGGCGCCGGCGCGGGCTGCAGCGGCCAGGTGCTGGTGCTGCACGACATGCTCGGCCTGACCCCCGGCGAGGCTTTTCGATTCGTGCGCAATTTCATGGAGGGCAGCGCCGGCATCGAGCAGGCGGTGCGTCACTACGTGTCGGACGTGAAAGCGGGCCGCTTTCCGGACGATGCGATCCACGGGTTTTGATCCCGACTCGTGCAGGTAGTCACGACGGTTGCCGATCTGCGCCGCGCCCTGGCTTGCCGGCGCGACGTGACGTTGGTCCCCACCATGGGCAATCTGCACGATGGTCACCTGTCTCTCGTGCGCATCGCGCGCGAGCGCGCAGGCGTGGTGGCCGCCAGCGTCTTCGTGAACCGGCTGCAGTTCGCGCCGCACGAGGATTTCGCGAAGTATCCCCGCACGCTCGAACGGGACTGCGAGCTTCTCGCGGCCGGCGGCTGCGACATCGTATTCGCACCACCGGAGCAGGAACTCTACCCGCAGCCCCAGGAGTACGCCGTGCATCCGCCCGGCCGTCTGGCCGACATCCTGGAGGGCCGGGTGCGGCCCGGATTTTTCGTCGGTGTCTGCACCGTCGTATTGAAGCTCTTCAACCTGGTGCAGCCGCGCGCCGCGGTGTTCGGCAAGAAGGATTACCAGCAGCTCCTCGTCATCCGCAACATGGTGCAGCAGCTCGCGCTGCCCGTCGAGATCGTGCCGGCGGAGACCGTTCGCAATTCCTCCGGGCTCGCGCTGTCATCCCGCAACGGCTATCTGAGCGACCCGCAGCTCATCGAGGCCGCCGGGCTCCACGCCGAGCTCGGCCGCGTGGCGGCGGCGCTGAGCACCGGCCGCACCGACTGGGCGGATCTCGAGCAGGAGGCGCTCGCCGCTTTGACCGCACGGGGCTGGCGGCCGGACTACGTGGCGATCCGCGGCAGGGACGATCTTGGCGATCCGCGGAACGGCGATCGCCTGGTGGTTTTGGGCGCCGCCAACCTCGGCGGCACGCGGCTCATCGACAATCTCGAAGTCGACACCCCGCAAACCGCATAGGCGCGGCCGCGCTACGACCCCGGGAGCACTTCGTAAGGCCGCATCATCTCGTTGTCCTCGTGCTCGAGGATGTGGCAGTGCCAGACGTAGCGTCCCGCATAGCCCACGAACGGGACGATGATGCGCGTGACGGTCTTGGCATTGACCCGCACCGTGTCCTTCCAGCCCATCTCGTTGGGATCCGGCGCCATCGGCGGCCCGAGGTAGCGCAGCGTCCCCGCGGTCATGTACTGGAATCCATCGAACCGGCGGCGATCGAGGATCTGAAATCGGACCAGATGCAGATGGATGGGATGCGTGTCGTCGGTGAGATTCACGAGCTCCCAGATCTCGGTCGTGCCCAGCACCGGCTTCTCGGTGATCGGCGCATGCCACGGCGTCTTGTTCAGCAGCATCCCGGTCGAATCGGCCACGAGATTTTTGCTCTCATCGAGGGTCAGCCGCCGCGTCGCGACCGCCGCGCCTTCCACGATGCGCGGTACGTCGCGCAGCGTCGCCGGAAGAGCGCTTGGGTCAGCCACCGCCTTCCCGCCCACCCGAAATTCCACGAGATCGAACGAGTCGCTGCCCAGCACGACCCGCGCCCCGCGGTGGGGGGTGAAATCGACGATGAGATCCGCCCGCTCGGCCGGCGCCAATTGCACATGCTTGACCGCGATAGGCGCGGCCAGAAGTCCCTGGTCGCCGCCGATCTGGTGCACATCGATGCCCTCGGGGAACGACAATCGATAGAACCGCCCATTGGCACCGTTCAGCACCCGCAGACGGTACCTGCGCGGCTCGACCTCCACGAAGGGAAATGCCTTGCCGTTCACGAGCTGCAACTCGCCGAAGGCCTCCGGCACCCAGGGACGAGCGGGATCGGGGGCGATCGGGTAGCTCAACTGGCCGTCGATGCGCACGTCGCGGTCGAAAATCACCAGCGGGATCTCGTACCGGCCGCCGGGCAGATGCAGGTCGAGCTCCTTCGCGTCGCGAATCACGTGCAATCCGAACAGACCGGCGTAGATATTCAGGCGATTGATGCCCATCGCGTGATCGTGATACCAGAGGAGCGCAGCGTCCTGCTCGTTAGGATAGTAATAGGTGCGCGACTGGCCGGGCACGTACCAGTCCTCCGGATAGCCGTCGTTCTCCGGGGTGGTTTTGGCGCCGTGCAGGTGCACGACACTGCGCACCTCGGGTACGCCCTTCTCCGCCCCGTGCAGCGAGTGATCGATCGGCAGGAAATGCGTGGGCGGCAGATCATTCGTCCATTCGACGGCGAGCCCCTGGCCGCTGCGCGTGTCGAACATGACGCCCGGCACCGTCCCGCCGTAGGACCAGAGCATGCTCGGAGGCAGATCCCGGTGAAGCTTCGCCGAGATGGCGCGCGCCGCCTCCCGATAGAGCGGCACGCTGACACCGGGATATCCTGGCGGCCGGTGGCTGCCAACCGGCCGCGCGACGACCGGGAGAGGCAGTGGATCGACGAACCGCGCCAGCCGGCCCGGATCGATGTTCGCTGCCGATCTCTGCGCGGTCGCGGCAGCCGGCTGAGCTCGCGCGCGGCGCCCGAACGCTCCGCCCGTCATCGCGGCACCGGTGACCGCAAGGGCGGACTGCCTCAGGAAATTACGACGCGTGCTCAAGCCGTCAATCTATCGGGTCACCCGCTCATGCGAAAGAGGGCACGGGATCGTCTCCCGTGCCCTCCGATGGTCCATCGGCCGGCAATTGGACTACCAGCCGGAGAACCCCTCCACCGTGCCCGTGCTCGGATTGAGCGGATAGGGGGCAAGGTTCGCCGGCCACGCTCCGAAGTCGAACAAGCCGTTGATGGGGTTCGCGAGCGCATCGAACGAGCCGCCGCCGAGACGGTTCCCGCCGAGCCAGTTGTCCTCGACGAATCGCAGAATCGAGGTCTGATCGGTCACCGTGTGGTCGACGAAGTTGTGCCGCGCCCAGGGCGAGATCACCATCAGGGGCAGACGCGGCCCGTAGCCGCAGCGGCCCTGGGCGTGCAGCGTTCCACTCGCCACGCCGGGCAGCGCCGTCGCGCCATTGCCGCATTCGCCGGTTCCGGTCAGCTCGTCCGCCGCGGTGCTCGAATGATTGACGATCGGTCCGATCTGGTGGTCGTACCAGCCGTCCGAATCGTCATACGCGATGACCACGGCGGTCGACTCCCAATCGCGCTGCTTCTGCAGGAAATTGATCACGTTGACCACGAAGGTCTGCTCGTCCAGCGGATCCGAATATCCCGCATGGCCGTCCTGATAGCCCGGCGCCTTGAGATAGGACACCGCGGGAAAGTTGCCGGCGTTGACGGCGTCGTAGAAGTCCTGGATGTCGTACTGATGATTGGCCGCATCGCCGTTGTGCCCGATCATCGCAACGGACGTGGGCCGTGTGTGCCTCGGATTCGCGGTGGAGGTGTAGTACTGAAAGGGCTGGTGGTGCGGGATGTAATCGACCTTGGTGACGTTGGTCACGGCGGAAGTCGTGGTGCGCTTGCAGCCCGTGGTTCCGTTGGCGTTCACGGTCTGAAGGTTGAAGCCTCCCTCGAAGAATCCCCAGGTTACCCCGGCCGCCGTCAGCAGATCACCGACGTTCTTGCCGCCGAACTGCACGACCTCGCCCGTGGTGGTGGAGCACATGTCGCCGACCGGATCCGCGTCGCTGATCAGGGTCAATCCGCCGGAGCCGTCCCCGATGGTCGCGCCGCCCGGGTTCAAGTCCGTGGTGACGCCGTTCAGCTGGCCGGAGATGAGGTTGACCGCGCCGTCCGTCGAGGGACCGAAATTGGTGCCGTAGGAGTTATCGCTCATGGCATAGCGCTGGGCGTAATTCCAAAGCGCCGTCACGGTGTTGCCGTCGTAATAGCCCATGGTCAATCCCGTGGTGAGCGCGATCGGCGTGCCGGCGGGCGGAGGGCCCGCGGTGCCCACGGAGGCCGGGAAGGCGTCCATCAGGCCATGGTCGAACGCGAGCTGCTCCGGGGTGTAATCGTGGTCCTGGTCGGCGGTCGCCGCCTGGCTGCGGTCCAGGCGAAACGGGTTGGTCGCTCCGGCCCCGTTGACCGCGGTGTTGAGGGCGTTCGGATTGCTGGTGAGGAGGCCGCCCGACAGTCCATTGACGGTCGGCGTTCCGGGAGAGGCGGTGAATCGCGGCTCGCCCGACGGATTGGTCGCATTCGGGTAGGTGCCGAAGTAGTGATCGAACGACACGTTCTCCTGGAAAATCACGACCAGGTGCTTGATGGGTGTCGCTGTCGGACTGCTGCTCGTCTGCGAGGAGAACGCGGGGCTGATCGCGGCGGCGGCGATCAACGCCGAGGATATCGGGGTGAGGAGTTTCTTCATAAGGTCTCCGGCCATGAGTTCTGGGAAATCGACCGGGGAGAATTCTTGGCGAGCAATGTGACCGCGGCGTGACGGGCCGGTTAAAGACGGCACGCGCCCCGCGACGCGATCGGGCGCGGGCGATTTGATATCCTGCGCCGCACGACAATTCAATTGACGGAAACCCCGTGAGAACCCACCTCGGCGCTCTGGCCATGTCGCTCTTCGTGCTCGCACCGTGCGGAGCTTTCGCGAAGGATCCCGCTCTCCTGTCGCTCGACATGGAACATTTCAGGGACACCGCCACCGTCCGCGCCGATCCCGCGGAAGGCCAGACCACGATTACGACCGAGCCGGGATTCGTCGAGCATTCGGGGCTCATGGGAATGGTGTGGCACGACGAGTTCCTGACGGCCGTCATCGACTCGAAGTCAGGCCGCACCTCGTTTCGGATCGATGTGTCCGTCACTTACAGCGGCGCTCGCCGATCCTATCGTACCGCCAGTCTCGCGCGGATGAACGGCCCCGCGGCGGTCGTGCCGACTCTGCTCGGCACGCAGAGCGCCAACTGCGCCGTCGGCGAATGCATGTACACCGATCATCTGGTGATTCCCGTCGATGAAGCGCTGCTGCGCCGCCTGGCGGCCGCCTACGTGCCGGGCAAGCCCATCGCGTTGACCTATACGCTCACTCCCAAAAGAGGGGCCGACTACCGAGGCGAGCTGTCCGATGCGGAAATCGCGGGCCTGCTGGCGAGGGTCGACGGCTATTCGGCCGCGCCAAACTCGGGCCGCGACGCACCCCCGCCCCGCCGTCTGGATTTCGGCATCAGCGGAATCGTGGCTTCGCCCTCCGCCGACCGGCCCGACAGAGCCGGCGTGCTGGTGGCCGCGGTGAGCGGCGAATCGGTGGCGCATCGGGCCGGCATCATCACCGGCGACATCATTTACCAGCTGGGCGACCGCCCCACCCGATCGCTGGGAGACCTCGAGGCCGCGCTGGCCGCGATCCCCGCTCATTCGACGGCGGCGGTCCGGATCTACAGAGGCCTCAAGGAAGTGACGCTCTCGGCGAGTTTCTGACGTACCCGTCGGTCAGCGTGTTCAAGAAGGCCACGATATCCTCGATGTCCTCTTCGCTCATCGCCGGCCGGGCGCCGGGCCGCCGTCCGAACGGCGGCTCCGTATCCACATTGCGGCGGTAATTCGCGGGCAGATCGTCGAACTTGAGCACGCTCCCGTCGCCCGCGCGCGGATACCACTTCTGCGGATCAGTGTCCCGCTGCGCATAGAAGCGCACGACATCCTCCAGCCGGTGGAACACCCCGTTGTGCAGGAACACCCGCCGCATCGCCGCGTTGCGCAGGGACGGCGTGCGGAACAGGCCGCAGTATTCGACCCTATCCTTCAGATCCGAGCGCAACGGCCCGCACAGCCCGAGATCGAAGTAGCCTGGATCCGCATTGGCCGGGATCGCAGCATTGCGCGGCGCGCCGATCGCCGCGTAGCCGAAGTCGGTGAATTGCGGAAAGGCGCCCCGGCTCATCGAGCTCGGGTGACAGCGCGAGCAATTTCCCCGCGCCGGGTCGTCGAAAGCCTCCAGTCCGCGCATCTCCCGGGCGCTCAAGACCCCTTCTCCGCGCAGATAGGCATCGTACTTGCTCGTGTAGGGATAGAACGCCGCAGGCGTCTGCTGATAGGTTTCCAGCGCGAGCAGCACCCCCTTGAAGACCAGCGCAGCATCGTCGAATACATGCCCGCCAAAGGTGTCGCGAAACTCCCGCGCGTAGGACGCGCGCCGCACCTTGGCCGCCACGGCCTGCGGACTCGGGTTCGCCATCTCGAACGGCGAGAGCAGCGGCACCCGCGCCTGGTCGTGCGCCGATTGCGCCCTGCCGTCCCAGGTGCGGCCGCCGGCCGGCCCTTGATCGACGCTGTCGTCGCCCTCGGAGTCGAAGTAATGCTCCGTGAACGGCGGCACGTTCTGCGTGTAGGTGAGCGAGGGAACCGCGCGGACGCCCGGGCGTGCATTGTCCGCGCCGCCGCGCTGCACGGGCTGACCGTCGGCCGGTCCGAAGGCATGGGCCGGGTCGTGACACGTGGCGCACGCGAGCTTTCCCGACGCGGACAGGGAGGTGTCGAAGAACAACGCGCGTCCCACGGCCGCCATGGCCGCCGGCGCCGGCGGCTTCTCGAACGAGGCTGCGTAAAACGGGACCTCCGCCCTCGCCAATCCGCCGGCCAGCCCGAGGACCCCTGCGAAGCCGAGGACCGCTGCGAAGCCGAGGACCGCTGCCGGGGGCCTCCTACTAGTGGATGCTGCCACCGCTATCGCCCGGCACGCCGGCATTGAACAGCTGAGCCACGTCGACCGCATCGAACAGGTAGGCGCGGTTGCAAAAATCGCAGCGCACCTCGACTTCCCCTCGCTCGGCGAGTACCGACCGGGTCTCCGCCTCGCCGAGCCCCTGCAGCATGCCGGCCACGCGCTCCCGCGAGCAGCGGCATCGAAAATACACCGGCGACGGCTCGAACAGGCGGATGTCGTCCTCGTTGAACAGCCGATGCAGGATTTCCGAATCCGCGAGCGTGGAGAGCTCTTCGGGCGTGAGCGTATCGCCGATCAGCTGCACTCGCCGCCAGGCGTCGTCGATCGCGGCGGCCGAGGCGCCCGCCGAAGCGCTTGTCGAAGCGCCCGCCGAAGGACTAGCTGCGCCCCGCTCACCGGACGGCAGCCGCTGCAGCAGCATCCCGCAGGCGCCGGACTCGTCCGCATGCAGCCACAGACGCGTCGGCAACTGCTCGGAATTCTGGAAGTAGAGCTGCAGGGAGTCCGCGAGCCGTGCGCCCTCGATGGGCACGATGCCCTGGTAGCGCTGCGCGCCCTCATCGGTCTCGAGCGTGACCGTCAAGTTGCCGGCACCGATGAGCGCGCCGATGTCATGCGCCGTCGATTGGCCCGGCAACTCGCGATGGCGCGCCAGCCCCCGCACGCCGAGACCTGAGGTGCACTGGGCGAGCAGCAGATGCACCGGTCCATCGCCCTGCAATTGCAGCGACAGCACGCCGTCGAATTTGATCGTCGCCGCGAGCAGCAGCGAGGCCGCGACCGCTTCGCCCAGGAGCCCGCGGATCGCCTCGGGATAGGCGCGGTGCTCGATCAGCGCCCGCCAGGCAGCGTCGAGATGCACCAGGTGTCCGCGGATCGGATAGTGCTCGAAGACGAATCGATGCAGGCAGTCCCGGTCATGCATCAGCGCGAAACGCCCTCGGTCAGACCGCGTCGCCGCCGGCGAGCTTGGACTTGAGCAATTCATTGAGCTGCGAGGGGTTCGCCTTCCCGCCGGTGGCCTTCTGCACCTGGCCGACAAAGAATTGGAACAGCTTGTCCTTGCCGCTGCGATACTCGGCGAGCTGTTTGGGATTCGCGGCGATCACCGCGTCGATGACCCCCTCGATGGCCCCGGTATCGGTGATCTGTTTGAGTCCTTGGGCCTCGATGATGGCATCGGCCGATCTCCCGTCCGACCACATGCTCTCGAACACTTCCTTTGCCATCTTGCCCGAGATGGTGGCATCCACGATGCGCAGCAGGAGCCCCGCCAGCGCCTGCGGCGCAACTTTAGAAGCACCGATGTCGAGCCCGTCGCGGTTCAAGGCACCCGACAATTCGCCCATCACGGTGTTGGCCGCGAGCTTGGCATGGGGCGCTCCGATGGCCGCAACCACCGTTTCGTAGTACTCGCCCATCTCGCGGCTGGCGCTGAGCACGCCCGCATCGTAGGCCGACAACCCGAAATCGCGCGCGAACCGCGCGGCCTTCTCGTCCGGCAACTCCGGCAGCGTGGTACGCACGGCCGCCACGAATTTCTCGTCGATCTGCACCGGCAACAGATCCGGATCCGGGAAGTAGCGGTAGTCGTTCGCCTCTTCCTTCGAGCGCATGGAGCGCGTCTCGTTCTTGTCCGAGTCGTACAGCCGCGTCTCCTGCACCACCTTGCCGCCGCTCTCGATCAAATCGATCTGCCGCGCCACTTCGTGCTGGATCGCCTTTTCGACGAAGCGGAACGAATTCAGATTCTTGATCTCGGCGCGGGTGCCGAACTTGACCGACCCCTTCGGCCGCACGGAGACGTTGGCATCGCAGCGGAACGAGCCCTCCTGCATGTTGCCGTCGCAAATCTCGAGGTAGCGAACCAGGGTATGGACCTTCTTCATGTATGCGACCGCCTCCTTGGCCGAGCGCATGTCGGGCTCCGAGACGATCTCGAGCAGCGGCGTGCCGGCTCTGTTCAGGTCGATGCCGCTGGCGTTCGCAAGCCCCTCATGGATCGATTTGCCCGCGTCCTCCTCCAGATGCGCCCGCGTGATGCCGACGGTCTTCGCGGCTCCGTCGTCGAGCACGATGGCGATCGCGCCCTTTCCCACGACCGGCTGTTCGTACTGGCTGATCTGATATCCCTTCGGCAGGTCCGGATAAAAGTAATTCTTGCGCGCGAACACCGACCGCGGGGCGATCGTCGCCCCGATGGCGAGTCCGAACTTGACGGCCATGCGCAAGGCTTCCGCGTTGAGCACCGGGAGCACCCCGGGGTAGGCGAGGTCGACCAGGTTGGCCTGGGTGTTCGGCGGCGCCCCATAGGCGGTCGCGGACCCCGAAAAAATCTTGGACCGGGTCGCGAGCTGGGCATGAATCTCGAGGCCTATCACCACTTCCCAATTCGAGTCCACGGCGGACATCACTCGTACCCGCCGGGTGTCTTGAGATGCCAGTCGGTCGCGCGCTGGTAGTGGTGGGCGGCCGAGAGCAGCCGCGCCTCGGAGAAATGCGGTCCGATCAGCTGCATGCCCACCGGCAGATCGTCGACGAAGCCGCAGGGCGCCGAGATGCCCGGGAGACCCGCGAGATTTGCGCCGATGGTGTAGATGTCGTTCAGGTACATGGTGACAGGGTCGTCGACCTTGGCGCCGATGGCGAACGCGGGCGTCGGCGTGGTGGGTCCGACCAGAAGGTCCACCTTCGCGAAGGCGGCGCGAAAGTCGTCCGTGATCAGGCGCCGCACTTTCTGCGCCTTCAAATAATACGCATCGAAATACCCGGCCGACAACACGTAGGTGCCTGTCATGATGCGCCGCTTGACCTCCGGCCCGAACCCTTCGCCGCGCGACCGCTCGTAGAGGTCCAAAAGATCCTTGGGCTGATCGCACCGGTAACCGAAACGCACACCATCGAAACGCGACAGATTCGACGAGCACTCGGCCGGCGCGACCACATAATAAGTGGGGACGGACAGGGGCAGATGCGGCAGGCTGACTTCGATGGTCTCGGCCCCCATCGAGGTGTAGACCTTGAGAGCGTCGCGGATGAGCGAGGCGTTGCGGCTCTCCAATCCGTCGAAGAATTCGCGCAGCAGCCCGATTTTGAGACCCTTGAGCGGCGCCTCGAGCAGCGACGGATAGTCGGGAACGGGCGCGTCGATACTGGTCGAGTCCTTCGGATCGAATCCCGCCATGACCTCGAGCACCGCGGCCGCGTCCTCGGCCGACCGGGCGAGCACACCGGCCTGGTCCAGGCTCGAGGCGAAGGCGATCATCCCGTAGCGCGACACGCGGCCATAGGTGGGTTTGACCCCCGTCACACCCGTCAGCGCGGCGGGCTGGCGGATCGAGCCGCCCGTGTCCGTTCCCGTGGTGAATGGCGCCAGGCGCGCGGCGGAGGCGGCGGACGAGCCGCCCGACGAGCCCCCCGGCACCTTGGTGACATCCCACGGATTCTTGACGGGACCGTAATAGCTGGTCTCGTTAGAAGATCCCATCGCGAACTCGTCCATGTTCGACTTGCCCAACATGACCGTGCCCGCCGCCTTCAGCCTGGTCACGATGGTGGCATCGTAGGGGGAGATGAAGTTGTCGAGCATGCGCGATCCGCAGCTCGTCCGTACTCCATCGGTGCAGAAAATATCTTTATGAATGAGGGGGATGCCCAGGAGGCGCCCCCTCTCCCCGGCTTCGATCCGTCGATCGGCCGCCCGCGCGGCATCGAGGGCCCGATCGGCCGTCAGGGTGATCACGGCGTTCAGGCTGGGGTTCAGCCTCTCGATGCGCTCCAGGAAATGCCCCGTGAGCTCGACGCTCGAGATCTCCCTGGCAGCCAAACGGCGGGCGAGCTCGCCTATGGAAAGGGTGTGATACATCTGGACTGAACCGAATAGAGTTACTCGATGACCCGCGGGACCACATAGAGCCCGGCCTGCACCCGGGGGGCGTTGGCCTGGTACTTCTCGTGCTGGTCGGTCTCCGTCACCGCATCCTCGCGCAGCCTCTGGTGCTGACCTTCGAGCGGATGAGCCATCGGCTCGACGCGGTCCGTTTGCGCCCGCGACAGCTCGGCGACGAAGTCGACGATGCTCGATAGACTGGTGACATACACCGGCATCTCTGCTTCGGTGATCGACAGACGCGCGAGGCGCGCGATCTTTTCGACGTCTTGGCGGATCAGGCTCATAGCGAGTGTTAAAAAGTGCGCGCGAGTGCGCAAAAAAAAGCGTTCCCGATGATACACGTTGCCTTGCTGAAAGTCCCATCGGTTGTTACATTAGCGCAACTTTTTTTCACCCCCTTTTCGCACCCGAAAAATCCCCATGTTCAAACGCCTTAGAGGTTATTTCTCCAATGACCTCTCAATCGATCTTGGAACCGCGAACACGCTGATCTACGTGCGCGAGCGCGGTATCGTGCTGAACGAGCCATCCGTCGTCGCAGTGCAAGACGAACCTACCCGCGGGGGTAAGATCATCGTCGCGGTCGGCGTGGAAGCCAAGAACATGCTGGGCAGGACGCCGGGTCACATCACCGCGGTGCGTCCGATGAAGGACGGCGTGATCGCCGACTTCACCTACACCGAGAAAATGCTGCAGTACTTCATCAAGAAGGTGCATGGCAACCGCTTTTTGAGTCCGAGCCCCCGGGTGCTGGTGTGCGTGCCCTTCGGTTCCACCCAGGTCGAGCGCCGGGCCATCAAGGAATCGGCCGAGGGGGCCGGCGCGCGCAGCGTCGACATCGTCCCCGAGCCCATGGCCGCCGCCGTCGGGGCGGGGCTGCCCGTTCAGGAAGCACGCGGCTCCATGGTCCTCGATATCGGCGGCGGGACCTCGGAGGTCGCGGTCATTTCCCTGAACGGCATCGTTTACGCGGCGAGCGTGCGCATCGGCGGCGACAAATTCGACGAAGCCATCACCAATTACGTGCGCCGCAATTACGGGATTCTGATCGGCGAGGCCACCGCGGAGCGCATCAAGCTCGAGATCGGCTCGGCGTATCCGGGGCAACAGGTCCGCGAGATCTCGGTGAAGGGCCGCAATCTCTCCGAGGGCGTTCCGCGCAGCTTCACGTTGAACTCGAACGAGATCCTCGAAGCGCTGCAGGAGCCCCTGCAGGGCATCGTCGGCGCGGTGAAACAGGCTCTGGAGCAGACCCCCCCCGAGCTCGGCGCCGATGTGGCAGAGCGCGGCATCGTGCTCACCGGGGGCGGCGCCTTGCTGCGCGACGTGGACAAATTGCTCATGGAAGAGACCGGGTTGCCCGTCGTCGTGGCGGACGATCCGCTGACCTGCGTCGCCCGGGGCGGCGGGCGCATCCTCGAACTCACCGAGGAACACGGACCCGGCATCTTCGGACTGGAGTAATGTCAGCGACTAGGGCGGTTTTCTCGCATGGTCGCGTTCCGTAATTCCGATCCATCGGGCCGCACCAGCGGGCTGCTGCTTCGGTGCGTGCTCTACTCGCTCCTTGCGCTCGGGCTGATCATCGTCGACAAGCGCTACGATCACCTGGGTAAAATCCGCCGCTGGTTGTCGATCGTCGCCTACCCCGCGCAGGTCGCGGTCGAAAGCCCGTTCGCCGGCTGGCATTGGTTTCGCGAAAGCGTCACCACGCGCGATGCGTTGCGCGAGGACAACGCGCGCCTCCAGGCGGAGCTGCGTCTCGCTCAATTCAGGCTGCAGCGCTACGAGGCCCTCGAGTCCGAGACGGTGAGGCTGCGGGCGTTGCGCAACAACACCGCGGAGGTCGCGCCCCGGTTCATCATCGGCGACGTCATGGACGTGGATTTGGACGCTTTTCGCGAGCGCGTGCTGGTCGACAAGGGGGCCCATGACGGTGTATTCGTCGGGCAGGCCGTGCTCGATGCAAGCGGCGTGTTCGGCCAGGTGGCCCGGGTCGAGGAACTCACCAGCGAAGTCATCTTGATCAGCGATCCCGCACACGCTATTCCCGTCCAGATCAACCGCAACGGACTGCGCACCATTGCGGTGGGTACCGGCGACACCAACCACCTGAAGCTGCCCTACCTTCCGACCAGCGCCGACGTGGTGGTCGGGGATTTGCTGGTCACCTCCGGTCTGGGCGGTGGGTTCCCCGCCGGATATCCGGTGGGCACCGTGGTGGCCGTGAAACGAGACCCCTCCCAATCCCTGGCCGATGTCGACGTTCGCCCGGCCGCGGCGCTCGACCGCTCGCGCGAGCTCATGCTGGCATGGCTGCGCCCAGCCGAAGCGCTGTCCCCGCCGCCGGCGCCCGCAACCACGGCCAAGACCGCCGTCGCCAAGGCCCCGGCCGCCAAGCCGCCCGGAGCCCGCACGCCATGATGCGCGACGATCCCATCCGCCGCTTGCCGATGGCCCTGTCCTCGCTGGTGGCGCTGGCGCTGGCGGTGATTCCGCTGCCCGCGGCGCTCGATGTATTCCGGCCGGACCTTCTGGTGCTGGTGGTGTTCTACTGGTCGATCGAGTCGCCCCGCGCCGGCGGCCTCACCCTCGCGTTCATGTCCGGGCTGGCGCTCGATGTGATCAACGGGGTCGTGCTCGGCCAGCACGCGCTGGCACTCACCCTGATGGCGGCATGGGCGACGCATCTGCGCCTGCGCCTGCGTGTATTCTCCCTGCTTTCGCAATCTCTCACCATCTTCGCCCTGCTGACCGGCTACCAGTTCATCTTGTTTTGGATCGACGGCGCCACCGGCAATCCCGTGACGAGCTTCGCCCGATGGTTCGCCCCGGTGGTGGGGGCGTTGATCTGGCCGCTGCTTGCCGGCGCCCTGGGCCGGTTGAACGAGCGCTGATCCGGAGGTCCGCCCATGATATTCGACGAATTCTCCCCCTCGCGGACTCGCCGCACGCTCACGGCGGGCGGCCGTGCCTTGCGCGCCCTGGGGCTCGACGGCCCGTTGACCGGCGTGCTGGCGCTCATCGTCTGCATCGGGATCCTGGTCGTCTACAGCGCCTCGGGTCAGAACATCAGAATGGTCGAGCACCATCTGGCCAACATCGCGATCGCGGTGACCGCCCTGGTGGCGCTTGCCCGGCTGTCGACGCCGCAATATCTGCGCCTGTTCTCGCCTGTGGCCTACGTCATCGGCATCCTGCTTCTGGCGGTGGTTGCGGTGACCGGCCACATCGGCAAGGGGGCGCAGCGATGGCTCGACATCGGCTTCATCCGCTTCCAGCCTTCCGAGATCATGAAGCTGGCGGTGCCCATGATGTGCGCCTGGTACATGCACGAGCGGCCGCTTCCCCCGACATTCCTCGACCTCATCGTCATGGGCATCCTGATCATGATTCCGACCGCCATGATCGTGGTTCAGCCGGACCTCGGCACCGCGCTCTTGATCGGCGCCTCCGGCCTCATCGTGATGCTGCTCGCCGGGATGCAATTTCGGATCATTCTGACCTCCATCCCGCTGCTCGGCGGGGCGGCCTGGGGCGCCTGGCACGTCATCCACGACTACCAGCGTCAGCGCATCCTCACCTTCCTCAATCCCGAGACCGACCGGCTCGGCGCGGGCTATCACATCATCCAATCGCAGATCGCCATCGGCTCCGGCGGCGTATTCGGCAAGGGGTACATGAACGGCAGCCAGGCACAGCTCGAATTTCTGCCCGAACGCTCGACCGACTTCATTTTCGCGGTCATCGGCGAGGAATTCGGCCTCCTCGGCCAGCTGCTCATCCTCTCCCTGTACGGCGTCGTGGTCGGCCGGGCGCTATACCTTGCCATGCAGGGCCAGGACACCTTCACCCGGTTGACCGGCGGAGCCATCGCCCTGAGCTTCTTCGTGTACGTGTTCGTCAACTCCGGCATGGTGAGCGGCATTCTGCCGGTGGTCGGCGTGCCGCTCCCGCTGATCAGCTACGGCGGCACCTCCATGGTCACGTTGCTCGCCGGCTTCGGCATCCTGATGTCGCTCAATTCCCACCGCAAATTGATCGGATCCTGAACGCGTGCGCACGCCGCTCATCGCAAAAGCCTTGATTCTCGCCGCAGCGCTGCTCGGCGCGAGCGCCCGCTCGGTCGCGCTCGACGTCCACCGCCCCGATGTGAAGGACTTCATCGCGCAGATGGCGGGTCAGTACGATTTCAAGAAAAGAAAGCTGCGCAAGCTCCTCAAGGGCGCGCAGAGCCAGCCCGCCATCCTGCAGGCCATGGAACGCCCCGCCGAGAAGGCCAAGCCGTGGTACGAGTATCGCGCGCTCTTTCTGAATGACCGCAGGATCCGCGAGGGCACCGAGTTCTGGCTCGCTCATCGGCAGGAGCTCGACCGGGCGAGCGTGCGCTCGGGCGTACCGCCTGAATACATCGCCGCCATCCTCGGCGTCGAAACCTACTACGGTCGGCTCACCGGCCAGTATCGGGTGCTCGATGCGCTCGCCACGCTCGCCTTCGATTATCCTCCGCGCGCCCAGTTCTTCCGCGACGAGCTCGAGCAATTCCTGCTCTTGACGCGCGACTTCGACATGGACCCGCAGACCGTCAAGGGCTCCTATGCGGGGGCGATGGGCGCGCCGCAGTTCATGCCGTCGAATTACCGGCGCTTCGCCGTCGATGCCGACGCCGACGGCCGCGTCGACCTGTGGACCAGTTGGTCGGACGTTTGTGCGAGCGTCGGCAATTATCTGCGCGAACACGGCTGGAACGAGGGCGAGCCGGTGCTTGCGGAGGCCGCTGTGGACCCGGCCAAGGCCGCCGGGCTCGACGGCCGCAAGCTCGCGCTCGATGAGACCGTGGGCTCGCTCGAGGCCAAGGGGGTGAGCTTCGACAGCTCGATGCCGCCCGACGCCCCTGCGATGCTGATCGCGCAGGACCAGGCGGACGGCGTGCACTGGCGGGTGGGGTACAACAACTTTTACGTCATCACGCGCTACAACCACAGCGCGCTCTATGCCATGGCGGTGTACGAGCTCGCGGCGGCGGTCAAACAGCAGGTGCTGATGTCGGACGCGCCCCACCCCGACGACACGGTGGCGTCGGGCACTCACCCGTGAAGGTCGCGCGCGCTCCAGCGGCTTCGCTTGCGGCCGCGCTTGCGGTCGCCCTAGGGGGCTGCGTCGGCACACGCCATGTGGAAGCGCCCCCGGGCGCTCCGGTCGCGGGGCCGCCCTCGGCGGCCGTTCCGCCTGCGCTGCAGCCGGAGACGGTCCCCGACGCGGTGCCGCGCTACGAGCCACGCTCGATCTACGGCAATCCGCCGTTCTACGACGTTTTCGGCAAGCGTTACTTCGTGCTGTCCTCGAGCGCCGACTACGTCGAGCGGGGCGTCGCCTCGTGGTATGGCCCGGGGTTCCACAAGGTGCGCACCTCGACCCACGAGCCGTACGACATGTATGGCATGAGCGCCGCGCACAAAACGCTGCCGCTCCCCTGCTACGTGCGGGTCACGAACCTGCAAAACGGCCGCAGCGTCGTGGTCAGGGTAAACGACCGGGGTCCATTCGTCGGCAACCGTGTCATCGATCTGTCCTACACGGCAGCGGCCAAGCTCGACATGCTGCGAAACGGCACTGCGATGGTCGAGGTGCGCACGGTCGGCCCCGCATCCGGCCCCGCAGTCGTCCCGCCTCTGGCCTCCACAACACCCCTCGCCGCGCCCCTCACCGCGCCCGTCCCGGGATTGTCGGGCGCTCCGATCATCGCTCCGGCCCCCGTGACCTCCGCGCCGGTGGCCGCTCTGTTCGTTCAGGCGGGGGCGTTCGCCGACCCCGCCAATGCGCAGCGCCTGGCGCAAAAGCTTCGAGACGGGGGTTACGGAAAGGTCTTCGTGCGCGATGATGTGATCGCGGGCCGCCGCATGTATCGTGTACGGATCGGTCCGGTGCCCGACGTGCCCGATTTCGATCGCATCGTCGCCGCCCTGGAACAGGTCGGCGTTCGCGATGCACACCTCGCGCTCGATTGATCGCTCGGTCAGGCGCACCGGTACATTCCTTCAACCATCACTTCCAAGGTACCCGCTCACATGCTTCGTGCTTCGTTTGCCGTCCGCTCGCTCTGCGCATTTCTGGTATTGGCCGTAACGTCGAAGGCCTCCCTCGGCGCCGACATCCCGATTCCCACGCCGCCGACCGTCGACGCGCGCTCCTACGTCGTGATCGACTACCACACCGGCAAGACCCTGGCGGCGCTCGATGCCGATGCGCGCATGGAGCCCGCCAGCCTCACCAAGTTGATGACCGCGTACATCGTGTTTCAGGAGCTGGCGGGCGGCAAGCTCAAGCTTCAGGACCAGGTGGTCGTGAGCGAGCATGCCTGGAGGTCCGAAGGCTCGCGCACCTTCATCGAGCTCGGCAAGCCGGTGTCGGTTGAGCTCTTGATCCTGGGGATGGTCGTTCAGTCGGGAAACGACGCCACGATTGCGCTCGCGGAGCGCATCGCAGGCACCGAGGAGACCTTCGCCCAGCTCATGAACGCGAACGCCAAGCGTCTCGGCATGACCGGAACGCATTTCGAGAACAGCTCCGGCCTGCCCGCGCCCAACCACTATACGACCGCGCATGACATGTCCCTGCTGGCGTCCGCCTTGATCCGCGATTTCCCGCAGTATTACAAATATTTCTCGGTGCGCGAATTCGAGTACAACGGCATCAAGCAGCAGAACCGCAACGGTCTTCTGGGTCGCGATTCGAGCATAGACGGTCTGAAGACGGGACACACCGATTCGGCCGGATTCTGCCTGGTGACCTCGGCGCTTCGCGATGGGATGCGCGTCGTCTCGGTGGTGCTCGGCTCGAAGAGCTTCAAGGGGCGCGAAGATGCGAGCGGTGCGCTCATCAACTATGCGTTCACCTTTTACGACACCAAGCTGGTGGCCAAGGCCGGCGCCAAGCTCGCCTCCGCGCCGGTCTGGAAGGCGGCGGCCACGCCGGTCGACGTGGGCGTGAACGAGGATCTTTACATCACCCTGCCGCGCAGCGCGTCCGGCGACATCAAGACCGCGGTCGACCTGCGGCCCAAGCTCATCGCGCCCCTGTCGCACAACGACGACGTCGGAGTGCTTCACGTGGTCGCCGGGTCGCAGACTCTGGCTTCTGTCCCGGTGCACCCGCTCGCGGCGGTGGCCGAGGGCGGCTGGTGGCGGCGGCTGATCGACACAATTCGCTTGTGGTTCGCGTAAGCTTCCCCCATGCCGCTGCCCATCTGTTATTTGAACGGTGAATATCTCGCACTGGCGGATGCGCGGATCTCCCCCCTGGATCGCGCGTTCCTGTTCGCCGATGCGGTCTATGAAGTCATTCCGGTGTACGGCACCCGGCCATTCCGTCTGCGCGAGCACCTCGACCGTCTCAACCGCAGCCTCTCGGCGATCCGCATGGCGGCGCCGAAGAGCCACGTCCAATGGGGGGAGATCTGCCGCGAGCTCGCCAAGCGCAATGGCGGAGGGGATCAATATCTGTATCTGCAGGTGACGCGCGGTGCGGAACTCGGCCGCAATCATGCGTGGCCGCAGGGCCTCGAGCCCACGATTTTCGGCTTCGCCAGCCGCCTGGAGGCGCCCTCGCCCGCCTTGCTCGAGGACGGGGTGGCCGCGATCACCTCTCCCGATACCCGATGGGCGCGCCGCGACATCAAGTCCACGGCGCTCCTCGCCAACGTGCTGCTCAAAAAGCTGGCCGTGGACGCCGGCGCCTTCGAGACCATCATGCTGGAACGCGGCGAGCTCACGGAAGGATCGTCGACCACCGTGCACGTGATCTCGCGCGGCGAAATTCACACCCCGCCCAACGGGCATCAGATTCTTCCGGGCACGACCCGCGACGTGGTCGGCGAGCTGGCGGAGCGGATCGGCATCGTCAGCCGCAGTGCGCGGGTGACTGAGATCGAGCTGCGCGCCGCGAGCGAGATATGGCTGGCGTTCTCGACGCGCGGCGTACTTCCCGTGACCCGCCTGGACGGCAGCCCGGTGGGCGACGGCAGGCCCGGACCGTTGTTCCGGCGGATGCACAAGGCATTCCTCGATTACATCCGCGAACTCGCCGGAACTCCGGACCTGTGAGCACGGCCAGGCCGGAGCATTTTCCCGCGGAATTTCCCATCAAGGTGATGGGCCGGCAGGACGGCGATCTGCGCGCGGCGACCCGCGAGATCATCGAACGCCACACGGGCCCTCTGACGGAGGGCCGGATCCGCGTGCGCACTTCGGGCGACGGGAATTTCGTGGCGCTGACCTACACCATCGTCGCGACCGGCCGGGATCAGCTCGACGCCATCTACCGGGACCTGACGGCCTGCAAGCTCGTGCTAATGGCGCTCTGAGGGGCGCCCCACGGAGCCCAACCCACTCCGGGCTCTCAAGATTCGCGCCGCGCGGCCGCTAACAGCCAAGACGGGTGTCCACACAAAGAAGAGTGAAATGCTCGGGCAGCTGAAGAGCAAGCTAAAGGCGTCCGCGAATTTTCCGAGCCCGCCCGCGATCGCCCAGCAGATCATCACGCTGGCGCGCGATCCGCACGCCGACATGTCCCAGATCGCGGCGGCGATCGGCCGGGATCCCGCTCTGGCCGCCAAGCTGCTGCGCGTCGCCAATTGCGCGCTGTATTCCCGCCAGCGCAAGAGCACGAACCTGCGGCAGGCCCTGATCGTGCTCGGCTTGCAGGGCGCGACCACGCTGGCGCTCGGCTTCTCGCTGCTCGGCTCGTATCGGGGACTGAAGAGCAACGGGGTGGACTACGACCGGCACTGGCGTCGCGCCATCCTGAGCGCCTCGGCGGCGAGGTGCTTCGGCGCACTGCAGACCGGCACCGGGCTGGACGACATCTTCGTCGCGGCGCTGCTGCAGGACATCGCGATACTCGGCATCGATCGCGTCGCGCCGGACTTCTACCGCGATCTGCCTCGAGAAAGCTCGCATCGGGAATATATGAGCTATGAGACGCTGCGTCTCGGCATCGACCATGCCGCGCTCGGCGCCTGGCTGCTGGAGTATTGGAAGCTGCCCGAGCCGCTTTGCCGCGCGGTGGCGTGGAGTCATGCGCCGCCGGCCGCGGATTCCACGACTCCAGCTGCAACGGCGGCGCGCTGTGTGGCGCTCGGCAGCGAGTGCGTGGAGGCCTTGCTGGCGCCCGCAGGCGCGGTGGATTTTGCGGCTCTGGCCGCCCACGCCTCCGAATGGCTGGGCGTCGATGCGCCTGCGGTGGCCGAGGTCACGGCCAGGATCGTCGCCGAGATCCCCGAGATCGAGCGTCTGTTCGATACCGCCCTGTTGCAGCCCGGAGCCGCGACCGCGATCCTCGATCAGGCGCGCGATCTGTTGATCATCCGCAACCTGCGATCGCTGGAACAGGTCCGCCATCCGCAAAGCGCCCGGCGGCCCGAGGCGAGTTCAGCGCCGCTGCAGGACGAGCGCCAACGCGACCGCGTCACCGGACTGTACAACCGTGGTTATCTCGACCCCATGTTGAGGCGCGAATTTCAGGCCGCGACGAGCGGCCGCTGGCCGTTGAGCCTGGTCCTCGTCGATCTCGACCGCTTCAAGGAATTCAGCGATGTCCATGGGCATGAGGCGGGCGATTCGGTTCTGTTGACGACGGCGAAATCGATCTGCTCGGTGGCCCGGGACACCGATTGTGTTGCGCGCTACGGGGTCACGCAGTTCGTGATCGTTTTGCCGGGCCTGGCCCGGCACGGTGCCGGGATCTTCTGCCAGCGTCTGGTGTCGCGGCTGTGCGGCACCTTGCATGCGATACGCGGCGGGACCGTGGCGGTCACCGCCTCGGTGGGGCTCGCCACCCACGCCCCGGAAAGGCCTTTCGCACGTGTCGCGCATCTGATCGAGGCCGCGGAGCGCTCGGCGGCCTCGCGGCAGGAAATCCGGCCGAGAGCGGCGGACGACGCCGGGTCAGACGGCCAGATAGTCCTGGCCGCGCCCTATCGCCGCGGTTGCGTCCGGTTTGAGCTCCGCGAAGCGGGCCGGGCGGTTCGGCTCCGCCTCCCCGCGTTGTAAAAACGCGTCTGATTCGTCTTCCAGAAAATCCCGTTATTCACTGCGGAAAGTACGGATCTCGTTTTATGCGTTGCGCGAATATCATTCCGGCTGCGAATACAGGCTCTGAAGGAAAACCTATGAACTCGCC
>CAVTNZ010000078.1:0-44358 GCA_963736185.1 uncultured Gammaproteobacteria bacterium | reverse complement strand
ATGTATTGCTACGAGCTACTAAGAAGCTCTTGATCTTCGCATGATTACCCTGGATTCACGCAGCCTGAGGAGTGATTTGGACATCGCAGCCCAGGTCGTTGAGGCGTCGCACGAGTCGCAGGATAGCTTTGGAACGATCGCGTCGGGCGAAGTGGTCGGCTCCCAGATCGTGGTATTCCACGCTGTTCTTCAGCATGTGCCACATAGCGGTGAGCATGGAGGCGGCCACCGCGAGGATGGCCTTTTTAGCCCCGCGTCGGCCGCGCAGACGCAAGAACTGAGCTTGCAGGTAACTGTTCTTGACCCGTACCGCAGCCCAGGCGGCCGTGACAAGAGCGGTTTTCAACCAGGGCGAGCCCTTGCGGGTCCGGGTCGAGCGGCGTTTACCGGCGCTCTCGTCATTTCGTGGGCACATGGTGGCCCAAGACAGCAGATGCCCGGGGGTCGGGAAGCGCGCCATGTCGGCACCGATCTCCGCCAGCACCACCTGGGCGGTCAGGTCACTGATCCCCGGCATGGTAGTCAACAGGCGGGCGCATTGTCGGATCGGCGCCAAGAGTTTTCCCACATCGGCATCGACTTCCTCCAGCGCGTGCTCGAGCGCTGCGATCAGATCCAGGTGCAGCTTGAGCAGACGCCGGTGATGCACGGTGACCCGCCCATGCAACGCCTCGATCAGAGCGGTGCGCTTTTTGCGCGCCGCGCCTTGTGCCAGATCCGCGAGGCGCTCCGGGTCGCTCTGTCCGTCGATAAGCGCGGTCAGGATCGCCCGGCCGCTCGAGCCCAAGACATTGGACAGCACGCTGCCGAGCTTCAGATTGGCATCCTCCAGTGTCTTCTGGATCCGCAAGCTGTGCTGAGAGATCTCGCGCACCAGCTGCTTGCGGGTGCGCGTCAAGTCGCGCAGCTCCTGGATCGGCGCGGGCGGAACGAAGCTCGAGCGAATCAGCCCATGGGCCAGCAGGTCCGCAATCCAGGCCGCGTCATTCACATCGGTCTTGCGGCCGGGAACATTGCGAATGTGTTGGGCATTGGCGAGCACCAGCTGCAGATGCTCCTCGAGCAGATGCCACACCGGCTTCCAATAGACTCCCGTCGCTTCCATCGCCACGTGGGTAATCCCGTGCGCGCTCAGCCACTCTTGCAGCTCCACCAGCGCGCTGGTCGTGGTCCCAAAACTGCGCGTCTCATCGACTCGCGGTTCGCTGACGCAGCGCACCCGGGCCATCACCATATCTTTATGAACATCCAATCCCGCGCAGCGCGGGTACAGTACTTCCATGGTCTACCCTCCGTTGAACACAGGCGACGGCGGGAGAGACCCCTTTCATCGAAATCTACTAATCGTGCTCCGGGGCCTTTCAGCCCGTGGCAACAATACGGGGTGCTCGCAGGGTCTCGGGTCCAACTACTGAACGGGCTCGCGGCACCAAGCAAAAACCGACCTCGTTCCCACCGCCAGGATCAGCATATGCCCCAAAACCTGCGACAATTCCATCCCTTTTCGGACGCTTCTTTCCACGGGGTCGCGCCCGGCGCGATGGAAAACTACTGAGGAGCGAGCATGTGGTATTTCAGCTGGATACTGGGCATCGGTCTGGCTTGCGCGTTCGCCATTCTGAACGCCATGTGGTTCGAATTGGACGCCGACCGGCATGCCGCCGAGCGGCCGGCCGACTCGGCCAATCTTCCGTGACGCCGTCGCCCGCATGAAGGGGTGAACGCATGAGACGCTCATTGAGTCCCCGCGACGAATCCGTCGATCTCGCCGCCGAATTCCTGAGGACGGTCGCGCACCCCGGACGTTTGCGCATCGTCTGCGCATTGATCGAGGGAGAGCGGACCGCCAGCGAGCTGGCGCGCCAGGCGGGTCTCGCGGCTCCCGCCCTCTCTCAGCAGGCGACCATTCTCGAGACCAAGGGCGTCATCAGCCGCCGCCGCGACGGTCGATCGGTACGCTATCGATTGGCGGCGACCGAAGCCAAGGCATTGGCGAAGCTCCTGTATCGACTGTTCTGCAAGACGCCGCGAGCGCCGCTCCGCAAAAGCGTCCCACCGGGCAAAAACATCCCACCGAGCAAAACCATCCCACCGAGGAGGAAACATTCATGAGCAAAGCTGCCGCATCGATCGAGACCCTGGAACCGAAAGAGGTCGCGCGCCTCCTGCACGCGGGCAAGATTCTCCTGATCGATGTCCGTGAACCACCCGAATACGCCGCCGAGCGCATAGCGGGCGCCCTGCTCTATCCCCTCTCGACCTTCGACGCGGCCACGCTGCCCGAGGATGGGGCGCGGCGCGTCGTGTTTCATTGCGGCAGTGGCAAACGCTCGCTCACCGCCGCCGAGCGGCGGCTGGCCGCGGGTCAGCCGCATGCCGCGCACATGGGCGGGGGCATCGCGGCGTGGAAGGCGGCGGGGCTGCCGGTGCTCGGCTCATGAAACCCTATCCGCATGTCTACGATGTCGGTGCCCTCGCATCGGCGAACGGCGCCGTGCGGGTGGTCAGCACCGGCCTGCCCGACCTGCAAACCGCGCCGCCGCCCGAATTCGACGGGCCCGGCGGCGTGTGGTCGCCGGAAACGCTGCTCGTCGCGTCGATCGCGGATTGCTTCATCCTGACGTTTCGCGGCGTATCGCGAGCCGCTCATTTCGAATGGGAACAGCTCGAGGCGCGCGTACGGGGAACGCTCGAGCGCGTGGACGGCGTCACCCAGTTCACCCGATACGTGACGCACGCGATCCTGACGGTCAGCGCGGGTGCGGATCGTGAGAAGGCGAGGGAACTGCTGGAACGCGCTGAAAAGGTGTGCCTGGTCGCCAATTCCCTGCACGGCGAACGGCTGCTCGAAACGACGGTGAGCGCCGCCGCCGGATGAAGGCGCGCCGGGTGCCGCTACGGCAGCGGTGGCAGGGGCTTGGTCATCGGCGGAGTCGGCGGCGCGGAGGGACCGGCGCCGCCGCCGGTGCCGTCCTGACTGTCGACCCTCGGTACCAACCGCGTGTCGTCGATGCGCGATTCGTCGCCCCAATGATGCGCGGGCGGCCCGACCAGGAAACTTGGCCCCCAGTCGCGCGAATTGTCGTACAGGTCGTAGAGCTGGAGATTGTCGGTCAGTTGAACCCGCCGCCAGTCGGAAGGCGCTCGTGTCGCGCAGCCCGCCAGCAGAATCGCGGCCGCCGCCGGCAGCAAAAGCCCAAAACCGGCGGGACGCCAAGTCAGAGAAATCTCGCGGTGATGCATAAAAAATGCTCCTCGCCTCTCGTGACCCCTGCACACTACTCCGCCCGGCTGTTCGGGGACATTGGCGAACCTCGCCGTTGCGCGTAAGGCGGGACCGACAAATGCAGTATGCTAACGCCTCGATTGGCCGCGTTAGGGAGTACACGATGCGATTGCTCGCCTTGGCCGCCGCGCTGATGTTCGCCACGCCGCCCATGGCGTTGGCGCAGCAAAATTCCGTGGCGGCCGACCCTTGCGCCAGATATCAGTGGGACGTGTCGCGCGAGCGCGCGCTGTTCGCCGCTGCGGCTTCCCCGGTGGCGGCGGCGAAGGATGGCGCCTCGCCCCCACGCATCTCGACGGAGCGCGCCTACCGGGTGCAACTCTTGCCGGCGAGCCAGGTGGTCTTCCCGACCGCGCCGGGCAAGGCATCGCCGGCGGAGGGAAGTTATTCGGGGGTGCTGACCTTCCGCGTACCCGCCGCCGGCAGCTATCGGGTGGCGGTCGATCAGCCGCTCTGGATCGATGTGGTGAAGCACTCGCACCTCGTCCCCGCCGCCGACTATGAGGGGCAGCATGGCTGCGATGCGCCGCGCAAAATCGTGCAGTTTTCCCTGGGGGCGGACGAACCGCTGATCTTGCAGTTGAGCGGCGTCACCGAACCATCGGTGCGGATTGCCATCGTGCGGGCCGGGGGAAGCTGATCCACGCGCGAGTCGAACGGGGGCCGGGCCGGGGTCCCCGTTGAACTGATGCCCTGCCGCAGAGTCAAAATAAATATGCGGGGGAAGGTTGACGAGAATCCGCTTCCCGCGGTCAACGGTATAGTAGGTTGTGCGTTGTAATGGTTTATTTGACCCAGATCTGGTGACGTTATGCAAAGTCCTGCCCTGATTCGCAAACTTTCTCTGTTCGTCGGTGCCTTCGCCATGGCGGCGGTCATGTCGACGAGCGCGTTGGCGCAACATGGTGGCGGCGGCCATGCCGGCGGTGGCGGTGCCCACTTCGGTGGGGGCGGCCATGCCGCAGGGTACGGGGGCCATGCCGGTGGCTACGGCGGCTACCGGGGAGGCTATGGCGGCTATCGCGGCGGATATGGTTGGCGCGGCGGCTATGGCGGCTGGCGCGGTGGTTGGGGGTGCTGCGGATGGGGTTGGGGCTGGGGCTGGGGCGGCTTGGGTCTCGGCCTGTACTTCGCAACGCTGCCCCTGTATTACCAGACCTATTGGTGGGATGGCGTCCCCTATTACTACGCGGATAACACGTATTACATCTACGATCCGAATGCGAAACAGTACGAAACCGTAGCCCCGCCGGCAGGGCTGCAGGCCCAGGCCGGTGCGACGGGAACCGCGGGCGGCGGTCCGGCGAGCGGCGGAGAGCTGATCGCGTACCCGAAGAACGGCCAGACGGCCGATCAACAGTCGAAGGACAAGTACGAGTGCCACAAGTGGGCGGTGGGTCAGACGGGCTACGATCCGACCACCGGCGGTGCCGCACCGGCGGCCAAGCGTCCCGACTACATGCGGGCCCAGGCGGCTTGCCTGGAAGGCCGCGGATACAGCGTGGAGTAATCCTCGGATCGATGGGCGGCTGATCGGCAGGTCCGATCGGTCGCCCTCCATCGATTCTTTCCTCTTCGGGACTAGTCGGCCAGCAACAGCTCCAACGTGCGCCGATACGCGCGCTGCAGACGGTCGATATCCTCGAGCTTCACGCTCTCGTTGGCCTTGTGAATGGTCGCATTGATCACGCCGAGCTCGATCACCTGTGCGCCCATCGGCGCGATGAACCTTCCGTCGGAGGTCCCGCCGGTCGTCGAGAGCTTCGGGGTGACGCCGAGCTCCTCCGATACCGCCCGGCTCGCGGCTTCGGACAGGATTCCCGGCGCGGTCAGGAACGGATACCCCGAGATGAACCAGTCGAGCGAATACTTGACGCCATGCTCGCGCAAGATGCGCTCCACCGTCGCCTGCAGCGACTCGATGGTCTGTTCGGTCGAGAAACGCAAATTGAACCGCGCTTTGAGCTCCCCCGGGATGACGTTCGGCGCCCCCGTTCCCGCGGCGATGTTCGACACCTGAAAGCTGGTCGGCTGAAAATGGCTGTTTCCCCGATCCCACGTGCGTGAGGCGAGTTCGGCGAGCGCCGGGGCGAGCGCGTGGATGGGGTTGTCGGCGAGCTGCGGATAAGCGATGTGGCCCTGCACGCCGTGCACCGTCAACCGCCCGCTCAAGCTCCCGCGGCGTCCGATTTTCAAGGTGTCGCCGAGCACCTCCTCGCTCGAGGGCTCGCCGATCAGGCACCAATCGATCCGCTCGCCGCGGCTCTTCAGCACCTCGACCACCCGCCGCGTGCCGTCCACGGACGGCCCCTCCTCGTCGCTGGTGATCAGGAACGCGATGCTGCCGCGGTGTTGCGGATGCCGCCCGATGAATTCCTCGCAGGCGGTCACCATGGCGGCGAGGCCGCTTTTCATGTCCGCCGCGCCGCGGCCGTAGAGCATGCCGTCGCGGATCGACGGCTGAAAGGGGTCCGTCTTCCATTCCTCGAGCGGCCCCGGCGGCACGACATCGGTGTGCCCCGCGAAGCAGAAAACGGGACCCTCGACGCCGCGACGCGCCCAGAAGTTCTCCACGTTGCCGAAGTTCAGCGGCTCGATCGTGAAGCCGAGCGCCCTCAGCCGCGCGCACATCAGCGCCTGGCAGCCGCCGTCGGCCGGACTCACGGACGCGCGCGACATCAGGTCACGCGTGAGATCGAGCGTCGCCGACATCAGAACCTGAGCACGGGGGGCCGGCGCCGAAGGTTGGCCCACAGACCCCACGCGCCCAGCGCGAGAGCGGCGATCAGCACCCACCCGGGCATGGACAGTCCGAGCAGCCGCCAGGTGATCTTCGCGCACTCCCCCGAGCCGGTGAGCACCTTGACGAGCACGTCGGTGAGCGGGAATACCTTGAGCATGAAGTCGAGCGATGCCCCGCAGGCCGGCACGCTGCCGGGAGGCAGGCTCTGTATGTACAGATGGCGGGCCGCGACCCCCAGGGTGGCGAGGGCGGCGACGCCGATCAGCGCCGCATACACCCTGCGGCCCCAGCCCACCGGATCCTGCAGCGCGGCCAGTCCGAACACCACGCCGACCGCGAAGATGCCGATGCGCTGGAAAATGCACAGCGGGCAGGGCTCGAGGTGCAGCACGAACTGCGCGTAGAAGGCGTACGCCAACATCGCCGCGCAGGCCGCAAAACCCAGTGCGTTCGCCTGGCGGGGCGTCATCAGCGGCGGGCTATCGCGGCGTCGATCTGCTTGGCGACATCATCGAGCGAGGTGTGGCGGATATCCTTGCCGTGAACCATGTAGATCACGTATTCGCAGATGTTCTTGGCGTGGTCGCCGATCCGCTCCAGGGCCCGGACGATCCACATGATCTCGAGCGCCCGGCGGATGGTCCGGGGATCTTCCATCATGAAGGTGATGCACTGGCGTTGGATGGCTTCGTATTCGTCATCCACCAGCTTGTCCTCCTGCGCGGTGCGCAGCGCCGCGGCGGAGTCCATGCGCGCGAAGGCATCGAGCGCATCGTGCACCATCTGCGCGACCTGGCGCCCGAGGTGCTTGACCTCCCGATATTTGTCGGCGGGACGCTCCATGGTCGCGAGACGCGAGGCGATGTAGCCGATTTTCTCGCCCTCATCGCCGATGCGCTCGAGGTCGGTGATGGTCTTGATGATGGCGACGATGACCCGCAGATCCCCCGCCGCCGGCGCGCGCAGCGCGAGGATGCGGCTGCACTCCTCGTCGATGGACAGCTCCATCACGTTGACCTTGTAGTCGTCGGTCGCGACCGACTCCCCGAGGCGGCTGTCGCCCTCGACGAGCGCGAGGATGGCCTTGTGAAGCTGCTGCTCCACGAAGCCGCCCATCTGCAGCACCTGCGTGCGCACCTTCTCCAGGTCTTCGTTGAAGCGGCGGGATATGTGGTGCGAAAGATCGGCGGTTTCCATGTCTTTTACCTTGAGCCAAGCAGCGGCGCCTGCGTGCGCGCCTATTGCGTTTACATCTGATCACTCCGGCCGTCAACAGGTTCCAGGTTATTTGTGACGTTATGCGCTATGCGCTGCTTGCGGTCCGCAGCCCCAGACGGCATATCCTCTGCACCGGGAAATGACAGGTGAAGGTGCTGCCCTTGCCCTCGGTGCTGCTCACGTCGAGCCAACCGCCGTGACGCTGCAGGGCGTGCTTGACGATGGCGAGGCCCAGCCCCGACCCGCCCTGGCCGCGGGACCGGCCCGCGTCGACCCGGTAAAAACGCTCGGTCAGCCGCGGGATGTGTTCGGCGGAGATGCCGATGCCGGTGTCGATGACCGCGAAGTAGGCACCCTCATCGTCGCACCACCAGCGCATGCGCACGGTGCCCTCCGCGGGCGTGTATTTGAGGCCGTTCACCAGCAGATTGGTGAACGCGGATTCGATCTCGTGGGGGGCGCCGTACAAGCCCTCGGCGCAGTCGAGCTCCAGCAGCACATGGCGTGGGCGGCCGCTCGCCGCCAGTGCATCGCGGTGCAACCGTTCGAGCATGCTCGGCACATCGATGGTCTCGCGCGGCGCCTCTCCGTCCGTGGATTCGAGCCGCGACAGCTCCAGCAGGTCGGTGATGATGGCGTTCATGCGCTGCGCCTGCGCGCGCATGTCGCGGATGGGTCCGGACCAGGCCTCGTCGATGCCGGAGTCGTCGGCCATGGTGTCGAGATACCCGGAAATGACGGTGAGCGGGGTGCGCAGCTCGTGCGATGCATTGGCCACGAAATCCTTGCGCATCGCCTCGAGGCGCCGTTGCCGCGTCACGTCGCGGACGAGCAGCAGCGACTGTCCTGCGCCGTAGGGCACCAGCTGCAGCGCCAGGTACAGTTCCGTCTGCACGGGCGGCCGGATGATCAGCGGCTGGCTGAAATCGTCGCCGTGCAGGTAGAGCACGAATTCGGGCGAGCGGATCAGATTGTCGATGCGCAGTCCGATGTCGACCGGACGGCGCAGGCCGAGAAGCCGGGCCGCCTGTCGATTGAACCAGACGATCTCGTTCTGGGTGCTCAATATGATCACGCCGTCGGGAAGCGCGGCGGTGGAGCGGCGCAGCTCGCGGAACAGCTGGATCAGACGCTGCTTGTGGAACTGTTTGCGGCGATGCAGCCGCACCACCTGGCCGATGACATCGCCCCAGATGCCGCCGATGATGGGCGGATCGAGCTGTGAGCGCAGCCGCAGCCACCGGTCCAGGCGGTAGAGATTGAGGAGCTGCCAGCCGAGATAAAAGCAGGCGGCCCCCAGCAGCCACACCCAAACGGGCCCGATCAGAAGCCCCAGCACGAGCCCCGACAGCAAGATGCCCGCGAGACGCGCGAGCGCGAAAGTCCACATCGCCGCCATGATTGGAGCCGCCCGCCCTATCCGTCGCGACCCGACGCTCGCATCCTAACTGTCGCGGGTCGAAAACCGATAGCCGGCGCCACGTACGGTTTGCACCAATCCCTCCAGCACGAAAGGTTCCAAGGCCTTGCGAAGGCGCCGGATGTGCACGTCCACCGTACGCTCTTCGACATAGGTATTGCCGCCCCAGACCCGATCGAGCAGCTGGCCGCGGCTGAACACCCGCTCGGGATGGGTCATGAAGAAATGCAGCAGCCGGTACTCCGTGGGGCCGAGGGCGATTTCCCGGTCTCCGGCGCTCACCCGGTGGCTGGAGTCGTCCAGCTTCAGGCCCTGCGCCTCCATGATATCGCCGGAGCCCGCCGGCGCCGCCCGGCGCAGGACCGCCTGGATCCGGGCGAGGAGCTCCCTCGGAGAAAACGGCTTGATGATGTAGTCATCGGCCCCGCCCTCCAGGCCGCTCACTTTGTCCTGCTCCTCCGCCCGCGCGGTGAGCATGATGACCGGGATCTCCTCGGTATCCTTGGCGCGCTTCAGCGAGCGCGTGAGCTCGAGCCCGCTCATGTCGGGGAGCATCCAATCGATCAGCATCAGATCGGGCCGCACGTCGACGATCCGCGCGCGCGCTTCGCGGCAGTCCTCGGCTTCCCGCACGTCGTATCCGGCGCGCCGCAATCCGAAGGCGATCAGGTCGCGAATGGCTTTTTCGTCCTCCACCACGAGGATGCGCTTGGCCGTCATCTTGCTGCTTAGTCCCTTGATTCTACTGATCGCTATTACAGCGTTGCATTGTGACAGTTCCGTGACTGGTGCTATTTGCGGAGCGGGCGCCTCGCGCCGCGCTCCGCTTCGGTCATGGCGACCTTGTCGCGCAGATACAAAGGCTCGAGAAATTCGGGATCGATGCCCGCGCCGGCCGCGAGCCGCCAGGCGCCGAGCGCCGCCATGGCGCGAGCCTGGGGCAAGGCGCGGCAGTCCTCGGGCTCGATGCACAGCCCCGGCAGGGTGGAGAGCTCCGGGTAGGCCGCAAAGCCGCGACCGATACCGCGGAAGGGACCGCCCGTCCCGGGCGCGGAGCCTGCGGGCAGCCGCACGGCGGCCGGCGGCCCCACCGCGGGAGGACCCAGCGCGCTCAGCATCCCGGGCGGGCCAGCCGCAAAGCAGCCCCAGTACACCTCGCCCATCCTGGCATCGAGACAGGCCAGCACCCCGTGCGCGCCGCCTTCGATCGCCTCCAGCGCCAGCGCCTCGAGGCTGGTGACCGCCACCACGGCCAGGCCGGCCCCGAACGCGAGCCCCTGGGCCACGGCGACGCTCACCCGTACCCCGGTGAAGGAGCCCGGGCCGATCCCCGCGGCGATGCCGGAGAGACTCCCGAGGGTCGCTCCCCCCTGCGATAGGATCCGATCGACCATGCCGAGGATCTCCTGGGCATGGCCGCGGCCGATCTCCACCGAGTCCGAGATCAGCCCGTGCTCGGTGAGCAGCGCCACGCTGCACGCCTCGGTCGCCGTATCCAGCGCGAGCACGCGCATCAGGCCGCGGGTCCGAATGTCGCGCTGGGCCGTTTGCCGCGCCGGGCCGCGCGCAGGATCTCGAAGCGCTCGGCGAGAAACTCGGCGCCGGTCGCGCCGTCGTTGATCCGCGGACTCGGCGGCAGGGAGTCCAGGAACACCGCGCCATAGGGCTTGGTGACGACTCGCGGGTCGCCGATCACGATGACGCCGAAGTCATCCACATCGCGAATCAGGCGGCCGACGCCCTGCTTCAACGCGAGCACCGCCTGCGGCAATTGATGCTCGAGGAAGGGATTCCCGCCGCGCCTGCGGATGCCTTCCATGCGCGCCTTCAGCAGCGGGTCATCCGGCGAGGCGAACGGCAGCTTGTCGATGGCGACGATTGACAAGGCATCCCCCTTCACATCGACTCCTTCCCAGAAGCTGCCGGTCGCCAGCAGCACGGCGTTGCCGAGCTCGCGGAACCGGTTGAGCAGTGCCTCGCGCGGCGCCTGCCCCTGGACCAGGATCGGAAAATTCGGCTCCGGGAATCGCGCCGCAAGCGCCGCGACCCCTTCGGCCAATGCGCGATAGCTCGTGTACAGCAGGAAAGCGCGCCCTCCGCTCGCCTCGATCAGCGGAGCACAGGCGTCGATGAACTTTCTCGCATACGAAGGATGCTGCGGCTCGGGCATGCCCCTCGGCAGATAGATGCGCGCCTGGCGGCGATAATCGAAGGGACTGTCGATCTTCAGCGTCCGCGCATCGGGAAGTCCGATGCGCGCGGCGAAATGCGCAAAGTCCTCGCCGATGGCGAGCGTGGCGGACGTGAACACCCACGAGCACGGACGCGCGTGCACATACCCGCGCAGCCGCTCGGCGACCTCGAAGGGGGTGAACTGTAGCGACATCCCGTTCGGATTCGCGTTGACCCAGCGGATCCCGCTGTCCTCCGGCATCTCGGTCAGGGTTTCGAGTGCGCTCGCGAGCGCCGCCGCGCGCCGGGAGCAGTTGGCGGTGCCGGGACCGGCACCGAGTCCCTCGAGCTCCGTCGCGACCGCACCGAGCGCGGCGCGCAGCGCCGGCAGGGCATCGAAGAACCCGTCCGAGAGATTCGCCCACTCGTATCGCCCGGCGCCGCCGCCGAGCGAGGAGCGCAGCTCCTCGAGCAGCGATTCGACCGCGCCCAGGGCCGAGACCGCCGCGGGCGCCCGCACGACCGCACGGCTCATCTCGGCGGCGGCATCGCGCAGCAGGAACTGCACCTGCCGAACCGACCAGGTCTGGCCGAAAAATTGGGCGGCGGTCTCCGGCACCTGGTGCGCCTCGTCCAGAATGACCGCCTGCGCACCGGGCAGCAAATCGCCGAACCCCTCGTCCTTGAGCGCGAGATCCGCCAGCAGCAGATGATGATTGACCACCACGACCTGCGCCGCCTGGGCCGCGCGGCGCGCCTCCATCACATGACAACGCGAGAACTGCGGGCACTCCTGACCGAGACAGTTCTCGCGGGTCGAGGTCAGCAGCGGCCAGACCGGGGACTGCTCCGGCAGCTCGGTGAGCTCGGCGAGATCGCCCGACTTCGTGACCGCGGCCCATCGGGACACCCGCGCGAGCAGGCGCGCGGACCCGCGCTCGCCCGGCAGCAGCGAGCGCTGCGCCGTGGCGAGCTCCAGCCGGTGCCGGCAGAGGTAATTCGCCCGGCCCTTGAGGAGCGCCATTTTCACCGGCATGCCGAGCGCGCGCGCCAACAGCGGCACATCGCGATGGAACAGCTGGTCCTGCAGCGTGCGCGTACCGGTCGAGATGATGACGCTCAGCCCCGAGAGCAGCGCCGGAACGAGATACGCAAAGGTCTTGCCGGTGCCGGTGCCCGCCTCGACGATCAGCGGCTCGCCGCGCGTCAGCGCCCGCCCCACGGCCGCGGCCATGGCCGACTGCTCCGACCGGAAGGCATAGCCCGGGAGCGCACGCGCCAGCGGGCCCTCCGCGCCGAATACGTCTTGGTAGTTCATGCGGCGGCTATTTGACGACGGCGCGAAAGCGCGCGAACGCCACCGACCCGCCCTTGAGGATGTGCTTGAGCTGCCAGCGGATATGGGTGTAATCGGCGGCGGTCGCCGGCCGCTTCTGTCCGTCGGGGGCGATGACCTGCAGATTCTCCGGGCGATCGAAGGTGCGTCCCCCGTCGATCGAATAGGTGATGTCGGCGCCGGGGCCGGCGGCGGTATCGTCGAGATAGCGCATGTGCTCCGGAATCGGGTAATCGACCCTGGGCGGCGGCAGTGACATGGCGCCCTTGTTGCGAATCTCCAGCGTGTAAATCACCTGGTCGCCCGGCACGACCCGGTCGGCACGGGCCAGTTTGACGGTCTCGCGCGCGCCGTTCAAGGCGCTCACCTCGACCTCGGCGATCGCCCGGATCGACAGCCGCGGGTCGGCGCGTGTCCCCGCGCCGCCCTGGGCGTCGGCCACCATCGCACCCGCCGCGAGATGGAGTCCGAGGAGTCCCATCGCGATCTGCCTCGACCGGCGTTCACCTGGATATAAATTACTCATAATCAATAAGTTAAATGACTTTCATTAGAGGGTACTACAAATGCATGCGCGCAGTCCGCCGCTCGGCCGCGGGGGTTGGCTCGTGTCGAACCATCTGTCATCCTGCTGTTCTAAACAACGATCGTTCCAGGGGTTCTCGCATGGCCACCGCAGCCCAGCATGTGACGTCTTTAGCCTCCGTGAGCCGCGAGGTGTCCGCCTGGGTCGAGGAAGTCGCCCGGCTCACGCAGCCCGCTCGAATCCATTGGTGCGACGGCAGCGAAGCGGAGCGCCGCACCCTCGAGCGCGAGATGGTCGCCTCGCAGGCTCTGCTGCCCCTCGACCAGTCGAACTTTCCCGGATGTTACCTGCACCGCTCCGATCCGTCGGACGTGGCGCGGGTCGAGCATCTGACCTTCGTGTGCACCCGCGACCGCGGCGATGCCGGCCCCAACAACAACTGGATGCCGCCGCAAGAGGCGCACGCCAAGATGGACGCACTTTTCGCGGGCTGCATGAAGGGACGCACCCTGTACGTGGTGCCCTACTGCATGGGTCCGCTCGATTCGCCGCTGTCCCGATGCGGCGTGGAAATCACCGACAGCGCGTATGTGGTGCTCAACATGCGGCTCATGACCCGGATGGGGCGCGATGCGCTCGAGCGCATCGCGCGCGAGGGCAAGTTCGTGAAGGGCCTGCATTCGACCGGCGATCTCGATCCCGAGCGGCGGTTCATCATGCACTTCCCCGAGGAGCTGTCGATCAAGAGCTTCGGTTCGGGCTATGGCGGCAACGCGCTGCTCGGCAAGAAGTGCCATGCGCTGCGCATTGCGAGCTGGCAGGCCCGCACCGAGGGCTGGCTCGCCGAACACATGCTCATCGTGGGAATAGAGAATCCGCAGGGCGAGACGCACTACCTCGCCTGCGCGTTCCCGTCGGCCTGCGGCAAGACCAACCTCGCCATGCTGATACCGCCGGCGGCCTACAAGGGCTGGAAGGTCTGGACGCTGGGCGAGGACATCGCCTGGCTCCATCCCGGCAAGGACGGGAGGCTCTACGCGATCAATCCCGAGTCCGGCTATTTCGGCGTCGTCCCCGGCACCAATCCAAAAACCAACCGCAACGCCTATGACACCATTCGGCGCGACACCATTTTCACCAACGTGGCCGTGACCGAGGACAACCAGCCCTGGTGGGAGGGACTGTCCGAAGGACGGCCCGCCCTGGATTGGCGGGGCCGGCCGTACGACCGCTCGAACGGACCGGCCGCACATCCGAACTCGCGCTTCACGGTCGACGCGCGGCAGAACCCGGCGTATTCGAAGCTCGCGGACGCGCCGAGCGGCGTGCCGATTTCCGCCATCGTGTTCGGCGGCCGGCGCCGCACGCTGGCGCCGCTCGTGTATCAGACGCGCAACTGGCGGCATGGCGTGCTGGTGGGCGCGGGCGTCGCCTCGGAGACGACCGCGGCGGCCACGGGCGCCGTCGGCGTCGTGCGTCGCGACCCCATGGCGATGAAGCCGTTCACCGGCTACAACTACGGCGACTATTGGGCTCATTGGCTGGACATCGGCTCCAAGCTCACCTCGCCGCCCGCGATCTTTCACGTCAACTGGTTCCGCCAGGATGCCGCCGGTCATTATCTGTGGCCCGGATTCAGCGACAATCTGCGGGTCCTGCGCTGGATCATCGATCGCTGCAAGGGAACGGCCGCTGCGCGCGAGACCGTCATCGGAGCGCTTCCCCGTCCCTCGGACCTGGATACCGCCGGGCTCGAGGTCTCCGCGCCCGCGCTGGAGGAGCTGCTGACCGTGTCGCCGGGCGAGTGGCAGACGGAATTCGAGGCGGTGGGCACCTACCTCGCGGAGTTCGGTGACCGCGTTCCCGCCGCGCTTCACGCCGAGCTCCAGGAGGCGATGGCGCGGGTCCGCGCTCACTCCTCGCAGACGTAGCGGATGACCTGAGAGGAGTTGCTGTCCGGGGCCTTGCCGAGACCGATCAAGCCCTCGCCGCGAATCTGCATGGAGTCGCGCCGCACGAAGGCCTCTTCGCCGTCCTTCCCGAGCACGAAGGTGCCGTTGGTGCTCTGATCGATGAGCATGAACTTGTTGCGGTTGAACTCCACCCGGGCGTGCAGCCGGGAAATGAGGTTTCCCTTCACCACCAGATCGTTTTCCTCGGCACGGCCCATGGTGATGTTGGTCCGGCCGTCCTGCACCAGGATTTCCTGCCCCTGATAGCGCAGGCGCAGCCGCTGCGTCTTGTTGGCCCGTTCGCGCGAGGTGATGGCGATGGCCGGCACCATGCTGGTGATGTCCTCGGTCTGCCAGAGAACCTCGTAAAGCACGACCTCGCTGCTGCGCCCCTTGAGGGTGGCGATGTCGATCTGGCGCACCGAGGCCCGCCATTCGCTCGACAGCTGGTCGACCATGGTCGCGGTGGTGATGATCTGCCCGGCTTTCGCCTGGCTGGTCATCCGGTTCGCGGTATGCACCGCCGATCCGAAAATGTCCCGGTTCTCGAGCACCACCGGTCCGAAATTGCATCCGATGCGGATCGCGACCGTCTGCTCGTCGACCTTCAGGGAGGGGTGCAGCACGATCTGCTTTTGCATCTGGGCGGCGGCGTTCAGGGCGTCATCCGCGGTCGGAAAGGTGGCCATGACCTCATCGCCCATGGTCTTGATGACGGTGCCGTGGTTCTGTTCGGTGGCGGCCCGCATCACCTCGATGCAGATCCCCACCATATCGCGGGCACGCAAATCTCCAAGCAATTCATACAGCTTGGTGCTGCCGACGACGTCGGCAAATACGATGGCAAGTTCGATTTCCTTTCCCATTGCGCCAGCGAATTATACTTAACGTCGATCCCTGCGTTGCGACCGTTTTAGGCGGCCAGTCCCTGATTGAGCAAGCATAGCGCGGAAAGCAGGGTCTCCGGACCTGTTCCGGGGCGCGAAGCGATATCGGAGAGGAACCGACGCCAGGCCCGGGCGCCTTCGCGACCCGCCATGAGACCCTGCAGGTGGCGCGTGATCGAGTGCAACCGCACGCCCTCCCCGAGCCGGGCTCGCGCGTAGGGCACGATGCGCTCGATGATCTCCCGCGGCTCGGGCAGCGTCCAACTGGGATCGATCACGGCGCGCTCGGCCTCGGCCAACAACGCCGGGCGATGGTAGGCGGCGCGGCCGAGCATAACGCCGTCGAGTCCCGCGGCCAGAGAATCCAACACGGAGCGCAGATCGGCGACCCCCCCGTTGAGCACGATGGGAAGCGTCGGATGGTCGCGCTTCAGGCGATGGACGTGCCCGTATTTGAGCGGCGGAATCTCGCGGTTCTGCTTCGGGCTCAACCCACCGAGGATCGCCACCCGCGCATGCACGATGAGCGCATCGACGCCCGCGCGCACCAGCGTGTCGGCGAAGCCGGCGAGGAATTCATAATCGTCACGCTCGTCGATGCCGATGCGGCACTTCACGGTCACCGGCACCGCGGCGGGCACGGCGTCGCGCATGTGGCGCACGCATTCCGCCACGAGATCGGGCTTGAGCATCAGGCAGGCGCCGAAGGAGCCGCTCTTCACCCGGTCACTCGGGCAGCCCACGTTCAGGTTGATCTCCGCATAACCCGCCTGCGCGCCGATGCGCGCCGCCGCGGCGAGCTCGACCGGATCGCAGCCGCCCAACTGCAGAGCGAGCGGATGCTCCGCCGGATCGTGCGCGAGGAGGCGCTGCGCGTTGCCGCGGACGATGGCCGCGGCAACGATCATTTCCGTGTAGAGCAGTGCATGAGGCGCGTACAGACGGTGCAGAAACCGGCAGTGCCGGTCGGTCCAGTCCATCATCGGCGCGACGGATATACGCCGGTCGACGAGCTGCGCCGGCCGATCGACGAGCCGGGCCGCCCGTGGCTCAATTTCCCGTATTTCCGGCGTAATCACTTGCACCCTGTCACTCTGACCGCTCTCGATGAGCCCGAAGCCTTTCCGGCGTCCAGTATGCCCGCAAGCCCGGGGGTCGGTCCAAGTACAATGCCCCCATGGAAGCTCCCATGGAATCGCCGGCGGATGCCGAGGATGTCGAAACCCCCGCCGGGGCCGGACCCGCCGGGGCCGGACCCACCGACGCGGACGTGCGCACCTGCCTGCAGGTTCTGCGTGCGATCGAAGCCGACCGCTCTCATCTCACGCGGTTGTCGCGCGAGCTGCGGCGCGAGCTCGTGACGCTCGCCGGCCTGATCGCCAAACCCGAGCGCCAGGATCTCGTGCGCATGGCGAAGGCGTTTCGCCGCGCCGACCGGGAGGCGGCCAAGGCACACGACCGGCGCGCCATCGATCAGGCCGGGCTTCGCATCCAACGGCGCGCGACCACCTACGCGCCGCTGCGGCTCGAGCCGCCGTCCGCGGACCAGGCGGCCGGGAAGGGTCCGGAACTCAAACGAGGCCGCGCCTGCTACGTTTGCAAGCGCTCCTTCGTGAACGTGCACCGCTATTACGACTCGATGTGCGGGGAGTGCGGGGATTTCAACTACGCCAAGCGCGCACAGACGGCCGACCTGGGCGGACGCATCGCGCTGATCACCGGCGCGCGCGTGAAAATCGGATTTCAGGCGTCGCTCAAACTGCTGCGGGCGGGCGCGCGCGTGATCGTCACCACGCGCTTCCCCGTCGACGCGGCGCAACGCTATGCGCAGGAGGCGGATTACCCCGCTTTTCGCGGCCGCCTGCAGATCCATGGACTCGATCTGCGTCACGCGCCGAGCGTCGAGATCTTCGCGCGCTTCCTGCTCGAGCGCCTGCCGCGGCTCGATTACATCCTCAACAATGCCTGCCAGACCGTGCGCCGGCCCGCGGGGTTCTTCCGGCACCTGCTCGCACGGGAGGCGCAGCCGCTCGCCGCGCTGCCCGAGGAATGGCGGGCGCCGCTCGCTCTGCACGATGAGCTGCGCCGCTCACTGGAGGCGCACGCGCTGGCGGGGGACGCGCTTGCACCGGACTCGCTGACCGCCGCCCGTATGCGGCTGGCCGGCCTGTCGGCGGCGAGCCCGCAACGCCCGCATGCGGAAGGGCTCGTCCACAGCGCCGAGCTTTCCCAGCGGCATTACCTCGACGAGGACTTCCGCGACGGCGAGCGCCTGTTCCCGAAGGATCGCTACGACGAGGATCTCCAACAGGTGGATCTGCGCGCGGTCAACAGCTGGCGGCTCCGGTTGCACGAGGTCGAGACGCCGGAGCTCCTCGAAGTGCACCTCGTCAACGCCATCGCCCCGTACATTCTCAACGCGCGGCTGAAGCCGCTGATGCTCAAGACCGCGGTCCGCGACAAGCACATCGTCAACGTCAGCGCGATGGAGGGACAGTTCTATCGCACCACCAAGACCGACAAGCACCCGCACACGAACATGGCGAAAGCCGCGCTCAACATGATGACCCGCACCAGCGCGCCCGACTTCGTCAAGGAGGGCATCCACATGAATGCGGTCGATACCGGCTGGGTCACCGACGAGGATCCGGCGGTGCACGCGGCCCGCAAGGCCGAGTGCGGCTTCTCCCCGCCGCTCGACATCATCGACGGGGCCTCCCGCATCGTCGATCCGATCTTCGCCGGACGGCTGACCGGCACGCAGCTCTGGGGGCAATTCCTGAAGGATTACCGGCCGGCGCCCTGGTGAGAGCCGCGCCCTCGACGCGGCGCGCCCGCCCGCGCTGTGACGGAGCGCACAGCCCGGGCAGAGGCAGCCCCGCGGCAGCGGCCGTTTAGCGACGCCTCCGCATGCTCCGCGCTACACTGGGAGCTCAACTCCCGGTCACTTCAAAGCATGAAAAAAGAGACGATCGCGATTCACGGCGGATTCGACTCGGACCCCGCCACCCACTCGGTGGCGGTTCCGATTTATCAGACCGCCGCCTACTCGTTCGACAGCGCGGAGCATGCGGCCGCGCTCTTCAATCTCGAGGTCGAGGGATTCAGGTACACGCGCATCAGCAACCCCACCACCGCCGTGCTCGAGGAGCGGGTGGCGCAGCTCGAGGGCGGCGTGGGAGCGCTCAGCGCGAGCTCCGGGCAGACGGCGCTCTACTACGCCACCGTCAACGTCACCGAAATGGGACGCAATCTCGTCTCCGTTCCCCAGCTCTACGGCACGACCCATACCCTGTTCGGGCACATTCTGCCGAAGCAGGGCGTGCAGGTCCGGTTCGCGAAATCGGACCGTGCCGCCGACATCGAGGCGCTGATCGATGAGAACACCCGCGCCGTGTTCTGCGAGACGGTGGGCAATCCGGCCGGCAACGTCTGCGACCTCGAGGCGCTCGCAACGGTCGCCCATCGTCACGGCGTACCGCTGATCGTCGACAACACGGTGGCGACACCCATGCTGGTGCGCCCCATCGATTACGGCGCCGACGTGGTGGTCCATTCGCTCACCAAATTCATGGGAGGGCATGGCACCACGCTCGGTGGCGCCGTGGTCGACTGCGGCACCTTTCCATGGGCGAAGCATGCCGCTTCGTTCCCCATGTTCTGCCAGCCCGACGAGTCCTATCACGGGCTCATCTACACCGAACACTACGGCGCCGCGGCGTTCATCGGCCGCTGCCGCAGCGTCTACCAACGCACGCTCGGCGCGGTGCTGTCGCCGATGAACGCGTTTCTGCTCCTGCAGGGAATCGAGACCGTCGCCCTGCGGGTCGAGCGCCACGTCGAGAACGGCCGCCGGGTGGCCGAGTTCCTGCGCGCCGATCCGCGCGTGCAGGCCGTGAACTACGCGGGATTCGCGGACAGCCCCTACCAAGGGCTGGTCCAGAAATACCTGGGGGGACGGGCCTGCTCGCTGCTGACTTTCGACCTGCGCGGCGGCTTGCCGGCCGGCATCCGCTTCTACGACGCGCTCAAGCTGTTCAAGCGGCTGGTGAACTTGGGCGACGCGAAATCGCTCGCCTGCCACCCCGCCTCGACCACGCATCGGCAGATGACGCCCGCCGAGCAAATGGCCGCGGGCGTCGGACCGGGAAGCATCCGCTTGAGCGTCGGCATCGAGCACATCGACGACATCCTGGCCGATCTCGACCAGGCGCTCGCCGCCGCCTCGGCCTCCGCCTAGATGACCCTCCCCGAAGCCGTTCCCGCCCTGTTCCCGTCGCGCGCGGAGCGCGGCCGCCTCGATGCGTGGCTCACCGAGCAGCTCCGGGCCGCCCTGATCCGCGTGCAGGCGGGGCCCGTGACGCCCACCATCGACATGCCGGGCTTTCGAGCCGAGCTCGAGGCCATGGATTTCGAGCGGCCGCGTCCCCTCGAGGAGATGCTCTCCTGGAGCATCGAGCGCATGGAGCACGGCATCGTGCAGATGTCGAATCCGCGCTACTTCGGCCTGTTCAACCCGGGCGCGAGCTTTCCCGCGCAGTGCGCGGATCGGATCATCGGCGCCTTCAACCCGCAGCTGGCGAGCTCGGCGTCCTCTCCCGTGCCGGTGGCGCTCGAGAGCTTTCTGATCCGGGCAGTGGCTCGCCGCGCCGGCCTCGGCGCCGGGGCCACCGGGCATTTCGCGACCGGCGGGTCGGAGGCGAACTATACGGCGCTGCTGTGCGCGCTCACTGCCGCGCACCCGGATTTCGCCCGCGACGGCGCACGGGCCCTGCCCGGCGCGCCGCGCTTCTACACTTCGCGCGAATGCCACATTGCGTGGCTGAAAATCGCCCATCAGGCCGGCGTGGGACGGTCCGCCCTGAGGCTGGTCGACACGGACGGCCGCGGCATGATGGATCCCGGGGCGCTCGCGCGCGCCATCGCCGACGATCGGGCGGCGGGCGCCGTCCCCGTGATGATCGTGGCCACCGCCGGCACCACCGGCGGCGGCATGATCGATCCGCTGCACGCGTGCGCCGACATCGCGGCGCGCGAGAAGCTCTGGTATCACGTCGATGCCGCGTGGGGCGGCTCCGCGCTCGCCTCCGATCGGCTGCGCGGGCTGTTGTCGGGAATCGAGCGCGCCGACTCGATCATCATCGATGCCCACAAGTGGCTGGCCACGACCATGGGGTGCGCTCTGTTCATCACCACCCGGGGCGGGCTCTTGTCGGAAGCCTTTCACGCCTCCACGAGTTTCATGCCCTCGAGCGTGGCGAACGTCGATCCGTATCTGAACAGCGTGCAGTGGTCGCGCCGCTTCATGGGCCTGCGGCTGTTTCTCGAGCTTGCCGCGGCGGGCTGGCCGGGACTCGGCGCGCACGTCGAGCGGGCCGTGGCGGTGACCGCGCGCATCCGCGAGAAGCTCGAGGCGCTCGGCTGGACGGTCGCCAACGCCTCCGGGCTGGCCGTTCTCGATGTGCTTCCGCCCGCTGGAAAGGAGGTGCGCGCGCTCGTGCGCCAGGTGGTGTCCTCGGGGCGGGCCTGGGTGGCGCCGACGACATTCGAGGGGCGCGACGTGGTGCGGATCTGCGCCACCAACGGCGAGACCTCGGATGCGGACGTGGACGAGCTGCTGGCGGCGCTCAGCTGCGCCGCTCGTTGAGCTCAGCTGTGCCGCATGGCGAGCATCTTCCCGACCAGGGCCTGGATCGAGCTCACGGATTGAAAATTCTCGGGCGTGATGTCGGACTGCGGAATGGCGAGGTCGAACTCGAGCTCCACGGCCAGCATCAGATTGACCATCTTCAGCGAGCTGATGCCGAGCTCGCTCAGCTGGGTGGTCACGGGAAACGGCGCCGGAAACACCGCGGCGGAGCCGGAAACCTGCTTGACCAGCGCTATCAGCCGGTCGCACACTTCATCGGGCCGCGTGTCCACTCCATCGGTCTCCTCAAGGAAAGACCGCGGATCATACCGTGTCGCTCAACCACCGTCGAAGCTTTACATATCGCAGTTATTTAAGCGCACCATGTCACCAACCCGGCATTTTTCTGTCAACCGGCCTGTCGGCGCGGGCGGGCGGCTCTCATAATGAGGCGATATCCAAAGCCCTGACTCTCCGGTCAATCGAGAACCTATGGAAGCCCAACGAATTTCGACTCCCGGCGCCCAGATTTTGAGCACCGGCACCGGCGCCTACACGGCGCGCGCACGGGTTGCCGCCGAGGCGGCCTCCCAGCATGCTGCAGCGGTCGATACCGCCGCGCGCTTCCCGGCCGAGGCGTTCGCCGAGATCCGCAAGCAGCGGCTGCTCGGCATCATGGTGCCCCCCGCGTTGGGCGGCGAGGGCGCGACGGTCGCGGAGGTCGCCGATATCTGCTTCATCCTCGGTCAAGCCTGTGCGTCGACCGCGCTGATTTTCGCAATGCATCAAATCAAGATGGCCTGCATCATTCGCCATGCCAAAGGCAGCGCGGCGATGGAGCGGATCCTCAAACAGGTCGCGGGTGAGCAGCTGCTGATGGCCTCCTCGACCACCGAAGGTCAGGCGGGCGGCAATGTCAGGGCGAGCGAAGCCGCGATCGTCCACGAGGGCGAGGAAATCACCCTCGAGCGCAAGGCGACCGTCATCTCCTACGCCGTGGAGGCGGACGGCCTGGTCACGACAGCGCGCCGCGCCGCCGATGCGGCCGCATCGGATCAAGTGCTGCTGGTGCTGCTCAAGAAGGACTATACGCTGGACCGGGTGCAGTCCTGGGACACGCTCGGCATGCGCGGCACGCACAGCGAAGGCTTCGCACTGCACGTCAGGGCCTCCGCGCAGCAGGTGATGCCCGAGCCGTACGAGAAGATCCATGCGCAGACCATGGTGCCGCATGCACATATCCTGTGGGGATCGGTCTGGGCGGGCGTCGCCGCGGCCGCCACCATCAAGGCACAGGCCTTCATCCGCAATGCGCTGCGCGGATCGGGCGGTCAGATGCCGCCGGGCGCCGCACATTTCACCAAGGCCGCCTCGTCGCTGCGCACGCTGCGCAGCGTTCTGAACTCGGCGCTGCGCAGCTATCAAGCGGTGCTGACCGACGAGAAATCCGTGACCGCGCTCGAATTTCAATCGATGATCACGCTCACCAAGGTTCAGGCCTCGGAGCTCGCGGTCGAGACGGTGCTCGCAGCGCTGCGCGCCTGCGGACTGTCCGGATTCCGCAACGACAGCGAGTTCAGCATCGGGCGTCATCTGCGGGACATCCTATCGGCGCCGCTCATGATCAACAATGACCGCATCCTTGCGAATCTCGCGATGACATCGGTGATGACCGCGCTGCCCACCACGGTCAGTGGCTGAGCCTACGGGGGACCCAAGAGAAGTGAACGCTCCCAACACCGCTTCGGCGGCCGATACGACCGATCCGCTCGCGCATCTGGCGCCCGCCCTGTTCCGATCGATGGGCGTCGACGGCGTGTACGCGCGCAGCGCGCTCTACGTCGAGGTGACGGAGCGGCTCGAGAACTACATCACCCGGCTGCGCGAACCCGGGGCCGAGGTCATGCGTTTCCCGCCGGTCATGAGCCGCAGGCAGCTCGAGAAATCCGGCTACTTGAAGAGCTTCCCCAACCTGTTGGGATGCGTCTGCGCCCTGCACGGCAGCGAGCCCTCGATCCGGGCGGCCGCCGACCGCCATGAGGCGGGCGGCGATTGGACGGAATCGCTGTCCGCGTCGGACCTCGTGCTCTCGCCCGCCGCGTGCTATCCCGTCTATCCGATCGCCGCGGCCCGCGGACCGCTGCCCCCGGGGGGCCTGCAATTCGACATCGAAGCGGACGTGTTCCGGCACGAACCGTCGAAGAGCCTGGACCGGCTGCAATCGTTCCGCATGCGCGAGTTCGTGCGCATCGGATCGCCGCAGGAGATCGTCGACTATCGCGAGCGCTGGCTCGCGCGGGCACCGGCGATCGCGGCCGATCTGTCGCTGCCGCATACGATCGACGTGGCGAGCGATCCGTTCTTCGGCCGGGTGGGCCAGATGATGGCGGTGAGCCAACGTCAGCAGGCGCTCAAGTTCGAAATGCTGATCCCCTACCACGCGGGCGCGATACCGACCGCGTGCATGAGCTTCAACTACCATCGGGATCACTTCGGCCATGTTTGGAGCATGAACGATCAGCAGGGCGAGCCCGCGCACACCAGCTGCGTGGCGTTCGGCATCGATCGGCTGGTGGTCGCCCTATTCGCAAACCTCGGGCTCGACCTCTATCGGTGGCCGGCGGTGACGCGGCGCGCGCTCGCGCTGTAGGCCGACCCGGCCCCGCAGCCTTGCCGCTCGATCCGCGCGTCAAGCGATTCCTGGATGCCTTGGCGGCGGGCAATCCGCCGGGCGCGCGCACCGTGAGCGTGTCCCGCCGCCGCGCACAGCTCATCGAGCTCATGAAGCTCGGCGGCGCGGACCTCCCGGTCGGACCCATCGAGGACCGCACCATCCCAGGTCCCGCGGGTCCGCTTGCCGTGCGCCTGTACAGTCCCGAGCTCCAAGACGCCGCGACGCGGCCGGCCGCGCCGCTGCTGCCGGGGTTGATCTACATCCACGGCGGCGGACTGGTCGCCGGATCGATCGACACCCATGCCTCGATCGCCCGGGCGCTGTGCCACTTCGGCGGATGCCGCATCGTCGCCGTCGACTATCGGCTGGCGCCCGAGCATCCCTTCCCCGCCGGTCTCGAGGACACCGCCGCGGCCATGGCCCACGTCGGTTCGCACGCGGCGGACTTCGGCATCGATGCCGCGAGGCTCGGGATTTGCGGCGACTCGGCGGGCGCTACGCTGGTCGCGGCCGCCTGCCACGCCCTCGCACGATCGGGCGGCGCCGCACCGGCGCTGCAGCTGCTGATCTGCCCGATCCTCGACTACAGCCGCCGCTACGGTTCGCGCGCCGATTTCGCCTCGGGGTACTTGATCGACCAGGACACGCTCGATCACGACCTCGAGCACTACGCGCCGCAGGGCGCGGATCCGAAGGACCCCCGGATCTCTCCGCTGCTCGCCGAGAATCTCGCGGGTGTCCCGCCGACGCTCGTGCACACCGCCGAGTTCGACCCGCTGCGCGATGAGGGGCAAGATTATTTCCGGCGACTGAGCCAAACCGGATCGGCGCTGGCCTATACTTGCCACCCGGGCATGATCCATCTTTTTTACGGGCTGGGTGCGGTCATTCCCTACGCCCGCACCGCATTCGAGAAGATGGGTGCGGAGATTCGAGCCGCGCTGAACGACCCGGGAGCAATAGAGTGACCGAACGCGCCGCAACAGAGCGCATGGTGCGCGATCTGCACATGGCCCGACTCGCGGGAGACCTCGCGGGCATGTGCCGCCTGTTCGCGGAACGGGGCCGCTTCGAAATCGCCGGAGCGAGCGCGGACAAACCCATCTCGATTCGCGCCGAGAGCCTGGCGGACTTTCGCCCCTGGCTCGCCATGATGACCAAGGTGTTCCGGCTGAGCGACTATCACCTGATCTCGCTCGTGATCGAAGGACCGCGGGTTTCGGCCCACTGGCGCGTGAACATCTTCTCCAAGGTCACCGGCGTGACCGTGCCGACCGAGCTGGTGGACCTGCTGGAGATTCGCGACGATCGCATCCAGTCGTACAGCGAGTTTTTCGTCCCGCGCTGAGCTCGCGATGCGCGGAGCCCTGGCGGCTCAATCCCTACAGACCGAGCGACATCTGGCCGCCCGCGGGAACCGGGGGGCGGAATTTGGCGCAATCGAGCTCGTAGCGCCCTTCCGCGGGCTCGAGCCCGAGCCTGCGCACGGCGAGATCGAAGCGCGCGCGCAGCAGCTGCGCGTAGGGGCCCGTTCCCCGCATGCGCACGCCGAACTCGGAATCGTAGTCCTTGCCGCCGCGCGCTTGATTGATCAACGACATGACGTGGGCCGCGCGATCGGGATGGTGATCCTGCAGCCACTGGCGGAAGATCACCTTCAGCTCGTGCGGCAGCCGCAGCAGCACGTATCCCGCGCAGCCCGCTCCCGCATCGGCGGCGGCCTTCAAGATGTCCTCCATCTCGTGATCGGTGATCGCCGGAATGACCGGGGCCACCAGCACCCCCGCGTGCACCCCCGCCCGCGAAAGCTCGCGCAGCACCCGCAAACGTGCGAGCGGCGAGGCGGTGCGCGGCTCGAGCGTGCGCTTGATCTCATCGGTGAGCGAGGTGATGCTGACCATCACCGAGACCAGCCGGTCGCGGGCGAGATCCTGCAGCAGATCGAGATCGCGCAGCACCAGCGAGCTCTTGGTGACGATGGTCACCGGATGGCGGCAGCGGGCGAGCACGGCGAGAATGCCGCGGGTCACCTCGAGCTTTTTCTCGAGCGGCTGATAACCGTCCGTGTTGATGCCGAGCGCGATCGGCTTGCACACGTACTTGGGCCTGGCGAGCTCCGCCTCCAGGAGCTTCACTGCGTCGGCCTTGTAGAAGAGCTTGGTCTCGAAATCGAGCCCGGGCGAGAGGCCGAGAAACGCATGGCTCGGCCGCGCGAAGCAGTACACGCAGCCGTGGCTGCACCCGCGGTACGGATTGATGGATTGCTCGAACCCCACGTCCGGCGAATCGTTGGTGGAGATGATGCCGCGGGCGCGATCCGGCAGGACCGTTTCCGCCACGCTGTCAGGGGTCTCGTCCTGATACCAGCCGTCGTGCGTTTTCTCGATCGAGATCGTATCGAAGCGGCCGCTGGGATTGGAAGCGGCGCCGCGCCCCTTGAGCGGCTGGTGACCGAGGAAGTTGCGCGGCATGGACAAACTCTACGCGGCCGCCGAGGCGCCGTAAATCCAGTAGTCGCGGCGGCGCACTACTGGATACCCGGCGGGGCGCCCGGCGATGTAGGACGGGGGACGACACCGCCACGCGTGCTGCGCCCCTGCAAAGACGACACTCGCCGCTCCAGAATCCAGCTTGCGATATGACATCGAGCCCAACGAACAGGAGTCGCTCATGAAGGTGCTATTCAGTGCGGCATTCGCCGCCGCGTTACTGGCCGGCTGCATCAGCAGCAGCAGCCCGCCTCCGCCCGCTAAAACCACGGTCGTCGTACCGCAAGGCAACGGCACCACCGTCGTTTGCCAGAACGGCAACCCGCCGCCGTGTGATTGACCCAGTCTCCATGGGGCCGTCGACCCGGGCGACCGGGGCGGCGGCCGGAGACGGGCGCGCGTCGCGCAGCCTTCGAACCTGCCGCCACAATTGTCCCGCCACCAGCGTCATCCGGCTGCGAATCGGCAGGCCGCCCGCCCGAAGCGCCTCGGCGGCCCAGGTGATGCAGGTATGAAGACCCGAATACCGGGGCACCGCGGCGAAATAGGCGCTGCCCGCGTAGGGCCCGGGCGCATAGGTCGGTATGCCGCCGCCCGCATCGCGACCCAGTGATTTCTCGATGAAGGTCTGCACGGCGCTCCCCTGTTGCGGCGCGACCGCGAGCTCGATCACCTGCTCCGCCCCAAAAGCCTGCGCCGGCGACGCCTCGATGGCGGTCACCAGGATCAGCGCGGGACCCGGCCACAGGGCCGCGAGCAGCACCGGCGCATCGTGCTCCTTCGCCAGCAGATAGCGGCGGTCGCCGAAGCCGAAGAATACATAGCGGGCGTCCGGAAATTCGCGCGACACCAGGACGGCCAGCGGCGCGGACAGCGCCTGCACCGAAAACCCCACATCGATGTGCCAGCGTCTTCGAGCGACGTACAGCGTGGTGGGCGCGGCCGCGGCGTGCGGCGCGACACCCGCGGTCGGGGCACCCGCCGGAGCCGTGGGTCCGGTTGCGGCGCACGCCGAGATCGAGCACGCTGCGATCGAGGTGGCTGCGAGCAGCAGGGCCGCTGAAATCAGACCGTTGCGCATCCCGCGGCATGCTGCCTATGGAATCCCCGCGCCGCAAGCCGTAGATTAGCCCATCGGCCGGCAGCCCATCGACGGGCCGGCGCAGGCTGCACCTTCGGGGGGACTCGCTCCATGTCAACCAATTCTCATGCCCCCGCGCATTGCGCCCGGGCGCTATGCGCGGCGATGCTTCTCTGCAACGGCGCCGTCGCGGCCGACGCGGCGCTCTCCCCGGCGAATGCCGAGTTCGGAGGTCAATGCCCCGAGGCGCTCGCGGAGGGCCGCCACGTGAGCACCGATTGCTCGATCACCTGGACCGACAAGGACGGCAAGATCTTTTGCTTCAGCAATGCGGACGCGAGGAAGTCGTTTCTGCACGATCCGACCGAGAAGCTCGAGCGGGCGCGGGAGTTCATGGCCGCCGGCAATGTGGAGGCGACCGAGACCGCCATGCAGAACTTCGTGGCGGCCGACGCGGAGGCGGTGGTGAAGCAAACCATCGACTCGAAGCTCAAGGCGAACGGCGGCGCCTTCCCGATGGACGATGCGCTCAACGGCGACCACCTCAAGCTCGCTTTCGACGGCATCGATTTCACCCGCACCATCGACGGCTATGGTTTCTTCCCCGACGTGAAATTTCACGATGCCGCCGACCCCCAAAAGAGGTACTTGATCGATTTCTGGGTGGTGCCCGTCGGCAAGGAATTGCGGATCGAGGAGACCCGCATCTACAAGGCGCCGCTGCTGGCGGACTCGAAGTGGACGCTGATGGCGCGCCAGCCGGTGCCGTGGTGGTGGATTCCCGCATCGGAGCACCCCGGGCACCTGGCCACCAAGCGGGGCTGGGAGGTCATGTCGGCGGTCGAGCGCAACGCGATGCTCGAGTCCGCAAAAAACCACGGCGTGTTCAGGATCAAGGACGACAAGACCGGCAAGGAGCTGTCGCTCGAATTCGTCGACACCCATCAGCCGGTGCGGCAGCTCGACAGCGACGGGCATTATTTCGCCTGCACGGACTTTCGCGTCGTCGGCACCCGGGATGAGATCTACGACATCGATTTCTGGGTCAGCGACAAGGACGGGGTGATGTCGGTGGACCAGGCCAAGGTGCACAAGGTGCCGGAGCTCAGGGACGGCCAGTGGGTTCAGATTCCGCGCTACGAATGGAAGGATCTCGGCAGCTCGCACGTCGTGCCCTGAGCGGGGCCGCCGCCGCTCATTTGATGTACGGGAACTGCGAGGTCGGACGCGGCTGGGCGATGTAGAAGCCCTGGGCGAAGCCGATCCCCAGGCGCCCGAGCTCGGCGAGGACCTCCGCCGACTCGACGCGCTCGGCGATGGTTTGGATCCCCATCGCCTTGCCGACCTGGCTGATCGCCTCGACCATGCTGCGGTCGACCGGATCGCGGGTGACATTCTCGATGAACTGCCCGTCGATCTTGAGGTAATCCACCGGCAGGGTCTTCAGGTACATGAACGAGGAGAGGCCGCTGCCGAAATCATCGAGCGCGAAATGACATCCGCGCGCCTTCAGCTCGCGCATGAAATACACCACGTTGCCGAGGTTCGCGATCGCCGCCGTCTCGGTGATCTCGAAGCACATCGCGCCGGGCACGAGCTCCAGCGCCGACAGCTCCGCGATCAGGTACTCGAGGAAGCGCTCGTCGTTGAGCGACGTTCCGGACAGGTTGACCGCGATGGTGTAGGGCTTCACGCCCGAGGAGATTCGATGCACGACCCGGTCGAGGGCCTGGCGCACCACCCAGCGATCGATCGAGGGCATGACGTTGTAGCGCTCGGCCGCGGGTATGAACTCCGCGGGCGCCACCAGCACGCCGGATTCATCGCGCAGCCGCAGCATGAGCTCGAAGTGCTCGCGCGCTCCGGCCTTGCCGCCGATCGGCACGATCGGCTGATAGTGGAGCTCGAACCGCCCCTCGTCGCCGGCACGGGTCAGCTTCGACACCCAGTGCATCTCCCGGTGGCGCTCGGGCATGTTGTCGGGCTTGTAGAGCTGCACACGGTTGCGGCCGAGGTCCTTCGCCGAGTAGCAGGCCACATCCGCCGCGCTCATCACGCTCGCCACCGTCGGGGTGTCGGCGGTGATCTCCACGATGCCGATGCTCACGCCGACCGCGAGCGCGCCGTCCTGCCAGATGAAGCGGAAATCGCGGATCGCCTGGCGCAGCTGCTCGGCCACGCGCAGCGCCTGATCGAGGGAGCAGCTCGCGAGCAGGATGCCGAACTCGTCCCCGCCGAGCCGCGCCAGCGTGTCGCCGTTGCGGACCCGCGACTGCAGGAGGCCGGTGATCTGCCGCAGCAGCTGATCGCCCGCCGGATGGCCGCAGGTGTCGTTGATCAGCTTGAACTGATCCAGATCCAGGTACAAAAGGGCCTGGCGCGAGCCCGATTCCTGGCGCGCGCTCTCGACCGCCGCGGTCAGCCGGTTCTCGAACTCGCGCCGGTTGATCAGGCCGGTGAGCGCATCGTGGCTCGCCTGGTAATGCAGGGCCCGGTGCAGCCGGCGCTCCTTGCTCACGTCGTGGAACACCATGACCGCACCGATCAGATTGCCGGCGCGGTCGCGGATGGGCGCCGCCGAGTCCTGGATGGCGATCTCCTGGCCGCGCCGTGAGATGAACACGGTGTGCTGCGTGAGCCCGAGCACCTGACCCTCGCGCAGGCAGCGCATGATGGGACTCTCGGCCGCCTCGCGCGTGCTCTCATCGACGACGGTGAGCACGTCGCCCATCAAGCGGCCCTGCGCCTCGCGGTTCTCCCAGCCCGTCAGGCTCTCCGCCACCGGATTCAGGTAGTCGATGTGGCCCTCGGAATCCGTGGTGATCACCGCATCGCCGATCGATTGCAGCGTCACCTGCGCGCGCTCCTTGGCCTGGAACACGGCGGTCTCGGCCTTCTTGCGCTCGGTGATGTCGGCGATCGTACCCTCGTAGCCGCTGATCCGGCCGTGCTTGTCGCGCACCACGCGTCCGTTGTCCACCACCACGATCATGCTGCCGTCCTTGCGCCGCAGGACATACTCTTCGTTGCGCACCTCGCCTTCGCTCTCCATGCGCCTCACGTAGGTGTCGCGATCGCTCGGGTACCAGTAAAGCGAGGCGGCGGGGACCTGGTAGATCTCCTCCGCGGAGGCGTATCCCAGCATCTGCACGAAGGCGGGATTCGCGACCAGCACCTGGCCGCCGCGGGTGGTGCGGTACACGCCTTCCATGACCCCCTCGAACAGGCCGCGGAACTTGGCCTCGCTCTCGCGCAGCGCGTTCTCGGCGCCGCGCCGCTCGATGGCGATGCCGGCGATCTGCGTCATGCGCGACATGAGCTCGTGATCGCGCGCCGCCGGCACGCCGGCATGACTCTGATAGACGGCGAAGGTGCCGAGCACCTGCCCGTCCGAGGCGAGGATCGGCGCCGACCACGCGGCGCGCAGGCCCGCGCGGAGCGCGGCCTCGCGGCGGAACTCCCAGAGCGCGTCGGACTCGATGTCGGCGACCGTCACCTGACGCGACAGATACACGGCGGCGGCGCAGGAGCCGAAGCGGATGCCGATCGGCGTTCGATCCATCGCGGCCACGAATTCGCGCGACAGGCTCGGCGCCACGCCGAAGGCGAGCACCTGCCGCTCCGCCTCGAACAGGCTGATGGCGCAGCGCCCGCCAAGGACGACGCGCTCGATGACCTCCGCGATGGCCTCGAGCACCATGGAGAGCGGCGCATTGGCGGCGATCTTCTCGAACACGCGCCGCTCGCCCGCGGCGATCGCCTCGGCGCGCTTGCGCTCCGTGATGTCGGTGATGCTCGCCCGGATCAGGCGGCGGTTGGAGCTCGGCAGGCGCACGAAGCGAACTTCGCAGGGCATGGTCTGGCCGAGCGAATCGCAGTGGACCCACTCGAACACCGGAGCCTGTCCGGCGAGCGCCCCCTCGATGTGGCCGCGCGGCACTCCGAATGAGGGGCTGCCGTCGGACTGGCGCAGCGGCGTGATCTTGTCGGGTCCGCTCGCGAGCAGCGCCGCACGATCGGTCTTGAAGAACCGGCAGGCGTTGTCGTTCACGTCCACGAAGCGGCCATTGTCCACGTCGAGCACCAGGATCGCCTCGGGCGCATTCTCCACCAGCGTGCGGTAGCGCGCCTCGCTCTCGCGCATGGATTGCTCGGCGAGATGGCGCTCGGTGATGTCGCGGATGCACACGATGTAGCCGTCGCGGCGGTTGAGGCTCGCCTTGCTCACCGCGATTTCCAGCGCGATGCGGGTGCCGTCCTTGGTTTTGCCCCAGGTTTGATGCGCGGCCAGATCGACGTGGGTGTCGTCGATCTTCGCGGCACAGCGCTCGAGAAAGTCGAGCAGGCCGGCCGCGTGCACGTCGGGCAGCAGGTAGTCGAGCGTGCGCCCCAGAATCTCCGCCTGCGCATAGCCGAAGATGCGCTCGCCGGTGGGGTTGAAGGTCTCGATGTGGCCCCGGTCGTCGACCGTGACGATGGCATCCTTGATGTTGTCGAGGATCGCCTGAAGATGCGTCGCGCTCTGCTCGCGGATCTCACGCGTGAGCGCCTGCGCCTCGTCCGACATGAGCTGCATCGAGCGCACGATGCCGCGCCGCTCCGAGTCCATTCGGTCGTACTGTGCGCTCACCGTTTCGAGCAGCACGCCCAGATCAAGGTCGCCCCGCCCCCCCGCCTCGGCCAATTGGCGTTCGAGCAGCCGGTTCAGGCTCTCCGGGGGCGGCGTGAAAATGGCAGCCGCGATATCGCGTGACAAGTCTTCGGGTCTCCCGCACTCAATCGCCGGCGCAGCCGGGCGAAGCGCGTCCCGGCGCATTGCGCGTTTGCGCAAATCCAAGCGTGAATGTTAGGGAGATCCCTGAACGGCGGTGTGACGGGCGTCTCGGTTCGCCCAATATTCGGTTAAGTAATCAGGCGCCCTGATCGACCGTTTCCCGGCCGGAGCGCTTGCGGTCGATCTCCTTGAGATTGCGCTTGCGCAGCCGCACCGACGTCGGGGTGATCTCGATCAGCTCGTCGTCGTCGATGAACTCCATCGCCTGCTCGAGCGAGAAGCGGATCGGCGGGGTCAGGACCACGTTCTCGTCCTTGCCGGCGGCCCGCATGTTGGTGAGCTTCTTGCCCTTGAGCGGGTTGACCACCAGGTCGTTGTCCCGGTTGTTGAGACCGATGATCATCCCCTCGTAGACTTCCTCGCCCGGGCCGATGCAGAGCCTGCCGCGCTCCTGCAGGCTGAACAGCGAGTAGGCGAGCGCAACCCCCTGGCCGTTGGCGATCAGCACGCCATTCGGCCGCTGGCCGAGATCGCGCGGCACGACCGGTCCGTAGTGATCGAATACATGGTGCAGCAGGCCCGTGCCGCGGGTCATGGTGCGAAACTCGGTCTGAAACCCGATCAGCCCGCGCGACGGAATCATGTAGTCGAGCCGCACGCGGCCGCGCCCGTCCGCCTGCATGTCCTTGAGCTCCGCCCCGCGGCTGCCGAGCGCCTGCATGATGTCGCCCTGCGCGTCGGAGTCGGCATCGACCGTGACCTGTTCGTAGGGCTCGTGCGCCACACCGTCGACCTGCTTGATGACCACCCGGGGCCGCGAGACGGCGAGCTCATAGCCCTCGCGGCGCATGTTCTCCAGGAGCACGCCCAGGTGCAGCTCGCCCCGGCCGAACACCACGAACTTGTCGGGATCGGCGGTGGGCTCGACGCGCAGCGCCACGTTGTGGATCGATTCGCGCTCGAGCCGCTCGCGGATCTGGCGGCTGGTGACGAATTTGCCCTCGCGGCCGAGGAACGGCGAGGTGTTGACCTCGAAGGTCATGCTGATGGTCGGCTCGTCCACGGTAAGGCTCGGCAGCGGCTCGACATTCGCCGGGTCGCACACGGTGTCCGACACCTTCGGCTCCGGTATGCCGGCGAACGCCACGATGTCGCCCGCGCTCGCGCTCTCGACCTCGACCCGGGTCAGCCCGTGAAAGCCCAAAATCTGGGTGATCCGCTCGGGGCGCTGACGGCCCTCCCGGTCGACCACCGTCACCGCCATGCCGCGGCGCAGGGTGCCGCGCTTGATGCGCCCGATGCCGATGGCGCCCACATAGCTCGAGTAGTCGAGCAGGGTCACCTGCAGCTGCAGCGGACCGTCCACGTCGACATCCGGCGGTGGACAATGATCGACGATGGTCTGGAACAGGGGCTGCATGTCGCCGTCGCGAACCGTCGAATCGAGGCCCGCGAAGCCGCGCAGCGCCGAGGCGTACACGACCGGAAAGTCGAGCTGCTCGTCGGTGGCGCCGAGCCGGTCGAACAGGTCGAAGGTCTGATCGAGCACCCAGCCGGGACGGGCCTCGTCGCGGTCGATCTTGTTGATCACCACGATGGGGCGAAGTCCGTGCTTGAAGGCCTTCTGGGTGACGAAGCGGGTCTGCGGCATGGGGCCGTCGACCGCATCGACCAGCAGCAGCACGCAATCGACCATGGCGAGCACGCGCTCGACCTCGCCGCCGAAGTCCGCGTGTCCCGGCGTGTCGACGATGTTGATCCGGTAATCGCCCCAGTTGATCGCCGTATTCTTCGCGAGAATGGTGATGCCGCGCTCGCGCTCGAGCACGTTCGAGTCCATGACGCGCTCCTGCAGATCCTTGCGGGCGTCGAGCGTGCCCGATTGGCGCAGCAGCTGATCGACGAGGGTGGTCTTCCCATGATCGACGTGCGCGATGATGGCGATATTTCGAAGTTGGAGCGTCACGGCGGAGACCTTGAAGGAGAGGGGACGAAACCGCCCATTATAGGCCTAATCCCCCGCGCCTGCGGAATGATTTGCCCCCCGAATCCCCCGCGCGAGCCCGCCGCCCGCCCCGCGACCGCTAGCTCGCCGGAACGCTGGGCGGCGTCGGCGGCGGATTCCCGGTGGAGGCCGGCGCTGGCGGCCCGGCCGCCGCGACGATCAGCGGCAGCGAGAAGACCCGTGTATCCGCCAATTGGTCATGCCTCAGGTTCACGGTCAGCGTCAACAGGAAGACACCCTCCGCGGTGGGCGTCACGCGGATGCTGCGGCGATAGACCTGCGCGGGCTCCACCGAGGCGAACTCGAACTTGCTGTCGCCGGCGGGCATCTGCAGGCTCTCCGGTCCGCTCACCTCGACGGTGGCCGGACCGGCCGGTACGCCGGGCAGCAGCGCGATCGCGATCTCCAGCGGCTCGCCCTGCACCGGCTTCTTGAGCAGGTCGAACTTGAGCGCCACCGGGGCCTGCGACTTGCCCTGGGTGGTGGCCTCGACCATCCCCGCGGTCAACTCCTCGACCGTGGGGCCGCGCTGCACCGCAACCGGCGCCGCATGCCGGACCGCCGACTTTTGCCCGCTGGCGCCGCCGGACTCGCGTTGGCAGCCGGCGATCAGAACCAGCGCACACAGGGTGAATATTTTTAACTTCATGCAACACCTATGATCCTTCAGAGGATGATCCGCAAATACGACCCTGTTCACAACTCGAGCGGCGGCTCCATCACCTGGGCGAGCTGCTCCTCGAGCGACCGATAATGCTCCTCCCAGTAGCGCGGGGTGCCGAACCAGGGGAAAGCCTGCGGAAAGGCGGGATCGTCCCAGCGCCGCGCGAGCCACGCCGAATAATGAATCATGCGCAGCGCCCGCAGCGGCTCGATCAGCGCCAGTTCGCGCCGGTTGAAGGGCAGGAACTGCTCGTATCCGCGCAGCACGTCGGTGAGCTCCGCCGCCATTTCCTCGCGGTTACCCGCGATCAGCATCCACAGGTCCTGGATCGCGGGGCCGGTCACGCAGTCGTCCAGATCCACGAAGTGCGGGCCGGCATCGGTCCACAGGATATTGCCCCGGTGGCAGTCCCCGAGGATGCGCCCGGTCGTGGTGCCGCGCCAGCCGCGGGCACGATTCTCCACTTCCTCGAGCAGGACGTCGGTGAGATCGGCATATTTGTCGGCCAGATAATCGGGCATCCAGTCGCCGTCGAGCAGGTAATCGCGCGCGCCCCGCCCGAGGCCCTCGATGCTGAGCGCCGGCCGCTCCCGGAAGGGCGCGGCCCGGCCCACCGCGTGAATCCGGCCGAGGAACCGCCCGACCCACTCCCGGTCGTGCGTCGTGCCGAGCTCGGGCCAGCGGCCGCCCCGGCGCGGGAACACCGCGTAGCGATAGCCCTTGTGCAAATGCAGGGTCTGCCCGCCGCTCGACAGCGGCGCGACCACCGGTATTTCCTGGGCGGCGAGCTCGGCGGCGAACGCGTGCTCCTCGCGGATGCAGGCGTCGCTCCAGCGACCGGGACGGTAGAACTTCGCCACCACGGGATCCGCGTCCTCGATCCCCACCTGATAGACTCGGTTCTCATAGCTGTTGAGCGCCAGCACGCGGCCGTCGCAGCGGAACCCCACCGCCTCGATCGCGTCCAAGACGGCCTCGGGCGAGAGCTCTGAATAGGGTGCTTCGATGGTCATGCGGGGAATTCTACAGATATGACGCCGTCGCTCCGCGCCGGGTCCCTTACGCTAGAATGCCCGCCATGCGATTGCCCCGACCCAAGTCACTGAGCGGCCTCATGCTGATCGGCTTCACGATCGTCGCGGCGCCGCTCCTGTTCGCGATCGTGAATGCCGCCGTGCAGATGAACCGCATGTCGAACCGCAGCGAGCAGCTCGTGGTGCGCGGCGTGCAGAGCACCCGCAACAATCAGCGCATGTTCGTCGAGATCGCCTCGCTCGAGCGCACCGCGCGGCTCTATCAGATCCTGCCGAACAACGAGCTCCTGGAGGCCTACGCGCGCAATCATCTGTTGCTCGAGAACACGCTCGATGAGCTGCTCACCCTGCCGCTCGACGCCACGGCGCAGGCGGACCTGCGCGAACTCAAGCAGGACGCCGAGCATGCGTGGGCGGAGATCAAGGCGGCGCCCCCGAACTCGAGCCGCATGAGCGATCTGGTGAGCTCCTACGCGCAAATGTCGGACCGGGCGAACCGGATCTCGAGCCGGGTCAGCGGCCAGATCGACCACGATCTGAACGCCCTGCAGAAGTCCGCCGAGCTCGCGCAGCGAAATCTGTTCTGGCGCACCCTCCTGCTGGTGCCGATGACCCTCGCCGTGGTCGGCGTGTTCACCTATCTTTTCGGCAGACCCATCCGCGCCATCGACCGCTCCATCAGCGAGCTCGGCCGCGGCACCTTTTCAAGGCCCATCGTCATCCGCGGCCCGGCCGACCTCGAGCGCCTGGCGGCGCAGCTCGAATGGCTGCGTGTCAGGCTTCTGGAGCTCGCGCAGGAAAAGAATCGATTCTTGCGACACATGTCGCATGAACTGAAGACGCCTCTCGCGAATATTCGCGAGGGAACCGAACTATTGATGGATGGGGCAGTCGGTGAGCTGCAAAGCGCTCAACGCGAGGTGGCGGGCATTTTGCGCGAGAACGGAATGAAGCTTCAAAGACTGATCGAGAACCTGCTGTCGTTCAGCGCCTGGCAGGCGAAAAGCGTGGGCCTCGAGGTGTCCGAATTCAAGCTGCGGCCGCTGATCAAGTCGGTGCTCGAGAACCAGCAGCTCACCCTGGTCGCGCAGCGCGTGCGGCTGGACGTGCAGGTGGAGGATCTCACGCCGCTCGCCGACCGCGGGAAGATACGCCTCATCCTCGACAATCTGCTGTCGAACGCGATCAAGTTCACCCCGCGCGGCGGCACGATCTCGATCCACGCCCGGGCCGAGCGCGAGCAGCTGGTGCTCGACGTGATGGATTCCGGTCCGGGCATTCCGCCCGACGAGCGAAACCGCATTTTCGAGGCGTTCTACCAGGGGAAGACCCCCCAGGGCGGCCACGTGAAGGGCACCGGGATCGGCCTTTCGGTGGTGACCGAGTTCGTCAACGCGCATGGCGGCAGCATCGAAATCCTCGAGGCGCCGGCCGGCGGCGCGCATTTCCGGGTACGTCTCCCCCTGCGCCACGCGGCGCCCGTCCAACGTGAAAAGGCCCATGCGGCTTAAGCTGAGGCGCTGCGCCCTCTCCCTCCTGACCCTCTGCGCGCTGTGCGGCTGCGCGGCCATGGGCGGCTCGCCGGGCGCCAAGGCCCCCCCGCCCTCGGAGCCCGACCACAAGCCCGAGTCGGGTCCGGTCACCCCGCTCCTCGACCTGATGAGCGCGCTCCCCAAGGGCGATCCGGCGCGGCAGGCCGAGCTGTTCCAGTCCGCGAAGGAGTCGGCCTCGCTCTCGCCGACCACCAGCAACCGGCTCCGTTACGCCCTCGCCCTGGCCATGCCCGGTCATAGCGGCTCCGATCCCGTCGCCGCCCAGCGACAGTTGTCGGAACTGCTCGCCAGGCCTGAAACTCTGCTCCCGGACGAGCGCCTATTGGCCCTGGTGGAGCTTCAAGAAGTCGACCAGCGGCTGGTTTTGCAGGCCGAGAATCAACGGCTGCGGGACGAGGCGCTGCACGATTCCAAGGACAAGCTGCAGTCGATGAGCCGTCGGCTGCAGGCCGAATCGGATGAAAACGCCCGTCTGCGCAAGGCGCTGGACGAGGCCCACGCGAAGCTCGACGCGGTGACGCATATCGAGCGGTCGATTAACGATCGCGGGACGAGCGAGCCGCCTCACACGCCCTGATGAGCCGCGATGATGCCACCGGAGAGACGCCAGTGAACGCTTATTCGATAGCCTCCACCACCCCCCTGTCGTTCGGGCTGCAACCCGCCTCGCGCGACAATTCCTCCACGCAGAAGCGCAAGGCGAGGATTCTGGTGGTCGACGACGACCCGGGGCTGCTGCGCCTGTTGACCATCCGGCTGCGGGCCGAAAATTACGAGGTGGAGGCGGTCGAGAGCGCCGCGGCCGCGCTCGCCGCCTGCGCCCGATTCCGGCCCGATCTCGTGATCACGGACCTGCGCATGGACCAGATGGACGGGATCGGCCTGCTCAAGGAGCTGCAGAGCCGCTGGCCGGGGCTCAAGGTCATCATCCTCACCGCCCACGGCACGATTCCCGACGCCGTGCATGCCACGCAGAGCGGCGCCTTCGGCTTCCTCACCAAGCCGGTGGACAAGCAGGATCTGCTCGACAACGTGCAAAAGGCGCTCAAGGTCTCCGGCTTCGCGCACGTCGCCGAGGACTGGCGCGCCAACATCATCACCCGCAACCAGCTGATGGAGGACAAGCTCGCGCAGGCCAACATGGTCGCGGGCACCGACGCGCGGGTGCTGATCACCGGCGAGAGCGGCACCGGCAAGGAGATCCTCGCGCGCGCCATCCACGAGGCCAGCCCGCGCCGCAACAAGCCGTTCGCCTGCGTCAACTGCAGCGCCATGGCGGAGAATTTGCTCGAGTCCGAGCTCTTCGGGCACGAGAAAGGCGCGGTTCCGGGCGCGACGCGCTCGCAAAAAGGGGTGTTCGAGACCGCCGAGGGCGGCACGCTGCTGCTCGACGAGGTGGGCGACATGCCCATGCGCCTGCAGGTGAAGCTCCTGCGGGTGCTGCAGGAGAACACCATACGGCCGGTCGGCAGTCCCGAGCCGGTCGCGATCAACGTGCGGGTGATCTCCTCCACCCACCGCGACCTGCATCAATTGATGACGGGCGGCCAGTTCCGCGAGGATCTGTACTACCGCCTGAACGTGGTGCACATCGAGGTGCCGTCGCTCGGCCGGCGGCGCGAGGACATCCCGCTGTTGGTCGCGCATTTCCTCGAACAGATCGCCAAGGAGACCGGCCAGCGCAAGATCTACGCCCCGGAAGCCGTCGAGCTGCTCGCCACGGCGGAGTGGCCGGGGAACGTGCGCCAGCTCTACAACGTGGTGCGCCAGAACGTCGCGCTGTCGCACGGCGCCATCATCACCGCCGAGCTCGTCCAGCAATCGCTCGGCGGCAACCCGACGCGCCTGCCCTCGTTCGACGAGGCGCGCGATGAGTTCACGCGCAACTACCTCTCGCAGATCCTGCAGATCACCACCGGCAACGTGAGCCAGGCCGCGCGCCTCGCGAAACGCAACCGCACGGACTTCTACAAGCTGCTATCGCGCCATCAGCTGCAGCCGGACGACTTCAAGAAGAGCTAGCGGGCGCGCGCAAGCCTCAGCCGTAGAACTCGGCGATGGCGGCGACCACCTGCGCGAGCTGCGCCTCGGCGAGCTCCGGGTAGACCGGCAGCGCGAGCGTCTCGTCGGCGGCCCGCTCGGACTCGGGAAAATCGCCGCGCTGATAGCCGAGATGCGCGAAACACTGCTGCAGATGCAGCGGCACCGGATAGTAGATCTCGGTGCCGATCTCGCGCCCGGTGAGCGCGGCGCGCAGCTCGTCGCGGCGCTCGGCGCGGATCGCGTACTGATTGAAGATGTGGCGGCCGGCCGCCGGCGCGCGCGGCGTGACGATGTGCGGGGCGAGCCCCGCCCGCTCGAACGCCGCGGTGTAGTAGGCGGCGTTTCGCTGGCGCGCCGCGGTCCAGGCATCGAGGTGCTTGAGCTTCACCCGCAGGATGGCCGCCTGCAGCTCGTCGATGCGGAAATTGCCGCCGATGAACGCGTGGAAATACTTCGGCTTGCCGCCATGCACCCGCAGCACCCGCAGGTGCTCGGCGAGCTCCGGATCGCGGGTGGTGCACAACCCCGCATCGCCGAACGCGCCGAGATTCTTGCTCGGGAAAAACGAGAAGCAGCCGATGTCGCCGATCGAGCCGGCGCGGGCCCCGTCCGAGTACTCGGTGCCGATGGCCTGTGCGGCATCCTCGATGATGCGCAGGCCGTGCTGGCGGGCGATCCGGACCAGCGGATTCATGTCCGCGCATTGACCGTACAGGTGCACGGGCATGAGCGCGCGGATGCGCCCGCCGGTCCAGCGGTTGACGAGCACGCCCTGTTCGAGACGGCACTGGCGCTCGATGAACGACTCGACCGCCGCGGCGGACAGATTGAAGTTCCCCGGATCGATGTCGCAGAACACCGGCCGCGCGCCGGTGCGCGCGATGGTGCCGGCCGTGGCGAAGAACGTGAACGGCGAGGTGATCACCTCATCGCCCGCGCCGATGCCGAAGGCCATCAGCGCCAAGAGCAGCGCATCGGTGCCCGAGGAGACGCCGACGCCCTCGGACGCACCGCAGTAACGCGCCACCTCGGCCTCGAACGCGCGCACGTGCTCGCCCAGGATGAAGTGTTGGCTCTCGCACACGCTTTCGATGACGGGGAGCACTTCGGCGCGAATCTGCGCGTACTGAGCCTTAAGATCGAGTAATGGAACCTTTGCCATGCAACACTAGAATACCATCGCAGTCAGACGATTTAACAATTGTGGATCCGGTTCGCGCAGTACGGCAGGAATTGACGGATAATGAGCCATAATTTTGTCGCAGTTCCGCTACGCTCGCAGGCCTCCAGGAGCGCGCGCCGCGCCTCGACGGATGCCAGATGACCCAGCCGGTCCAATTCAGACAAAGCCTCCTGATCGCCCTGCTGACGGGCGCCCAGGCGGTGCTGCCCGCGCTGGTCGCGGTCGCGGCGCTGTATGCGACGATCATCGCCTTCGGCAGCCAGTTCGACCCGCGCTCCTCCGGGATCGTGGTGGTCGCGGTGGTGTGCCTGGTGCTGATCCAGCCGCCGCGCGAGGTCACCGCGCAATTGACCTCGCCGCGCGTGTCGGCGGTGGTCGACGTGCTGTTCCGCTGGTTTCTGATCCTGGCGGTGCTGCTCGGCATCGCCTACGTGACCAAGTCCCCGCTCCAGTCCTATCCGCGCCGGGTGTTCCTCACCTGGGCGGTGTCGACCCCCGTGGTGCTGATCGTGGCGACGCTCGCCATGCAGGAATTCATGCGCCGCTTCCTGATGAACGCCTTCGAGGCGCGCATCGCCATCATCGCGGGCTACAACAGCTCGAGCCTCGAGCTCGCCCGGCGCCTGAAGAAGAACCCCGGCACGCGCCTCGAGGTCGCGGGCTTCTTCGACGATCGCAGCACCGACCGGCTCGGCATGGAATCGGACGCGAAGCTCATCGGACCGCTGGCCGATCTGGGCGCCTACGTGAAGCAACACCGCACCGACGTGATCTTCATCGCGCTGCCGATCCGCCACGTGAAGCGCGTGATGAACCTGCTCGACGATCTGCGCGACACCACCGCCTCGATCTATTACGTGCCGGACATCTTCGTGTTCGATCTCATCCAGGCGCGCTCGGGCGAGATCCAGGGCATCCCCGTGGTCGCGATGTGCGAGACCCCGTTCTACGGCTACCGCGGCGTGACCAAGCGCCTCACCGACATCGTCCTGTCGGTGGGGATCCTGCTCTTGCTGCTGCCGCTCCTCGCCCTGGTCGCCGTGGCGGTGAAGATGAGCTCCCCCGGACCGGTGATCTTCAAGCAGCGCCGCTACGGTCTCGACGGCCGCGAGATCGCGGTCTACAAGTTCCGCACCATGACGGTGACCGAGGACGGCGCGCAGATCCGCCAGGCCTCCAAGACCGACAATCGCATCACGCGCATCGGGGGCATCCTGCGCCGCTCCTCGCTCGACGAGCTGCCGCAGCTCATCAACGTGCTTCAGGGCCGCATGAGCCTGGTCGGACCCCGCCCGCATGCGGTGGCCCACAACGAGGAATACCGAAAGCTCATCAAGGGCTACATGGTCCGCCACAAGGTGCTGCCCGGAATCACGGGGCTCGCGCAGGTCAACGGCTGCCGCGGCGAAACCTCGCAGCTCGAGGAGATGGAGGCGCGCGTCAACTACGACCTCGATTACCTGCGCCGCTGGACACCGATGCTGGATATCAAGATCATCCTGCTCACGGTGGTGAAGATATTCCGGGACGACAAGGCGTACTGACGATCGAGCGCAACAAACAGCAGGACTTTCGCCGGATATGGCGGGCCTGTGGATACTCCTGGCAGGGACTGAAGTCGGCGTGGATCGAGGAGCGGGCGTTTCGCGAGGAGCTCGCGCTCGCCGCCGTGCTCGTTCCCGTGGCGCTTCATTTCGGGCGCAGCGGCCTGGAGCGCGCCGCGCTCATCGCGCCCATCCTGTTGGTATTGATCGTGGAGCTGCTCAACAGCGCGCTCGAGGCGATCGTGGATCGCGGCGGGCTCGCGCACGACCGGCTCGCCGCCATGGCGAAGGACATGGGATCCGCGGCGGTGCTGCTGAGCCTGCTGCTGCTGCTCAGCGTGTGGGTTCTGATCCTGTGGGCGAGATGAGGGACGCCGCCGCGGGCAGCTGAAAGCCCGCGAAGAGGTACCCCTCGTGCAGCCGATAAGAACCCTCGAAACGGGGCGCCCGCCCCGCGGCGATCGCGAGCGGCCGCGTCGGCGTCGCGACGAGCGCCGCGACAGCGCCATCCCACCGCCCCGCCCCGCAGCCCGGCACGGTCACGCAGAGATCCGCGAAGCCCATCCGCTCGCCGGTGACCGGATACTGGCACTTGTAGAACGCCTCCTTGGCGCAGAACACCAGGGTCGCGGCGCAGTCGCGGTCCGCGTCGGAAAGCGATTCGAGCCAGGCCACCTCGGCGGGCACGCAGATATGCCGCCAGAGCTCGCGTTTCACGCCGCCCGCCGCCTCCACGTCGAGCCCGAGCGAGCGGAACAGGCGCCGCTCGCCCACCACCGCGGCGCCGAACCCGCGCGTGTGGGTGATGCTGCCCACCATCGAGGCGGGCCAGACGGGCGAGCGGTCGGGCGCCATTTTCAGCGCAAAGCCGGTGATGCCGAAGGTCGCGAGCGCGCGGCGCGCGCAGAGCCGGCCGGCGGCGAACTCGCCCACGCGCTTCGGCACCGCCTTCGCGACGCTCACCGCCTCCTCGGGATCGAGCAGCGAGAGATCCCCCGGCTGGCGCAGCTGCGCCGCGGCGACCCCGGGCGCAAACAGCTCCGCGAGCACGGTCGAGAGCGTCGCCGGATTCGGCGCGGCGTCGATGAGCGGCCGCGTGAACTGCGAATTGATCGGCAATGCGGCCGGATTCCTTTGCCACCCACACCTGGGAGTCGCTAAGCTAACATCATGACATCCCTGTGGGAAACGGTGGCGGCTCGAGGAGCGAACGGCCGCGGCGCATTTCATGCCCCGGGTGTGTCGCTGGAGCTGTCCCGTTTCGAGCGCGCCTCCTGTCTCGGCGGCCGGCTCGAGTCGCTGCGCGGGCGCTCGATCCTGCTCAACCTGCGCGAGCAGCTGGGCACGGCCATCGCGCTGCTCGAGCTCGACGGCATCGCGCGCCGGCTGGTGCTCGCCACGCCCGAGCTCAGCCCCGAGACGCTGGCCGAAGTGGCAACGATCGCCGGCACGGGCGTGCGGCTCACCGAGCTCGATCCCGCGCCCGTCCCCGGCGAGATCGACCGGCAGCCGACGCAGGTCACGGAATGGATCCTGCTCACCTCCGGCACCACCGGCACGCCCAAGCTCGTGGCGCACACCCTCTCGAGCCTGGCGGGCGCGCTGCCGCGCCAGACGCCGGTGCCCGGCCTGGTGTGGAGCACCTTCTACGACATCCGCCGCTACGGCGGGCTGCAAATCTACCTGCGCGCGGTGCTCGGCGGGGTGCCGCTGGTGCTGTCGAGCGCGGGCGAGCCGACCGCGGAGTTTCTCGCCCGCGCGGGCGCCTCGGGCGTCACGCATATTTCCGGCACGCCCTCGCACTGGCGCCGTGCGCTGATGAGCGGCGCGGCGCAGCTGCTCAAGCCCGAGTACGTGCGCCTGTCGGGCGAGGTGGCCGATCAGGGTCTCCTCGATCAGCTGCGCGCGACCTATCCGAACGCCCGGATCGCACACGCCTTCGCCTCCACCGAGGCCGGAGTCGCGTTCGACGTGACCGACGGGCAGGCGGGCTTCCCAGCCGAGTACCTCGGGGCGGCGCGCGACGGCATCCAGATGAAGGTCGAGGACGGCACGCTGCGCATCCGCTCGCACCGCACGGCCGCGCGCTATCTGGGCTCCGGTCCGGCCCCGCTGTCGGGCGAGGACGGCTTCGTCGACACCGGC
>CAVTNZ010000077.1:0-264538 GCA_963736185.1 uncultured Gammaproteobacteria bacterium | reverse complement strand
TTATGTGTGGTTAGCCTGACGACGTATGTCTGAATCGGGCGCGGTCGGCTACTACACCCCCGACGGAAAGCCGATGCGCAAGGCGTTCCTGCGCGCGCCGGTCGAATTCACCCGCGTAAGCTCGGTGTTCAACCCGCACCGGCTGCATCCGATCCTGAATCTCATCCGTGGGCACATGGGGACCGACTACGCGGCGCCCATCGGCACTCCGGTGCACGCAGCCGGAGACGGCCGCGTGAGCTTCGAGGGCGTGCGCGGAGGCTACGGCAACGCCATCGTGCTGTCCCATAGCAACGACATTTCGACGCTTTACGGACATTTGTCGCGCTTCGCGCGCGGCATCCACGTGGGCTCGCACGTACAACAGGGCACGATCATCGGCTATGTGGGCATGACCGGCCTCGCGACGGGCCCGCACCTGCATTACGAATATCTGATGAAAGGGGTGCACATGGACCCGCAGACGGTCAAGCTCCCCGGCGCGGATCCGCTCACCGCCGGGGCCTTGGGCAGATTCCGGGCGCAGACCGCCGGCTACCTCGCCGCGCTCACCTCCGCGCAGGGTGGTCCTGCGATGGTCGCGCGTTCCGCGCCGTCGGATGCCGGCGCCGCCGCGGCGCTGCGCACGGGCGCCCCGCGAATCGACTCGCCGCCGGTCTCCGCGGCGAGCAACAAGGCGTTCGGGTCCGCGTTGCCTCCCGGCTTCTCGGTCGCCGGGATGGCCCAATACGTGGGCGAACCGCGAAGCGCCGTCAACTAGCGAGGTGGTGTCGACCCCCGCCCGCCCATGGATCTGTATATCGGACTGATCTCGGGCACCAGCATGGACGCGATCGATGCGGTACTGGTGGACTTCGGCGAATCGCCCCTGTCGCTGGTGGCGGCGAGCGCCACGCCCCTCGATGCGCGGCTCAAGGCGAGAATCACCGCCGTCATCGAGTCCCCCGAGCGGGCCTCGCTCGATGAGATCGGTCAGATCGACGTGGCGGTAGCGCGCGAATTCTCCCATTGCACCCTCGAACTGCTCGAGCGGGCCGGCGTTCAGCCCTCCGATGTGGCCGCCGTCGGGAGCCACGGGCAGACCCTGCGCCACCGCCCGGATCTGCCCTGGCCCTTTACGTGGCAGATCGGCGATCCGAACACCCTGGCCGAGCTGACCGGAATTACCGTGGTGGGCGATTTTCGCCGCCGTGACGTGGCGGCCGGCGGACAGGGCGCGCCGCTCCTGCCGGTGTTCCACGATCAGGTATTCCGCAGCGCCGCCGAGGACCGCGTGATATTGAATCTCGGCGGCATCGCCAATATCACGGTGCTCGCGCGCGGCCGGGAGGTGTTGGGCTTCGACACCGGCCCCGCAAACCGGCTGCTCGATGCCTGGATCCTGCGCCATCGCGGCGAAGCCTACGACGAGCACGGCGCCTGGAGCAGAACCGGCCGCTGCGATGCCGCGTTGCTGAACCGGCTGCTTGCCGAGCCGTACCTCGCGCTGGCGCCGCCCAAGAGCACCGGGCGCGAGCTCTTCAACATGTCCTGGCTGGACGAGAGGCTCGGTGGCGACGAGCGCCGGGCGCAGGACGTGCAGGCGACGCTCCTCGAATACACGGCTGCCACCGTCGTCGATGCGGTGCGCCGACACGCGCCCGGCGCCGCGCTCTATGCCTGCGGCGGCGGTGCGCACAATTCGGCGCTGCTGGCGGCCCTCGCGGGGCAGCTCGCGCCGTCCCGGGTGGCGACCACCGCGGCGCTCGGGCTCGATCCGGATTATGTCGAGGCGATTGCATTCGCCTGGTTCGCACGCCGCACCCTCGAGGGGCTGCCGTCCAGCGCCCCGAGCGTCACCGGCGCGCGCGGCCCGCGCATTCTGGGCGGCATCTATCCGCGCTAGCATGGCCGCATCGCCGGCACTCTCTTTTCACCCAACCACATGGCAGAGGCTTCAAACTCGTCCACATGAACGACACGGATCTGCAAACACCGCAGCTCTTCATCAACCGGGAACTGTCGTTCCTGGAATTCAACCAACGCGTGCTGGAGCAGGCCAAGGACGGCCGCATTCCCTTGCTGGAGCGGGTCAAATTCCTCTGCATCTCCTGCTCCAACCTCGACGAATTCTTCGAGATCCGGGTGGCCGGCTTGAAGGAGCTGCTGGAGGCGGGCGCGCTGCAAGGCGGTCCGGACGGGCTGTCCGTCCCCGACCAGTTGAAGGCGATTCGCCTGCGCGCCGTCCATCTGGTCGAGGAGCAATATCAGCTCCTGAACGATGTGCTCCTGCCGGAGCTGGCCAAGAACGGAGTGGTGTTCGTTTCGCCCGAAAGCTGGACCGAAGCCCAGGCGGCGTGGCTGCAGGATTACTTCCAGCGGGAAGTCGAGCCGGTGCTGAGCCCGCTCGCGCTCGATCCGGCGCGCCCGTTCCCCAAGGTCCTCAACAAGAGCCTGAACTTCGCCATCGTGGTCGAAGGCGAGGACGGCTTCGGCCGCAATTCCGGACTGGCGGTGGTACAGGCGCCCCGATCCCTGCCGCGACTCATCCGCCTGCCCGACGAGCTGGGAAGCCGGCATTTCGTGTTCCTGGGCACCATCGTCGAGGCATTCGTCTCCAAGTTGTTCGCCGGAATGCATGTGCGCGGCTGCTATCAGTTCCGCGTGACGCGCAACAGCGATCTGTTCGTCGAGCAGGAGGAGGTCGACGATCTTCTGCGTGCCGTGCAGGGCGAGCTCGCCTCGCGCCGCTACGGCGACGCCGTCCGGCTCGAGACCCCGCATGACTGCCCCGAGGAGATCCTGAAGTACCTGCTCGAGCAATTCGCGCTGGGCACGGACGACCTGTACAAGGTTTCGGGTCCCGTAAACCTCAACCGCCTGATGGCGCTCTACGACCTCGTCGATCGCGCCGAGCTCAAATACGCGGCTTTCACCCCGAGCGTTCCGGAGCGGCTGAAGATCGGCGGCGACATCTTCGCGACGCTGCGCGCCGGCGACGTGCTGCTGCATCATCCATTTCAGGGCTTCGGGCCGGTCACCGATTTCATCAGGCATGCCTCGAGCGACCCTCAGGTGCTCGCCATCAAGCAGACCCTGTATCGGGCGGGTACCGACTCGACCATCGTGGGCGCGCTGATCGAAGCCGCCCAGGCCGGCAAGGACGTGACCGTCATCATCGAGCTGCGGGCCCGCTTCGACGAGGAGGCGAACATCGAGCTCGCGAACAAGCTGCAGGAAGCCGGAGCGCACGTGATGTACGGGGTCTTCGGATTCAAGACGCACGCGAAGCTGGTCATGGTGGTACGCCGCGAGGAGAAGGGCCTCAGGCGCTATTGCCATATGGGCACCGGCAACTACCACGCCAAGACCGCCCGCCTGTACACGGACTACGCATTGATGACCGCGGACGAGGCGATCGGCGAGGACATCCACGAGATCTTCCTGCAGCTCACCGGGCTCACCCGGGTGCCGCGTCTGCGCAAGCTCCTGCATGCCCCCTTCACTCTGCACCAGACCCTCACCGCCAAGATCGAGCGCGAGGCGGAGCACGCCCGGTCCGGCAGGCCCGCGCGCATCGTCGCCAAGCTCAATGCGCTCACCGAGCCGATCATCATTCAATCCCTGTACCGCGCCTCGCGCGCCGGCGTGGAGATCGATCTCATCGTGCGCGGATTGTGCTGCCTGAGGCCGGGCGTCCCGGGTGTTTCGGATCGGATCCGGGTCCGCTCCATCGTGGGCCGCTTCCTCGAGCATTCCCGCGTCTATCTGTTCGAGAACGACGGCGACAGGGAGGTGTATTGCGGCAGCGCCGACTGGATGGACCGCAATCTCTTTCGCCGGATCGAGGTGGCCTTCCCGGTGGAGCAGCCCGAGCTCAAGGCGCGTGTCGGCGATGACCTGGATCTGTACCTAGCCGACGACTGTCAGGCGTGGGTGATGTCTTCCAACGGGGAGTACGCCCGGGCAGGCGGAGCGGGGCGCAACTCGGCGCAGGCGCGCCTGTTGAGCATGTACGACGAGCGCGTCGCGCTCATCGAGCCGTAACGCGCCGCCCAGGCCCCGACCCGCCGCCCAGGCCGTGGCGCCCGAACCGGCCGCGAGCGGTCATTGCGCCTTCAGCGCGGCATCGGTCGAGGCGCGATTCAAGTTCAGGCGAAAGCCCGCATCCTTGAGGTACGCCCGCTCCTGCTCGAGATCCTCGAGCGTGAGCGGGTGCTCCTTGATCCAGCCCTGCGGCAATTCCAGGCTCAAATTGCGTCCCTTGACCTGCAGGCGGACCTCCGGCAGCGGCTGCGGACTGCGGCCGCGATGCAGGAGCACCGACAGACGCAGCAGGACGGTGAGAAATTCCGCGTGCCGGTGCCACGGCGGCACCAGATCCTCGAGCGCCTCGAAAGACAGCTGCCGCCGGTGGCCGCCCACCAGGCCGGCGAGCAGCAGCTGCTCCTCGCGCGGGAACCCCGGCATGTCGGCGTGCTCGAGCAGATAGGCGCTGTGTCTGTGATATTTGGAGTGGGCGATGTCGAGCCCGCTCTCGTGCAGCCGCGCGGCCCAGCGCAGCATCGACTCGGCCAGCGGGTCCTCGAGTCCCCACTCCGACTCCGCCTGCTGCAGGAGATTGACCGCGGTGGCCTCGACACGGTCGGCCTGCAGCGAGTCGACGTGGTAGCGCTGCTCCATCGCGCGGACGCTGCGCACGCGGGCATCCTCGTCGGTGAAACGGCCCATCAGGTCGTATAGCAGTCCTTCGCGCATCGCCCCTTCCGCCACGCGGACACGGTCGACGCCGAAATTCTCGACGATCTCCAGGAGTATCGCGAGACCCGCCGGAAACACCGGCGCGCGCGCAGCATCGATGTCCTCCAGATCGAGGTCATCGACGTGCCCTGCCGCGATCACACGCTCGGACAGCGTTCGCAGATGGTCGAGGGTGATGCGGGGGGAATCGGGGTTCAACCGGCGCACCACGTCGCCGATCACCCGCACCGTGCCCGAGCTGCCGAAGGCCTGCAGCCAGCCGAGCTTGCGGTAGGCCTCGGAAATCGGCTCGAGTTCCAGCCGGACCGCGGTCCGGGCGCGCTCGAAACGCTTCTCGGAGATGCGGCCGTCGTCGAAGAAGCTCGTGGTCAACCCCACGCACCCCACCGACAGGCTCTCGAGCAGCAGCGGATTGAAGCCCTCGCCGATGACGACTTCGGTGGAGCCGCCGCCGATGTCGATCACCAGGCGCTTGTCGGGGCTCATCGGGCTCGTATGCGCGACGCCCGAGTAGATCAGCCGCGCCTCCTCCAGCCCGGAGATGATCTCGACCGGGTGCCCAAGGGCCGCACGCGCACGCTCGAGGAACCAGCGCTTGCGCTTCGCACGGCGCAGCGCGCTGGTCCCGACCACGCGCACGCTGTCCGCCCGCATGGCCCGCAGGCGCTGACCGAAGCGCTCGAGACAGCGCAGCGCCCGCTCCGTGGCCGCATCGTCCAGGCGGCCGCTGTCGTTAAGGCCGGCGGCCAGGCGCACCATCTCGCGCAGCCGGTCCAGGATGACCAGTTGGCCGTGCGAGTAGCGCGCGACCACCATGTGAAAGCTGTTGGAGCCCAGATCGACCGCGGCAAGGACGTCGGGAACGACACGACCCCCGCTCATCTAGCTGTCGTCTCGGGCGGTGTTCGTTATGCCGAGAACGAAGACCCGCACCCGCAGGTCGTCTTGGCGTTCGGATTGCGGATGACGAACTGCGCGCCCTGCAGATCCTCCTTGTAGTCGATTTCCGCGCCCATCAGATATTGCGCGCTCATCGGGTCTATGAGGAGCTGCACGCCCTGTTTCTCGACGCAGAAATCGCCCTCTTCCATCTTCTCGTCGAAGGTGAATCCATACTGGAACCCCGAACATCCGCCGCCGGATACGAACACCCGGAGCTTCAAGTTCGGGTTGGCTTCCTCGCGGATCAATTCTCCCACCTTGCCGGCGGCCGCGTCCGTGAAGACCAGGACATCGGGCGGGGGAGGCGGGGCGGCCCCGGTGGCGGCGGAATCGGAAGTGGTACTCATGGGGATAGTTTACTCGGCACCCTGCGTCAATCAAAGCAAACGCGTCAACTTTGCGGGCCCGGTTCGTCTTCGGCCATTCCAGGGTCCTTGACGGGGGGAGCGGCGGCCCGGTGGATCAATTTCCCATTGATTTGGGCGCCCACGGCCGTTTCAATCACCGTGTAGGACACGTTGCCGAGCACTTTCGCCCTGGCGCCGAGCTCGACGCGGTCGGCGGCATCGATATTGCCCTTGACGGTGCCGTTGAGCAGCACGTTCGGCGCGAACACCGACCCTTCGATGCAGCCCTGCTCGCTCACGGACAGGAAGGCATCCGCGGCGCCGTCGCAGCTGACGTTGCCGTTGATGTGGCCGTCGACATGCAAGCCACCCGCGAATTCGACGTCCCCGTGGATCCGGGTTTTCGCCCCGATCAGCGTGTCGACCGTCGCGTTGTTATTCGGTTTCCGTTTGAACATCCGCGCTTTCCTTGGGGGTGGAGCCGCCGTTCGATTCCATCTCGACCGACATTCCCTGAGCCTTCCAGGCGAATGCCTGCCGGAATCCGCGACTCTGATCCTTGCCGCTGTGGATCTCGATCCCGATCCGGGTCGGCACGAACGCCTTCGGCAGGCGGACCAGCTCGTCGAAGTCCTCGAAATAGCGGAAGGAGTATGCCAGGCCCTCCCGCCGGTTGGGCGAGATCTCCGCGAACTTGAGGCTTTGCGGCCGGCCGTCCTTAAGGCCGTCTATCACGATGGACGAGCTGCCGGACACCTCCTTGTCCGGTTTGCCGGTCTGCATGAGAACGAACTTCAGGCGGAATTGGCCCTCGGCGGGCTCCGGCACGATCTGCATCTGCTGCACCTTCACGTGAACCAGGGAATCGGGCTGCACCAGCCCCCGATAGAAGGACAAATCCTGGTTCAACCGCGCGATCTGGCTCTGCATGTCGCCGAGGCTGCGCTGAACCTGCCTGTACCCCTCCTGATCCACGCGACGCGCCACGTCCGCGGCCTCGAGCTGCGTGCGCAGGCGCGAGTTCTCCGCCTCGAGCGCGCGGATGTGCGAGCTCGCCGCCAATGCGCCGCGCACCGAATCGATCACCCGGAAACCCGCCTCATAGCGGCCGGCCTCGAATATGGCGTACACCACCAGCAGCAAGGCGAGCACGAGACCCGTCAGCAGCCAGGCGCGCCTCCTGGGGGCCGTCCGCACCACGAGTTTGCCGAACAGGTCCGCCACGCTATGATCCGCCTTTGTGCGCGGAGAGCGACCGGTGTTGTTGTGGTTGAAGGCTTTTCATGTGATCGCGCTGGTAACCTGGTTCGCCGGCCTGTTCTACCTGCCGCGCCTCTTCGTGTATCACGCCGACGCCCGCGATGCGGTCGGCGTGGAGCGGTTCAAGGTGATGGAGCGGCGCCTGTTCGCGATCATGACGATCGGGGCATGCGCGACGGTGGCGTTCGGCCTCGCCATGCTGGCCGCGGCTCCCGTGTATCTCGCGATGGGCTGGTTGCATTTCAAGCTGATGCTGGTGGGTCTGCTCATCATCTACCATCTGTACTGCTACAAGTTCACCCGGGCGTTCGCGCAGGACCGCAACGTGCGCACCTCCCGGTGGTACCGCATGTTCAACGAGATTCCCTCGCTCCTGTTGATCGCCATCGTCATACTGGCGGTCGTCAAGCCATGAACATCGCGGCGGCGAGGGGTCAAACCGCCCCGGCTTTCGCGGCCTGGACTTTCGCCGCCGGGACTTTCGCGGCCGGGATGTTGAGCCCCGCCCACCATTCCGGATAGGGCGGCAGGCCGTCGGCGAACATCAGCTTGCCGAGGTCGTGCAGCGCCCGTGCGTACACGCGGCGCTTGAAGTAGACCACCTCGCGCACCGGCGTCCAGAAATCCACCCACCGCCAGCGGTCGAATTCCGGCTGATCCGTCGTGTCGAAGCGAAATTTGGCCTCGTCGGCGGCGAGCTTGAGGAGAAACCACCGCTGCTTCTGGCCGATGCAGCGATCGCGCACGTATTGCCGGGGAAGGCGGTAGCGAAGCCACCCGCGGGTCGAACCGAGCACCTCGACGTCCCCGGCGCCGAGTCCGATCTCCTCGGTCAGCTCGCGAAACAGCGCATCTTCCACGCGCTCGCCGCGGTTGACGCCGCCCTGGGGAAACTGCCAGCCGCGGCCGCCCACGCGGCCGCCGAGAAAGAGCTCCCCATTGCCGCGGGTCAATACGATGCCGACGTTGGCGCGGAAGCCGTGCCGGTCGATGTAGTCATTGGCGTGCGTATCGGGCATGCCCCATTGTGCCCTCAGCCGGCTCCGACTTGCACACGGTTTCGGCCCAACGCCTTGGCACGGTAGAGTGCGGCATCGGCATCGGCGATGAGCCGGTCCGCCACCGCTTTCAGGTCCGTCTCGTGCCTCCCGGGCGAGAGCGCCGCGACGCCCACCGACACGGTCAAGTTGCGCTCGATCTCGCCGGTGAGCGCGACCGGCTGCGCCGCGATGCATTCGCGGATGCGCTCGGCGAGCTTCGCGGCCTCCGCGGCACCGGTGTCGGGCAGCAGGATGGCGAGTTCGTCGCCGCCGAAACGCGCCGCGGTATCCATGCTTCGGATCTGCGACTCGACCCGCTGGGCGACCTCCTTGAGCGCGATGTCGCCCGCCAGGTGCCCGTAGCCGTCGTTGATCCCCTTGAAGTGATCGATGTCCATCATCAGGCACGCGATGCTTCCCGCGCGCCGCTGGGTGCGCGCCAGCTCCTCCTTCAGGCGTTGCTGCAGGTAGCGGCGGTTGTGCCACCCGGTCAGGAAATCCGTGATGCCCGCGCGCAGCAGACGGGTTCTGTTCACCGCGTTCTCGATGCAGACGGCGGCGACGGCGCCCAGGTGCGACAGGAAATCGGTGCCGTGGTGGCGAGTGAACCGGGTGGAGTCGCGGCTGCCGAAGCACAGCGCTCCGGTGCACAGATCCTTGCGGGGCAGCGGCACCAGTGCGGCGCTTTTCAACTGGGGGTTGCCGGGGAACAGGAGATGATGGTCCGCCCCGACGAACGGGCCGAGCCAGGGCCTGTGCAGCACTGCGAGCTGCGGCGCGAGACTGATCAGGGAATCGACGAAAAAGATCTGCTTGAACTCCTCCGGCCGGTCGCCGCCCGCCACGAGCAGATGGCGGATTTCGTGCTGGGGGTCCAGGAGCACGACGCTCACCGCGTCGAGCGAATAGGACTCCTTGAGACCGTCCACCATCGCGCGCAGCAGCTGCGGCAGGCCGTCCGCCCGCAACAATGAAAGCTCCCGCGCCTGGGTGCGCTTCAGGATCGACTCGTTGTTGGCCGCCTCGGCGGTCAGTTCCGTCAGCCGCTTCTTGAGCGTCTCGTTTTCCTGAATGATGTCATCCACCCTTCGGCGCCCTTGTCATCCCGTGCCATCCCCGGAGTCAGCCCCCCCGCGCTTGAGCGCGTACGTCGAAATATGCCCTTCCCCGTTGCATGAGTGCAGTGAACGCGTCCGCATCTTTGGATCGCACCGCCGTGACCAGCCGCGCGACCGCCTCCTGCAGCGCCCTGAGAGACTCTTCGCCATACTCGTTCAGGCTTTGGATCTCGAAGTACAGCTCCGGGCTCTCGGCGGCCACGCGGCTCGCGACCTCCATCTGCGCATCGAACGTGGTGCTCGACAGTCTCGCCAGGCGGGGCGCAGCCTCGCCCGAGTCCGCGAGCGCGGTGAAGAAGGCGATGTTGAGCGCGTGCGAAAGCCCCAGCACGTACGCGATCAACCGGTCGTGCTCGTCCAATCCCATGACCACGCGCTCCGCCATGGTGGGTGCGAACAGCGCCTGCGCTTCCTGCAACGCCGCCTGATCGCCGAGATCGATGAAAATGACGTGCCTGCCGGACAGCAACTGGGTGTCCGGGCCGAACATGGGATGGAGCGATGTCACCCGGCAGCCCGCCTTCACCAGCGCGGCGAGCCCCGCCCGCAGCGGCGTCTTCAGCGATCCCAGGTCGAAAATCAGCCCCCGTGGAGCGCGTTTCGCCAGCAATTTGAGGATGTCGGCGGTCGCGCTCAGCGGCGTCGCCAGCACGATCAGATCGGAATCGAGCGGATGGTCCCGCCAATCCGCGAGCTGGTCGAACCCCGGAAGCCCGCCCCGCGGATCGGCGATGGTGACCTGAAATCCCTGCGATGCGAGAAAATCGCAGAACCAAGCGCCCATCTTGCCCCGCCCGCCGATCACCAGCGCCCGTTTGCCGCTCCCCTGGCCTTGCGCTGCAACACGCGCTTGTTCCTGGGTGGCGAGCGAGGATTGGATCAGCTGCCGCAACAGCGATTCTGCCAGGTCGGGGTCGAGACCCAACCGTTCGGCGGCCGTGCGGCCGCGCAGGATGACCTCCCGCTCGCGCGCGAAATCCCGCGTGGCGACACCGGTCGCGCGCTTGACGGCCGCAACCTCTTCGCTCAGCGCTTGCCGGCGGGCCGCCAACGTCAAGATCTCGGCATCGAGCGCGGTCAGCTCGGATCGCAATTCGTCCAAATTCATCTGGCGATCAATCCCCTGTTGATGCGTCCACCGTGGCCCCCCGCTATCGCAGGAACCCGGCCACGGCTACCATTCGCTTATGAATACAAGCATAAAGCCTTTATGGACCGAAACGTTGCCCGACCCCTTGCCTGCGAATCCGCTCGAAATCGCGGCCCGGTGGTTGGCGGAAGCGGTGGCCGATGCAGCGCAGCCCAATCCCAACGCCATGGTACTCGCCACGGTGAACGGTCACGGCCAACCGTCCGCGCGGGTGGTGCTCTGCAAGGAAATCGTTCCCGACGAAGGCTACATCGTGTTCTACACCAACTACGAGTCCCACAAGGGGCGCGATCTGAAGGCCAACCCGCGTGCCGCAGTCGTGTTTCACTGGGATCACCATCACCGTCAGGTGCGCGCCGAAGGGCATGTGGAGCGCGTGCCCGATAGCGTCAGCGACGCCTATTTTCAATCCCGCCCCTGGCAGAGCCGGCTCGGCGCATGGGCCAGCCGCCAGAGCGAGCCGGTCGAGTCCCGCGGCATCATCGGCGCGAACGTCGCCGCGGCGGCCCGCCGCTTCGGCATCCCCTACGGCGGTCCGGGCACCCCCGAACCCGAGACGGTCGTGGCGCAGGTGCCGCGCCCGCCTCATTGGGGAGGATATCGCCTGAACGTGGATGCGGCGGAACTGTGGGTGGAGGGTGAGTTTCGCATCCACGAGCGGGCGCGCTGGACCCGCGTCGCCGGCGGGGGAGGAGTGCCGATGTGGAACGCCCAGCGACTGCAGCCCTAGCCGCCCATGGATCTGCTGCGCGGACAACAGGCCACCTGCCCGCATTGCTGGGAAACGATCGAGCTCACCCTCGACCTGTCCGTCGAGGAACAGTCCTATATCGAGGACTGCCCGGTGTGCTGCAAACCGATGGCCGTGTCGTACGTGTCGGCGGACGGCGAAGTGGCGGAGCTCAGCGTCGAAGCCGCCGATTGATCCCGCACGGAGGTCGCGCGTGATCCGGACGACACCCGCACCGGCCGCCAAACGCACCCCCTGGCGGACGGTGCGCATCGCCATCCTTCTCGCGGTGCTGCTGCTGGTGAGCGTGACCACCTGCGAGGATCGCATGCGCAGCGTCGCGTGGCGTCAGCCGCTGTACGTCGCCATCTATCCCATCGCGGCGGACGACAGCCCCGTCACCCGCTCCTACGTGGCGAATCTCGAATCGGCGCGCTTTGTGGCCATCGATCGATTCTTCGCGGCCGAGGCCCGGCGCTACCACCTGGACCTCGATGAGCCCATCAAAACTCGGCTGCGGCCGGCGCTGCGCGAGCAGCCCCCGGCGCGCTCGCCGGGAGCCTCGCTGCCGGCCACCGCGCTCTGGAGTCTTCGACTGCGGTTTTGGGCATGGCGGGTTGGCGGGCACAGCAACGATCCCGAGGATGTCCGCATGTTCGTGCTGTATCACGACCCGGCGATATCCCCCGTCGTTCCGCACTCGCTCGGCCTCGAGAAGGGCCTCATCGGCGTGGTGAACGCGTTCGCCACCGAAGCGATGGACGGCGCGAACGACATGGTGATCGCACACGAATTGCTGCACACCCTCGGGGCGACCGACAAATACGACCCGGTCAGCGACGCGCCGCGCTTCCCGGAAGGTTATGGCGATCCACGTCAGTCGCCGCTTTATCCGCAGAGATACGCCGAGTTGATGGCTGGCCGGCGCATGCTCTCCGCGGCCTCGTGGGAACAGCCCTCGAGCCTCGACCAGGTCGTCATCGGCCCCGCGACCGCGATCGAGATTCGTTGGCTGAAATAGGCGCCGCGGTCAGGGAAAGGGCGCGCCTTCGTCGAGAGCCTGCAGCACCTTCGGATGCAGGGAGCCGTTGCTCGCGAGCACCGTTCGGGAGGCAAGCGTGAGCGGCGAGCCGTCGAGCTCGCTGAAGCGTCCGCCCGCCTCGGTCACGATGGCGGCGCAGGCCGCGATGTCGAGGATGTTCACGTCCGTCTCGACCACCGCATCGATCTTGCCCGCGGCGAGCAGATGGTAGTGCAGGAAATCGCCGTAGCCGCGGATGCGATTGACCGCGGCCACCAGCCGCCCGTAGCGCGGCCATTGGCGCCCGGATGCCAACGATCTCAAATTGCCGGCCGAGAGCGCTGCGGCGGAGAGGGAGGCGGTGCGGCTGACGGATATGCGCTCGCCGTCGAGATAGGCTCCGCCGCCGCGCTCCGCGCAGGCGAGCTCCCCGTACGCGGGCGCCCTCGATACGCCCAGCACGATCTCGCCCGCGCGCATCAGCGCGATCTGGGTCGAGAAGAAGGGGTATTCCCGAACGAACGCCTTGGTGCCGTCGATCGGATCCACCAGCCACAGATTCTCCGCGCCGGCATCCCTCGCCCCCGTCTCCTCGCCGTAAAAGCCGTACGAGGGGAACCGGGATTCGAGAACCTCCCGTATCGCGATCTCACAGCGCACGTCCGCCTCGGTCACCGGGGATTTATCCTCCTTGAGGCGCACCTCCAGGTTGTGCCGGTAAAGGGACAAGGCGATCGCCGATGCCACTTCCGCCGCATCGAGCGCTGCCTTCAGTTCCGGAGAGGGATTCATGGTGACGCGGTGCTCCTGGGACGGTGACGGCAATTTTAGGCAGTTTCGGCCGAGACTAAGCGGCGTTTTTTGCGGTCCGGCCGTTATGCTACCGTCGCACTTCGAATTCTCGCGAAAGAGCACGGCATCATGGGAAACCGACTGAGCAAGATCTACACCCGCACGGGCGACGATGGAAGCACCGGATTGGGGGATGGAGCGCGCGTGTCGAAGGAAAGCTTGCGCGTGGAGGCGTACGGCAGCGTCGACGAAACCAACAGCGCGATCGGGCTCGTGCTCGCGGTGCCCACGCTTCCCGATGCCGTGCGGCACTGTCTCACCGACGTGCAGCATGACCTTTTCGATCTCGGCGGCGAGCTCTGCATTCCCGGGCATCGCATGATCATGCCGGCCTACGTCGAACGGCTGGAACGCGAGCTCGACGACTTCAACGAGCCGCTCCCCGCCCTCAAGGATTTCATCCTCCCCGGAGGCGGCCCGGCCGCCGCCGCCTGTCACATGGCCCGGGCCATCTGTCGCCGCGCCGAGCGCCGCTGCTGGTCGCTGGCACGCGTCGAGTCGATCGCCCCCGATGCGCTGAAGTACCTGAATCGCCTGTCGGATCTGCTTTTCGTGATCGCCCGGGTGCTGGCGCGGAATGAATCCGGCAGCGAGGTTTTGTGGCGTCGCCGCTAGGCCGGGCAGCGTAAGGTCACCGCGCAAGGAGCGTTCACACATGCCGATCTCTCGCCGCGATGTCCTCAAAGGTTCGGCAGCTGCGCTGGTGTCGACGGCACCGGTGGCGATGCTCTGCCGCGGGCCCACCGCGCACGCCGCGGAGAGCGGCTGGAAGCTGCCGCAGAAGAATCCGGTCCGCGTGATCGAGAACCAGTGGATCGCGATGCGCGACGGGATACAGCTGAGCGTGCGCCTGTGGCTTCCGGATGCACAGCCGGCGCCTGTCGTGCTCGAATACATCCCCTATCGCAAGCGGGACCTGTACCGGGCCCATGACAACGCCTGGGGTCAGAGTCTCGCGCAGTACGGCATCGCCTACGCGCGCGTCGACGCCCGCGGTTCCGGCGATTCGCAGGGGGTTCTGCTCGACGAATACCTGCAGCAGGAGTTGCAGGATGGCGTCGAGGTGATTGCCTGGCTCGCCCGTCAACCCTGGTCCAACGGTTCGGTCGGCATGCGGGGCATTTCCTGGGGCGGCATCAACACGCTGCAGGTCGCGGCGCTCGAGCCACCCGAGCTGAAGGCGATCATGCCGATGTGCTGCACCGACACGCGCTATACCGACGATGCGCATTACATCGGCGGGGCGCTCGGCCTGACGGATCTGCAATGGGGTGTGCAATTCAAAGCCGTCATGGCGATGCCGCCCGATCCGGCGATCGCGGGCGACGGCTGGCGGCGCCAATGGCTCGAGCGCCTCGATTCCGCGCCGCCGATTCTCGAGAAGTGGTTGTCGCATCAGCGCGACGATGCGTTCTGGCGCCGCGGCTCGGTCTCGGCCGATTACCAGCGGATCAAATGCCCGCTGTACATCGTCGACGGCTGGGTGGACACCTACGTGAATACGGTCACGCGCCTGCTCGCGCACGTCACGGCGCCGCGCAAGGCGTTGTTCGGTCCATGGGCGCACAACTATCCGGAATCGGCGAGCCCCGGGCCGAGTTTGCAGTGGGCATGGGAGGAGGTGCGCTGGTGGAAGCACTGGCTGGCGGGTGAAGCCACCGGCATCATGGAGGAGCCGATGATGCGCGCCTACATGCCTTACCGGACCGCATCGCAGGGCTATCCGATGGACACGCCCGGCCGATGGGTGGCGGAGAACACCTGGCCATCCCCGCATATCCGCCCGCGAACCTGGTACTTGAGCGAGCACGGTCTCGCAACCTCGGCCGGGACGCATAGCCAGGTTCGATACGTCGGCGATCAGATCGTGGGTCTGGACAAGCCCGAGTGGCTTCCGTTCCCTCCCGAGGGTCTGCCGGCCGAGCAGAGTTCCGATGACCGTAAATCGCTGCTCTTCGACTCAGGGCCGCTCGGCGCCGATCTGGAGATTCTCGGCCATCCGATCGCCCGCATTCGCGTTGCGGCCGATCAACCGGTCGCAAAGCTCGCCTTGCGCTTGTGCGAGGTAACGCCGGCCGGCGAGTCCTGGCTCGTGACCTACGGGCTGCTCAATCTCACCCATCGGGACGGCAACGCCGAGCCGGTTGCACTCACGCCGGGCCAGGCGTACGAGGTGACCATTGAGCTGTCCTTGATCGCGCACCGATTCAAGGCCGGCAATCGGATCCGGCTGGCCGTCTCGGAGAGTCTCTGGCCGCTCGTCTGGCCCTCGCCCCGGGTGGTCACGCTCACGCTCACGCACGGCGCTTCGAGCCTGGAACTGCCGGTGAGACCCATGGTGAGCGATCCGCCATTTCCGATTCCGGTGAACGCCTCCGATGCCAAGGCACCCGCCGGCCGCACGCCGCTGAAGGAAGCGGGGCCGGATCCGCAGGGCTGGTATGAAATCCGTCAAGATCCGGTGGCGTACACCTTCCCCGTGGCGGATACCGGCACGATACTCAGCGGCGCGGCGGGCATCAGGGAAGTCCTGCGCATCAAGCAGGGCGACAACGAGAGTTGCGTGTGGCAAGGCGAGCGCTCCGGCGGAATGAAGCGCGGCGATTGGAACTGCACGGTGTTCTCATCCTTCAAGTTGACTTCGACAGCGGAGGAGTTTTTCATCGAGGAGACGCTGCGGGCGCTCGAGGGGGAGCGCGTGCTGTTCGAACGGCAGAACAAGGCGACGGTTGCGCGCGATCTGATGTAGCGCCGCAGTTCGGCGCCGGATTTTTCCTACGGACGCGGCCGAGGTGCGCTTACAGAATTGCCGGGCGGGCAACTCGTAGGATTCAGGTCCCTCAAGAAGAAGTGCGCTCGGACGCCCATGTCCCCTCCCAGCCGCCGCGATGTGTTGCTTGGCACGGCTTTCGTCCTCATCGGGGATGCGACCTCCAAAGCAGGCGTGTTGCGCGGCGCACTCCCCTGGCATCCGAATGCCGGATCGCCTCCGCGGCCCGTCGCCGAATCCGGCTGGCTTTTCTTCACGGCGGACGAGGCAGCCGCCGTCGAGGCTTTGGCCGATCGCTTCATTCCGCCCGATCCGAACACGCCGGGAGGCAAGCAGGCAGGCTGTGCCGTTTACATCGATCGGCAGCTGGCCGGACCTTTCGGCAGCAGCGCGGGCCTGTATACGAGTCCGCCGTTCATCACCGGCACACCGCAGCAGGGTTCCCAATCCGCGGATCCTCCAGCCGTGGCCTACCGTAAAGCGCTGGCCGCCCTCGATCGCTACTGCCGCGCGCAGCCAGGCAAGCCTTTCGCGGAGCTGCCCTCCGAACAGCAGGACCAGGTGCTGAGCGGCCTGGAAGCGGGCAGCGTGCAACTCGAGGGAAGCGATGGAAAGTCCTTTTTCGAGATGCTGCTCAAGAATATGCAGGAAGGTTTCTTTGCCGATCCGATTTACGGCGGCAACAAGGACATGTGCGGCTGGAAGATGATCGGCTATCCGGGAGCGCACTACGATTACCGCGATTGGGTCGGCCGGCACAACGAACGATACCCGCATCCGCCGGTGAGCATTTCCGGCCGTCCCGAATGGACCCCCAAGAGCACCTGACCCCATGACCACGAAGCTGCCCGCCAAGGATGTCGTCATCATCGGGCTGGGGTGGACCGGGTCGATTCTCGCGCACGAACTGACCGAGGCGGGCCTCGACGTCATCGCCATCGAACGCGGACCCTGGCGCAATACTGCCACGAACTTCGCGCCCAATTACGCACAGGACGAGCTGCGTTATCGGATCCGCCACGAGCTGTTTCTGCAGCCTGCACAGACCACCTTCACCTTTCGCAACAAGATGGATCAAACCGCCCTGCCGATCCGCAACTGGGGCGCATTCATGCCGCCGAACGGCGTCGGCGGCGGCGGCGTGCACTGGAACGCGGAGACCTGGCGATTCCTGCCTTCCGATTTCGTGCTGCGAACGCATTTGACGCAGCGCTATGGCGCCAAATTCCTGCCTCCGGATATGACCATCCAGGATTGGGGACTCACCTACGACGAGCTCGAGCCCCACTATGACCGCTTCGAGTATCTGTGCGGCACGTCCGGCACCGCGGGCAATCTGAACGGGCGGATCCAACCGGGTGGCAATCCCTTCGAGGGCCCGCGTTCACGCCCCTATCCCACGCCCGCGCAGCAGCAACCCTTCAGCCACGCCTTGTTCGGCAAGGCGGCAGCGGAACTCGGTTACAAGCCCTTTCCCCAGCCCTCCGGAAACCTGTCGCAGGCATACACCAATCCGCTGAACGTGCGCATGGGTCCCTGCACCTATTGTGGTTATTGTGAATGGTTTGGCTGCGGCAATTACTCCAAGGCCAGTCCCCAGACGACGCTCCTGCCGGTGCTGGTGCGCAAGCCGAACTTCGAGGCACGGGATTTGTGCGAGGTGATCCGCATCAACACCGATTCCACCGGCAGGCGGGCGACCGGAGTCACGTTCGTCGATACGAGCGGCAACGAGTACGAGCAGCCGGCCGACCTCGTGATCTTGAGTGCCTTCACGATATTCAATCTTCAGTTGCTGCTGTTGTCGAAGATCGGCACCCCCTACGATCCGGTGTCCAACAAGGGAGTGATCGGGCGTAATTTCACCCATCAGACCGTCTCCGACGTGGAAAGCTTCTTCGACAAGTCCAAGTTCAACTTCAACCCTTTCATAGCCTCCGGCGCGATCGGCATGTGCATCGATGAGTTCAACGGTGACAATTTCGACCATGGTCCCGTGGGCTTCGTCGGCGGCGGCTACATGGGCCAGGTCCAGACCAACGGCCGCCCCATTCAAACTTCCCCCATTCCACCGGGCACGCCGCGATGGGGCGCGAAATGGAAGGCTGCGGTCCGCGACAATTATCTGAGCGCGCTCAAGCCGGGCACGGGGGTGCACGGCAGCATGTACAGCTACCGCGATGTTTACGTTGATCTCGATCCGACTTACCGCGACCGCTTCGACCGGCCGCTCGCCCGGATCACCATGGATTTCCATGAGAACGAGATCAAGCAGAACGTGTTTCTGACCGACAAGTTCGCCGAAATTTTTCATGCGATGGGCGCGCAGCAGGTGCACAAGATCTATCGCAAGGCGCCGTACGATGTGAGCCAATATCAGACCACGCATCTGTGCGGTGGAGCGATCATGGGAACGGACCCCAGGACCAGTGCGGTCAACCGGTACTCTCAAAGCTGGGACGTTTCCAATCTCTTCGTGACGGGAGCGAGCAACTTTCCGCAAAATGCCGGCTACAACCCCACCGGCACCCTGTCCGCGCTGGCCTTCTGGACGGCGCAAGCGATCCGCACCCGTTATCTCAAAAATCCCGGGCCGCTGGTGCACGCATGAAGGACGGTGCCGCGCGCCTCCCGCTCGTGGCCCTCTTGGCTTGGCTCACGCTGTTGAGCGCCGCCGGCGGTTCCGGGCAGGTGCAGGCGGCGACGTTTGGCGCCCGCGACCAGCAGGATTTCGCGCAGATCGAGCGCGGACGCTACCTCGCGCGGGTCGCGGATTGCATGGCGTGTCATGCAGGCGTCGACGGCGCTCCCTTCGCCGGCGGGCGGCCGATCGAGACGCCTTTCGGGGTGCTCGATGCGCCCAACATCACGCCCGACGGCGCGACGGGCATCGGCAATTGGAGCGATGCGCAATTCGATGCGGTGATTCGGGAGGGACGCATGCCGGATGGGAGCCGGGTCTATCCCGCGATGCCGTATCCCTACTACACCAAGATGTCGCGCGCTGATGTGATGGCGATACGCGCCTATCTCAACACCGTCCCGCCCGTGCATCGGGAAGTGGCATCCAATCAGCTGCCTTTTCCCTTCAAGATAAGATCGCTCATGGCCGTGTGGGACGCCCTGTATTTCAAGGAGGGGGCGTTCCGCCAAGATCCCTCCAAGTCGCCCGAGTGGAACCGCGGCGCTTACCTGGTTGAAGGTCCCGGACATTGCGGTGCGTGCCATACGCCGAAAACCTCGCTCGGAGGGGATGAGCTCAAACACGTGTACCAGGGCTATGCCTTGCAGGGCTGGTTCGCTCCCGACATCACGGACAACGAGGGCGCGGGCCTCGGACGCTGGTCATCCACCGATGTGGTGGAGTATCTCAAACGAGGTCACAATAAATTTTCGGCCGCCTCGGGCCCGATGGGCGAGGAAGTCCTGGATTCGAGTTCGCAGTGGACCGAGTCGGACCTTCGGGCCATTGCCGAGTACCTCAAGGGTATCTCCTCGCAGACCGAATCGTCGCATCCACCGGCCGCCGACGATCCGGTCATGACGGCCGGGGCGGCTATCTATTGGGACGCGTGCTCGGCCTGCCACAGGGCCGATGGCTCGGGCGTACCCTACCTGTTCCCGGATATCGCGCACGCACCCTCCGTTGCCGCGCGCGAGCCCACGACGCTCATCCGGGTGGTGCTGCAGGGAGCCGAGACGACGGCGACCGACGAGGAGCCCACCGCCCCGCAGATGCCCGCATTCGGGTGGCAGTTGAACGATGCGCAAGTCGCGGCGGTGATCACGTACATCCGCAACAGCTGGAGCCATGCGGCCCCTCCCGTCACCGAGCGCGAGGTGCGCGACGCGCGCGCGTCGCTGGCGATGGAGCGATAGGCTCCGGACGCGCCCGCACGGAGCCGGGAGCCGCCGCTAAGGCTCCTCCAGGGGATAGCTCTCCACCCGCCCGACCTTGTCGATCGCGGCGCGCACCTCGGGCCTCGTCAGCAGGGCCCTGGCGCGGGCATCGAGCTCCATTTCGCGCCGCGTTTCGGGCGTTGGCGCGAAATTCTGGATGCCGAGCAAGGCGTCCTGGCGCAGATCCTTGTCGAGCAGGCGCCTGACCAGCTCGGCCGCCGCGCGGCCCTGTTGGTTCACGATGAGCAGGGCGTCTTGGTACATGGACGGATCATCCGCGCGGTGCGACCGCAGAAACTCGAGCGAGCGCGATACCTGCCTGGCGTCCTTCAGCTGAGAATAGGCGTCGAGCCGCTCCACCTCCAGATGCACCGCGCCGTAGGGGCTGGTTCGCGCGGTGATTCCCGCCAGCGACGCGAGCGCGTCATGCGGGCGCTCCAATGCGCAGTAGAGGTCCGCCAGGTTGATCAGCTGATCGACGTTGCCCCCGTATTTCTCGTGCAGCTTGCTCGCGGCGGTCAATTGCGCGAGTGCCTCGTCGCGGCGCCCCAGCCTCTGCAGGGCCAGCGCCCGCATGTTGAGGAACCACGCCTCCTCGTCGCCGAGATCGTCGAAGAGCTTCTCCGGATAGTTGGTCGAGCGAATGTCCTGCAGGGTCGAATCGGCGGCGGCCAGCGCGGCTTCATAGCGTTGCCGCACCAGCAGCGCCCTGATCACCGCCGATTTGAGGCGGAGGGACTTCGGTGATTGTTCGGCCGCGGCCTGCAACTCATGAAATTCCCGGTCGGCGGCGGCTTCGATGTCGAACCGGTCGGCATTCGCCTCCACGATCGGGTCGAATCGCCGGTCCGAGCGCATGGCGATCAGTACATAGACATCCGTCACCCGCGCCGCAACGCCGGCTGCCTCGGCAGCGCGGCCTTTGTCGAGCAGCCGCAGGGCCAGATCGCGCCACGCCGCGCTCGGCTCGATGCCGCCGGGGAGCTTCCACTGCGCATCGTATAAGGCCTGGAGCAACGCGAGCTCCCCCGCCGAGCGCTTCGCCTCGTCGACGACCTGAACGATATAATCCGCGTTGAATTTCAGGCTCTGATCGGGCCATCGGTGCATGAGCACCGTCAGCGTGCCGACGGTATCCGCCTGGTCGCCCGCTTTCCCCGCGGCCCGCAGCCGCTGCAGCCAATCTTCGTAGCCCGCCTCAGGCAGGGCGGTGGTGCGCACGGAGTAGTCATGGGCGAGCCCTGGGTTCCCGTGCCAGAATGCGGTCCAGCTCGCGGCCGAGAGCGTCCGATACCGGAAGTCGTCCGGCAAACGGTTGAACGAAGCGGACTCGATAATGGCCCGTAGCGCAATGATGGCTTCCGGCCAGTTCTGCGACGCAATCAGGCGCGTGGCGCCCGCCAACTGATCCGCCGGGGCCGGCGCATCGGCCCGATGCGCGGTGGGTTTGGTCGAATGCGCGGCCCCGCAGCCTGCGAGGACGAGAACGGCCAGTCCGGCAAGGGTCTTCGACATCAAGGGGTTTGCGCTCCAGTTCTTGGCGATACCGCCCCATTCTAAGCCGCACCCGCGTCCCGCCGCCGCGACAGCAGCCAATCGGCATGCCAACGCTCCAGATCGGTGATCGGCAGCGGCCGGCAGAACAGGAACCCCTGCACCTGCGTCGCGTCGCAATCCTGGAGGTAGCGCCATTGGGCCTCCGTTTCCACACCCTCGGCGACGGTGGCGAGCCCGAGACTTCTCGACATGGCGATGATCGCGTCGACCAGAGGCGCATTGCCGGCGCGCGTCGAGGTGATGTCGCGCACGAAGATTCGATCGATCTTCAGGGTGTCGACCGGAAAATGCCGCAGATAGGACATCGAGCTGTAGCCGGTTCCGAAATCGTCCAGCGCGGTGGTCACGCCGAGCTCCTTCAGTGCGTTGACCGCCTTGCTGACGGCTGTCGAATGCTCGATGAGCGCGCCCTCCGTGAATTCGAGCTCGATCGTGCGCGGCTCGATCCCTGCGGCGGCGATCGCATCGGCCACCCGGCGCACCAGGGTACCGTCGCGAAACTGCACCCCCGAGACGTTCACGGCCACCTGCCAGGCGCTCGCATCCCCGTCGCGCCACCGCCGCACCTGCGCGCAGGCTTCGCGGAGCACCCAGTCGCCGATCTCGACGATCAGGCCGCTCTGCTCGGCGAGCGGTATGAATTCATCCGGAGGAACCATGCCGCGCTGCGGATGCGACCAGCGCAGCAGCGCCTCCACGGCCTCGACCCTGAGATCCTGCAAGGCCAGGCGCGGCTGGAAGCTCAACGACAATTCGCGGCGCTCCACGGCTTTGCGCAGATCGGCCTCGAGCGACATCCGCTTCGCCGCCCGGGTGCTGATCGATTTCTTGAAGAATTCCATGCCGCTGCGATGCGCCTTCTGCGCGTGATGCATGGCCGCGTGCGCATTGTTGATCAGCATTTCCGCCCCGCTGGCATCGAGGGGGAAAATGCTGATGCCGATGGCGGCCGACAGCGGCACTTCCTGCTCGCCGATCACGAATGGCCGCGCCAGAGCCCCCTGCACCCGCCGCGCAACGAGCTCGGCGCCGTCCATGGTCGATACGCCCGGCAGCACGAGACCGAATTCGTCTCCGCCGGTGCGTGCGACCCAGTCCTTGATGGCGCTCTGCTCGACAGCCTCGTCGAATGCCGGTCCGGCGCGTTCGCAGTCGCGCAGGCAATGCTGCAGCCGGTTTGCGACCTCCTTCAGCAGGGCGTCGCCCACCGCGGGGCCCTGGGTGTCGTTGATGCGGGAGAAGTCGTCCACATCCATCATCAACAAGGCGACGCCGCGCCCGCCGCGCTCGGCCCATCCGACCTGCTCGTCCAGGATAAGGCGCAGACGCTGACGATTGGGAAGAGCCGTCAGCGGATCGTAGTACGCGAGGTACCTGACCCGCGCCTCGCTCGCGAGCAATTGATCCTGGGTTCTCTTCGCGCGCACCAGGAATTTCACCCGCTGTGCGAGCAGCATCGGATTGATGCCTTTCGAGGAGAAATCGGTGGCGCCGGCGGTATAGGCTCGCTTCACCGATTCCATGTCGTCGAGGCTGGTCTGTATCAAAATCGGCACGTGGCGGCAATTGGCCAGCGCCCGCAGCGCGATACAGACCTCGAAGCCGCTCATCCCGGGCATGACCACGTCCAGGATGACGCAGTCCGAGGGATGGGCGCGGAAGGCGGCCAGCGCGGCATGACCGTCCGCCACTGCCGTGACCCGAAAGCCCGCCATCTCCAACGCCGTGCCCAACAGCAGCCGTGCGCCCGGATCATCGTCGACCACCAGGATCGTCGCCGCTTCCCCCAATTCCGCCAGTGGGTCCATCGCGCCGTCCATCATGCCGCCGCGGCGGATCTTTCCCGCTCGAGGGCGTCGCAAAAGTCGCGGTATTCCGCATGGATGCGCTGCAGCCGGAGCACCGCTTTCTCGACATGGCCTTCGCCCGCCATCGTCTCGCATTCCCGCAGCAGCGCCGCCAGCCGAGCGCCGCCGAGATTCGCCGTGCTCGACTTGAGCGTATGGATCGCTTCGGCGAGGTTTGTCGTCTGGCGGTCGCGCGCCGCCGCCTCGATCGCGGCGACCAGGGAAGGCGAGTGCTGCAGGTACAGATCGATGAGCGCGCTCAGCAGGGAGGGCCGGCCGAGCGAGGCGATATCGCGCAACACACCGGCATCGATCAGCGGAGGGGACGCTGATTCGATCGCGGGCACCGCCTCGCGCCGTGCATGAGCCTGATCCGCCGGGGCCCACCTGTCGAGCACCGTCGCTAGCTCGAGCTGCGTGAATGGTTTGGGGAGAAAATCGTCCATGCCCGCGGCGAGGCAGCGCTCGCGATTTCCCTCCATCGCATTCGCGGTGAGCGCGATGATGGCGAGCCGGGAGCCGCCCATCCTGGCCTCGCGCCGGCGGATTTCCGCGGTCGCCGTCAAGCCGTCCATGACGGGCATCTGGCAGTCCATGAGCACCGCGCCGTAGACCGCCTCGCTCACGGCTTCCAGCGCGAGCATGCCGTTGCCGGCGGACTCCGTTCTGTAACCGAGATTCTCGAGCATCCCGAGCGCGACCTCGCGGTTCACGGCGTTGTCCTCGACCACCAGGATGAGGGGTCCGGCGCCTTGAATCCTCCCAACCTGGCCGGAGTCGGGCACCCACAGGCTGCTCGCCGCGGTGAAGGTGGCAGCGGGGTCCGCCGCCGGCTCCAACCGGACCTCGAACCAGAACGTGGAGCCGCGATTGAGCGTGCTGTGCACGCCGATCTCGCCGCCCATCAGACTGACCAGCTGCCGGCAGATCGCGAGCCCCAGTCCGGTTCCACCGTACTTGCGCGTGGTGAACGAATCGGCCTGGCTGAACGCGCTGAAGATTTGGCTTTGCGCATCCTGCGAGATCCCGATGCCGGTGTCGGTCACCTCGAATCGCAGATGGCCTCCCGCATCGACCGCCCGCACTCGCACGGCCACCTCTCCCGACTCGGTGAACTTGATGGCGTTGCCCGCCAGGTTGACCAGCACCTGGCGCAGACGCACAGGATCGCCGCGCACGGCGGCGGGTACCGAGGACTCGATCACGCACCGGAGCTCCAGACCCTTCGCGCGCGCACGCACCCCCAGGATCTCGATGGTCTCCTCGATAATCTCGCGCAGCCCGAACTCGATGTTCTCGAGCTCGAGCTTGCCGGCCTCGATCTTCGAGAAGTCCAGAATGTCGTTGATGATCTCGAGCAGGCCCTCGGCCGAGCGCGTGATGATCTGCGCCAGACGCCGCTGGCGCCCGGACAGCTCCGTTCCCTGCAGCAGCTCCGCCATGCCCATCACACCGTTCATCGGGGTGCGGATTTCGTGGCTCATCCTCGCCAGGAACTCGCTCTTGGCGCTGCTCGCTCGTTCCGCCGCCTCCTTCGCGCCGGTTGCCTCCTCGATTGCCTGCTGCAGCTCCCGGTTGGCGTTGGCGAGATTGACGGTGCGATCCTCGACCTGCTGCTCCAGGAATTGCCGGTATCGCTCCAGACGCGAGTCTCGCTGCCGGATCTGGTTCAGCATCTGATTGAAGCCATCGATCAACGCGCCGATTTCGCCCTGAGAACAGCCTTCCACGCGCAGCGTGTAATCCTCCTCCGAGGACACGCGGCGCATGGTCTGGGCGAGATTGACGATCGGACCGGATATCTGCTGCTGCAGCCGCGCGGCGAACCAGAAAGCGCCGAACAGCGCCGCCGCGATCGCGGCGGCGGTCATCCACAGGTATCCGGGCCAGTCGTCGTACACGGCGCTCAACGGTGCGATGACTTGAACCCATCCGATGAGCCTGCCGTTCTGCGCGGCGGCGACGATAACGTGAATCCCATCGGTCTTGAGGCTGAGCAGCGGCTTGCGGCCGGAAAGCCGGTCGGGCGGAGCCGGCGTAACGGCGGCAGCCTGCCTGGCGAATTCGAGCTGGATGGCGTCTGTCGCGCGGCGATAAGTGGCGAGGCGGCGGCCGTCCGCAAGCGAGATGTCCACCGCGCTTACGAAGCGCTCGTCGCGCAGGTGGCCGAGCGCCTTGAGGGCTGCGTCTCGATCGCCTGCTTCAGCCGCCTCAATGACCTCGATCCCGCAAACCCGGGCGATGCGCGTGGCGCGGCTCTGGATGTCGTCCCGCATGTGCACGACGTTGGTCGCGACGTGCAGGCCCAATGCGATGGCGAACGCGGTCAGGGCCGGAAATGTGATGACCAACCGGAGCTTGCGTTCGATCGGGAGGTCCGCGAACCTGAACAACGAGGCCTCCGCATGAGGGAACCGCGACGGATGGTCCGTCCATTCCAGGGTGTCGGCTCTCGGCTCGAATTCTGCTGGCGCGAAAGGTGACCGTGATCACGTTGCGCCCATGCTGGGGGCGCGCCGGCGCCGGGGCTCGGGGATTGGATTGGCCCCGGGCCGCCCGACCGGCCGCATTATGTCCGATGTGTCCGATCGGTCGCGCTTTCGGCCGCGACGAGCCGCCGCGCGTGCGGCCAATCGAAAGCCGGTCCCGGATCGGTTTTGCGCCCGGGGGAAATATCGCTATGCCCCACCAACCGCTCGCCCGACAGGGAGGGATAGGCTGCGCAAAGCGCCGCGACGACCGCGGCGAGAGCCCGATACTGTCGCGAGTCGTAGGGGTCGGTATCCGTGCCTTCCAGCTCGATGCCGATCGAGAAGTCGTTGCAGGCGCTGCGGCCCTCGTAGCTCGACACGCCCGCGTGCCATGCCCGCTCGTTGAAACTCACATATTGGGTCAGCGCCCCGTCCCTGCCGATGCATAAATGCGACGATACGGTGAGCCCGGCAATCTGCGCGAAATACGGATGCTCCTCGGGCTGCAGCCTGTTGGTGAACAGCCGGTCGATCCAGGGGCCACCGTACTCTCCCGGGGGCAGGCTGATGCCATGCACGACGATGAGATCCGGCACGGTCCCCGCGGGACGGGCGTCGCGATTCGGCGAGGCGACCTGGCGCGCGCCGCTCAACAGGCCGCTGCCCGGGTCTACGTTGAAGGATGGCATAGCATCGGCCGTGAAAATTCCGGCCCATAGCATATGCGACAATCCGCACGATATGAACGCCCCGCCCGCCCGCCGAAGCGCATGCGCCTGAACCGTGTTTACGTGGATGCTGCCCTGGCCGAGGGTGGCGTCGTCGAGCTGCCGCCCTCCGCCGCACAGCATCTCGCCAAGGTGCTGCGCGCCCGCAGCGGCGACGAAATCGTGCTGTTTGCCGGTGATGGGCGCGAGTTTGCCGCCGCCATCGAGAGCGTGCGGGGCTCGCGCGTGACCGCCGCGGTGGGCGAGGCGCGTGAGATCGACCGCGAGTCGCCGCTGGCCATCACGCTGATACAGTGCATCGCGCGCGCCGACCGGATGGACGTGATCGTGCAGAAGGCGACGGAACTCGGCGTGGCGCGCATCGTGCCGGTGATCAGCCGGCGCAGCGTCGTGCGCCTCGACCCCACCCAGGCCGCGTCCAAGGCGGAGCACTGGCGCGGCATCGCAATCGCGGCATGTGAGCAATGCGGGCGCAACCGGCTGCCGGCGATCGAGACGCCCAAACCGCTGCTCAGACACCTGAGCGAAGCGCTGCCTGGCGGCGCTCGCCTGATCCTCGAGCCCGGCGCGGCCGGACCCCGCGCCGCGGTCGGGATCGGGACGGCGGTCGAGCTGGCGGTGGGGCCGGAAGGAGGCTTCGATGCGGAGGAACTCGAGGCGTTTCGCCTGTGCGGATTCGCCTCCCTTGCGCTCGGGCCGCGCGTGCTGCGTACCGAAACCGCCGCGATTGCGGGGATTGCGTGGCTCCAAAGCCGCTTCGGCGACCTGGCGGTCGGGCCCTGGATGCCGCAGAGCCCCTGAGCACGCGGCCGCTAACCCATCCGGCTGCTGCCCTCGACGAATGCCTTGGTGGACAGGAGCACGGTCATTTCGGCGGCCGGCAGCGGCTTGCTGATTAGGTAGCCCTGCATCTGGTCGCAGCGCAGGAGGCGCAGGATCTTGGCCTGCTCCTCGGATTCGACGCCTTCGGCAATGACCTTGAGCTTGAGCGAATGCGCCAGGGTGATGATGGTGGAAACGAGGGTCGTGACGCCGGGATCGTCGAGCATGGCGGCGGTGAAGCTTCGGTCGATTTTCAGGCTGTCGACCGGCATCTTGGCGAGATAGCCGAGCGAGGAGTATCCGGTCCCGAAATCGTCGATGGCGATCTCCACGCCCAGGGCGCGAACGGCGCGAAGCTTCGCCATGTTGGTCTCGACGTTCTCGACGAACAGGCTTTCGGTCACCTCGATGTCCATCCCCGCCCCGGAGGCCTCGAATATCATGGCATTGCGCGTCGCGCGCTTCAGCGTGCCGCGCATGCCGTCGAGGAATTCCGGACGGCTCAGCTGCACCGATGACACATTCACCGCGATGCGCGGTGCGGGCAGTCCCTGCTCGAGCCACGCGCACCGGTCGATGCACGCCTGATGCAGCACCCAGTCACCCACGTCGATGATCATGCCGGTTTCCTCCATGATGGGGATGAACTTCACCGGCGACACGAGGCCGAGTTCCGGGCTTTGCCAGCGGATGAGCGCCTCGAGCCCCTCCAGCCTGCGCGTGTCCAGGTCGACCTTCGGCTGGTAGTGCAGCACGAACTCCTCGTTCGCGAGCGCCCGTCGAAGCCTCGTTTCCATCGACAACCGCTCGCTGATGCGATCGCCGATCTCCTGGGTGAAGAACACGGTGCGATCGCCGGGCGAGCCCGCGCGCTTCAGCGCCGCCTCCGCGTTCCGGAGCAGCGTTTCGGCATCTGCGCCGTCGTGCGGGTAGATGGCGATGCCCGTACGGGCCGTCAACGTCACCTCGTGCCCCGCCACGTTGATCGGCGCTCCGAGCCAAGCTTGATATTGCTCGTCGAGAATCCTCGCGACACCCTCGGCCTCACCCGAGAAGGGGAGCACCGTTGCGAACTGACCGGGGCTGACCCGGGCGGCGGAATTGCGGTCCCCCATGCAGCTGACCAGCCGGTTGGCGACCTCCTGCAGCGCCGCATCCCCCTCGGCTCTTCCGAAGCTCTCGTTGATGATGTCGAAGCGCTCCGGATCGAACACCACCACCGCGAACTTGGCCTCGTTGCGCTTTGCCGCGCCGACCTGCTGCGTGAGCCGCTCCAGGAACAGCGTCCGGTTGGCGAGTCCCGTGAGCGAATCGTAGTAGGCCAGATAATTGAGCTTCTCTGCGTTCTCGAGATAGTCGAGCGCGAACGAGATGTCGCCCGCGAGCTCGATCAGCAGCCTCATTTCGGTCTCGTCGAACGAATCGCGCTCGTCGGTCGAGAGCACCAGGCAGCCCACCGCGTTGCCGTGAATCATGAGGGGCAGCGTCACCGCGGAGAGCAGCCCCTGCGCGACCATGTCGCGCTGGTAGTCGGACAGGGTCGATGCCGCCTTCAGATCGTTGCACACCCACGGCTCGCCCCGGCGGATCGCCGCCACCGCGTCGGGCTCGATGGCGAAGGACACGCTGTCGCGCAGCAGATTGCCCGCATCCCCCTCGCCCGCCCAGGCGAGCGGCATCAGCCGGTCGTCGCCTTCCTCGAACCAGCCGATCCAGGCGAGGCGGAAACGCCCCTGCTCGACCGCGACCCTGCACGCTTCCGTGAACAGCTCGGCCTGCGTCTGGGCGCGCACGATCAAGGTATTGATCCCGCTGAGCACCGCGTAGACGCGGTTCAAATGCTGGATCTTCGCCTCGGCCTGTTTGCGCTCGGTGATGTCGGTGGCCACCCCCACGATGCGATAAGGGTGTCCCTTGCCGTCGTAAAGCGGGAAATAGCGCATGAGGATCCAGCGCACCGCGCCGGCCGGCCGCACGATCCGAAACTCGAACTCATCGTGCATCGGCTGTCCCGCATAGCTCGCCAGCCGCTCGAGTATGCGGTGCAGGTCGTCGACGTGAATCGACGTGGTCCAGTCCATCGGGTTCGTGGGATCGGATGGCCGGCCCCAGATCTGCTCGAAGGCCGGACTCTGGTAGATCAATTCGCCGAAGTCGCCCGACAGGATGAAGAAGACGTCCTGGATGTTCTCCGCGAGCTGCCTGAACCGCTCCTCGCTGCGGCGCAGGTTCTCCGCGAAGCGCTCGCGCTCGTCGACCTCCACCTGCAGCTGCGCCGCATGCAGCTGCAGGTCCATGTAGAGGCTGCCGTTCTCGTAGATCCGGCCGGCCTGACCCGCCAAAATTCCGAGCAGCCGCTCATCCTCGTGCGTGAACTCGTCCGTTCCGAGCTTGTCGCCCAGGCACAGCCATCCATAGGTGCGGGCCAGCGAACTGACGGGAACGGCGAGGTACGAGCGCGAGACCGGATATCCGTCCGGAAACACCCGTATCGGCGCTTCATCCGGCTGTGCACGGGTGCGCCACGCGCTCTTTTGGGCGTACACCCGGCCGAGCGGCCCCACGTCGAGCCACGGCACGGCGAGCGGCGCTCCCTCCACCGGCGCGAGACCGCTGGTGGCGCAAAAAGGTGCATTGGCGAATTTTTCGTTGACGACCAGCACCGCGTATCGGGCCTCGATCAATGCCCGCGCACCCTCGCAGACCTTCTCGAGCATCACGCGAGGATCCCGCTCGGATGCCATCTGCAGGTTGAACTCGGTGAGCGCCCGAAGTTTCGAGTTGCTGGCCGACAACTCCACGGCTCTTTGGGCCAGCGTCGATTCGAGCTGGGCCGCCCTCTCCCGCGCGTCGTCCAATTCGCGCCGGTAGAGCGCGATCTCGATCATGCTCCTCAGCTCCGCGGATTTCACCGGCTTGAGCAGGTAGCCGTAGGGCTCCGTCTTCTTCGCCCGCTGAATCGTCGCATCGTCCGCGTGCGCCGTCAGGTAGATGACCGCCGCGCCGCATTTCTGCTTGATGATCGCCGCGGTCTTTATGCCGTCGCTGTGGCCTTTGAGGCGGATGTCCATGAGCACCAGATCCGGACACCGCTCGGCGGAACGCGCGATCGCCTCGTCGGCGGCGGCGGCGGTCGCATAAGCGTCGTATCCCATGTCGCGCAGGGTCTGCTGCAGATCCTTCGCAACGATGGTTTCATCCTCGACCACGAGGATGCCCGCCGCGGCCGGGAGATCACGCGGCATGGTTTCGTTCGTCCGGAGGAGCGGGCAGACGGACGATCATGGAGGTCCCGGTCGGCGCCGACCGCCGCAGGGTGAGGTCCCCGCCGAGCGCGGAAAAGCGCTCGCGCAGCGCCAACAGGCCGAGGGAGCGCGGCTTGCTGGCCACGGCCTCGTCCGTTCCGACGCCATCGTCGGCGATCTCCATCGCGACCCATCCCTCCTCGGTACGCAGGATGATGTCGACGCTCGTGGCGCTCGCATGGCGTGCGACATTGGTCAGCCCCTCCTGCGCCGCGCGAAACAGCAGCAGCTGAACCGGTTCCGGCAGGCGCGGGAAGGGCGTGGTCTGGATGACGTTGATTCGAAGCTTGGAGCGCTCCTCGAAATGCCTCGCGTGCTCCGCGATCACGTTGAACACCGAGGAATAGGCGAGCGCCACCGGCCGCTGGTCGTTCGCCATCTGGCGGATGCCCTCCATGCATTTGGTGACCGCGAGATTGATCTCCTCGAATATCCTTTTCGCCCCCGGCCGCCGCGCCACCAGCGTCTTCAGGCGCCCAAGATCGAGCTTGAGCGCGAACAGGTCCTGGGCGATTCCGTCGTGCAGCAGCACCGCGACTTCGCGCCGCTCTTCCTCGCGCACCACGGCCAGCCTCTCCGCCAGCGCCCGGCTGCGCTCGTGCGCCTCCTTAAGCGCCCGGTCGAGCTCCCGCCGGTGCAGCACGATCTCGAGCATGCTGCCGAGCTCCGCGAGCTTGACGGGCTTGACCAGATAACCGTGCGGGTCCGTTCGCTTCGCCCGATCGACCGTGGCCGCGTCCGCATGGGCGGTCAGATAGATAATGCTCATCGGGAACTGCTTTCTCAGAATGTCGGCGGCCTGGATGCCGTCTGCGGTCCCCTTGATTCTGATGTCCATCAGCACAACGTCCGGACACTTCGCCTGCGCACAGGCGAGCGCCTCCTCCGCCGAGGCGGCAATGGCGAAGGCGTCGTATCCCATCTCGATCAACGATCCCTGCAGATCGCGTGCGATGATCCTCTCGTCCTCGACGATGAGAACCCTGGCCGGTGTGGAGCTGGTCATTTACTTGGCTCTCCCGATGGGAAGATGACACGAAACACCGCGCCGGGACCGCGCTCGATTTCCAGGCGCCCGTCGAGCTGCTCCGCCAGGGTGACGACCAGCTGCATCCCCAGCGAGGTCGACCTGGCGGGATCGAAATCCGGCGAAACGCCGATGCCGTCGTCGCTGACGCAGAGAAGAACGCGCCCCGCATCGATCATCCGCAGCTCGATGCGGAGCGCACCGGCCCCATCGGGGAAGGCGTGCTTGAGGGCATTCGAAATCAGCTCGTTCAAGATGAGCGCGCAGGGGATGGCCTTGTCGACGGCCAGCGACAAGTCCTGCATCTCGAAGCGCACGGTGACCTCGTCGGGTGAGAGGCCGGAGGCGCTCAGCACCCGGGTGACGAGCTCCTCGGCATACCTGCCGAAGGGCACGTTCGAGTAGTCCTTCGACTGATACAGCATTTCGTGGATCTGCGCCATCGTTTCCACGCGGGATCGGCACTGCTGCAATGCGGCGCGGGTGGTATTGTCGCTCAGGGTCCGCACCTGCATATTGATGAGGCTCGAGATGACCTGCAGGTTGTTCTTGACCCGATGGTGGATCTCCTGCAGCAGCGCGTCGCGCTCCCTGAGCTGCGCATTGCGCGCTAGAATGCGTTCTTCGAGCTCGGCATTGAGACGCCGCAGTTCCTCGACATAGCGTTTGCGCTCGGTGGTGTCGCGCATGATCTTCGATGCGCCGACGATGGCGCCGGTCCGGTCGCGAATCGGCGAGATAGTCAGCGACACGTCCACGAGCGAGCCGTTCTTCCTGCGCCTGACCGTTTCGAAGTGAGCCACCGGCTGACCGGCGCGGATCTTGTCCAGAATGGCCGATTCCTCGTCCTGGCGGTCGTCCGGCAGCAGCCGGGTGATGGGCTGGCCGACGATCTCCTCCGCGCGATACTGCAGGAGCCGCTGCGCCCCCGCATTCCAGCTTCGAATCACGCCGTCGAGGTCCTTGATGATGATCGCATCGTCGGCCGACTCGACCAGGGCGGCCATTCGCTGCTGAGCCTGGTCGGCGCGCTCGCGCTCGGTGCGGTCCCTCACGGTGTACACGATGCCGCGCACGCGCGCCTGCTCGTCCTGCAGGGGTGCGGCCTGCAGATCGATCGGAACCGCGCGGCCGCCGCCATCGATCAGCTTGAATTCGCGCCCCTCCGCGACGGCGTCGACGGCCGCGACCGCATCGGGCCTGCCGCCGCCACGGGTCGAAGCGTTCAGCACCTTGAGCAGCGAGGAAATCGGCGCATGCATGGCCTCGGCGGGATCGCAGCCGACGAGGCCGGCGGCGGCGGCGTTGATGAAGGTGATCTCGCCCCGCGAATCGGTCACGATCACGCCTTCCTGGATGCTCGCGAGCGTCAATGTGAGCAGCTCCTCGCCCTGCTTTCGCACCCGCATTTCGCCGCTGAGACTCGCGTTCGCGGCGCGCAGATCCTCCGTGCGTTCGCGGATGCGCGCCTCGAGCTGCTCGTTCAGCTTGAGGACCTGCGCCTCCGCCGCGCGCCGCTCGGTCACCTGGCGCGCCAGCTCGGCATTGGCCGCCTCCAAGGCCGCGGGGCTCGGCATGCGCAGCGCCACCGGCACCAGTTTGACGAGCAAAATCGCCGTCGGCACCGAGGCGAGCGCGGTGGCCGCCTTCACGCCGCCGGACAGCCAGTAGGTCGGATGCCAGATGGTCCAGATGTCCATGAGGTGGGAGGCGCCGCAGGCGACGATGAATGCGGCGAAACACACCAGGATCCAGCCGAAGCGCAAATCGGTGCGCTTGCGCACGAAATAGATCAAGGTGAAGGGGATCGAGAAGTAGGCCAGGGCGATCAGCGCATCGGAGACCACGTGCAACGCGAGGATTCCCGGCTGCCAGAGAAAGCACATGCCATGGGGCATGAAAGCGTCGGCGGAGAGCCCCCGCCCCACCTCGATCATTGCAACACTCCCTGCGCAATGGCTGACAATCCGAGACCTGGTGCGCAGCTCACCCCGAACTCCCCGCCAGATCTCCGACTTCCGCCGCGTAGTTGGCCTAAGCGACTCGCCCTCCAAGCTACTCCTGCCTGTCGCGGTTTACAATGCGGGGGCCGGCGGGTCGGGTGGACATGATTTACCTGATGCCGGCATCAGGTCATCACCGATGTTTCCTCGGCAATCATCTGTTCGAGCCGTGCCAGATCGGGAATCAGCGGCGTCTCGTTGACCATCCGCACCTGGCAGATGACGGGCGCCCGCTCCGGGAAACTGCGCGACGGATCCGGCCTGATCACGTCGGCGTTGACCCGCACGAGCTGCGGAAACCCCTGCGTGAGCATGCCGAAGTAGCCTCCGGGCAACAGCCCCCCGGTCGCGTGAAATATCACGATCCGCGTGCGGCTCGATACGCTGGGGAGCGCCTGGCCGAAGGCGCCCTCGAACGACACCACGGGCACCGTCTTCTCGCCCCAGATCACGAGGCCCGCATACCAGGGAGGGGCATTGGTCATTTCCGCCGGTGCCTGATAGCCGATGACCTCGGCCACGCAGGCACGCGGCACGATCAGCCGCTCGCCCGCCAACGGCACCAGAAGACTGTAGAGCTCATCTCGCAGGTCGGACATGCACCCTTCAGCGCGCGACCGCTCGGCGGCGGTTGACCAGCGGTTCGATGGCATCGAGCAGCTGATTTTCCTGGTAGGGCTTGCCGAGGTAGTCGTCGACGCCGAGCTCGATGGCGCGCGCCCGGTGCTTCTCGCTCACCCTGGAGGTGATCATGACGATCGGAATGTTCTTCAGCCGCGGATCGCTGCGCACGTGCGCCGCGACTTCGTAGCCGTCCATGCGCGGCATCTCGATGTCGAGCAGGATGATGTCCGGCAGATTCTCCTGGAGCAGCGAGACCGCGTCGACACCGTCCTTGGCCGTGAGCACGCGCATGCCGTTGCGCTCCAGCAGGCGCTGCGTCACCCGGCGCACGGTGATCGAGTCGTCGACCACCAGCGCGAACGTGCGCCGGTCGCGCTGTTCGAGGACGGCCGTATCGGTCGGGCGCGCGCGCCATTCCGAGCGGACCAGCGCACCCATGTCCAGGATGATGACGATGCGCCCATCGCCGAGGATGGTCGCACCGGCGATGCCGCGGATGCCCGAGATCTGCGGTCCCAGCGACTTGACCACGATCTCGCGGCTGCCCACCAGCTCGTCTGTGACCAGCGCGGTGGAATGCTCGCCCGCGCGGATCAGCACCACCGACATGGAGACATCGGTCTCGGGCAGGCGCGTCGGCCCGAGACCGACGAACGATCCGAGCTGTTGGAAGCGGTATTTCTGGCCTCCGTATTCGAACAGCGTCGCATCCTTGCCGAGATGGCGCGCCACGATGTTGCGCGGCAGGCGCACGACTCCCTCGACCGTGGCCAACGGCAGCGCGTATACCTCCTCGGCGACGCGCACGATGAGAGCCTGGCTGATGGCGAGCGTGAACGGCAGGCGAATGGTGAAGCGCGTGCCTTTGTTCAGCGTCGATTCGATGAACAGCCCTCCGCCGAGCTTTTTCACCTCGGTCGCCACCACGTCCATCCCGACGCCGCGGCCCGCGGCCTGCGTAACGCGGCCGGCGGTGCTGAATCCCGGCTCCAGAATGAGCTGCATGGCCTCCTCGTCGGTGAGCTTCGAATGCCGCTCGGCGAGGCCCAGGGCGACGGCTTTTTCGCGGATCAATTTCACGTTGATGCCGCCGCCATCGTCGGTGACCACGATCACGATCTCGGCCCCGTCGCGCGTCAGACTGACCGAGATGCGCCCCACATCCGGCTTGCCGAGCGCCGAGCGCCGCTCCGGCGTCTCGATGCCGTGCACCACGGCATTGCGCAGCATGTGCTCGAGCGGTGCGATCATGCGCTCGAGCATCTGCCGGTCGAGCTCCGCGGATGCGCCCTGAACCACGAGCTCCGCGCGCTTGCCGGTGTCGTTGGCGGACTGCCGGACGAGGCGGGTAAGACGCTGTACGTGCCGCTGGAAGGGCACCATCCGGGTCCGCATCAGGCTGTTCTGCAGCTCGGTGATGATGCGGGCCTGTTGGGTGAGAAGATTCTGCGCCTCTCGCGTGAGGGTCTCGAGCAGTCCCTGGATGCTCGCGACATCGCCCGAGGTTTCCGCCAGGGCGCGAGAGAACTGCTGGAGCGCGGAGTAGCGGTCGAGCTCGAGCGGATCGAAATCGTCGCGGCGCGGATCCTCCGCGTCCTGGTGCCGGTTGAGCACTTGCGCCTCGGTCTCTATCTCCAGGCCCCGTAGCTGTTCCTTCAGGCGGGTCACCGTGCGCGCCAGCTCGGCCAGATTGAAATCGATGGAGTTCACCTGTTGATCGAGGCGTGCGCGGAAGATGCTCACCTCGCCGGCGCTGTTCAGCATGGTGTCGAGCAGCTCGGCATCCACGCGCGCCATCTCCACCCGCTCCGCGGGCATGCTCTCCCGCCCCGGCAGCACCGGACTCGCGCTGGTTTCGAGCTGCGACGTCTCGAGCTGCGAGGTTTCGAGCTGCGACAGCGACTCCTCGGAGATCGAAGGCGGCGATTCATCGGGCGCCCGAGCGGCGGCGGGCATCGGCCCGGGGCGCTGTGCGGGAACGGCCGTAGCGGCGCCCGGCGCGTGGCCGCGGGGCGCACCGACAGGCGGCGCGGCGGCGGCAGTCGTCGAGGGCATCCCGGCCGGGGTCGTTGCGGCCACCGGCGCCTGGGCAGCCCCGGAGGCAACGCCGCGGATCTGCGCGAGCAACGCATTCGCCGCGGCGGGCAATTGGCCGGCGCTCACCAGATCGCGCATCCGGGCCAGCTCGTCCAAACTCGCCTGCAACACGGCGTGCGCATGATCGTCCGCCGTCACGGCCCCGCCGTCGATCTGGATCACCAGGGTCTCGAGCTCGTGACTCAGATCGCCCATGGCGGTAATGCCCGCCATCCGCGCGCCGCCCTTCAGCGTGTGCAGTTGACGCTGCAGTTCGGCGACCCGATCCTTGTCCTTGCGATCCCGATTCCAGGCCGTGAGCGAGGCCTCGGCGGCCTCGATCAGCTCGGTGGCTTCCTCGCTGAAGATACCCGCGATCTCGTGATCGAATTCTTCGGCGGGGGATTGCTCGGAATGCTCGGCGGCGGGAACCGGCGATGCATCGCCCGGGATCTGGTCAGCCGGGCGGCGCGGCTCGACCTCGGCAACGACCTCGACCGGGGGAGAGGCCTCCGGCGCTTCGCCCGGTGGCTCGATCAGCCTGGGAACGAGCGCCGAAACGCTGGCGTCGTTGGCCGCGCGCGCGAGCTCCAGGTCGAGTTCGGCCTCCAGCTCGCGCAGCCTCGCGAGAAGCGAGGGCTGATCGGTGAAGAACGCGGTGGTTTCGTTGATATGGGAGACCACGTTTTCGATGGCGCGCACCGCATCCGCCAGGGCCGCCAGGCCGGCATCGCTCAGGCCCCGTCCGCTGTCGAACACCTTGCGCATGTAGTGATTGAGCGGCTCCGCGATGCGGATGCCGTGCCGGGCCTCCGCCATTTTCGAGCTTCCGCTCAACGTGTGTATGGCGCGGTACACCGACTCCGGCAGATCGTGCGGCGCGGGCTGGCCGGAGCGCTTGCCCAGATAATCGCGGATTTCCGCGAGATGGTTCGAAGTTTCCTTGCTGTAGATTTCGTGCAGCTGGGGATCCATGGGCATCGGTGCGGGCGCAGCCGCCTCGATACCCGCGGCGGCACCCGTTCCCGCTGCGGCGCGCTCGGCCGGCGGCGGGGCGGCTGGCGCGCGAGCGCTCTCGAGCTCATCGGTTGCGGGGGCCGGTGCGTCGGCCCCGTGGGCGGAAGCGCCGGCATCGGCCCGGTCCTCCGGCGCCATGGCCGCGCCGAGCTGCTCGGCCTCGCGGCCGTCGGCATACGCGAAGGCGCGCGACATGAGGGTGTCCACGGCCACCGAGTTTTGCCGTCCGCTTTCCAGCTGCTCGACCAGTGCCGGCAACGCGGCCACGGCGTTGCGCAACAGAGCCATCATGCCCGGTGTGCGCGACAGGGTCTTGTCGATGAGCCGGTTCAGCAAATTCTCGATGGACCAGCCGAATTCGGCGATGGACCGGGCGCCCACCATGCGGCCGCTGCCTTTCAGGGTGTGGAAGCTGCGCCGCAGGGAGGCCAACGCTTCCAAGTCCATGGGATTTTGATCCCAAAGAGGAAAGGTCTTGAGGATCGCCGCGATCTCTTCCTTGGCCTCCTCGATGAACAGCTCCAGGAACTCGGGATCCACTTCCGCCGCGACCGCGGCGGGCGGCGGGACCGCGATCGGCGGCGCCGCGGCGATGGCGATCAGGGGATCGGTCGCCGCCTGCGTGCGCCGGAGCTCATCGAGCGCGAGCGTCGACTGGGGATCCAGTTTGACGGTCTTGGCGGCATCCGCCGCGGGAAGTTCCACGTTCGGCACGCGCGTCTCGGCATCGGCGGCCAACGCCTTCAGACAGGTCTCGGCGTTGTCCAGCATGTACCACGGATCGGCGCGGCCGTTCTGCAGCGTCTCCATGTAGTACTCGATGCTCACGATGGCATCGGCGATGCGCTCCAGACGCAGCGCATCGGGAACTCCGGAGCCGGGCTCGATGAGCCTGCGCACCTCGCCGCCGATGGCATCCATGAGCTCGACTGCCCGACTCTTGCCGAGCATCAGCAGACCGGCCGTGATCCCCCGCAGGAGCTGCGGCACGTTGTCGAGCCCCTGGGATGCGGGCGCATCGGCAGGCTTCTGTACGGCGATCGACACCGCCTCCTTGACCCGGGCCAGATTGACGATGCATTCGCGAAGAACGGCCTCGCTGACCTGGCGGAACTCGAAATCGTGGTCCGGACCGCCGCCACCGGCGGCGCCGGCGGGGGCTGTCGGCAGGATGAGCCGGACCAGCTGCTCATCGAGGCTGTCCTCCACGGACAGGAGCACGCCCGCCATCTTGACCAGCGCCGCCTCGGACGGGTGTCTACCGTCGCTCAGCGTGTCCGACAGTTCCGAGATCTCCTGCTGCACGCGTTGTCGCAATTCACCGAGGCCGAGGACTCCGAGCGTATCGCTGATCTTCTTGAGGAGCTCGAGCTGCGGCATGAGCTCGTCGTGGCGGCCGCCGCCGCGCCGCACGAAGATGTCGAGGACGTCCTTGACCTTGGATAGATCCTCCTTGATGGCCGCGGCGACCGTGCGCATGAGCTTGACGCTCGGCGCCGACAGGCTTTCGCGCTCCTGTTCGATGGAATCGTCCACCGGCAGGAGCTCGGACAGCTTGAACGATGCGCGCACCGCGGCGATGCGCCCGCCGGTCGTCGTCGCGCGCGCCACGTAGTAGAGCAGATTGTTGAGCAGATCGACCGGCGGATCTTCGCCGTAGCGCGTCTCGCCGAGCTCGTAGAGCAGCTTGATTTGCCGGTCGGCCTGGCCAAGCAGCCGCTTCAACGTGGCGCTTCCCTCGAGCCCGTTGGCGCGCACGGCTTCGAGGATCGCCCCGATCACCCACCACAGCTGGAACACTGGCTGGGTCGTCGCGACCTGTTCGAGCTTCTCCGCCACCTTGGCGAGGATCTCGAGGTTTTGCACCGTGCGCTCGCCGCGGATATACCCCAGCAAACCCACCTGGTAGCGGGGCCGGAGCCTGCGGGCCCATTGCGCCACGGTGATGGACTGCTCCTCCTGGCGTTGCTCCTGCGGTTGGGCGGGCTGGTCCGACTTGAGGTTGAGCAGCAGGAGCGTGCCTTCCGACAACAGCGGGCTGCCCCGCACCGAGCGCAGATCGTTGAGCAGGGGCAGGAGCACCAGAGCGAGATCGCGTCCGCCGGACAGCACCCGTTCCAGGTACGTCGGTAGCTGCACCATGGCGCGCATCAACGCGTCGAGCCCGTCCCCCTGGCGCTTTTGGTCGTTGGCTCCGCCGGCTATCAGATAGCGGGTGACATGCTCCATCTCCTCGGCGAGAAGCGCCGCCCCGTACACCTCGACCAGCCGCAGCACCCCGTGCGCGAGGTGCAGCTGGTCCGCGCATTTCTCCAGAAACGACAGTTGGTCGGGGCGCTCCGCATAACCCTCGAGCGAGGCACGCGCCTCGTTCAGGGTCACGCCCAATTCTTTGGCGACCAAATGCAAGGTTTGAGAGCTGATATCGGTCATCGGAAGCGTCGATGTGCCGCGCCGTCAGGCGCCGGCTCCACTCGCCTTGCGCATTTTTCCAGGACCGCCCGCCGCGACCGGCCCGGCGCTCGCGGGGCCCGGATGGGAGGGACCGGGATGGGTGGGACCCGAATTCGGCGGCCCGGCATTGCGCGGATCATTGACCGACTTGATCCCCGCGACCGGTGCGACGGCGCCCACGGTGGTCGTGCCGGCGCCATAATCCGGGAGCCGGAATCCCGCCACCGACTTTCGCAACTGCGCCGACAGGGCCGCGAGTTTGGCGATCGAGGTGGAGGTCGCGGTGGAGCCCTCGGCCGTCTGCGTGGAGATTTCGCGCACGACTTGCATGTTCTTCGAGATGTTTCCGGAAGCGGCGGCCTGCTGGCGCGCGCTGGCCGAGATGTTCTGCACCAGGCTCGCGATCTGATTCGATACCTGCTCGATCTCTTCGAGCGCGGCGCCGGCGTTTTCCGCCAGCAGCGCTCCGCCGACCACGTCGGTGGTGCTGCGCTCCATGGAGACGACGGCCTCGTTGGTGTCCGTCTGGATGGTGCGCACCAGCACCTCGATCTGTTTGGTGGCATTGGCCGCGCGTTCGGCCAGGCGCTGCACCTCGTCGGCCACGACCGCGAACCCGCGCCCCGCTTCGCCGGCCATCGACGCCTGGATCGAGGCGTTCAGGGCCAGGATGTTGGTTTGTTCCGCGATATCGTTGATCAGCTCGACGATGTTGCCGATCTCCTGTGAGCTCTCGCCGAGACGTTTGATGCGCTTGCTGGTTTCCTGGATGGTTTCGCGGATCGCGTTCATGCCGTCGATGGTCCGGCGCACGGCATCGCCGCCCTTGTGCGCGATGTCGACCGAGTGGCGCGCCACGTCGGAGCAGCGCTCGGAGTTTCCGGACACCTCCTCGATCGAAGCGGCCATGTCCTCCATCGACTCCGAGGCGGCGGAAATCTGCCTCGATTGGGCGCTCGAGGCCTTCGCCATGTGCGCGGCCACCGCCTGGGTCTGCCGGGCCGCGCCGTCGAGCTGGATGGCCGAGTCGTTGATGGTCGTGACCAGCTCGCGCAGCGCCTCGATGGCGTAATTGATGGAGTCCGCAATCGCCCCCGTGATGTCCTCGGTGACCGTCGCCTGGACGGTGAGGTCGCCGTCCGCGAGGCTCGACAGCTCGTCGAGCAGGCGCATGATGGCCTCCTGATTGCGCTCGTTCTCGCGCACGCGCAGCTCCGTGCTGCGGCGCGCGGTGACCGACTTGCGGAACAGCCAGACGAGCGCGCCGAGGAGCAGCGCCGCGCATCCCAGGAGCAGGAGGATCCACGGCCGGTATCCGCTGCCGGACTCCGTCATCGTCACCGGAGCGGCGCCGGCGCCGAGCTGCGAGCTCATGGTGCTCGCGAGCGTCGGCAGTGCCCGGGCCGCGGTCTGGGCCTTCGACAGCGATTCGGCGGCGCCGATCGCTTTGCGCACCGCGGCCGAGAACTGCTGGTTGCGCTGTACCACCGTCTTCAAGCGCTGCTCGGCATCGGCGCCGGTGACCTTCGACAGCGCCATGCCGGACTCTTCGCCGGACAGACCGCGGACCACCTGATTGAGGAATTCGAGGCTGTCGGCCAGCCGTTGCGCCGTCGGCGCCGCGTCGCTCACGCCGGAGGCCAGACCGCTCAGATCCTGCTGGATGCGCTGCACGGCGAGCTCGAAGCGCTCCAGGTATCGGCTCATTCCCTCGAGCTTCTGCACGCCGACCGCGCTCGCCAGGTCACCGAGCTCGGACAGCAGTTTCGGGGCAAGATCGCGGGTCTCCTGGTTCGCGGACTGGATGGCCTCGACCGCGGGACGGGCGTCCGAGACGGCGGACACCGCCGCGCCGAACTTGCCCAGGGACGGCTCGAGCTTGGCGTCAAGCCCCCCCAGGGATGCGCCCGCGGCCAGCGTCTTCAGCCGCGCCATGCTGCGGTTCAGGGCGTCGAACGCGCTCGCTTCGCCGCGCAGCGCATTCTGCGCTTCGAAAGGTACCCGATCGATCACGAGGGTGATCTGCTCGTTGGGGGCCGCGACGGGGGGGGCGCTTCGTGAGAGCAGCGTGAGTACCGCCGCCCCGGCGAGACAAGCGAGGGTCAGCGCCAGGAACAGCGGTAACAACTGGGTCTTGGGTGCGGTGTCTCGCATGGTCATCCAACGCGTCCGGAATTCAACTGGCCGCCTGGAGGAAGCTCTGGCTCTCCACCAAGCTCTTCAAACTGAGTACCGGCCAGACTTCGCCGCCCCGGCGAAACGCACCGGCGAGATACATATCGCAGCGAATGACCGTCGGGGGGGCTTCCGGATTGAATTCCGATTCGGCAAAGCGCCGAAACCCCAGGACCTCATCGACGATGAGACCCGCCGGAATCTCCCGATGATGAACCACGACCACACGCGTATTGCGTCCGGGGGTGGTCGCTCCGCTGCCGAGAAATTGCCGCAGATCGAGCATCGGCAGCAGCGAGCCCCGTACATTGGCCAGTCCTCGGACCCAGCTTTTCGCGCCGGGGATCCGGGTGATCACCGCCGGATAGCCGAGCACCTCGCGCGTCTCCTCGCGGGCGATCAAGAACGTCTCGCCTCCCATCCGGCAGGCCACCCCCACCCATTCCCGGCCCGCCGCAGCGTCGGCCGGCCCCGCGGTGGCGACCGTGCGGCTGCGCTTCTCGAGCTCCTTGAGCAGTTCGAACGGCCGGTCTCGCAAGCTGCGTAGGCTTAAGTCCACTCCGCCTGCCGTACTCGTCATACGGCCAGCGCGGCCTGCGCCTTCTCCACCAATGCCTGGGCCGAGACCGGCTTGACCAGATAGTCCACCGCGCCCTGGCGCAATCCCCAAACCCGATCCGTTTCCTGGCCCTTGGTGGTCACCATGATGATCGGAATGAGGCTCGTCTCCGGGTCGTTGTTGAGCATGCGCGTGGCCTGATAGCCGTTCACCCCGGGCATGACGATGTCCATGAAGATGAGATCCGGCTTCATGGCCTTCGCCTTGCGGATGCCCTCCTCGCCGTTCTCCGCCGCCGCGGTCTTGAACCCATGCTTTTCCAGGGCTTTCTGCATGACGAACACCTCGGTGGGGGAGTCGTCCACTATGAGAATAAGCGCCATCTTATTCCTCCGTCATTTGCCCACATGCGCCTCGATGGCCCCCAACAGCTCGTCCTTCGTGAACGGCTTGGTCAAATAGTGCTCCGAGCCCACGATGCGGCCGCGAGCCCGGTCGAACAATCCGTCCTTGCTCGACAGCATGATGACCGGGATCTGCTTGAAAACCTTGTTGTGCTTGATCAGCGAGCAGGTTTGGTACCCGTCGAGCCGCGGCATCATGATATCGACGAAAACGATGTCGGGCTGATGATCGGCGATCTTCGACAGCGCGTCGAATCCGTCGACCGCGGTGAACACCTCGCACCCCTCCTTGGTCAGGAGCGTCTCGGCGGTACGGCGGATAGTCTTGCTATCGTCGATCACCAGGACCTTGAGTCCCGAGAGTTTGGGTTTGCCGTTGCTGATCATGCTCTGCATGGAAATGGAGGACCTTGAGCTATGCGTGCGTAGGTGCTGGAATCTTGTGGCTTTTTAACATATCCAGGGCGCGCAAGCCACGGTACGGAGTCGACATTTCGGGGTAACGCGGGGCAAAGGACGGTGGCATGGTTCACAGTTTTCGCACCGAACGATGCATCTGCGCCTTGCGATAGACTGGCGGCGATGGCGGGGTGTTCAGGATCGAGTGGAGGGTGTCGAGATGTCTTCGGGAGTTCGACTGGTCGTGGTGATGGACCCCATCGAGAGCATCAATCCTGCCAAGGACTCGACGCTTGCGATCCTGTTGGCGGCCCAGGCCGCCGGCTGGGAGATTCACTATGCCGAGCTCGGCGACTTGAGCCTTCGGGATGGCGTCGCCCTGGGAAGACTCGCGCCGCTCAAGGTCATGGACGATTCGAAGGCGTGGTTCGTACGCGGCGCGCGCGTACCCTGCAAATTGGGCGATTACGACGTCATTTTGATGCGCAAGGACCCGCCGTTCGACATGGAGTACGTCTACAGCACCTACATCCTGGATCGGGCGAAGGAACAGGGCGCCCTGGTCTGCAACGACCCGAGGGGGCTGCGGGACATGAATGAGAAGGTCTACACCGCGTGGTTCCCTGAATGCTGCGCGCCGACCCTGATCACGCGCGACATGCACGACATGGGCGAATTTCTCAGGGAGCATGGCAGGGCCGTCTGCAAGCCGCTCCACGGGATGGGCGGACGATCGATCTTCGTGCTCGATCAAGGGGACAAGAATCGCAACGTGGTATTCGAGACCCTCACGGATTACGGGCACAAGTACGCCATCGTGCAGCGCTACCTGCCTGAGATCGTCAGCGGCGGCGACAACCGGGTGATCCTGATCAACGGCGAGCCCGTGCCTTTCGCGCTGCAGCGCATGCCGGACGCCGCCGACCATCGCGGCAACCTCGCGGCAGGGGCGACGGCGCACAGCCGCCCGCTCAACGAGCGCGACCGCTGGCTTTGCTCGATCATCGGTCCGAAGCTCAAGGCCGCGGGCATGGTGTTCGTCGGTTTGGATGTGATCGGTGAGTTCGTCACCGAGATCAACGTCACAAGTCCGACAGGCATCCGCGAACTAAACAAGAAACATGGTGTCGACATTGGGGCCCTCCTGGTGAAGGCGATTGCGGGGATTCTGGACGCGCGATGAGTTCCGACTTGCTCAAGGCGGGCCTCCCGCCAGCCAACGATCGCATGCTGACGACGTGTTTCCTCGCGGCATTGGTTCACTGCATCGTGATCCTGGGCGTCACCTTCAGCACCCCTGGAAGCAAGGGCGAGAAAGGGGATGGGCCCGCCCTGGAAGTCGTCCTGGTCAACGACCAGGCGCCGAGCGTCGCCAAGAACCCGAACGCCCAATACCTAGCGCAGCGCAGCCAGCTCGGCTCCGGCAACACCTTGAAGCGCGAGCGGGCGTTGATCCCCCGATCGTCGCTGAGCCCTATGGAGCGCGAAGGGATCCCGAACGGCGAGGGCGAGGCCTCCGACGAGACCGGCCGGGATCTGGGAGAGGATGAGGTTCTTGCCACGCGTGCGCCGACCACGAAGATTCTATACTTCGCCTCGGCCAGCGCGGCGGACCAGCCGGCGAAACTGCCGCTGCTGCTCGAGAAGCGGCCCGACCTCGGCATGGCGCCCAACGACGACGGGGTGATGCTGCGGATGCGCGGCGAGGCGCGGCAGCAGCTGTGGGTCGCCGCGGACACGAAGGAGTCCGACGTGGCCGTGTATCTGGACAGCTGGCGGCGCAAGGTGGAACGCGTCGGCACCGTGAATTTCCCCGAAGTCGCGCGCCGCGAGCGGCATTCCGGAACGCCGGTGATCGAGGTGACGATCGGCGCCGACGGCAGGCTCATGCAAAGCGTGGTGCGCCGGAGCAGCGGTCATGCGGAGATCGATGAGGCCGCCATGCGCATATTGAAGCTCGCCGCCCCCTACGATCCCTTCCCGAGGGATCTATCGGCCCACCACGACGAGATCCGGATCGCCTACGAATGGCAATTCCTCGACGGCGCGGCACAGGGTTCGAGCGTCTATTACGCCGACCCCGACCAACCGGCCGGGGCAGCCCCTCCCACCGCGCCCGCCTCCGGCGCGCCATGATGGGCCCATGAGCCAGGCCGAGTACCTCACCAACCAGCTTCTGATCGCAATGCCCACGATGGGCGATCCGAACTTCGCTCAGACGGTGGCGCTCATCTGCGACCACGGTCCACGCGGCGCCCTCGGACTCATACTCAACAAGCCACTGCCGATGCACATGAGCGAGATTTTCGAGCAGCTCGAGATCGAGCTGCCGGGCGGACCGCTGGGCGAGCGCCAGGTGCTGCGCGGTGGTCCGATGCAGACCGACCGCGGCTTCGTCGTGCATCGGGCCGGCGGTGAATGGGACTCGACGCTCAAGGTCTCCGACAAGATCCACGTCACCACCTCGCGCGACATCCTCGCCGCGATGGCCCGGGGCGAGGGCCCCATGGAGGCCATCGTCGCGCTCGGCTATGCGGGCTGGGATGGCGGCCAGCTCGAGGACGAGATCAAGGCGAACGCCTGGCTCAGCGCGCCGGCCGATTGCGGCCTCATCTTCGATCTTCCGTTCGAGGCGCGCTGGCTCGCCGCCGGACGCCTGTTGGGCGTGGAGCTCTCCCGCATCAGCTCGATCAGCGGCAATGCCTGAAGAGGCCAAGCGCGACGGGCCCGCGCCGGCCTTGGGACGTCATCTGGTCCTGTCATTCGACTTCGGCAGACGACGGATCGGCGTCGCCTGCGGCGACAGCGTGAGCCGCGCCGCCTCGCCGCTGGGGGGCGTGTCCGCCGGGCCACAGGGCCCCCAATGGACCGGCATCGACAAGCTCATCGGCGATTGGCGTCCCGCCATGCTCGTGGTCGGGCTGCCGTATAATGCGGACGGTTCCGAGGGCGCAACCGCGGACGCGGCGCGCGGCTTCGCCGCCGAGCTCGGCAGGCGCTACTCCTTGCCGGTGAAGCTCGTGGATGAGCGGTACTCCTCGCTCGAAGCGCAGGAGCGGCTCAAGGGAGCGCGCGAATCGGGGATGCGCAAGCGGCGCGTGACGAAGCTCGACATCGATGCGGCGGCGGCGTGCGTCATCTTGGAACGTTGGTTCGTCGAAAACACATGAGGCGCGAATGCGTTCACAAACCGATGGCGCGGGGGGTCTGCGGCATCTCATCTCGCTGGATGGGCTGACGCGCGAGGCGATCACCGCCATCCTCGACCGCGCCGAGAGCTACCGGCGTTTCCCGGGACAGCCGGCCTATGAGGGACGCGAGCTCGCCGGCGTGACGCTCGCGAACCTGTTCTTCGAGCCGAGCACCCGCACCCGTGCGTCGTTCGATCTCGCCAGCCGGAGGCTCGGCGCGCATGTGCTGAACCTCGAGATGCAGTCGAGCTCGCGCGTCAAGGGCGAGACCATGCTGGACACCATCTATACGCTCGAGGCGATGAACACCGACATCTTCGTCATCCGCGACTCCGAGGCGGGGATGCCGGAATTCCTGATCGACCACGTGGCGCCGCACGTATCAGTGATCAGCGCGGGCGAGGCCCATGTCTCGCACCCCACGCAGGGGCTGCTCGACGTTCTGACGATCCGGGCGCACCGTCGCCGCTTCGCCGGCCTCAAGGTGGCGATGGTCGGAGACATCAAGCACTCGCGCGTGGCCCGCTCGACGGCGCGCGCGCTGCGCACGCTCGGCACCTCCGACGTGCGGCTGGTGGCGCCCGAATCGCTGCTGCCCGCCGAGGACGAGTTTCAGGGAGCTCAGCGCTTCACCCGGATCGAGGACGGCATCGACGGCGCCGACGTGGTGATGATGCTGCGCATTCAGAAGGAACGCATGGCGCTGGCCGCCTCGCTCGACGACGGCGCCTATTTCCGCGCCTTCGGATTGGATTCGAAGCGCCTGAGGCTCGCACAGCCTGATGCGCTCGTCATGCATCCGGGGCCCATGAACCGAGGCGTCGAGATCTCCTCGGAGGTCGCCGACGGGCCGAACTCGGTGATCCGGGAGCAGGTGAACAACGGGGTGGCGGTGCGGATGGCGGTGCTCGCGGCGATCGCCGCTACGCTGACGCGGCATCGCCGGCCGCTTTAGTTAGCCGCGAGCTTTCGCAACGCGGACCGCCGTTCGAATGCCTGATCCACGCAGGTAAGGTTATACCTCGTGGATTTCGCTCATAGCTTCTCTCCATCCGTGCCCGGAAATGATGTTCTAGCCAGGCACGCTCCCATCGATGAGGATCGCGCGCGCATCGTCCCAGAGCCGCTCCACAATCTGCCGCGCCGGCTCCGCGCGCGCCAGGCCCGCGGACTGTCCCGCCCACGCCTGCATGCGGCTCACGTCACCCGTCTTCACGGCGGCGGCTCTCATGGCGGCCGTGAGACCGCGCTGAACGGGGTAGGGAGCGGGTTGTGGTGCCCCGTCGGACAGGGCGGCAAGTACGTACTCGGTTGCCAGACTCCGACCGGCGCGCCCGCTGAAGGTCCGGCTGACGACGGTGTCCTCCGGCGCCGCCCCTGCGAGCGCCTGCGCCCAGGCAGGATGTATGCCCGCTTCCGGCGCGCGCAGAAACCCCGTGCCGACCTGCACGGCGCTCGCACCCAACGCCAGAGCAGCGGCGACACCCCGACCGTCGGCTATGCCGCCGGTGGCGACGACCGGTATGCCCACTGCGTCGGCGACCGCCGGGACAAGGGAGGCCAAGCCCACCATTTCTCGTTCCGCCTTGCCGGGGTCGAAGCAGCCGCGATGCCCACCCGCTTCCATGCCTTGAACCACGACGACGTCGGCGCCGGCTGCCTCCGCGGCCTTCGATTCCGCCACGGTGGACGTGTTGGCGAACCACGCGATGCCGAGAGACTTGAGCCGGGCCACGACTTTCGGAGGGTAGAGCCCCATCACCGACGAGACTATGGGCGGGCGGGCCGCCAGCAATGCATCGCACTGGGCGTCGAAATCCGGAGGCTCGGCATCTCCCGCATCCGGCGCCGCCGCCGGTCCCCATTTCTCCAGAAATTCGCGGACCATCCGTTCCCGATCCGAGTTGCGCACGGGAGGACGGTCGGGTATCCAAAGATTGATTTGAAATCCGCCGTTGCTCGCGCGCCGAACCTCATCGGCCCAGCCGATGATTTCCACAGGAGTCATCAAGAGCGCGCCGCAGGCGCCCAAGCCGCCGGCGTTGGCGACGGCAATCGACAGGGCGGGAGCGCTGGCACCGGCCATGGGAGCCAACAACACGGGCCGGTGCAGGCCAAATCTCTCGCAGAACTGACGGGTGCGGATGCGAATGCTCATGGTACCTCGATGATGGCGACGCCGAATACATGGCCTCCCGCCGGATCCGACGCATCGAACACCATCCGCTTCCCATCCGGCGACCAGGCCGGATGTGTCGCGTTCAGGCTGAAATCGGTGACCTGCATCAAGGCCTTGCCGTCCCTGCCGATGACGAACACGGCGTAGCGGCCCTCGTCATTGCCACGGTCGGACTCGAATGCCACGCGGGTGCCGTCGGGCGACCAGGCTGGGGATCGACCTTGCACGGGATTCTCTTCGAGTGTGTGCAGGGCACCATCCTCGCCGGCCATCCAGATCACGTTCTGCTCCTGATCGTAGGGCTGCCCGTCGTTGTGCTGACCTGCGAACGCAACCCACTTCCCATCCGGTGACACGCTCGGCTTTCCGCTCAACACTTTCGCGTGATCCGTGAGGGTCTGCGCCGCGCCGCCCGCGATGTCGAAGCGCTTGATCACCAGGCCAAGACCATCCATTGCCGCCAGCCGGTCGCCATCGGGGTACCAAGACGGATAGAACATCTGGTCGGACAGGCCGGGCGCAGTCAGGGCATGCGCTCCCGTACCGTCGCCGTTGACGATCCATATCGCCGCCATGTCCGGCGAGGACACGCCCGTGAACGCCACCAGGTCGCTCTTCGGCGACCAGCTCGCGCGCGTCGCGGCGATCAACGACTGCGAGCGCACGAAGTTCTCCACCGGGCCGCCCGAAACGGGAACACGGTCCAGTTCCCAGCTGCGTCCATCGGTCGTTCGGCTGAACAGCACCCACCTGCCGTCCGGCGAGAAGCACGGCCAAACATCTCGCCCTTGGGCGATGCGGGTGAGGAAACGCGGTTTGACGCCCGCCAATACGGGCCAGGTGCGGGCCATCGGATGACCGCGACGGGGCAGCAGCGGTCCCACGCCCTGCGCCAGGACCGCGCGAACCCGCGAAGGCAGCCAATGTGGCGTCATGGGCAGCACGCCGAGCAAGAACAACAGCGCCGCGCCGCCCCACAGAATTCTCGACTTCATGGGCGTGATTCGTCCCGTATGCCTCGAGCGTCAGCTTAGCGGCAATCCGCAGTCGATGCACAAGGGCCGCCAGCATCGTTCAGCGGCGGCTCCCGGCGGCCGCTCAGGCCAGCCGCATCAGCGCCTCCCCCATGCGCACCCGCCCCCCCTCGCCAAGCGCCTCGCAAAGCGAGGTGCCTTGCGGCGCGAACACGATGATGGTCGAGCCGTGCTCGAACCACCCCATTTCCTCCCCCTTGCGAACCGCCGCGTCGCAGGGGATCACGTTCGGGCCGCGGTAGTTGAGGTGCAGCCGCACGTCGAGAAACTTGAGCCGGATGCTCGCGACCAGAATGGCCGCCACGGGCACGAGCGTCACGAGCGCGCCCGAGGGCAGACGGCAGCGGATGACGGCGCGCTCGTTCTTGCAGAAAAGTCGCTCCACGCGTGCGAGGGCGATCGGATTCACGTTCCACGTATCGCCCGAAATGTAGCTCACCCGCTCCACCCGGCAGTCGTAGGGAGCATGGAAGCGGTGATACATGCTCGAGGTGAGCCGCAGCGTCGCGAACTGGCCATTGCGATAGTAATCGACCAATTCCTCATCGCCGAGAAGATCGGCCAACGGGTACGGAAAGCCCTTGGCCTGCAGGAGCATGCCGTCCTCGACCCGGCCGCTGGCGCCCACCAGCGCATCGCAGGGGCTCGCCAGCACGGCGGGGTCCTCGTCGATCGGCCGGGCCCCCGCCTTCAGCTCGCGCGTGAAACAGTCGTGCAGGCTGTTGAAATGCTGCGTCTTGGCCTCGCTCAGGTCCAGATCGGAGAACAACCGCCAGACCGCCAGGGCCGCGGCGCAGAACCAGGGCCGCTCGATCCGGCTCAAGCGGCCCACGAATTGGGTGAGCCAGCGGCGGGGAATCCGGTTGGTGAGAAGGAAGTTGATGTCCTCCTGCTGCAGGATGCGCATCAGCGCGGCGCGGGCGGTCATGTAAGTGTCATTGGTCTGAAATACAGTCCGCGCGGAGGTTTCAGGTGACCCATACGATGATCCTTTGGATTGCGGCAGCGTGCGCGCTGGCCGTCGCGCTGCCCAAACTTCGGCTGCGGCTGCAGCTCTCGCGGGCGAAGCATCGCTCGGTCGCGGGACATGCGCGCATGGCGCGCCGCCTTGCGCGCCTGATCCCCTACTACGAGTACGGTGAAGACCGGGTTTTCCGCGTGGACGACCCGCCCCCGGGAGTCGCCGAGTCGCGGCGCGCGGGCTTCATGCGTCTGGCCGAAGCGCTCGGAGCGCGAAGCCCGAAGAACGCCGCGCTGACCGCCGAGGCCATGGAGGGCATTTCCGACCTCCAATTCACCAGCCGTTACCGCGTGCCCTATCAATTCAGCGCCTTCGTGCGCCGGCATTTCAAGGGCGGCGCGTTCGTCGCCTCCTCCTCCGGCGTGACGCTCACCGATCTGGACGGCAACCGGTTCTACGACGTGACCGGCTCCTACGGCGTCAATGTCTTCGGCAACGACTTCTACAAGGAGTGCATCGCGCGCGGCAGCGAGCGGGTGCGCGACCTGGGTCCGGTGCTCGGCAGCTACCACCCGGTGGTCGCCTACAACGTGCGCCGGCTGCTCGAGATATCCGGCATGGACGAGGTCTCCTTTCACATGTCCGGCACCGAGGCCGTGATGCAGGCGGTGCGCCTCGCCCGGTACCACACGCGCCGCAGCCACCTGGTCCGATTCTGCGGCGCCTACCACGGATGGTGGGGCGACGTGCAGCCGGGGGTCGGCAATCCGGCGACCGAGCGCGAAACCTATACCCTGCGTGACATGGACGAGGCGTCCCTTCGGGTGCTCGAAAGCCGCCGCGACATTGCCTGCGTGCTGGTCAATCCGCTGCAGGCGCTGCACCCTAACTCGAGCGCACCCGGGGACTCCGCGCTCGTCGACAGCGGCCGAAAGGCGCAGTTCCACCGCGCGGCCTATGCAAGCTGGCTCGAAAGGCTGCGCACCGTGTGCCAGGAGCGCGGCATCGTGCTGATATTCGACGAGGTGTTCGTCGGTTTCAGGCTCGCGCCGGGCGGCGCTCAGGAATATTTCGGGGTGCGAGCGGACATGGTCACCTACGGCAAAACCGTGGCCGGCGGACTTCCCATCGGCGTGCTGTGCGGCAAGCGCAGCTTCATGCGGCGCTTCCGGGAGGATCGGCCGGCCGACATCTGCTTCGCCCGCGGGACGTTCAACTCCCACCCCTACGTCATGGGCGCGATGTGCGAGTTCCTCGTGCGTCTTGAGGGAACGGAACTGCGCTCGCTGTACGAAGGGCTCGACCAGACATGGGACGGGAGAGCCCGGGAGCTCAATCAGAGGCTCGAGTCGGAGCATATTCCGGTGCGCGTCGCCAACCTTTCGACCATATGGACGATCCGCTACGAGCAACCGTCTCCGTACAACTGGATGTTTCAATATTATCTTCGCGAAGCCGGCATCGCCCTCTCCTGGGTGGGCACTGGACGCCTGATCTTCAGCCTGAACTACACGGCTGCGGAATTCGACGAGGTGGCGGACCGGCTGCTGTCCGCCGCCCGGTCGATGCAATCGGACGGGTGGTGGTGGGCCGAATCCGCCACCACCAACAAATCCATCAAGCGCCGCATCCTCAGGGAAATGATTCAGGCCCGCTCGCCGTTCGGCGCCGGCTCGACGAGTTCGCCCCGCAGCAGGTAAAGCGGCGACTTGAAATAGAGCTTCACGTCGTTGAACGGGTCGGTGAGGATCTTCGTCAGCCAGACGAGCCCGGTCTGAACGTCGCGCAGGAAGAACAGGTGGATGGTCCTGAACAGCAATGCGCCGATGCCCACGACCAGCCAGATCTCGCCCACGTGCCGCACGAACCCGCCGCTCGCGGGAGCGAAGATGCCGAAGAAGGTGGGGTCCAGCCACACGATCAGCGGGACCAGCGCCCAAACCGCGTGCAGGATGACCTTGCGCTTGAGGTTGTAACCCACCTTGATCGCCTCCTTGTGCTCGTGGGTGACATGGTTCACCTCATCGTAGCCCTTCGGCTCGAAGAAGAAGTGCCCCGATTGGCGGCTGATCATCGATACCAGCCAGCCGATGAGCGCGGCGGCCACCGGATCCTTGAACATCATGACGTACGCGACCAGGAAGCTGACGGCGCTCAACAGGTGGAGCGATTGGTTGATGCGGCTGTGATGATAATAGCGGTGGTCGTCCCAGCGCTGCGTTCTTAGTTCCGTCAAGAAGCTGTGCATGCAAACTCCATGAGTGGTTGGGCGTGAACGGGTGAAACAAATATAGGATTTTCGTGACACGGCGATGACACGGACCCAGAAATGCGAAACCGTGTTCACAGATTCGTCAAATCGCTGCAATCATGGCAAAAAATCGCCCCCCGTTCATCTCATCGTCACAGCCCGGTGAGACCTTTGGGCAGCATGAGAATCATGATCGTTTCGGATGCATGGTTTCCGCAGACCAACGGAGTGGTGCGCACCCTCGCGCAAACAGCCGCGTGGCTCGGCCGCTTCGGTCATGAGGTTCGCACCTTGACTCCCCGGGATTTTCGCAGCGTTGCCTGCCCCACCTATCCGGAGATCAGGCTGTCGCTTTTTCCCGGAAGGGGAGTTCGCGATGCCATCGACGCATTCGCTCCGCAGGCCCTGCACATTGCAACCGAGGGGCCCCTGGGACTCGCCGGCCGCCGCCACTGCCTGCGTCGCGGCATGCGCTTCACGACCTCCTACCACACGCAATTTCCTCAGTATCTGCGGGCGCGCTTCCCGATTCCGCTCGGGGCGTCGTATTGGGCGCTGCGCCGCTTCCACTCGGCGGGCGCCCGCTGCATGGTGTCGACGCGTACCCTGCGACAGGATCTGGCGGAGCGGGGATTCCGCAATCTGGCCGCCTGGCGGCGCGGCGTCGACACCGAGATGTTCAAGCCCCAGCCGAAGGACTTTCTCGATCTCCCCCGCCCCCTCGCCGCCTGCGTCGGTCGCGTTGCCATCGAAAAGAACATCGAGGCATTCCTGAAGATGCCTTGGACCGGGGGCAAGATCGTCATCGGCGACGGCCCCGAGCGAGCGCGCCTCCAGGCCCAATATCCGGACGTGAAATTCACCGGGTACCGGTTCCAGGAGGATCTCGCCCGCCATCTGGCCGCCGCCGACATCATGGTATTTCCCAGCCGCACCGACACCTTCGGGCTCGTGAATCTCGAAGCGATGGCGTGCGGGGTTCCGGTGGCCGCCTACCCGGTCACGGGCCCGATCGACGTGATCGAGGATGGGGTGACGGGCGCGCTCGATGAGGATCTGGGCCGCGCTGCGCTCCGGGCGTTGACGCTCGACCCGGAAGCCTGCCGCAAATACGCCCTGGAATACGGCTGGGACGTGATCACCCGTGAGTTCGAGTCCAACCTCGTGCCCTGCAACTCGACCGGCGCGGAGTGCCTGCCCGTCGTCGGTGAGCGCACCGCGGGATCGCCGGGTACGTCAGCCCCGCGCGCGAGCCTTACCTAGCCGAAGTTGATCTTCGCCTCGAGATTGGTGCGCGAATCCGCGCTGGTCAGCGCCTCCTCGAGCTCGATCCGGCCTTCCCGCACCAGATTGTAGAGCGACATGTCGAAGCTCAGCATGCCCCGCTCCGTGCCGCTGCTGATCGCCTCCTTGACGCCCACCACGTCGCCTTTCTTGATGAGCTCAGAGATGTGCGGTGTATTCATCATGACTTCCGAGGCCGCCACACGGCTGCCCGACTTCGCCGCCACCAGCCGCTGCGACAGGATGGCGCGCAGGTACTGCGAGAGGTCGAGGAAGATTTGGTTGTGCTGATCGCGCGGGAACATGTTGATGATGCGGTCGAGCGTCTCGGCGCAGTTGTTGGCGTGCAATGTGGCGATGCACAAATGACCGGTGCCCGCCAACGCCAGCGCCGCCTCCATGGTCTCGCGATCGCGGATCTCGCCGACCAGAATCACGTCCGGTGCCGCCCGCACGGCGCTGCGCAGCGCGCGCGCGAAGCTCTTGGTGTCGAGGCCGACCTCGCGCTGGTTGATGATGGACTTTTTGTTGGTGTGCAGGAATTCGATCGGATCCTCGATGGTGAGGATATGGTCGGAAGAGGTCTCGTTGCGGTGGTTGATCATGGCCGCCAGCGTGGTCGATTTGCCGGCTCCCGCAGCGCCCACCATCAGGATCAGCCCGCGCTTGAGCATCACCAGTTCTTTGAAGATCTCGGGCATGCCGAGGTCCTCCAGCTTGGGCATCTCCGCCGTGATGTAGCGCAGCACCATGGCCGGATATCCGCGCTGGTAGAACACGTTGACGCGAAATCGCCCGAGCCCCGGCTCCGAGATCGCAAAATCGATCTCCAGCTCCTCGTTGAAATGCTCGATCTGCTCCGCCGTCATGAGCCCCAGGGCCGCCTGACGCACCGTCTCCGGACTCAAGACCTGCTTGTTGACCGGAAAGATCTTCCCCTCGATCTTGATCTTCACGGGGGCATTGCAGGTGAAGAACAGGTCCGACGCCTTCTTCTCCACCATCAACTTGAACAACGGCTTGGTGTTCATCACCTGCGCCGGAACCGCCGCTGACATCTCTATCCCATCCATGATTGGGAAGCCCAATTGATCGCCGAGCTACTTTCTCACGGCGGCCCGAGAAACGCCTCTCCGATCCGGGCTCCGTGCTGGGGAAAATCGATCGTTCACGAGTAGCTTTAAAAAACCTGCCCTTCCTCTTCCTCCAAAATCTGCAACGCCGCCGAGCCGTCCTCCGGATTCTTCATCTCGCGCTTGCTTTCCAGCTTCACCCGCAGCCGCAGCTCGTTCTTCGAGTCGGCATTGCGCAAGGCATCCTCGTAGGAGATGAGGCCGGCCTCGTAGAGCTCGTAGAGCGCCTGGTCGAACGTCTTCATGCCCAACCGGTTGGAGCGGGCCATGACATCCTTGATCTTCGCCACTTCGCCTTTGAATATCAAATCCGAGATCAGCGGCGAGGCGAGCATGATCTCCATCGCCGCGATGCGGCCCGAACCCGCCTCGCGCGGAATGAGGCGCTGCGAGATCAGCGCGCGGATGTTGAGCGACAGGTCCATGAGCAGCTGCTCGCGCCGTTCCTCGGGGAAAAAATTGATGATGCGGTCGAGCGCCTGGTTGGAGCTGTTGGCATGCAGGGTCGCGAGCACGAGGTGGCCCGTCTCGGCGAATTGAATCCCGTATTCCATGGTCTCGCGATCGCGGATTTCCCCGATCAGGATCACGTCCGGCGCCTGCCGCAGGGTGTTCTTGAGCGCGAGGTGCCAGCTCTCGCAGTCGACGCCGACCTCGCGGTGTGTCACCACACAGCCCTTGTGGGCGTGCACGTATTCCACCGGATCCTCGATGGTCACGATGTGCCCGCGCGTCTTCTCGTTGCGATAACCGACCATCGCCGCGAGCGAGGTCGACTTTCCCGAGCCGGTGCCGCCGACGAGGATCACGAAGCCGCGCTTCGACAAGACGACATCCTTCAGGATCGGCGGCAGCTCGAGCTCCTCTAGCGTCGGAATCTTCGCATTGATGGTTCGCACCACCGCCCCGGTGAAGCCCTGCTGAACGAAGGCGCTGACGCGGAACCGCCCGATTCCCGGCGGCGCGATGGCGAAATTGCATTCCTTGGTGGAGTCGAATTCCTTGGTCTGGCGGTCGTTCATGATGGCGCGGACCAGGCTCGCGCTCTGCTCCCCGCTCAAGCTCCGATCGGATTGCGGCCGGATCTCGCCGTCGATCTTGATGGCGGGCGGGAAGCCGGCCGTGATGAACAGGTCCGATCCCTTCTTCTCCACCATCCGGCGGAGCAGGTCCTGCATCAATCGTATCGATTGTTCGCGATCCATTAGATGCTGTCCTTGTTCTGAGCCTTGTATTTGGCCTCTTCGCGGCTGACGACGCCTTTCTGGACGAGTTCCTGCAGGCATTGATCGAGGGTCTGCATGCCCTGTCCCTGGCCGGTTTGAATGGCAGAATACATCTGCGCGATCTTACCCTCGCGGATGAGGTTGCGGATGGCGGGCGTGCCGATCATGATTTCGTGCGCTGCGATACGGCCGCCTCCCACGCGCTTCATGAGCGTCTGGGAGATCACCGCCCGCAGACTCTCGGACATCATGGCGCGCACCATGTCCTTTTCGGAGGCTGGAAACACGTCCACGATGCGATCGATGGTCTTGGCCGCCGAGCTCGTGTGCAGCGTGCCGAACACCAGATGGCCGGTTTCGGCGGCCGTCAATGCCAGGCGGATGGTCTCGAGATCCCGCATTTCGCCCACCAACACGATGTCCGGGTCCTCGCGCAGCGCGGAGCGCAGCGCCTCGGTGAATCCCAGCGTGTCGCGATGCACTTCGCGCTGGTTCACCAGGCAGCGCTTGCTTTCGTGCACGAACTCGATCGGATCCTCGATCGTGATGATGTGATCAGGGCGGTTATCATTGCAATGGTTGACCATGCCCGCGAGCGTGGTCGACTTGCCCGACCCGGTGGGCCCGGTGACCAGCACCAGGCCGCGAGGCAGCATGCAGAGGTCCTTGAAGGTCTTCGGCGCATTCAACTCATCGAGCGACAGAATGGTCGATGGAATGTTGCGAAAGACGGCCCCGGCGCCCCGGTTCTGGTTGAAGGCATTGACGCGGAACCGCGCCAACTTGGGGATTTCGAACGAAAAGTCGGTCTCGAAGAACTCTTCGAAGGCCTTGCGCTGCTTGTCATTCATGATGTCGTACACCATGCTGTGCACTTCCTTATGCACCAGCGCAGGCATATTGACGCGCTTCATGTCTCCGTCCACCCGAATCATCGGCGGCACTCCCGCCGACAGATGCAGGTCCGAGGCGTTGTTCTTCACCGCAAAGGCGAGAAGCTGCGCGATATCAACCGCCATTTACGGCTCCTAAATCCGGCTGTACAAGCCTCAAGCAGTATATAAGAGGGTGTCGTCACCCAATATGTTAATTGGTCCGCAGAATCTGACGCTCAATGTGAACCACGTCCGGTCTCGGATAAACGAGGCGGCAAAGGCCGCTGGACGCGATCCCGCCAGCGTCACGCTGGTGGCGGTTACCAAGTCCAAGGCTGCCGAATCCATGAGGGAGGCCGCCACGGCGGGCGTCACGGATTTCGGCGAAAACTATCTGCAGGAGGCGCTTGGCAAGATGGACACGCTGGCCGGCCTCCCGGTGCGCTGGCATTTCATCGGAGCCCTCCAGTCGAACAAGACCCGGCCGGTTGCCGAGCGCTTCGACTGGGTCCACAGCATCGATCGCTGGAGCGTCGCCAGGCGCCTGTCGGAACAACGGCCCTTTCACGCGCCGCCGCTCAATGCCTGCATCCAGGTGGCTCTCGTTCCGGAGCCGACCAAGGGCGGGATCGAACCGGAGCGCCTGCCCGAGCTCGCGCAGCAGATGGCCGCGCTGCCGCGAGTGAAGTTGCGCGGCCTCATGTGTATTCCCCCGCCCCAGCCGGATACCCGCTCCGAGCGGGCGGTGTTTGCCCGCCTGCGGGGGCTTCTGGAGGGTCTCAACGCACGCGGGCTCGCGCTCGATACACTGTCGATGGGCATGAGCGCGGACTTCGAATCGGCCATTGCCGAAGGGGCCACGATGGTGAGGATTGGAACGGCGATATTCGGAGAACGGTGAGCAAACACGACATGCACAACATACGCAGACTGGCTTTCATCGGCGGAGGCAACATGGCCGCCGCATTGATCGGGGGCCTGACCAAGCGCGGGCTCCCCCGCGATCGGATCGCGGTCGCCGACCCGAGCGCCGAGCAAATCGCGCGTCTCGAGCACGACTTCGGCATCTCCGGAGCGCCGGACAACGCCAGCGCGGCGGCCGGCGCGGAGGCCGTGGTCCTGGCCGTCAAGCCGCAGCAGATGCGCGCCGTGGCGCTCGCGCTCGCCCCGCATCTGGCGGCATCGAAGCCGCTCATCATCTCGGTCGCCGCGGGCATACCGCATGCGGCGCTCGCGCGCTGGTTCGGTCCCGGCATCCCGGTGGTGCGCACCATGCCCAATCGCCCGGCCCTGAACGGCTTCGGCGCCACCGGTCTGTATGCCCCGGCGGGTGTGGGGGCGGCGCACCGGGCGCTGGCGGAATCCATCATGGCGGCGGTGAGCGCGACCGTCTGGGTGGAGCATGAATCCCAGATGGACACCGTCACCGCGCTTTCGGGCTCGGGCCCCGCCTATTTCTTTCTCTTCATGGAAGCGCTCGAAGCCGCCGCCCACGAGCGGGGACTTCCGAACGACATCGCGCACAAACTGACTTTGGAGACGGCGTTCGGCGCCGCGCAAATGGCGCGCCAGTCCACCGAGTCCCTTGCGCTGCTCAGGGAACAGGTGACCTCCAAGGGAGGGACCACGGCGGCCGCGCTCGCCGTGCTCGATGCGGCCGGACTGCGCGCAACGGTCGCTCACGCCGTAGCCGCGGCCGACCGCCGTTCGGCGGAGCTGGCTCAGGAATTCGGGGCGCCTTAGGCTCGGCATGGACGCGATACGGTTCATCGTCGATACCTTGCTGTGGCTTTTGACGCTGGCCTTCCTGCTGCGTTTCCTGTTCCAGCTGGTGCGGGCGGATTTCCGCGATCCCATGGCGGACGCCATCGTGCGGGTGACCAATTGGTTGATCCTGCCGTTGCGGCGCGTTTTGCCCCCGATCGGCAAGCTCGACACCGCCACGATCCTCGCCGTGCTGCTGGCCGCCTCGGCGCGCACGGCGGCCATGTTGTTGCTCGCAGGCGTCGGTTTGACCGATCCCTTGATGTTCGCCCGCGTCACCCTGCTCGACCTCCTCGACATGGTCTTGCGGGTGTATCTATTCGCATTCCTGCTCTATTGGGTGGCGACGTTCGTCGCCCAGGGCGCCTACGCGCCCGGTGTTCGATTGCTGGCGCAGCTCTGCGAGCCCGTGTTGAAGCGCGTGCGCCGCGTGATCCCGCCGATCGGGCAGATCGATTTCTCCTTCCTCTGGGTGTCGATCGCCATCGGCGCGCTGCTGATACTTCTGCGTTGAACATGCCCTCCTACGTGACTGAAATTGCTGCCAACACAGCGTTTTCATCGCTCCCGCGGACGCCGGGATGTTCGACCCGTGACGCGAACGCCTGAAAATCAAGGCTCGCGCGCGCATCGATGAGCGATTTTTTTTTACAAATGCGCTAAACATCGGCTTTTTTCTATGTTATTTTCGGCGCCGAGTTGAAATTGTGGGGAATCATCGTCCCGCGTTCGCAAACATCAGCAGGAGATTTAATATGGCGAAAAAGAATGCAGCACCGACCAAGTCTGAAATTCTCGCAACGATTTCTAAGGAAACAGAGCTCTCGAAGAAGCAGGTCGGAGCCGTGTTTGACTCGCTTTCCGGCGCTATCAAGAAGAGTCTTCGCGGCCATGGTCTGTTCACGCTGCCCGGACTTCTCAAGATGAAGGTCGTGAAGAAGCCGGCCACGAAAGCGCGTGAGGGCATCAATCCTTTCAACGGCGAGAAGATGACCTTCAAGGCCAAGCCGGCCAGCAAGAAGGTCCGCATCGCGGCGCTGAAGAACCTCAAGGAATTCGTGAACTAAGTCGACGATCGCCTTTGGCCGCCTCGCCCCTGCAAGGCGGGTCGACTCCTCAGCTTCCGGAGCGGTTGGATCCCAGCCGCTCCGGAGTGCCTCGTCCGCGCAGCGTCCCCGCGCCGGTTGCATTACCCGATGCCGATCAGCGCTACTCGATGCCGACCAGCGTCACTTCGAACACCAGGGTCGCGCCGGGAGGGATGACGCCGCCGGCGCCCTCCTGACCATAGGCGAGATCGGCGGGAATGATCAGTCTGCGGCGGCCTCCCACCCGCATGCCGGCGACACCCTCTTCCCAGCCCTTGATCACCTGACCGCCGCCGATCACGAACCGGAACGGCTGGCCGGAGTTCGCGGAGCTGTCGAACTCCTTTCCTTTCTTGTCGGACGTCGAGGCGTCGTACAGCCATCCGGTGTATTGCACGACCGCTTGCTGCCCCGCCGCAATCGGAGCGCCGCTACCGACTTTGAGATCCCCCTTTTCCAGTGAGCTCACCGGGGCCGTCGCCGCGGGAGCGGGGCCGGCGGCCTGGCCGCCGCACGATGACAAGCCGGCGAGCAGCATGACCGCCGCCAAGATGCGCGCCGCCGGGCGGTCGCCGGGCGCGCCACGGGAATTCGGTCGTGTCGAGGGTGCCATGCGCGCATCCTAACGGATTTTCCGGATGCCCACGATCGGGGCCGCCGGGCGCTGAGTGCGCCGGGAGATCGCGCGTTTCAGCGCGAGCGTCGAATCTTCAGGAGAGCGGCAAGATTGGCGGCGACTGCGGCGGCTCCGAGGATCGCCGGCTGCGCACCCAACACGGGTCCCACCAGTTCCGCTCCGATGCCGAGCCCGGCGAGCGACAGCGCGCCGATCTCCGCGATGAGCCCGAGCCAGCCATGGCGCAGCACCCCGAATGCATCGTCGAACTCGTCCGCCACCTGTAGAACCCATTCCATGCGGGGGAGTCTAGGCGCGGATCACGTGAGCCGGGCGTGAGTAAGGTCACATATACTTGCCATGCTGCAGGCGGCTGCGTAGGCTCTACGTTACATGCAGCGCATTCTCGTCCTGAATCCGAAAGGCGGATCGGGCAAAACGACGATAGCCACGAATCTCGCCAGTTATTTCGCGAGCCAGGGCGACCATCCGCTGCTGTCGGACAACGATCCGCAGGGCTCCAGCACCCGCTGGCTCAAGAAACGCAGCCCGGAGCAGCCCTTCATCCACGGCATCGCGGCGTTCGAACGCAATACGCGCATGACACGCGCCTGGCTGATGCGAACTCCGCCGGATGCCGCCCACGTCGTCGTGGACACCCCGGCGGCGGTCCCCGCGCAGGACATGCCGGAGATGACCAAGACGGCCGACGCCATCATCGTGCCGGTGCTGCCGTCCGACATCGACATTCACGCCTGCTCGCGATGTATCGCGGACTTGCTGCTCATCGCCAAGGTGAGGCGCGACGAGAACCGCATCGGGGTGATCGCCAACCGCGTGAAGCGCAATACGCTGATCTACCAGTCGTTGATGAGGTTTCTGGAGACGCTGCGCATCCCCGTGATCGCGACGCTGCGCGATTCGCAGAATTATGTTCGCGCCGCGGAACAGGGGGTCGGACTCTACGAGATGAAGCGCAGTCTCGTGGCGCAGGACATCGGTGATTGGGAGCCATTGCTGGGCTGGCTGCGGGCCAAAGAGGGTATCGTCCGGCCGAACTCCGGCGCCAGCCCGATCTCCGGCATCAACCCGCTGCCGGAAACCGCATGACGACCGTTACTTCTTGTTGTCTTCCCAGCTGACGCGGACCTTCTCGGCCCAGTTCTTGTAGCTGTGCCAGTTGTAGAGGCTGTTGGTGATCGCCGCGTGACGGCCGCTCGGCTTGTAAGCCTCGCGGGGCAGCGCGGTTCCAGCGGCACCCGCCTCGACGCGCGGAGCGCGCCGGTCAACACCGGTGTATCGAGTCTTAAGTTTGAAGTCGTCGCTCATGGATGCCTCTCGTTTGCCCGACAGTAGGAGTCCGGCACTTCCTGGGGCAGTAACTGTGTCACAGGCGGGGGGGCGCGTCCGCGAGCCTCACCCGCATTGCGATGCGCATCTCACCGCCCGTCACGGTAAGTTAAATCGCCCGAGCTACTTGGGTTCCCACGCGTCGAACAGCGGCTTCCATTCCTCGAGCGAACGGTCGAGCGCCGCGGGCAGGAGCGTCGCGTACGAGTCGAGCAGCGCCATCGCGTTGCGGGCGGGATCCGTGTGGGTGGCGGCGCCGAGGCGGCGGGACATGTGCCTGTTCACGAGGTGCAGGTTCGCGTAGAGCTCCGTGAGCGCGCTGAACGCGGGGCGGCTGTCCGCGGCGGTCATCTCGCGGAACAGCAGGAACATCGAGACGCTACGATACACCGTCTCCGCCTCGTTCGCGAAAGGCAGGTGAAAGCGCGCCATCGGGCGCAACCGGTCGGTCCAGGGACAACCCGCCGTCGCCATGATCAGGCCGAGGACCGAGCTCATGGCCTGCTGTGCGCTGGTTTCCACGTGGACCGTGCGCTCGCTCTGGTGCACGGTGACGCCGACGGTGTCGAAGGACACCAGCGTCTTCAACGGCTCGAGCGCGGCAGCCATCTGCAACGCGGCCGGGCAGTGCGGGTGCGAAGCCGGGTCCAGCGGGCAGTTGGCGCACTGGTTGAACTTCAGCTCGGTCCAGAAGGGCGGTTCGGGGGGCGGGGGGTTGATGAGCCGGAAGCTCGTGGGATCGAATCTGAAATGGAGCGTCTTTTGGGAACCGTCGGGCAGCTCGAATCGATAGCGGATCGACTTGGGCTCGCTCATGCCACCAGCCGGTAACAGGGCGTATATTCCGTGCCGCTGAACTTCATCCGGCGTTGCGCCACGAACGAACGCAGCAACCGATCGAGCGGCTCCATGATCGATGGCTCGCCGCAGAGTTCGAAGGGTCCGTAGCGCTCGATCGCGCTGATGCCGTATTCCTTGATGTTGCCGGCGACGATGCCGGAGAACGCCCGCCTCAGATTCGCGGCGCGCTCGTGCACGGGCTGGTCGTGGGACAGGCGCAGCGCGCGCATGGACTCGTGCGTCACCTCGAAGGGCAGCTGAAACTCGAGCGGGATGTTCAGCAGCCAGTTGAAGCCGTAGGAGTCGCTCTGGCGCCGCCGGTAATCGCGAACCTGCGCGAAACCCTGGACCATGAGACGCGCCACCTCCGCGGGATCGTCGATGACGATCCGGTAGCGGGACTGCGCGCTCGTGCCGAGCGACGCACCGATGAACTCGTGGATCTGGCGGAAATAATCCTCCGCATCCGCCGGCCCCGTGAAGACCACGGGGAACGGCAGGGCGCTGTTGGCCGGATCGAGCAGGATTCCGAGCAGATACAGGATTTCCTCCGCCGTGCCGGCGCCGCCCGGGAATACCACGATGCCGTGTCCCACCCGCACGAAGGCCTCCAGGCGCTTTTCGATGTCGGGCATGATCACCAGCTGGCTGACGATGGGGTTGGGCGGCTCCGCGGCGATGATGCCCGGCTCGGTGATGCCGAGATAGCGCCCGCTGACGATGCGCTGCTTGGAATGGCCGATGGTCGCCCCTTTCATGGGCCCCTTCATCGCCCCCGGGCCGCAGCCGGTGCACACATCCAGGCCGCGCAGACCCAGCTCGTAGCCGACCTTCTTGGTGTAGTCGTATTCGACCCGGCGGATGGAATGGCCGCCCCAGCACACGGCGAGGTTGGGTCGCACCTGCGTCTCGAGCACCCGGGCGTTTCTCAGGATGTGGAACACGGCGTTGGTGATGCTCGACGAGGAGGAGAGGTCGAAGCGGCCGCTCTCGTTGATTTCGTTCGAGATGAACACCACGTCCCGCAGCACGGCGAACAGATGGTCCTTGAGGCCCCGGATCATCTCCCCGTCGACGAATGCCGCCGCCGGCGCATTCTTGATCTCGAGCTTGATCCCCCAGGCGCGGCGCATGATGCGCAGGTCGAAGTCCTTGTACTTGTCGAATATCGTCCGCGCATCGACGACATCCGAGCCCGAACTCAGCACGGCGAGGGCGCATTTGCGAAACAGGGGATAAAGTCCGCCCTGTCCCGAATCGAGGAGCTTGGCGATCTCCTCCTGCGACAAATGCTCGAGGCTCCCTTTCGGTGCCACCCGGGCATCCACCATGTCAGACGACAGAATCGTGGTTTCCACCCGTCACCGTCTCATGGGTAGATATCGATCGGGATGTTGTCCTGGGTGCGCATCCACACCTCCACCATGTCGGAGTTCGACAGGGCGATGCAGCCGTCGGTCCAGTCGCTCGAAGCGTAATAGCTCGCCGGGTGTTTCAGGGTATTGGGCAGGCCGTGGATCATGATGGATCCGCCGGGCGCCCAGCGGTTCTTGCGGGCCCGAAGCTCGTCTTCCCGGTTGGGATAGGACACCTGGATGGCCAGGAAGTAGTCGCTGCGGGTATTGCGCCGCTCCAGGTAGTAGTGTCCCTCGGGGGTCCGAAAATCGTGCTCGCGCTCCTTTTGGCCGACGGGCGCCAGCCCCAGCGCGACTTTGTAGGAGGCGAGCAGCTGGCTGCCGCTGTACAGGTAGAGCTTGTGCTCCGCCTTGCGGACCACCACGTGGTCCGCGGTCGCGAGCTGCGAGCCGGCCGCGCCATCGGCCAGGGCTGCAGCGGCAAGCAGGCCGAAAATCGGCAGAAGGCGCCGAAAGAACTCAAAACCAGGATGAAAATTGCGATGGGACATATTCAAAAGTATAGCGCCTGCGGCGCATGGCATAACCGGCCGCAGCTCACGGACCGGGTATAATGCAAAGATGCGACTGTTTTTTCGCCTTGCGTTCCTGTTTCCCGCCCTGACCGCCGCCGCCTCACTGCTCACCGCCTGCGGCGGCGAATCCTCGATCAAACCCGCCGAAGTCCTCGACGAGCGCACGGGCATGACCGTGGGCACGCTCGACAAGCCGATCGAGTTGATTCAAGGAACCGGGGTCCCGCCCGCCGCCGATCGGCGCGCGAGCTACGCGTATCTCGGTCCCGTGGAGTGGGACAACATGGGGAACATCACCTACGGGCTCTGGATTCACGTCGCTCCCGGCAACGACTGGCGCTTCGAGGACATCAAGGCCCCGGGCGCGGTCAGCCTGTCGCTCGATTCCGCCGCGACGCCGCTGTCGCCGATCGAGCCGCCTGCGCTGGCACACGCGCCCTATCAGCCGGTCGCTTCCTGGGGCGCCACCGCTTATTTCGGGGCGGATCTCGAACTGCTGAGGCGCATGGCCGCGAGCGGCAGCATCGGACTCGACGTGAAGGCCGGCGGCTCGGTGGTGCACTTCGCCGCTTCGCCGGATGCCCACGAAACGCTGTTGAGGTATCTGCACGCCCGCGGCTATTGACGGTTGATGTCGACCACCTGCGGCAACACGATGGTGGTGCCCGGCCTGAGGTCGTGGAAATCCACGTCGGGGTTGTACTGCACGACCAGCCAGGTCGGCAGGTCCCCATGCTGCAAGGCCACCGTCCACAGCGACTCGCCGCGCTTCACCGTGTAATTCTCCGTGCCTGCTATGCGGTGCGCCGCGAAGAACGCCTCCTGCATGTGACGATGATATTCGGTGCGCGCGGCCACGAATTGCGCCGCAGTCACATGGGACAGATCGAGCTTGATCTTGTGGCCGACGGTGACCTGGGCATTCGAGTGCAGCCGGTTGAGCTTGCGCAGGATTTTGCTGTCGACCTGCGCCCAATCCGCAAAATGCCCCAGCGTCTCGCCCGCCTGCACGATCACGGTGTCGCCGGCGCGCACCCGATAGTCGGTCGCGTCGGGACCGCCGGTCGGTGGACTCGCCGGCAACAGCGCCGCGCTGTCCGTTTGCCGCGGCGACACCGGCTCGCGCGGCGCGGCGGCGGCGCGATTCTCCGGAGCGCCCGTCGGATGCTGCAGGGACTGTTCCGCGGCCGTCGGCGGCGTCGGCGGGGGCGCCGACGGCGTGGTCGCGCTCTGCGCCGCCACACTCACCGGCGGTTGGGCGGCCGCCGCCACCTCCGGCGGCGATGCGGGCGCCTTCGCAGCCGCCCCGCCGGCTTCGGCCTCGGCCTCGGCCCGCGATGCCGGCATGGGAATGTGCACGATCTCGCCGCGAGATGCGACGTGCGCGGCGTTCCATCCGTTCGCCGCCAGGAGCCGCGACAGGCTAACGCCGCTGACCGACGCGACCCCCGCAAGCGTCTCTCCCCTGCGCATCCGATGCGCACCGTCGTTGCGTTGGGCGAGATAGCGCTGCGCCAGCGGCACGCGCGCCCAGGCCGCCTCGATCTCGCTCGGCGATTGGCTGCCCGGCAGGCGCAGTGCGTAGCCGCGCGGTACCAGCCGCGAGCCGTTCCAGATGGGCGGCCGCAGCGCCGGATTAAGCACCTTCAGCGCCCCCAGATCGACCTTGAAGGCCTTCGCCAGCGTGGTCACGGCGATGTAATCGGGAAGCTCGACGGGCGTGTTGTCCGTTTCCGGCAGCCGCGTCAGCGGGCCGAAATATTTGTCGGCATGACGATCCACCTCGAGCGCCGCCAGGAAAGCGACGTAGAAATTGCGCGATGCGAAGCCGAAGGTCGCGCCCTGATAGCGTTTGACGATGACGGCGATGTCGCTCGTTCCGAGTTCATCCTGCGCGCGGCGCAGACCCCCCGGGCCATGGTTGTAGGCGGTCACCGTCAGCGGCCAGCTTCCAAGCAGCCGGTAGTTGTAGAGCATCAGATTGGCCGCCGCCTCGGTCGCGGTGTACGGATCGAGCCGCTCATCGACGATGCCGTCGACCCGCATGAAGCGCTTGGCGGTCGACGGCATGAACTGCCACAGTCCCGCCGCGCCGACCTTGGAGTAGGCCTCCGGATTGAATGACGACTCCACGTGCGGCAGCGCCGCGATCTCCTCCGGAACCCCGTGCCGTTTCAGCACGCGCGCGATGTTCGCCTCCCAGGCCGCCGAGCGGATCAGCCCCTCGTGGAAGCGGTCGGCCTGGCCGAGCTGAAACCGGATCCGTTCGATGGCATCGAGAAAGTCCTGCGGCCGCGGCTTGTCCCCGAACGCATCCAGAATCCGCCGTTCATGCGGCGTCAGCCCGTTCGTATCCCCGGCCGCGAAGCGTCTGAGCAGCGCTGCATAACGGGCCTTGGCCTCCGCCACACGGCGCTCGCGCTGCGAGGGAGACGAGGCGGGATCGAAGCGCAGCACTTCGTAGACCAGCTTGAGGTTCCAATCGTCGTGCAGCAGGCCCTGATCGGTGGTGACCTCGGTGTACACCCGCACCCAGAAACGGATGTCCGGCTCGAGCGCCGGCGGATGGGCGAAAGGATCCGGCTCGTCCGCGGCGGCCTTGAGACCGAGGACCGCCGCGACGAGCAGCAAGCAAAGCGCGGCAGTTCGGGCGCGATTAGAAGGGAGCTTCAACGTGGCGACGAACGGCGCGGCGGATCACCGCGCGCCTGGACCTACCCGCATTTGGAATCGCCGCAATTCAGGCATGTCTGGCACCCATCCATCATCACCACCGCGGCGGTGCTGCACTTCGCGCAGAGCTGGGCGCCGTCCGGAAAATGCGACTTGGAGAATGCGTCCGTCTGCTTGGTGCGCGCCTCGAACTCGGCGCGCTTCTGTTCCACGAGCTTCTTCTGGTGGACGTTGAGCTCGGGCTTCTTCAACAATCCGATCGATTGCAGATGCCGCTCGATCACGTAGCCGAGTTCCGCGATGGTGGAGGGCATGAACTTGCCGCCCGGCTGCCAGTAGCCGCCGCGCGGATCGAATACGGCCTTGAGCTCCTCCACCAGGAACGTCGTATCGCCGCCCTTGCGGAACACCGCCGAAATGACCCGCGTCAACGCCACGATCCACTGGAAGTGATCCAGGTTCTTCGAATTGATGAACACCTCGAACGGACGCCGCTGCTCGTGCGGCGTGCCCTCGTTCAACACGATGTCGTTGATGGTCACGTACATGGCGTGATCGGAGACCGGCGTCTTGATCTTGTAGGTCGAGCCGATCAGCACCTCCGGGCGCTCGAGCTTCTCGTGCATCCAGATCACGTTGTCCTGAGTCTTCACCGGCTCCTTGGCCGCCGCCAGGGTGCCCGCGTCCTTCGCCTCGGGCTTCTGCACCCGGTATTTGGCGATTTTCTTGTCGATCTTGATGTGCGCCATGTCAGAACTTCCCGTAATAGCCTTCTTTCAGAGCATCGAACAGGTTCGCGGCGGTGTGCATCTCGCCGTCGTATTCGATTTCCTGGTCACCCCGCGCCTCGACCTCCGTGCCGTCCTCCAGGGTGAACACATAGGTGGTGTTCTTGAGGTCGTCCTCCTTGACCAGCACGCCCTGAAAGGCTTCCGGGTTGAACCGAAACGTGGTGCAACCCTTCAGACCCTGGTCGAAGGCATGCAGATAGATGTCCTTGAAATCCTCGTACTTGTAGTCCGTGGGAACGTTCGCGGTCTTGGATATGGAGGAGTCGACCCAGAGCTGCGCGGCGGCCTGGATGTCCACGTGCTCCTTCGGGCCGATGTCGTCCGCGGAGACGAAATAATCCGGAAGCTTCTCCCCGGCATTCTGCGATCCGGGCATGGCGCGCGGATTCACCATCTCGCGGTACGCGAGCAGCTCGAAGGAGAACACATCGATCTTCTCCTTGGACTTTTTCCCCTCGCGGATCACGTTGCGGAAATAGTGGTGCGCGAAGGACGGCTCGATGCCGTTCGACGCGTTGTTCGCGAGCGACAGTGAAATCGTGCCGGTGGGCGCGATCGAGCTGTGATGCGTGAAGCGCGCACCGACCTCCGCCAGCTCGTCCACGAGCTCCGGGGCGGCCTCGGCGATCCGTTGCATGTAGCGGCTGTAGCGCGCATGCAGCACCCGGCCCGCGATCTTCGCGCCCACGCGCCAGCCGTCCTTCACCATCTCGGGACGCTTGCGCAGCATCTCGGGCGTGACCGTGAATTCCTCGTTCATGATGGGCGCCGGACCCTTTTCGCGGGCGAGCGCGAGACCCGCCTCCCAGCCGGCGAGCGCCATTTCACGCGATACGTTCTGCGTGAAGGCCACGGATTTCTTCGAACCGTACTTCATGCACAGCATGGTGATGGTCGAGCCCAGGCCGAGAAATCCCATGCCGTGGCGGCGCTTGCGCAGGATCTCGTTGCGCTGCTGCTCGAGCGGAAGCCCGTTGACCTCGACCACGTTGTCCAGCATGCGGGTGAATATCTTCACCACCTGGCGGTACGTGTCCCAGTCGAAGTGCGCATCCTCGGTGAACGGGTCGACGACGAACTTGGTCAGATTGACCGACCCGAGCAGGCACGAGCCGTACGGGGGCAGCGGCTGTTCGCCGCAGGGATTGGTGGCCCGGATGGTCTCGCTCCACCAGTTGTTGTTCATCTCGTTGACCCGGTCGATCAGTATGAAGCCGGGTTCCGCGAAGTCGTAGGTGGAGGACATGATGAGGTCCCACACCCGGCGGGCCGGCAGCGTCTTGTAGATCTTGCAGGCCACCAAACCTTCCTCGTTGGCGACATAGCCCCTCGCATCCGGCCACTCGCGCCACACGAACCTGGTCGTGTCCGAGAGGTCCGGACGCTCGGCCTCGTACTCGTTGCGGGAGAGCGGGAACGCCAGCCGCCATTCGCCGTCGCTCTTCACCGCCTTCATGAACTCGTCGGTGATGAGCAGCGAAAGATTGAACTGGCGCAGCCGTCCGTTCTCGCGCTTGGCGCGGATGAACTCCAGCACGTCGGGATGGCCGACATCGAAGGTGCCCATCTGTGCGCCGCGGCGCCCGCCGGCGGACGATACGGTGAAGCACATCTTGTCGTAGATATCCATGAACGACAGCGGACCCGAGGTGTATGCGCCGGCACCGGTCACATACGCGCCGCGCGGACGCAGCGTCGAGAATTCATAGCCGATGCCGCAGCCCGCCTTCAGCGTGAGCCCCGCCTCGTGGACCTTGTTCAAGATGTCGTCCATCGAGTCGCGGATCGTGCCCGACACCGTGCAGTTGATGGTCGAGGTGGCGGGCTTGTGTTCGAGGGCACCGGCGTTGGAGGTGACGCGGCCGGCCGGGATCGCCCCGTGACGCAGCGCCCACAGGAACGATTCGTACCACTGCTCGCGCAGTTCCGGCGATTCCACGTCCGCGAGCGCACGCGCCACGCGCTTGTACGTGTCGTCCATCGACCGGTCGACCGGCGACCCGTCCTTCGCGATCAGCCGGTATTTCTTATCCCAGATGTCATAGGACGCTTCTTGATAAGGAATACTTCCGACGTCTTTGGGCTGTATTTGAACCACCGTATTCATGGGCTTGTAACCGCTCCCTTATAATTATGGCGCGCCAGTGAAAGACAAGCTGCGGTGGTCCGGGGCGAGAAAACGGCCTTGCGGTCGGATCAGGGATGCCAGGGGACTTTCGCCGCTTCCGACCACAACATATTGTGTTCGGAGTGGAAGGTTAAGACTTGACCGTGATCAGCGTCAAGAATTTTTTAAGCTAATTTTAGACCAAAAAAATACAGTACAATCATATAATTACAAGATTGTTCCGAGAAATATTCTTACGACACTTTGTACCGGAGAGGTCAAGGGGGAAATTTCCGAATCTCAAGATATTGTGGTCCACATCTTATTCACAATATGTCCCATTGACATTCGCAAAATCTCGCGAGCGATTTTTTCTCCCAGGGGCGATATCGCCGTTGAAATGAGCGGGCGCGTCCCAACGTCGGGACCAAGCGCTTTTTCATTGTTCGTTTCATCAAACATCATCTTTTAGGAGAGCATCATGACTGTCGTTCGATACGAGCCCTGGTCGCTCGTCAACCGTTTCCACCGCGACATCGACCGCCTGTTCGGCGCCCCGCAGAGCACCACCGCGGCGGACACCGGCGCGTGGCTGCCGCCCGTTGACATTCACGAGGAGGACAACCGATTCCTTCTGCACGTCGATCTTCCGGGCGTCGACCCCAAGGCGGTCGAGATCACTTCCGAGCAGGGAGTGCTGACGATCCGCGGACGCCGTGACGACACCAAGCGCGAGGAGCGGGACGGCTATCGCCGCATCGAGCGCATCACCGGGGAATTCCAGCGGCGCTTCAGCCTGCCGGAGACCGCGGATGTGCAGAACATCAAGGCCAAGTCCGCCAACGGCGTGCTCGAGGTCACGATTCCGAAGCTTGCCCAGGTGCAGCCGCAACGGATCACCGTCGAAGCGGCTTAAGAGAGTCCGCCGCGCGCGATCTTACGGTGTAAAATCGCGGGCCGAGGGCAACGACCTCAAGGGGCCGGACTCATCGTCCGGCCCTCTTTATATGGCATGCCCGACGAGTCATCTGGATATAAGGATCGCGCATGAATCTGCGTTTTGCACTTGCGGCGGCGGCTCTCGCTCTCGGACTGTCCGCGCCACAGGCGTTCGCCGCGGTGACCGCACCGCTCCCGGCACAGGACGCCGCGCCCATGCCCTCGCTCGCACCCATGGTCAAGCGGGTGTCCGCGGCGGTCGTCAACATCGCCACGCGCGGCACCATCAAGGAAAAGCCGGGCCAGCGCAACCCGTTGCTGGATGATCCCTTCTTCCGCCAATTCTTCAACGTTCCCCCGGACTCCAGGCCGCACGAGCGGCCCTTCCAAAGCGCGGGCTCGGGCGTCATCGTGGACGCCAAGAACGGCTACATCATCACCAACTTCCACGTGATCGAGAACGCCAACGAAATCACCGTGACGCTGCTCGACAACCGCTCGTTTCCGGCCAAGGTCGTCGGATCCGACGAGGGCGCGGACATCGCGGTGCTGCAGGCCAAGCAGCCGAACCTGGTCGCCATGGCGCTCGGGGATTCCTCGCGCCTCGAGGTGGGCGACTACGTGGTGGCGATCGGCAATCCGTTCGGCCTGCAGCACACCGTCACCGCCGGCATCGTCAGCGCGCTCGGCCGCACCGGCATCAATCCCGACGGATATGAGGATTTCATCCAGACCGATGCCTCGATCAATCCCGGCAACTCGGGCGGCGCGCTGGTCAACCTGCGCGGGGAGCTGGTCGGCATCAACTCCGCGATCTTGTCGGGCAGCGGCGGCAACATCGGCATCGGCTTCGCCATTCCCGTCAACATGGCCAAGGGCGTGATGGACCAACTGATCAAGTACGGGCAGGTCAAACGGGGGGTGCTCGGCGTCAACATCTACGACGTGACGCCCGACGTCGCCAAGGAATTCGGTCTGGCCGAGGCGAGCGGGGCATTGGTCGCGGGCGTGAGTCAGGGCTCCTCGGCGGAGCGCGCGGGCGTCAAGACCGGCGACATCATCGTCTCCGTCAACGGCGCGGCCGTGAAGAACGCCCATGAGCTGCGCAATTCCATCGGCATGCTGCAGATCGGCGACCAGGTCGAGATCGGGCTGCTGCGCGACGGCAAGCCCCGCAAGGTCATCGCGCTGGTCGCCGAGCGGGGCGAATCCGAGTCCGCCAGCGCGGCGGACATCCACCACGGCCTGGAGGGTGCCGATCTCGCCGATGCGCCCGACGCCGGCGGAGTGCTGGTCCGCAACGTCACCGACGGAAGTCCCGCCGCGGTCGCGGGCCTGCGGTCCAACGATCTGATCGTCGGCATCGGGCGCACGCCGGTGTCGAGCATCAAGGCCTTTCGCGAGGCGGCCAAGGGCGTGAACCTGCTGATGCTCAACGTCCGGCGCGGCTCGTCCACGCTGCTCATTCCGCTGCGCTGACGTCACATGAAGCCTTTATCCATCTGCATCCTCGGCGGCACCGGCTTTCTCGGCACCCGGCTGACCGCGCGTCTTCTCAAGGACAATCACCACGTCACCGTGCTGTCGCGCGACCGTGAGCTCCACAAGCACCTGTTGGTGCTGCCCGGCCTCATGCTGGAGAACTGCGATGTGTACGACGAAGCGCAGCTCTCCGAGCGGCTTCGCGGCAAGGACGTGGTGATCAATCTGATCGGCATCCTGAACGAGCGCTGGTTCGGCGGCGCGGGCTTTCGGCGCGCGCACACGGAGCTCACGCGAACGCTGCTGCTCGCGGCGCGTTCGGCGAACGTGGGGCGGCTGCTGCAGGTGTCGGCGCTCGGAGCCGCCGTCGACGCGCCCAGCCAGTATCTGCGCTCCAAGGGCGAGGCCGAGAAGTTGATCCGGGAGCAAAGCGCGCTCGACTGGACCATTTTCCAGCCCTCGGTCATGTTCGGTCCCGGCGACTCCTTCCTCAACCGGTTCGCCCGCCTGCTCGGCGCGGCGCCCGGCGTTCTGCCCCTCGCCCGGCCGAACGCGCGCTTCCAGCCCGTGTTCGTCGACGACGTGGTCGACGCCATCCTGCGATGTTTGCGCGGGGGAGCCTCGAGCCGCCAGACCTACCAGCTCGGGGGTCCGCAGATCTACACCTTGCGCGAGGTCGTGCAATTGGTCGCGAAGGTCACCGGCCGGCGCCGCTGGATCGCGGGGCTCCCCAACGTGCTGGGCCGCGTGCAGGCGGCGGTGTTCGACTTCGTGCCCGGCCGGCCGTTCTCCAGCGACAACTATCGATCGCTCAAGATCGACAGCGTCTGCACCGAGGACGGCTTCGAAAGGCTCAAGCTCCGGCCGCACTCGATGGCCGCCTCGGCGCGACAGTACGTCGGAGCGCTGGAGGATAACGCGAGGCTGAGCATCGACCGGGCTGCGACCGGCCGCTCGTAGGACCTCAAGGCAGCGGAGGCTCGGCGGCCCCCGCCGGAGGCGTCACGGCGAGCGGCGCCAGGTGGTAGAGCCGCCATGCGAACAACAGTCCGAGCCCGAACAGCGCCGCGACGAACGCGGCGACCCCCGTCCATCCGTGCGCTGCGTAAAACAGCCCGCCCGCGGCGCCCGCGAGGCTCGATCCCAGATAGTAGGCGAACAGATACATCGAGCTCGCCTGCGCCTTGGCATTGCCCGCGCGCCGCCCCACCCAGCTCGAGACGATGGAATGGCCGCCGAAGAATCCGAACGTGATCACCGCGAGCCCCGCGATGATCAGCGCCAGCGAGTCGGCCATGGTCAGCGCCAGACCCGCGAGCATGATGACGAACATGGTCCACAACACCTTGCGCCGTCCGCGGCGGCCGGCGAGATGCCCGATGTAGGTCGAGCTGAACGTGCCCACCAGGTAGACGCTGAACAAAAATCCCACCGCGGCCTGGCTCAGTGCGTAGGGAGGCGCCATCAGGCGGTAGCCGATGTAGTTGTAGAGGGTCACGAAGGCCCCGAGCAGCACGAAGCCTTCCGCGAACAGCCATGGCAATCCGGCGTCCGAGAACGTTCCGGCGAACCGCCTCAACAGCACGTCGAGCGCGAGCGGCTGGCGCACGAAACGCCGGGAGGGCGGAAGGCTGCGCGAAAATATCAGCGCACAGGCCAGTCCCACGACCCCCATCGCCGCCATCGCCCACCGCCAGCCGAGGAAATCCGCCACGATTCCCGTCAACAGGCGGCCGCCGAGGCCGCCGACCGCACTGCCTCCGATGTACAGGCCCATGCCGAGACCGATGGACTCCGCGTGCACCTCCTCGCTGAGATAGGTCATCGCGATCGCCGGCAGCCCGGCGAGAGTGAGGCCGAGCAGGGCGCGCAGCGCCAGCAGCGCGGGCCAGCCCGGCGCCACCGCGGTCGCGAGCGTCAGCAGCGCGGAGCAGAGCGTCGAGGCGGCCATGATGCCCTTGCGTCCCCGGGCATCGGAAACGGCGCCGGCAAACAGTAGCGCCACCGCCATCACGCCGGTGGGCAGCGACAGCGACAGCGCGCTCGCCGCCGCGCTCACGCCAAACCTGCGGCTGAATTCCGGCATCAGCGGCTGCACGCAGTAGAGCAGCCCGAACGTGGCGATGCCGGCCGCGAACAGCGCGAGATTGGTGCGGCGAAACGCCGGCGTGCCGTGCCGGATGAAGTCGTCCGCCGGCGGCGCAATCATCAGCGCGCTCCGCAGAGCAGCGCGTCGCGCCGCGCCTGGTCGAGCTTCGCCAGTGCGCGGACCCGGGCGTAAAAGGCGTTGAGATCGCCTCCGGCAGCCGCGAGCTCGCGCCGGAATCCCGGCACGCAGTCGTAGTAGGTGGCGATCGAGGCGAGGTTGGCGTTGTTGATATCGCCCGCGAACCAGCCGTCGAAGGAATCTTGCCCGCCCCATGGCCGCTTGAGCTCGGAATAGGATCCGAGCAGGGCCGCGAAAATGTCCGCCTTCCTGCGGCGCATCCGCTCCCGATCGATCCCCGATGCATACAGCGTGCGCAGCTCGTTTCGAGTCCGGATCAGCAGATCGAGCACCTTCGCGAAGCGCTGCTGATGCGTGCGGTAGCGCTCGAGGTCCAGATCGCGCCCGAGCGATTCGAGCCAGAGGCGCACGCCCTCCTCTTCGACCGTCGTCGCGAGCGCCTCGTTGAAGTCGGCATCATTCGCCAGATAGATCATCTGATGCGTGAGCTCGTGGAAGATGATCGAGGCAAGCTCGACATCGCTCCAGCCGAGCATGGTGTTCAGGATCGGATCGTCGAAATGTCCGAGCGTCGAATAGGCCGCCACGCCGCCGACGGTCACGTCGAATCCGCGGCGCCGCAATCGCTGCGCGAAGCGTCGCGCCCGCTTCTCGACGAAATACCCCCGATACGCCACGCATCCGACGATCGGATAGCACCATTCCTTCGGGTCCACCGAGAACTCCGGCGCCGCCACCACGTTCCAGACCACGTAGGGCCGTCCCACATCGGAATAGCTGCGATAGCTGCCGTTGTCGGGCAGCCCGAGGCGGCGGGTCGCGAAGTCCCGTATCTGGGCGACCGCCTCGAGCTGAGTCCTGACCTCGGGGCTCGTCCGGGGATTCGCGATGACGCGCGCGATCGGCCTGCGTTTGGACATGAGCTGCAGTTGTCCGGCCGCACTCTGCAGCAGGTAACATCCACCCAGAATCGACGAGGCCAGAACGGCGATGGCGGGAGCGCAGATCCGCCAATTGATGCTGATACTATGCACCCATGCAAGTGTATCTGGTCGGCGGAGCGGTTCGGGACGAGTTGCTCGGGTTGCCGGTGAAGGAGCGCGACTGGGTGGTCGTGGGCGGCACTCGGGAGGAGCTCGAGCGGCGCAAATTTCGCGCGGTCGGCCGCGACTTTCCGGTCTTCCTGCATCCGGACACCCATGAGGAATATGCCCTCGCCCGCCGGGAACGCAAGACGGCGCCCGGTTACCGCGGATTCAGCGTGGAGTTCGGTCCCGAAGTCACGCTGCAGGAGGACCTCGGCCGCCGCGATCTGACCATCAACGCGATGGCGCGGCAGCCCGACGGAGCGCTGGTGGATCCGCACGGCGGAAAACGGGATCTCGACGCCCGGCTGCTGCGGCACGTGTCCGAGGCCTTCGTCGAGGATCCGGTGCGCGTGCTGCGGGTGGCGCGTTTCGCCGCGCGCTTCGCGCCGCTGGGCTTTCGGGTGGCTCCCGACACCATGGCGCTCATGAAGCGCATGGTGCTCGCCAACGAGGTCGACGCGCTGGTGGCCGAGCGGGTCTGGCAGGAATCGGAGAAGGCGCTGCGCGAGCCGGGCCCCGGGGCCTTCTTCAGGGTGCTGCGCGAATGCGGCGCCCTGCAACGCATTTACCCGGAAGTCGACGCCCTGTTCGGCGTGCCCCAGCCCGCGCGGTGGCACCCGGAGATCGATACCGGTGTGCACACGCTGATGGTGCTCGATCAGGCATCGCTGCTGAGCGCCGATGGCCACGTCCGGTTCGCGGCGCTGACCCACGACCTCGGCAAGGCGCAGAGCCCGCATTCCTCGTGGCCGGCGCATCACGGCCACGAGGAGCGCAGCGTCGCGCTCATCGAGGCGCTCGCGGCGCGGCTGCGCGTCCCGGGCGATTACAAGGACCTCGCCGTGATCGTGGCGCGCCACCACGGCAACGTGCACCGCGCCTTCGAGCTCAGGCCCAGCACGGTGCTCGAGCTCATGGAGCGCTCCGATGCATTTCGGCGGCCGGAGCGATACGCTCTGGCGCTGCTCGCGTGCGAGGCGGACTCGCGGGGACGCGGCGGCCTGGAGCACGCCCCCTACCCCCAGCGTCAATACCTGCTCTCGGCCCGCGATGCGGCGGCGACGGTCAAGCCGACGCGGGAGGAGCTCTCGGGCCGCTCTGGTCCGGCGATCGCCGGGCTCGTCAGCGGGCGCCGGCTCGAGGCGGTCGCATCGGTGCGCGCGGCATATTGAAGGCCGCTACAGCGTGTGCCGCAGATCCTGCAGCGAGAATCCGCAAAGCGGCATGTCGAGATCGCGCAGCCAGGCCATCGCCTTGAACCGCTCCCCCATCTCGCCCGGCATCATCAGCCGGCGCGCCTCGTTGGCGAGCCGCGCGAATCGACGCTCATCCTCTCCCGCGAGCTGGCGCATTTCCCGATCCGCCCCGAGCGCCGCGAGCAGAAACGACTGCGTGCAGAACCCCGCGAGGGCGAAGCCGGCTCCGGCCCCCGCCTCGGCGAGTAGCGTGAAGTCGACCCACGCCGTGATGTCCTGCAAGCCGGGCGCGAGGAACGGATCGCCATGAGCGCGCTGCCTCAGGTGGCAGATCAGCGTGCCGTCGCGGCGTTCGGGCAGATAATATTGCCGGCGCGGCAACCCGTAATCGATCCACAGCGCGAGTCCGCGCCGCAGGCCTCCGGTGACCTCGAGGACCCAGGCAGGAAGCCGTGAGCAGTGTTCGGAGACGTAGCCGTCCTCCCAGGCCGGCTGCGCGAGCGCTCGGCAGATGCGCGTGAGCGCGGCGTCCGCGGGCCGCGGCGACCACACGAACCGATCGCGCTCGATGCCGACGCCGAGTTCCTCGCAATGACTGCCGGACCAGCGGAAGCGCGTCACCGGCAGCGCGTCGAGCACCTCGTTCGCGAGGATCACTCCATCGAACTGCGCCGACGGCGCGCCATCCATCCATTGCACGCGGCCGGCGAGATGCGGAACGCGCTCCCCGAGCGTGCGCCGTTGGCGCTCGCGCAAATCGGCGCTGACATCGAGGACGAAATATTGGGCCGGCAGTCGGCCGAAGCTCTCGAGTCGCGCCAGCAGATCCGCCGCCAGCGCTCCGGTGCCCGCGCCGATCTCCAGGATCGAGCCCCCCCCCAGCCGCTCGAGCACCTCCGCGCACTGCCTCGCGAGGCATCCGCCGAACAGGCGCGAGATCTCCGGAGCGGTGGTGAAGTCCCCCCCCGGCCCGAGCTTGCGCGCGCCCGCGCTGTAGTAGCCCAGACCCGGTGCGTACAGCGCGAGGTCCATGTAGCGCTCGAACCCGATCCAGCCGCCGGCCGCCTGAATCTCGCCGGCCAGCAGATGGCGCATCCGCCGCGCGTGCTCGAGTTCCTCCTCGCCGAACGCGGCGTCGCCCGCGCCGGGGCTGGCTTCATGCCCCATGATGGGGGCGCCTTGTACCCGCTGGCCGGACATTCCGGTATCTTTCCGACGCATGGCGCCATGCAACCCTTCGCTCGACGGCAAAGTGGTCCTCATCACCGGGGGCGCGAGGCGCGTCGGCGCCGAGATCGCACGCACGATGCACGCCGCCGGGGCGAGCGTGCTGATCCATTATCGATCCTCCGAGCACGCAGCCGCGGAGCTGGCGCAGGAGCTCAACCGGGCGCGGCCGCACACGGCCGCGGTGCGGCGCGAGGATTTGCTGAGTGCCGAGGCTCCGGGAAACCTGGTCGACGCCGCCGTTCGGGCGTTCGGCGGGTTGGATGTGCTGATCAACAACGCCTCGAGTTTCGCTCCCACGCGGATGGGAGAGATCACCCGGGCGCAGTGGAACGACCTCATCGGAACCAATTTGCAGGCGCCCTTGTTCCTCGCCCAGGCGGCGGTCCCGAGGCTCGCCGAGCGGCGCGGCCTCATCCTCAATATCGTCGACATCCACGGCCTGCGGCCGCTCAAGGGCTATCCGGTGTACAGCGTCGCCAAGGCGGGCCTTGCAATGCTGACGCGCTCGCTGGCCCGTGAGCTCGGCCCCGAGATCCGGGTCAACGGCATCGCGCCGGGGCCGGTGCTTTGGCCGGAACAGGACATGGACGAGGCGCTGAAAGGCGAGATTGTCGGCAAGACCGCCCTGCAGCGTCACGGCAGCCCGGCGGATGTCGCGCGCACGGCGTTGTTCCTCGCCCAGGACGCGCCCTACATCACGGGGCAGATCATCGCCGTCGACGGCGGGCGCAGCATCTAGCACGGCGCCTCGGCGTCTTCCGAGCGCAGCATGCCGCGGATCGAATCGATGTCGCCGGCGAGCGGGCGATCGTCGCGGTACAGACTCACCACCCGGCGCACGCGCCGATACGCTGCATCGGTCGAGGCAGATCGGGCCGGCACGCGGGGCGCGAGGTCATAGGCCTGAGCCGCCGCCAGCAGCTCGATCGCGAAGATGGCTTCGGTGTTCTCGACGATCTGCAGCAGCTTCAAGGCTGCGGGGGTCGCGTGGGCGAGATGATCTTCCTGCAGCGCCGAGGTGATTCCGCCGTCCAGGCTGGCAGGCGCCGCGCGGCGGCGATTCTCGGCCGCGAGGGAAACCGCCGTGTATTGGGCGATCATGAATCCCGAGCCCGCGCCCGAATCCGCGGCCAGAAAAGCCGGCAGCCCGCTCACCATCGGATTGACCAGCCGATCGATGCGCCGCTCGGACATGGCCGCCAACTCCGCCACCCCGATCCCGAGCGCATCGGCCGCGAGTCCGAGGGCCGCGCCCACCGCGTGTGCCTCCGACAGCGCCCTCGGCGCCTCCGGGGTCCCGAGCACCACCGGATTGTCGCTCACCGAGGCGAGCTCCGCGTCCACCGTGGCCGCCGCTTGCGCGAACTGATCGCGCACCGCGCCGTGAACCTGCGGCATCGCGCGCAGGCTCAACGGGTCCTGAGTCCGCCGACCGGCGCTCGCCGCGAGAATGGCGCTGCCGCCCAGGAAACCGCGCAGCCGCGCGCCCACCAATTCGAGGGAAGCGGACGCGCGCAGGCCGAGCGCCTCGGCGTCGAAGGCGGCCGTCTGTCCGCGCAGGTTCTCGAACGTCATCGCACCGATGAGATCGGCCCAATCGAGCAGACGCGCGATGCGGGTGAGGGCGAGCGCCGCCATTCCCGTCGCGCACGGAAGACCGTTGACCAGGCTCAGCCCCTCCTTGGCCTGAAGCACCAGCGGCTCGAAGCCGGCGGCCGTCAGCGCCGCGGCGCCGCTCAGGAGCTCGCCGCCGTTGCCCGCAGCCCTTCCGGCGCCGGGGCCGGCGGCGCCGAAGCGCGCGCGGCCGCCGCCGATCATCACCAGCGCGATATGCGCCATATGGGTGAGATAGCCCACCGATCCGCCCGCGGGTACTTCCGGAATCAGCTCCCTGTTCAGAAACTCGCACAGACGGATCGGGATCTCGGGCCGCACACCGGAATATCCATGCGCGTAGTTGTTCACCGCCGCCGCCATGATCGCCCGGACCGCGGGAGCCTCCAGGGAGGGACCCACGCCCACCGCGTGGCTCATGACGATGTTGCGCGACAGCGCCCGTTGCTTTGCCGGGGTGACCAGGACGTCGCAGAGCGCCCCGACGCCGGTATTGACGCCGTAGGCGCGCACATCGTGGGTCACCAGCGATTGCACCAACCCGTGCGCCGCGCCGATTCGGCCGAGGGCGGCGTCGGACAGCGTGAGCGAGGCCCCGCCGTCGCCGATTGCGCCGATCTGCCGCCAGGTGAGCGGACGATCGATCGCAAACACCGGCCTCATGAGCCCGGCGGGGTCGGCGCTGCCCGGGCGCGCGCCGCGAGCCATGACTCGAGTGCGGGACGATCACGCTCGAGCTCTACGCCTACGTCCTTCGAGCTTCGGACGGCCCCGGGCTTCGAGAGCACGACGCGCACCCACGCGACGCCGAACTCCTCGAGAATCAGCATCGCCACATGCTCGGCAAGCGTCTCCACCAGCTGGAATTGCGAGGCTTCGATCAGCGCAAGGACGCGCTTCGCCACCCGCTTGTAATTCAGCGTGTCCTCGACCGAGTCGGTGAGGGCCGCCCTGCGGATATCGGCGCCTATCTCGATGTCGACGAGCACGGTCTGACGGACCTGGCGCTCCCAGTCGTAAATGCCGATGATCGCCTCGGCTTTGAGCGCGTGAATGAATATCTTGTCCATTGAACTCTTGAGTCTGTTGCTCCGTCGATTCCACTGCCTCGATGCCGATGGCGCCGGTCCCTATCGCGGCGCTCCCGGAACGCCGAGCTCCCAGTTCGCCCTGGCATCGACGGCGAGGCCTGCCCGCTCCCCCGCCGCCAAACGCAACGCGCCGGCCAGCGCGATCATCGCGCCGTTGTCGGTGCAGAACTCGGCGCGGGGGAAATACACCGTCGCGTCGGCATCCCGCGCGATCTCACCCAGGCGCTCGCGCAGCCGCCTATTGGCGCCGACGCCGCCCGCCACCACGAGCCGCCGGTAGCCGCCGCCCACCAGCGCCCGACGCGCCTTCTCAGCGAGCGTGTCCACGACCGCCTCCTGGAATCCGCGTGCAACGTCGGCTCGAATCTCCTCGTCCAGGACGCGGCCCCGCAAGGCTACTAGGGCCGCCGTCTTCAAGCCACTGAAACTGAAGTCGAGACCGGGGCGATCGAGCATGGGCCGCGGGAACGCGAATCGGCCGGGCCGTCCGGATTCGGCCAACCGGGCGAGCGCAGCACCACCCGGATAGGGCAATCCGAGCATCTTCGCCGTCTTGTCGAACGCCTCTCCGGCCGCATCGTCGAGCGTCTGCCCGAGGATCCGATACGCTCCGACGCCCGCCACGTCCACGAGTTGGGTATGGCCTCCCGAGACCAGCAATGCGAGGAAAGGGAACTCGGGCGCCGCGGGTTCGAGCAGCGGCGCGAGCAAATGCCCTTCGAGGTGATGAATGCCGATCGCCGGCTTCCCCCAGGCGTAGGCGAGGCTCCTGGCGAATCCCACCCCGACCAGGAGGGCGCCGATCAGACCGGGACCCGCCGTGTAGGCCACCCCGTCCACGCTGTCGGGGAATGATTGCGCCGCCGACAGCGCCTCGCGCACCAGGGGCAGGAGTCTTTTTACGTGGTCCCGCGAGGCCAACTCCGGGACCACCCCCCCATACGCCTGGTGCAGCGCAATCTGGCTGTGCAGCCGATGGGATAAAAGACCCCGTACGGTGTCGTAAACGGCCACCGCCGTCTCATCGCAGGAACTTTCGATTCCGATGACCCTCACGCTTCTCCTGCCTGCCTTTGCCTTTTGTGGGAACGCCCATTAGAATGCGCCCCCTGCTGTCGAATGCCCGGCGGCGGTCCTTTGTCTCAAGATATTGAGGTTTGAATGCCCAGCGTTCGTGTTCGCGAGAACGAGTATTTCGATGCCGCTCTGCGCCGCTTCAAGCGAGCCTGCGAGAAAGCGGGTGTCCTCACCGAGCTTCGCCGCCGTGAATTCTACGAGAAGCCGACCCAGGAACGTAAGCGCAAGAAGGCAGCGGCGGTCAAGCGTCACCTGAAGCGCCTGTCGCGCGAGAACATGCGCGGCGCAGGCGGCGCTCCGTCGAGCGCACCGCAGGCGGCCTCTTCCCGGCCCTATTGAGCCCGGATACCGGTTCCTCGGTGTCTTTGAAAGAGCGCATCACGGATGACATGAAGGCCGCGATGCGCGCCGGCGAGAAGGATCGGCTCGGCGTCATCCGCATGATCACCTCCGCCATCAAGCAGCGCGAGGTCGACGAGCGCATCGTGCTGGACGATGCGCAGGTCCTGTCGGTCCTCGAAAAGATGATCAAGCAGCGCAAGGAATCCCTCGCGCAGTTCCAGGCCGGCAACCGGCAGGATCTGGTCGACAAGGAATCCGCCGAGATCGCCCTGCTTCAAACCTACATGCCCTCGCGGTTGAGCGATGCGGAGCTCGACTCCCTGATCGCCGACGCCGTCGCGGCCACCGGCGCCGCCAGCATCAAGGACATGGGCAAGGTGATGGCCGTCATCAAGGCCAGGGCGCAGGGCCGGGCCGACATGGCGGCCGTCGGCGCCAGAATCAAAGCCAAGCTCGGCGGTTGACCCAAGTCCGGTCCATGGCCGGCCGCATCCCGCAACCGTTCATCGACGAGATCGTCGCGCGCTCCGACATCGTGGAGATCATCGGCGCGCGCGTCGCTCTGAAGAAATCGGGGCGCGAGTACAAGGCCTGCTGTCCGTTCCACAGCGAAAAGACGCCGTCCTTCTGGGTGAGCCCCGACAAGCAGTTCTACCACTGCTTCGGGTGCGGCGCGCATGGCACCGTGGTGGGTTTCCTGATGCAGTACGAGAAGCTCGGCTTTCTCGATGCGGTCGCGGACCTCGCCCAGCGCGCGGGCCTGGAGTTGCCGCGCGAGGCGCAAGCGGGCCGCGATTCCGGCAGCGGCGATCTGTACGACCTCATGACCCGGGCGGCGAGATTCTTCGAGCAGAACCTCGCCGACACCCCGCGCGCACGCGACTACCTGGCGGAGCGCGGAATCGATCCGGCGATGGGCGCCAAGTTTGCGCTCGGCTACGCCCCCGATTCGTGGAATGCGCTGCTCAACCGCTTCGGCGCGGACGAGAATGAGCGCCGCCGGCTGCTCCAGGCCGGATTGATCATCGAGCGAGACGGCGGCGCGCGCGCCGCGGGGGAGGCATCGGGCGGATTCTACGACCGGTTCAGGGACCGCTTGATGTTTCCGATACGGGATTCACGCGGGCGCGTGCTCGGTTTCGGGGGACGCGTCATCGATCGGGGCGAGCCCAAATACTTGAATTCGCCGGAGACGCCGCTGTTTCACAAGGGCCGCGAGCTCTACGGACTCTTTGAGGCGCGCCAGGCGCGCAACGACTTCAAGCGGCTGATGGTGGTGGAGGGCTACATGGATGTCGTGCGTCTGCACCAGGCCGGGATCACCTATGCGATCGCGACCCTCGGTACCGCCACCACCCAGGAGCATTTGAACAAAATTTTCCGGCTGACGAGCGAACTCGTGTTCTGCTTCGATGGCGACAGCGCCGGCCTGAAGGCGGCATGGCGCGCGCTCGAGAACGCGCTGCCGCTGGCGCGCGATGGGCGCGAGCTCAAATTCATGTTCCTTCCCCAGGGCCATGATCCGGACACGCTGGTGGCGGCCGAGGGCGCGGAGTCCTTCGAGGAGCGCCTGAAGGAAGCGGTACCGCTGTCCGACTATCTGGTGCGGCAGCTCTCCTCCCAGGTCCAAAGCGCCGACGTGGGCGGCCGGGCGAGACTTGCCGCCCTGGCCGCGCCGTTGTTCTCACGAATGCCGGAGGGCGTTTATCGGGACCTCACGCTGGAGCGGCTCGCGGCGGAGGTGCGCATGCCGGCTGCGAAGCTTCGCGAGCATTTGGACAGCGCCGGCAGTCGCGCCGCAGGCAGATCGGCGGGCGGATCGCGGGGAGCCGGTGCGCCGCGCGATCCGGCGCGCGCGGAACCAACCCGGTCGAACCGAGGTCGGATAAGCGCAGGCCGGGGAACCTTGTTGAGCCAGGCGATCAGCCTCGTGTTGCACCATCCTGCCGCGGCGCGCGCGGTCGGCGCGCGCCAGGCGCTGGCCGGGGTCGATCTTCCGGGTATCGGCGTGCTCAACGAGCTGCTCGATCAGGCGGCCGAAATGACCCAACCCACCACGGCGATGTTGCTCGAACGGTGGCGGGAGCGACCCGAATATCACCGTCTGACGGAGCTCGCGCTGGCGCCCACCATGGTGGAGGACGCCTCCGGAGCGGTGAAGGAGCTGCAGATGGCCGTCCACAAGCTGGTCGAGCATCACGGACCCGGCCGCCGGATGAACGAATTGTTGCGAAAAGCGGAGGATATGGGCTTGAATTACGACGAAAAGGCGGAATTAAGCCTTCTTCTGAAGTCAAAAGCCCGGCCCGGAGGGCCGTCGTCGGCGGGCGCATGAGTCCACCTGGCGGTATCTGTGGCCACGGAGTGGCCAAAATCGTATAATTGTCGGCTTGGCATTAAAACCTCTCGACCCCCCATGAGGCGTCCACTTTGATCAAAAAAGCGCCGGCAGGCACCGCCACGACGATCGCGGACGAGCGTCAGTCGCAACTGAAGCTGTTGATTGCCCGAGGCAAGGAGCAGGGCTTCCTCACGTACGTGGAGGTCAACGACCATTTGCCCAGCGAGATCGTCGATCCCGAACAGATCGAAGACATCGTCAACATGATCAACGACATGGGCATTCCGGTGTACGAAAAGGCGCCGGACGCCGAGTCGTTGCTGCTGACGGACGCCACGGCGGCGCCCGACGAAGAGGCGGTCGAGGAAGCGACCGCCGCGCTCGCCAACCTCGACGCGGAATTCGGCCGCACCACCGATCCCGTGCGCATGTACATGCGCGAGATGGGCACGGTCGAGCTTCTGACCCGCGAGGGCGAGATCCGCATCGCCAAGCGCATCGAGGAGGGGCTCGAGGCGGTCAAGATCGCGCTCGGGAGCTACCCGGGGACTTATGATCTGCTGCTCAGGCATTACGAGACCGTCAAGGCGGGCCAGATGCGCCTGGTCAACGTCATCGTCGGCTTCGTGGACCCGAACGCGCCGGACGAGATCGCGCAGCCGCAGAATCCCAAGATGATGGCGCTCGAGCGCGAGGAAGCCGCCAACGACGACGATGACGGCGATGGCGATGAGGACGAGGAGGCGATCGACACCGGCCCGGATCCGGAGGAGGCGGCGAAGCGTTTCGCTTCCATCGCCAAGGCGCATCACCAGTTCCTGAACGCGCTCGACAAGCTCGGATCGAAGGATCCGAAGACCCAGAAGATCCGCAAGAAAATCTGCGGCGAGCTGATGGAGCTGAAGCTCTCCCCCAAGATGTTCGATCAGCTGATCGACAATCTGCGCCAGCACGTCACCGAAGTGCGTCTGCTCGAGAAGGAGATCATGTTCCTTTGCATCAAGCAGGCCGGCATGCCGCGCAAGGACTTCATCTCGACGTTTCCCAAGAACGAGACCAGCACCCGCTGGCTCGACAAGCACATCAAGGCCAAGAAGCGCTACTCGGCGCCGCTCGCGAAGTTCAAGGATGAGGTGGAGCGCCGCCAGAACAAGCTCAAGGATCTCGAAGGGCTGTTCCACGTCCTGATCAACGAGATCAAGGAGATCAACCGCGAGGTGTCGATCGGCGAGGCCAAGGCGCGCCGTGCGAAGAAGGAAATGGTCGAGGCGAACCTGCGCCTGGTGATCTCGATCGCCAAGAAGTACACCAACCGTGGGCTTCAGTTCCTGGATCTCATCCAGGAGGGCAACATCGGCCTGATGAAGGCCGTCGACAAGTTCGAGTACCGCCGCGGCTACAAATTCTCCACCTACGCCACGTGGTGGATCCGCCAGGCGATCACGCGCTCCATCGCCGACCAGGCCCGTACCATCCGCATTCCGGTGCACATGATCGAGACCATCAACAAGCTGAACCGCATCTCGCGGCAGATGCTTCAGGAGATGGGCCGCGAGCCGACCCCCGAGGAGCTCGCGGTGCGCATGGAGATGCCGGAGGACAAGGTCCGCAAGGTGCTGAAAATCGCCAAGGAGCCCATCTCCATGGAAACTCCGATCGGCGACGACGAGGACTCGCACCTGGGCGACTTCATCGAGGACACCTCGGTGTCCTCGCCCATCGATTCGGCCACCACCGAATCGTTGCGCGAGACCACGCACTCGGTGCTGGCGCAGCTCACCCCGCGCGAGGCCAAGGTGCTGCGCATGCGGTTCGGAATCGACATGAACACCGACCATACCCTGGAGGAGGTCGGCAAGCAGTTCGACGTGACGCGCGAGCGCATCCGTCAGATCGAGGCGAAGGCGCTGCGCAAACTCCGCCATCCGAGCCGCAGCGAGCAGCTGCGCAGCTTCTTGATGGACGATTAGCGCCTACTGCCCGATCACCTCCACCGTGAGATGCCGCTCGCTCGACAGCGAGTTCGCCACCAGGCAGTTGGCCTCCGCCTTTTCCATGAGCTTCTTCGCCCGTTCGGCGTCGGCTCCCGTGTGCACGTGCAGCTTTGCGTGCGTGTCGAAGCGCGTGAAGCGCATCTTGCCGTCGGCCCGGTCGAGCGTGCCGCGGGTGGTCGCCTCGAGGCTCACCCAGGCGTATTTGGACGCGGCGGCGATGGCGCGGAAGCTGAGCACGAAGCAATCGGTGACGGCGGCCGTCAACAGCTGCTCGGGTGACCATTGGTTGCCCGGACCGTCGAATTCCTTCGGCGGCGCCGATTCGATGACCCGGACGCCTTCCGACGCGAGCGGCACGTCGCCGTCGGGACGCACCGTGGTATGCACTGAGTAATGATGGGGAAAGGGATGCATGGCGTTACTCCGCAAAAATGATTCCAAACAGCTTCAAATCATGTGGGTCGGGATCCAACCTCACCATGCGCTCGAACTTGAGCCCGATTCTCTCGAGCACCGCGATCGAGCCGTGATTCCCGGGCGCGGTGATCGCCACCATGCGCCTGAGTCCCAGCCGGCGCCTGCCGTGGTCGAGAACGGCGGCGGCGGATTCCACCGCGTAGCCCTTCGACCAATGGCGCGACAGAAATGCGAAGCCCACATCAACGTCCGGCAGCGTGTCGCGCTTCAACAGGCCGCAGATTCCGATGGGCTCGCCGCCGCCGGCCAGGCTGACTAGATACAGACCGAAGCCGCACCGCCGGTAGCTCTCCATGGGCCCCTTGGCGATGTACTGGCGCGCATCGGACAGGGACCTGACTCCCTTGTCGCCGATATGACGCACGAATCCCGGCTCGTTCAAGAGCTCCAGGATGAACGCGTCGTCGGCGAACGAAAGCTCGCGCAGCTCCAGCCGCTCGGTCGTGAGGATCGCCATGCCGTCATCATAACGCCGGCTGCGGGTTTTTCAGCGGCGTCGACGCGGGCGCCTCACGGGGGAATTGGCGATTTCGTGTATTCTCTTGCCCTTTACGGGACAAAGAGAGTGTAGCGGCCATCGTGACATCCTGGACCAAGGTCTGCATGTCGTTGCTCGCCCCGGTGGTGCTGTGGGGGACCTGCGGCGGGGCGGCAAGCGCCGAAGGGCTCAGCGCTTATCTGCCGTTGAATCTCGAGCCCGAGATGGAGCGCCAGATCGAGCGCGTATTGATCCTCGCGGACGAGCCGATCCTCAAACGACCCATACCCGTCGAGCTGGTGAAGCTGGCGCTGCCCCAGGCATGCCTGGTGGACAAATATCTGTGCAAGAAGGTGGGTCGCTACCTCGAGCGCTATTCCCGCGATTACGCACTCACGCATGCCAGCGCCACGGCGGCGTTCACCCACGGGGCGAAAAACGTCGTGCTGCCGGATGCCTATGGCATGGAATCGGGCAGCCATTACGAATTCTCCGCACAAGGATTCGTGCAGCCGAGCGACTACGTACTCGCGAGCGCCGGCGTCATCTCCTACGAGGGCCGCACGCAGGCGACCGGCACCGCGTTGAGCCTGGGCTTCGACTGGGCACAGATCGATGTGGGCTACCGCGATCACTGGATGTCGCCGATGACGGATTCCAGCATGATCATGAGCACGGAGGCGCCGACCACACCCTCGGTGACGCTGTCGAATTACGCCCCGTTGACGCGCTTCGGGTTCCAGTACGAGTTCTTCCTCACGAAGCTCAATCAGACGGGCACCGGCAGTCCGACCGGCGGCCGCATTTCGACCGCGGGCCTCGATCCGGGCGCGGGCAGCGTCCCCCCGGGGGACAATATTCTCTACGACGGGGTCTATGGCCGCGGCGACCCCCGCCTGTTCGGCGCCCAATTCTCGATCGAGCCCTTTCCGGGGTGGTCGCTCGGCATCAACCGATTGCTCGAGTACGGCGGCGCGAGCGGACTGCCCGATTCGGCCCGGTTCCTGCTGCGCGATTTCTTCGAGCCGAGCGGACTTTCGCAGACGCAGGGCAACCAGCAGGCGTCCTACGTCAGCCGCTTCGTGTACCCCGGCAAGACGCCGTTCGCGGTGTACGCCCAATATGGCGGCGAGGACAATTCGAACGGGGGCAGCTACCTGCTCGGCAACGCGGCGCTGGCCGTCGGCATCGATTTCCCCAAGATTTGGCGCCATTTCGACGCCACCTTCGAAATCACCGAATGGCAGAACATCTGGTACATCCACAACATCTTTCTGGACGGCATGACCAGCAACGGTCTGGTGGTCGGCAACTGGGGCGCCGATCAACGCCTGTTCAACGACGGCGTCGGCGCGCGCACCGGGATGCTGCGCATCGGCTGGACGCCGCCGTTCGGCGGGTACCTGCAGGAGCAGGTGCGCACCCTCGTCAATGAGAACTACTACGGCACCTATACCCGGCAATACTCGCCGAACAACCCGCCCGCGGTGCCCTATCGCCACTACCTGGACGCTTCGGTGACCTATTCCCGGCCCTGGAGAGATGCGACCGTGGGCGGCGAGGTCGAGGGCGGCCGTGACGTGTTCGGAGAGTCATTCTGGCGGCTGTCCGCGTTCCTGCGGTACGGGGGCGATGCGCGCACCCGCGATGACGGCGACATCGAGGATGACGACGACTACCACGGCGGCGCGAATCCCAAGGGCTCGGAACTGTTCGTCGATGCCGGGGTGAACGTCAGCAAGGTTACGGTCAATCTGAATCCGGAAATCCCGCAGTTCTCGACGGCGCAGCAAGTAGACCCGCATCTTGGCTTGGGCGTCCGTCGCGCCGTTTCGACCTTCAACGACCTCGGCGTCCGCGTCGAGCTCGACGAGGCGGCCTCGCACGCGCTGTACGGCTTCCGCTTCCTCGATTACCGCCATCGGTGGCGCGATATCGTCGCGTTGAATATGGCTCTCGGAGTCGACCGCTATCAACTCGCCACGCCGGCCTATTCGATGTACGGCGTGCTCGGTCTGCAGTGGCTCAATTTCTCGCCGCGGTTGCTGCCGAAAACCGATGTCGGCGTGGATTTTCGGTATGCGCAAAACGTCGCGCGCGATCACGTCCTCGCCACCGACCCGATCGGCGACCGGCCGGACAGCTTCTACAAGATCGAGAGCCTGGTGCTGTATCTCTCGAGACACTTCTAACTCGCAGCCCGATCACGGCGCCGCATCCGTGGCTGTCGGACGGGTCGTATCGGAATCTGGAGGTGTCGTCCGACAGACAGCCGCCTTCGGCCGTGACATCGTCCGCCGATGGAGCATCGATGGGGACAGCGGTTCGCGGTTGATATTCCAGTACGCGTGCATTCGCGCCCGTACACGGTGCGCACCGGGCGGCTCACCGACGTTAGCATGAGCGGCGGCTTCATAGAGGCGAGCCTGGATCTGCGCGAGTTGCGCCGGCTGCAGATAGCGTTGGTTTTGCCTCACAGATTCTCCCACGCCACCCCCGTGATCAGCGCCTATGTTGCGCGCTGCCGTCACCACGGAATCGGGGTCGAGTGGTGCGATTTCGCCCCTCAAGCGGTGGCGGAACTGCTGCGCTCCCCCGCCGCCAAACCGCGGAAGCCGATGCTCTACCCGGCGCCCCATGACCCCGCGTTGATGCACGGAACATAACCCCGCCGGCGCGCCTCCAACGGGATGCGGCGGCCTGCGGCGCTGATTGGCCGACCCCGCGGTAATATCGACCGCCCCTATCCGGTCTCTGGTGATATATACCTCGGCCACGAGCGAAGCCTTATGTTGCTGGTGTTGATCGTTTTCCTGGGCGGTGTGCTCACCATACTGAGCCCGTGCATCCTGCCCGTCCTGCCCTTCGTGTTCACGCGCGCCGATCGCTCGTTCCTCGCCAACGGCCTGCCCATGCTCGGCGGGATGACACTCACCTTTGCCGGGGTCGCGACCCTCGCGGCCGTGGGCGGCGCCTGGGCTGTCCGGCTGAATGAATATGGAAGGGCTGCGTCGCTCGTATTGCTCGCCGCGCTCGCCGCCACGCTTCTCTCGCGTCGGCTGGCCGATGCGCTCGCCAGACCCTTCGTCGCCCTCGGCAACCGATTGACGCAGACGCCGGCCGGCGCCAGGCATCAGACTGGAGTCGCATCGTCGATGCTGCTCGGCGTCGCGACCGGGCTTTTGTGGGCACCCTGCGCCGGCCCGATTCTCGGACTGGTGCTCACCGGCGCCGCGCTCTCGGGACCCACCGCTCACACCACGGTGCTCCTGTTCGCCTACGCGGCGGGTGCGGCGACCTCGCTCGCCGTCGCGATTCTGGCGGGTGGCCGGGTGTTCGCCTCGCTCAAGAAATCGCTCGGTGCGGGCGAGTGGATCCGGCGCGGACTCGGAATCGCGGTGTTGCTCGCGGTTCTCGGCATCGCGCTCGGGTGGGACAGTTCCATCCTCACGCGGCTCTCCGAGAGCGGCACCAACCGCTGGGAGCTTTCCCTGCTCAAGGGGGCGGGCGTTGTGGATCGCGCGGGATCGCAAGTCGCTGCCGCGACGCAGTCGGTGCCGATGAGCGCCGTGCCGATGAGCGCCGTGCCGGTGAGCGCCGTGCCGGTAAGCGCCGTGCGGGAGGGCGCGGCGTCGATGAGCGCACCGCCGATGGAGGGCACGTTCCCCTCGCTGGCCGGGGCCACGGGCTGGCTGAATTCGCCGCCATTGACGGTGCAATCCCTGCGCGGCCAGGTGGTATTGGTCGATTTCTGGACCTATTCCTGCATCAACTGCCTTCGCGCGCTCCCCTACGTGAAACGCTGGTACGACACCTACCACGAGCACGGCCTGGTGGTGATCGGTGTTCATGCGCCGGAATTCGCCTTCGAGCGCGACCCGGACAACGTCCGCCGCGCGACCACGGAACTCGGAATTCGCTATCCGGTGGCCATCGATGACGACTACGCCATCTGGCGCGGGTTCGGCAACCAGTACTGGCCCGCGCACTACTTCATCGATGCGTCGGGCGGGATCCGCGGGCACCATTTCGGCGAGGGCGACTACGCGGAATCGGAGAATCTCATCCGCGAGCTTCTGATCCAGGCGGGCCACAAGGACCTGCCCCCGCCGGTCATCGCCTCGGACAACACGCCGCTCGCCACCGCCGGCGTCGAGGCCGCGGCGGATCCGAGGGAGGATCTCTCCGGCGAAACCTACATCGGTTACCGGCGCGCGGCGGGCTTCTCCTCGCCGGGTGGATTTGCGCGCGACCGCACCAGAGCCTACAGGGTGCCGCCGGCCCTTGGGTTGAACCAATGGGCGCTGGGCGGAAATTGGCATGTGGATCCCGAGAAGGCGGTGCTGATGACCGCGCCCGGCCGGATCGAATTTCGATTTTCCGCGCGCGACCTGCATCTGGTGCTGGGACCGGACACGGCGGGCAAGCCGGTGAGATTCCGCGTGACCATCGACGGCGCCGAGCCGGGAACCTCTCACGGCGCCGACATCGACGCCGGCGGCCACGGCGCGGTTCGCGAACAGCGGCTTTATCAGTTGATCCGCCAGTCCGGGGCGGTCGTCGAGCACACGTTCTCGATCGAGTTCCTGGATCCGGGCGCGCAGGCGTATTCGTTCACCTTCGGTTAGGAGCCACGCATGAGACTAGGTAGACGGGATTTTGTTCGTGCAGCCGCGGGCCTCACGTTGATCCAGGCCGCCGGGGTCCTGCCCGCGATGGCCGCCGGCGGCGCCGGGACGGACATCGTCATCGAGAATTTCTCCGCGCAGGGCCGCAGCGAGGGTACGGCAAGCGTTGCCAAGATCGTGAAGAGCGACGCCGCATGGCGCGCCCAGCTGTCTCCCCTGGCTTATGAGGTTACCCGCCACGCGGGCACCGAAACGCCTTTCACGGGTGCCTACGCGAACAACCATGCGGACGGGCTCTATCGCTGCATCTGTTGCGATACCGCGCTGTTCGATTCCAGGACCAAATTCGAGTCCGGTACCGGCTGGCCGAGCTTTTACCGGGCGATTTCGCATTACAACGTGGACGAGGGCCGGGACACGAGCCTCGGCATGCTGCGCCAGGCCGTCTCTTGCAGGCGGTGCGATGCGCACCTGGGCCACGTGTTCGACGACGGTCCGCGCCCCACCGGGCTTCGGTACTGCATGAATTCCGTGTCGCTGCACTTCATCGCCCGCGCAACCTGATAGGAGCCTGCCATGCGTTCCCCGTTCACCCCGCCCGCTCGGCCGTTCGCGGCCCCCTGGCCGCTCGCCGCGGCAACGATGCTCGTCAGCTTGATGGCGCTGACCGCCTGCGCGCCGCTCTATGGCGCGTCCCGATCGGCGCCCGTTGCGGCCCCTCTCATCGACAATCCCAAGGCCCCCGGCTCGATGCAGACGGCCGTGATCTCCGCGGGCTGCTTCTGGGGCGTACAAGGCGTGTTCGAACACGTGCGCGGCGTGCAGCGGGCGGTATCGGGCTATTCCGGCGGCTCGCAACACACCGCCGACTACGAGACCGTCAGCACCGGAAGGACCGGACATGCCGAGTCGGTGATGATCACCTTCGACCCCGCGCAGATTTCCTATGGACAGATCCTGCAGATCGCTTTTTCGGTGGTCCACGATCCGACCGAGCTCAATCGCCAGGGACCGGATGTCGGCACGCAATACCGCTCCGCGATCTTCTATGCCAATCCCGAGCAGCGGCGCATCGCCGAGAGCTACATCGCACAGCTCAACCAGGCCCACGCCTTCCCGCGGCCGATCGTCACCCAGGTGGCGCCGCTCGCGGGCTTCTATCCGGCGGAGGGCTATCACCAGGACTACCTGGTCAACCATCCCTCTGCCCCCTACATCGCCTTCAACGATCTGCCGAAGGTGGATGAATTCAAGCGCGAGTTTCCGGCGCTTTACAGCGCCCGGCCGGTGCTGGCGGCGTCGCGCTGATCGATCATCGCATCGCTCAATCTGCCAGGCGGCCGAAGTCCGAGCTTTCCGATAGCAGCCGCACGAGGATCCCCAGCCCGTCCGCGTCCTCGCGGTCGAATCGGCCGGGCTCCGGGCTGTCGAGATCGAGCACGCCGAGCAGGCGCCCGGACTGAATCAGCGGCACCACGATCTCCGAGCGCGACGCGGCATCGCACGCGATGTGCCCCGGAAACTCATGGACATCGGGCACGACCAGCGTCTCGCGGCGCTCGGCCGCCGTGCCGCAAACGCCCTTGCCGAGGGCGATGCGCACACAGGCAACCTTTCCCTGGAAAGGTCCGAGGACCAGCTCCGAGCCCCGCAGGAAATAAAACCCCGCCCAGTTGAGCGCCGGAAGGGACTCCTGGATCAGCGCCGTGAGGTTTGCACAGTTCGCCAGGCCATCGCGTTCGCCGGCGAGCAATCCCGCGAGCTGTTGCCGGAGCTCGGCGAACATGCCAGCCTTGGGCAAATGAGCGACTGAGCGCACTGCATGCATGACCGATCCTCCTCAGCGGCAAGAATATCATGCCGTCCCGGAGCGCCTGACGGACCGGCGTGACCCTGCTTGCCCATCTCGTCGGCGTTTCGGAGCGCGTCGCGGCCACCCCCGCCCGCCTCTCCAAGGTGCGCGCACTAGCGGAGTTCCTGTCCTCGCTGGCGCGCGAGGACATCGGCACCGCGGTTCTGTATCTCTCCGGCGAAATCCCGCAAGGACGCATCGGCATCGGCTATGCCCTGCTGAAGGCGGCGTCCGCGGCCGCGCCGGCGGACCTCGAGACATTGACGATCGCGCAGACGGACGCCGAGCTCGCCTCCCTCGCAACGCTGCGCGGCCCCGGGTCTGCGGCGCGCAGGGAGCAGGCGCTGGGGTCCTTGTTCTCCCGCGCCACCGGGCGGGAGCGCGGATTCTTGATCCCGCTGCTGGCGGGGGAGCTGCGCCAGGGCGCTCTCGAGGGCCTCATGCAGGATGCCATCGCGAAGGCGAGCGGATTGCCCGCCGCCGAGATCAGGCGGGCCGCCATGTTCGCCGGGGGATTGGACCGCGTCGCCACCGCCGCGCTCAGCGGCGGCGCCGGATCGCTCGGCGCGTTCCAGCTCCAGATGTTCGCGCCCGTCGCGCCCATGCTCGCGCAAACCGCGGCCGGCGTGGGCGAGGCGCTGCGCGCGCTCGGCGGCGAGGCGGCATTCGAATGGAAAATGGACGGGGCGCGCATCCAGGTTCACAAGTCCGGCGACGAGGTGCGCATCTACACGCGGGGACTGAACGAGGTGAGCGCGGCGGTCCCCGAGATCATCGAGGCGGTGCACACCCTCCCGGTGGCGAGCGCCGTCCTCGACGGGGAGGCCATCGCGTTCGACGGCGGCGGCCGACCCCGCCCTTTTCAGGTCACGATGCGCCGGTTCGGCCGCCGCCTCGACGTGGATAGACTCCGCGGCGAACTGCCCATCGGCGCCTTTTTCTTCGATTGCCTGAGCATCGGAGCGTCGAGCATCGCGGAACGTCCGCTGCGCGAGCGGTACCTCGCGCTGACGGAGGCGGTCCCGCCGGCGTTGCGCATGCCCCGTCTGCTCGCCACCTCCGAGGCCGAGGCGCAAGCATTCTACGAGGCGGCGCTCGAGGCAGGCCACGAGGGCGTGATGGCGAAGTCGCTGGAGGCGCCTTACGAAGCCGGCAATCGCGGCTCCAGCTGGCTCAAGATAAAGCGCGCCCACACGCTCGACCTCGTGGTGCTGGCGGCCGAGTGGGGCCACGGTCGGCGCACCGGCAAGCTGTCCAACCTGCACCTCGGCGCCGTCGATCCCTCGACGGGGGCCTATGTGATGCTCGGGAAAACCTTCAAGGGCCTGACCGATGCCATGCTCGACTGGCAGACGCGCGAGCTGCTCGCCCGCGAGAGCCACCGTGACGAGGCGACTGTTTACGTGAAGCCGGAGCTCGTGGTGGAGGTGGCGTTCAGCGATTTACAGGCGAGCGTCCGTTACCCCGGCGGGCTCGCCCTGAGGCTCGCTCGGGTGAAGCGCTACCGCGACGACAAGCGCGCTGCCGAGGCCGATACCCTGGAGGCGGTGCGCGCGATTTTCGCGGCGCAAACCGCCTGACGAGGCCGGGCGGCACCGGCGCGTGGCGCAGTTGTAATAATTCTGTCGCGATCGCTTGCTAGGCTCCACCGCGTTGGTTTTCGTGCTTTTATTGCAACTGAGCTGGGTCGAAGCGCCGCAGTAACCCTGCGGAGCGGGGCCAATGGACGATCCCGGATGACGCGCTAGGGCAACAAATTTTCTGCCCGGTGCTTGTCTGCGTGACGGAAACATGTTAACCACTCACAGTTCTGTAATAAATGCCCGCGGCTCGCCGGGATCGCTCCCCGGCATTGTGCGAAGCAATACAAAATTTCTTTAAGAGAAGGGATGGACACATGAATTCAAATCCGAAGCTGTTCTACGCGATTGCCGCCATTTTGAGCGGCGCACCCGCGGGACTGTCGTACGCGGCGGACGCGACCGCAACGGATGCGGACACCGGCGGTTCGGAAGGCATTCAGGAAATCGTGGTCACCGCCCAGCGGCGCAGCGAGTCGCTCGAGAACGTGCCCATCACCATCCAGGCCGTCACCGGCGAGCAGCTTAAACAGCTCAACGTACAGACTTTCGATGATCTGCTGAAGTACACCCCCAACGTGACCTACAGCGGCAACGGTCCGGGAATGGGCAACATCTTCATGCGCGGCTTGAGCTCCGGAGGCTCCGGCAATCAATCGCAGTCCACCACCGCGCCGTTTCCGAACGTCGCCCTGTATCTCGACGACCAGTCGATGACGTTTCCGGCCCGTAACAACGACGTCTACATGGTCGACATGGAGCGGGTCGAGGTACTCGAGGGCCCCCAGGGCACCCTGTTCGGCGGCGGTGCCCAGGCAGGCGCGCTTCGCTACATCACCAACAAGCCGAAGCTCGACGCCGAGGAAGGCGACGTGAATGTCGGCTACGGCATCACCGCGCGGGGGGGAGACCCGAACGCCAACGGCAATGCCACCATCAATATTCCGCTGATCAATGACGTGCTGGCGGTGCGCGGCACGGTGTTCGAGGATCACCGTGGCGGCTACATCTCGAACGTGCCCGGAACGATCTCCGTACCCACCGGGCCCGTCACCAACAATAACAACCTGGTGGGCGCGAACGAGAATCCCGTGACTTACACCGGCCTGCGGGTCTCGGCGCTGCTGAAGATCAACGACGACTGGAACGTCCTCATTCAGCAGAACTACCAGAACATGGAGGCCGACGGCTATTTCCAGGACTATCCCCGCTCGACTCAGGGTACGCCTCTCGGTCCCGACCAGATCACGGCCTTCACCCCGGCGTACGACAAGGATCATTACGAAAGCACGGCGTGGACGCTCAACGGCCGCATTCCCGACCTGTTCGGGGCTTTCGGCGATCTGAAGGCGGTCTACACGGGCAGCTACCTGGTGCGTCACATCGAGCAGCAACAGGACTATTCCAACTACCTCACCAGCGGCGGCGGCCTGTATTACACCTGCGCCGGCGCGGGCGGCCTGGGCTATACAAAAGCGGCGGCCAACCCGACGGTTTGCTATCCCGCGGTGGGCAACTGGAACGACACCGTCGAGAACACCCATCAGAGCCACGAGCTGCGCTTCAGCACCTCGGACGACAACCGGTTCCGCGTATTGCTCGGCGGTTACTGGGAAGACTTCATCATCAAGGACCAGATGAACTTCAACTATCTCGCGATTCCGCAATGCGATGCGGGGAACCTCGCGACGGCGCTCGCGGGCGGCCCGGGTTGCGTATCGGCGGTCGGCCCGCTTCCCGGCAGTTATGCAACCGATCCCAGCCTGCGCACGGGCTCCGATACGGCCTTCGGCGAGGACGTGAGGCGCGGCTACCGGCAGACCGCGGCGTTCACCTCGGTCGATTTCGACATCATCCCGAAGGTGCTCACCCTCACCGGCGGGACGCGCTATTACCACTACGATGAGTTCGAGCAGGGCTCGGAGTTCTATACCTCGACGGCCGCCAACAACATTCCGAACGGGGCTTGCATCGCGGCCGGCGGATGCGGTTTCGGCATCAACCTGAACAAGCAGGAACATGGCTTCCGCAGCCGCGGGAATCTAACCTGGCACATCACGCCGGACACCATGACCTACTTCACCTACTCGCAAGGTTTCCGGCCGGGCGGCTTCAACCGCACGTCGAGCGCCAATGGCATCCCGACGCTGGCCGGCGAGGCACCGTACACTGCAGGCGACAAGAAGACCGATCAGTTCAACAAGCCCGCCGGCTACGATTCGGACACCCTCACCAATCTCGAGGTCGGCCTGAAGACCGAATTCCTCGAGCATCGGGTGCAGCTAAACGCATCCGCCTATGTGATGCACTGGAACAACGTGCAATTGGCGCTGTTCGATCCGACTCAGCTCGGCAACACGACCTTCGATATCAACGGCCCAAGTTACACGGTCAAGGGCGGCGAGTTGCAGTTGGTCACCCGCCCCTTCGACGGACTCACGATTCAGGGTTCGGGCTCGTACAACCATTCCGAACAGACCAACACGCCCTGCCTGCCGAGCAATCGCGAGACGGCCACGAACCCGACGCCGATCGGAACTTGCATCACGCAGGTCAACAGCCTGCCGTTCACCAACCCTTACGGCGTGCTCGGCACCACGCCGGCGTTCTCGCCGCTCTTTCAGTTCAACCTGCGCGCGCGCTACGACTGGACGGTCAATGAGTACCATCCGTTCGTGATGGTCGGCGCAAACCACGTGGGTTCCATGCGCAACGAGCCGGCCAGCTTCCCCCCTGGCGGTGTGCCGACGACCGCGGGCGGCTGCGAAAAGAACGGGATCCCGAACACCACCCTGTGTCTGTACACCATGCCCGGCTACACGACCTATGACGGTTCGGTCGGCGTGTCGAAGGACAAGTGGACGGTCCAGGTCACCGGCAGCAACCTGAGCGACTCGAATGCGAGCCAGTACACCTCCTCCAACCAGTTCATCGAGTCGCAGGTGCCGCTGCGTCCGCGGGTGCTGACGCTGATGTTCAGCATGAAGTTCGGCGGAGAGACTCCGCCGCCGCCGCCTGCTCCGGAGCCTGCGGCGGCCCCCCCGCCCCCGCCGCCGCCTGCGGCGGCTGCACCGCCTCCTCCTCCGCCGCCGCCGCCCCCGCCGCCCCCGCCTGCGAAGGAAGAGGTTCTCAAAGGCGTCAACTTCCAGACCGGGTCAGCGAAGCTGCGGCCGGAGTCGATGGCGATCCTGGACGCGTTGGCGCCGCGGATCGAGAAGTGCCATTGCTCGGAGGTGGACATCCGGGGCTACACGGATTCGACCGGCCCCTCGGCGTTCAACCATAAATTGTCCGAAGAGCGGGCGATCGCGGTGAAGGATTACCTCGAATCCCATGGAGCGCCGTCGGGCATCCTGACCGCCAAGGGCTTCGGCGAGGAGAACCCGATCGCGGACAACAAGACCCCGAGCGGTCGGGCCGAGAATCGCCGCGTGACGGTGCAGTTCGCGGCGCCCGTGACCGACCGCTGACGGCGATGGCGCCCCGGCCTGAGGTGAGCGCTGACTGAGCGGCGCTTGCTCCGACCGGCTGGCGCAGCGGTACGGTAGAATCCAGGGGTGGACGGGCGTCCACCCCTTTTTTTTCGCTGACGGTCATGAACTCCCCTCCCCGCCAAACCGACGAGCCTCCGCCTGCGGTCGACGTATCCCAGCTGCGCGCGCTGCTTCGGGAGCGTCGGTTTGCGGATGCACTCGAGGTCGGTAATGACCTGCTCGCCAGGAATCCCGAGTCGCGGGAGCTTCGGTTGCTGGTGGCCGTCGCGCTGCGCTGCCTGGGACGCATCCCCGACGCCTTGAGCGCGCTCGCGATTCTCGAACAGCGGCATCCGCGGTTCAGCCGCCTCCATGAAGAGCGTGGTCATTGTTTCGTCTTCTTGAAGCGGGCGCCGGAGGCGATCGCGGCGTTTCTCGAGGCCGTCAACATCAATCACGCGCTGCCCTCGAGCTGGAGCATGCTCGAGGGCCTCTACCGCATGACGGGCCAGGCCGGGAACGCCGCCATGGCGGCAAGCCACGTCGCGACGCTCAAGCACCTGCCGCCGGAAGTCGTGACCGCCACCGGCCTGTTCGCCGACGGCGATGTCGAGGCCGCCGAGTCGCTGATACGGGCCTTTCTGCTGAAGCACGGCGACCACGTGGAAGCCATGCGGCTGCTCGCACGCATCGGCATGGCGCACCGGATATTCGACGATGCGGAGGTGCTGCTCAAGGCCGTCCTTGAGCGGGCGCCGAACTACCGGGCCGCACGTCGCGAATATGCCGAGGTGCTCGTCGAGCTCCACAAGTACACCGAGGCCCGCCGGCAGCTCGAGCAGCTTCTCGCGGAGGAGCCCGACAATCGTCTTTTCAAACAGCTCTACGCGGCGTCGGCGGCCGGACTCGGCGAGCACCGGCGCGCCATCGACCTCTACCGGGAACTGCTCACGGGCGGCGCGGCAGACGCCGAGCTGCACTTGTCGATCGCTCATGCGCAGAAGACCCTCGGCCGGCGTCTGGATGCCATCGATTCCTACCACCGCGCAGCGGGCTGCCGGCCGGATTATGGCGATGCCTACTGGAGCCTCGCGAACCTGAAAACCTATCGGTTCAGCGCGGCGGAGCAAGCGCTGCTGCGAAAGGCGGAAGCGGCGCCCGGCACCGCCGCCGTCGACCGCTGCCACCTCTGCTTCGCGCTCGGCAAGGCGCTGGAGGATGAGGGCGACTTCGCCGGGGCCTTCCGCTGCTATGAGAAGGGCAATGCGCTCAAGCGTTCCGAGAGCAGATACCGCGCCGACATCGTCGAGACCAACACGCGCCAGCAGATCGAGGTCTGCACGACGGACTTCTTCGCATCCCGGCGCGGCTGGGGAACGCCCGAGCCCGACCCCATCTTCATCGTGGGACTGCCGCGATCGGGCTCGACGTTGATCGAGCAGATTCTGGCCTCCCACTCGCGTGTCGAGGGCACGCAGGAACTCGCCAACGTCCAGCAGATCGTCGCCGCTCTGCGGGGCCGCGATCCGGATTTGAACCACTCGCGCTATCCGCGGATCCTCGCGCAGCTGCAAGCGGGAGATTTCGCGACGCTTGGACGGCAGTATCTCGATGGCGCACGGGTTTATCGCGGCGCAAAGGGCGGAACGGTTCCCTTCTTCATTGACAAGATGCCCAACAACTTCCGGCACCTCGGGCTCATCCATCTGATGCTGCCGAACGCCCGGATCATCGATGCGCGGCGCGAGCCGATGGCCTGCTGTTTCAGCAATTTCAAGCAGCTGTTCGCGCAAGGCCAGGAGTTCACGTACAGCTTCGAGGACATCGCGCGCTACTATCGAACCTATCTGGAGCTCATGCGCCATTGGGATGATGTTCTTCCCGGAAAGATCCTTCGTGTTCATCACGAGGATGTCGTCGGGGATATCGGCGGCAGCGTCGGTCGGATCCTCGACTTCTGCGGACTCGAGTTCGAGCCGCAATGCGTCGACTTCCACAAGACCGAGCGAAGCATTCGCACCGCGAGCTCGGAGCAGGTTCGCCAGCCGCTTTATCGGGAGGGCATCGATCAATGGAGAAATTTCGAGCCGTATCTCGAGCCGCTGAAGCGCGCACTCGGCGATGCGGTCGACCGCCACCGTGACTGACCCCAAGGCATGAAGCCCGGTCGAAACGAGAGCTGCCCGTGCGGCAGCGGGCAGAAATACAAGCGCTGCTGCGGGCGTGAACCGGCCGTGCCGACCTCGCGGGCCGCCCTGCGCCCGCAGGAGATCGGCGCACTCGTCGCATTGATCGAGCAGGCGCGGCTGAGCGAGGCCGAGCGGCAGGCCCGCACCCTGCTGAGGGCACACCCCGAGGCCGGCATGTTGTGGAAGATCCTGGGCATCGCACTCCTCAGGCAGGGGAGGGATCCGTTGGCGGCGATGCGCCGCACGGTGCAGCTCCTGCCGCGGGATGCAGAGGCGCACGGCAATCTCGGTCTCGCGCTGCACGATCAGGGGCAATGGTCGGAGGCGCTGGAGAGCCTCGAACGCGCGCTCGAGCTACGGCCGGACAACACGGAGGTCCGGCTGGCGGCCCTCAGGGCCCTGAACAACCTCGGCAACGGACTGCGCGATGCGGGAAGGTTGCGTGAAGCCGCGTCCCTATATCGCCGGGCCATCGAGCTCGATCCGGGTCGCGCGGAGAGCCATTGCAATCTCGGCAACGCGCTCCTCGAGGCTAGACGCATCGACGAGGCGGCCGCCAGCTATCATCGGGCCGTCGCGGTCGATCCGCGCTCCGCCCTGGCTCAGCTCAGCCTCGCGACGGCATTGCGTCTTCAGGGGCGCGGCTCGGAGGCGGAATCGAGCTGCCGGACGGCCCTGGCCCTCGAGCCGGCGTATGCCGAGGCGCTGTCTCTGCTCGGGGAGCTGCTCGCCGATCAGGGCCGGTTCTCCGAGGCGGCGGCATGGTTCCAGCGGGCGATCGATGCCGATCCCGATTTTCCGTTCGCCTATTGCAGTATCGCGGCGCATCGCAAGATGACCCCGGAGGACACCGCGTGGCTCGAGGGTGCTCGGTCGGTGCTGGCCAAGGGTCCGCCCTTGAGGCATGCCATCAATCTGCACTTCGCACTCGGCAAGTATTTCGACGACGTGGAGCGCCACGACGAGGCGTTCGAGCACTACCGCCAAGCGCACGAGCTCGCCAAGCGATATGGATCGAAGTATGACGCGGGCAGGCTGGCGCGGCGCGTCGATCGGCTCATCTCCCTCTTCGATGGGCCGTTCCTGAGCGCCTGCGCGATGCAAGGATCGCGGTCCGAGCAGCCGGTGTTCATCATCGGGATGCCCCGCTCGGGCACCTCGCTCGCGGAGCAAATTCTCGCCTCGCACCCCGCCGTGTTCGGCGCCGGCGAAATCGTTTTCTGGGATGCGGCCTTCAGCGCTCATGAGACGGCGGGCTTCTCCGGTGAAGCCGGCAGGGCCCGTCTGAGCACCATCGCGGATGCCTACCTCGAGCGCGTCGGCACGCTGTCGGGGGGAGCCGCACGGGTCGTCGACAAGATGCCCGCCAATTTTCTATACACCGGGCTCATCCACGCGGCGCTCCCGCAGGCCCGGTTCATCCTTATGCGTCGCCATCCCGTCGACACCTGCCTGTCGATGTACTTTCAGAATTTCTTCAACCGCACAGCCTACGCGGACGATCTCGAGGATCTGGCCGACTACTACTCGCAATACGCCCGGATCACCGGGCATTGGCGCGAGGTGCTGCCGCCCACCCGGCTGCTCGAGGTTCCCTACGAAGGCCTGATCGCGGACCAGGAAGGCTGGACGCGGCGGATGCTCGAGTTCATCGGATTGCCGTGGGATCCCCGGTGCCTGGCATTTCACGAGACCGAGCGCGCCGTGATCACCGCTAGCAAATGGCAGGTCCGGCAGAAGATTTACTCCAAATCGGCGGGGCGCTGGCGGAACTACGAGAAGCATCTCGGTCCCTTGCGGGGGCTTGCGGCCATGGCGCAACCGCCCCTGGACACTGAGGGATCCCCAAGTCCCTGAAGCCCGCAATCGAAGGAATCTACTGCAACTGTTTATTGTCGACAGTTTACAGTTATGCTATGTTATGAACATGGCTCACACCCCCTGTTCGCGCTTCTCCCGATGAGCTCGCTGTCGGCACCCAGCGCCCTGCAACTCGTTCAATCGAGCTCTCTCCCCGCCTTGGTCCAGATCGAAATAGAGCAGCTCATCCTGCGGGGAGCACTCGGCATCGGCCAGCGCATCAATGAAAGCGAGCTAGCGGCGCGATTCGGAACGAGCCGCGGTCCGATTCGCGAGGCATTGCGCGCCCTGGAGGAGGCCCGGCTGGTGCGCTCGGAAAAGAACCGCGGGGTGTTCGTCCGGGAGATATCGGTGGCCGAGGCGGACGAGCTCTACGACATCCGCGAGGCTCTCGATGAGCTGATCGGGCAGCGGGTGGCCGAGCGGGCCACGCCCGAGCAGCTGCGCGAGCTCATGGGGGTCGTGCAAGAGATGGACGGCGCGACCGGGCTCGGCAATATCAACGCGTATCACGCGCTGAATTTGAAGTTTCACGACCTTCTGGTCGACTTCGCGGGCAATGCCCGATTGACCGAGAGCTACCGGCTGCTCACCAAGGGGCTGTTGCTGTTTCGCCTGCGCGGGCTGCAGGACGGCGGCGGCTTCGCCGTCTCCAACACCGAACACCGGGCGGTGGTCGCCGCCATCGTCGCGCGCGACGGCGCGCGGGCTGGACGGCTGCTGCGCCAACATGCGGCGCAGAGCCGGGCCCGGATGCACAGGGCGGCCGCCGCCGATTCGACGACATGAATACCTCCACGGGAGCACGCCACGTGAACCTGCCTCCACCCCTCACCGTCAACGGTCGGACGTACCGCTGGATGGATCGGCCCCTGGTCGTCGTCTGCGTGGACGGCTGCCAGCTCGAGTACATCACGGCCGCCGTGGCCGCCGGCGTCGCGCCCTTTCTCGGCCGGCTGCTCGCCGGAAGCGGCACCGGCTTCCTCGCCGATTGCGTCATGCCGAGCTTCACCAATCCCAACAATCTCTCGATCGTCACCGGGGCGCCCCCGTCGGTGCACGGCATCTGCGGCAATTACTTCTTCGACCCGGAGCGCGGCGAGGAGGTGATGATGAACGACCCGCGGCATCTTCGCGTGGGTACCATACTCGCCGCCTTTTCCGATGCCGGCGCGAAAGTCGCCGTCATCACGGCGAAGGACAAGCTGCGCAAGCTCCTCGGCCATCGGATGAAGGGAATCTGCTTCTCCTCCGAAAAGGCGGACCAGGTCAGCCTTGCCGAGAACGGCATCGAGGACGTGGTGGGGCGCGTCGGCATGCCGGTGCCGTCGGTGTACAGCGCGGCGCTCTCGGAGTTCGTGTTCGTGGCGGGCGTGAAGATCATGGAGCGCGAGCGGCCGGACCTCATGTACCTGTCCACCACCGACTACATCCAGCACAAAGCCGCGCCCGGCACGCCGGCGGCGAACGACTTTTACGCGATGATGGACGCGAACCTCGCGCGGCTCGACGCGCTCGGCGCCACGGTGGTCATCACCGCCGACCACGGCATGAACGCCAAACACGACGCGGCCGGGCGTCCGAACGTGATCTATCTGCAGGATACCCTCGATGGCTGGATCGGCGCGGGAAAGGCGCGGGTCATCCTGCCGATCACCGATCCCTACGTGGTGCATCACGGCGCACTCGGATCCTTCGCGCTGGTCTATCTCGGCGACGATGCCGATCGCGGCGCCGTGGCGGCGCGCATCGCCGCGCTACCCGGCATCGAGCTCGTCTCGACGCGCGCCGAGGCCGCCGCGCGGTTCGAGCTGCCCGAGGACCGGATCGGCGATCTCGTCGTCGTCTCGAAGCTCGACACGGTGATCGGCACCGCGCGCGAGCGCCACGATCTGTCCGGTCTCGACGTGCCGCTGCGCTCGCATGGCGGCATCTCCGAGCAAAAGGTGCCGCTGCTCGTGAATCGCCGGGTGGGAGAGCAACCCGCCGGGCGGCGATGGCGGAATTTCGATGCGTTCGACCTCGGGCTCAACCTGGCCGTGCAACCCTCGTAAGGAACCTTCGATGTCCGCCCATCCGACTTCCTCCGCCGCATGCGCTCCGATCCGGGAGTCGCTGCGCATCGCCGGCGAGAAAGTGTCGCGAGACCGCGTCATCGAGGTCCGGCATCCCTACTCGGGGGAGACGATCGGAACCGTCCCCAAGGCCACGCTCGGGGACGTGAAGCGCGCGCTCGAGATCGGGCGAAACTTCCGGTCGAAGCTCACCCGTCACGAGCGCTATGCCATCCTGATGAGGGCCGGCGCCCTGGTGGCCGCCAGGCGCGAGGATCTCGCCCGGCTGATCACGCTGGAATCCGGCCTGTGCCTCAAGGATTCGCTCTATGAGGTCGGCCGTGCCTCGGATGTCCTTCTGTTCGCGGCCAATCAATCGTTGGTCGATTCGAGCGAGGTGTTTTCATGCGATCTCACCGCGCACGGCAAGAGCCGCAAGGTCTACACCTTGCGCGAGCCGCTCCTCGGGGTGATCACCGCGATCACACCGTTCAACCACCCCTTGAATCAGGTGATTCACAAGGTGGCGCCGGGCATCGCCACCAACAATCGGGTGGTGCTCAAACCGAGCGAAAAGACGCCGCTTACCGCCTACGCCCTGGCCGACCTTCTGTACGAGGCGGGACTTCCGCCCCCGATGCTGTCGGTGCTGACAGGAGATCCCAAGGAAATCGCCGACGAGTTGCTGACCAGCGAACACGTGGACCTCGTCACCTTCACCGGCGGCGTGTCGATCGGCAAGTACATCGCCGCCAAGGCAGTCTACAAGCGCCAGGTGCTGGAGCTCGGCGGCAACGATCCGCTCATCGTGCTCGAGGATGCGGATCTGGAGGAGGCGGCGGGACTTGCGGCGCGCGGCTCCTATGCCAATTCCGGGCAGCGCTGCACGGCGGTCAAGCGCATGCTGGTGCAGGAGAGCGTCGCCGACCGTTTCGTCGAGCTTTTGGTCGAGAAGACCAAGGCCGTGAAATACGGAGATCCCTTCGACGCCGCCATGGACATGGGGACGGTGATCGACGAAGCGTCGGCGCGCCGCTTCGAGGCCTTGGTCAACGAAGCGGTGGCGGCCGGGGCAAAACTCCTGGTGGGTAACGTGCGGCAAGGTGCGCTGTATTCGCCGACGGTGCTCGATCGGGTGACCCCGGAAATGAATGTCGTGCGGCACGAGACTTTCGGGCCCGTCTCGCCCGTTATCCGCTTCAAAACCGTGGAGGAGGCCATCCGCATCGCCAACGGCACCGCTTACGGTCTCTCCTCCTCGCTCTGCACCAATCGTCTCGACCTGATCACCCGCTTCATTCAGGAATTGAACGTGGGCAGCGTCAACGTGCGCGAGGTGCCCGGGTATCGGCTCGAGATCACGCCCTTCGGCGGGATCAAGGACTCCGGCCTCGGCTACAAGGAAGGCGTCCTCGAAGCGATGAAGAGCTTTTGCAACACCAAGACCTACTCGCTGCCGTGGACGGGGTGAGCCGAGCGCCATGGGCAGCACCGTCATCCTCGATCTGATCGGCGGAGTCGCATTGCTCCTCTGGGGCCTGCACATGGTCCACAGCGGGGTGGTGCGCGCATTCGGCTCGCAGCTTCGGCGCTTGTTGGGCATAGCGCTGCACAGCCGGTTCCGCGCCTTCTTCGCGGGTGCATTCGTAACCGCGATTTTGCAGAGCAGTACCGCCACCGGCCTGATGGTGTGCTCGTTCGTCACGGGCGGGACTCTGGATCTGGTTCCCGCCCTTGCGGTGATGCTCGGCGCCAACGTCGGCACGACCCTGGTCGTTCAGGTGCTGTCCTTCAACATCGCGATGGTCACTCCCATCCTGCTAATGGGAGGCGTAATCGCGTTTCGCCGCGGTGCGCGGACGAGGACACGGGATCTCGGGCGGGTGTTGATCGGCGTCGGCCTGATGCTGCTCGCGCTGCATATCTTCCTCGGCACCCTGGTGACCACGGAAAGCGCGGTGGTCTCGCAGGCGCTCCTGGGAGCGATCGCCCACCAGCCGGTTTTGTGCCTCGTGATCGCGGCCGCCGTAACCTGGGCCGCGCATTCCAGCGTCGCGGTGGTGCTCGTGGTGATGTCCCTCGGCGCGGCCCATCTGGTCTCGCCGACCGCCGAAATCGCCCTGGTGCTCGGCGCGAATGTGGGCAGCGCCCTCAACCCCTTGTTCGAGACCAACCAGGCGGGCAATCCGGCGAGCCGCCGGCTGCCGGTCGGCAATCTCATCACCCGTGTCGTCGGCTGCGCGCTGGTATTGCCGTTCCTGCATCCGATCGCGGACGCGCTCGAAAATTTCGAGCCCAACCCGGCGCGTTTGGCGGCGGATTTCCATACCGCCTTCAACCTGCTGCTCGCCCTTTTGTTCATCGGGCCGCTCGACTTCGTGGCCGCGCTGCTCACACGCTGGTTCCCGGATCAGCCGCGGGCGGCCGATCCCGGCACGCCGGTGTACCTGGAGGCGGGCGCCACCGGGGCTCCCGCGGTCGCCCTGGTCTCGGCGGCTCGGGAGGTGTTGCGCATGGGCGACTTGATCGAAATCATGCTGCGGCAGGCAATGACCGCAATCCTGACCAACGACCGCAAACTCGTTTCCGAGATCAGCCGCATGGACGACTCGGTCGACAGCCTGAACGAGGCGGTGAAGATGTACGTGACCCGCATGACGCGCGACAGTCTGGACGATCGCGACGCCTATCGCGCCATGGAAATCGTCTCGTTCTCCATCAATCTCGAGCACGTCGGCGACATCATCGACAAGAATCTCATGGATCTCGCCTCCAAGAAGATCCGCCGCGCGATCGCCTTCTCCAAGGAGGGCGAGGCAGACCTGGTGGAATTTCACCAGCAGGTGATGGACAGCCTGAGATTGTCCGTCGGCATCTTCATGTCGGGAGACGTCAATGTCGCACGTCAGCTGGTCGCCGCGAAGACGTTGTTGCGCGAGAAGGAGTTCGCCGCCGCCGAGCGTTATCTCTCACGCCTGCGCGAAGGGACGCCGGAGACCATCGAATCTTATTCGCTCGATCTGGACATCCTGCGTGACTTGAAGCGCATCCATTCGCATCTGTGCTCGACAGCCTATCCGGTCCTCGAGCGCGCGGGCGCGCTTCAGCGCAACCGTCTCAGGGATCCCGTTTTCGGCAGACGCAAGGGGTCGGCGAATCCGCCTGCCGGCGGGGCCGCCCACGCCATGAAGGAGAAACGATCATGAAAGTTCCGATTCTGCTGACACCGGGCCCGTTGACAACCTCCGCGCAGACCAAATCCGCGATGCTCTCGGACTTCGGCTCGTGGGACGGCGCGTTCAACGCCCTGACGGCCTCGGTGTGCAGGGATCTGCTCGCCATCGTCGACGGCCAGGTGGAACACGTGTGCGTCCCGCTCCAAGGCAGCGGCACGTTCGCCGTCGAGGCGGCGCTCGGCACGCTCGTTCCCAGGGAAGGGAAGGTGCTCGTGCCCGACAACGGCGCCTACTGCAAACGCATCGTGCGGATCCTGGGTTACCTCGGGCGCGAGGCCGTGGTGCTCGCGCACGATGAGCGGGAGCCGGCCGACGTGGCGCGCATCGAAGCCGCTTTGGCCGCCGACCCCGGCATCACCCACGTCGCGCAGGTGCATTGCGAAACCGGCACGGGGATCCTGAATCCGCTGCCGCAGATCGCCGCCGTCGCGGCGCGCCATGGCCGCCGCTTGATCATCGATGCGATGAGCTCTTACGGCGCCATTCCCATCGACGCACGGACGATCCCCTTCGATGCGGTGGTGGCGGCGTCGGGAAAATGCCTGGAGGGCGTGCCCGGCATGGGTTTCGTCCTCGCACGGCGCAACGCGCTCGAAGCCTCCGCCGGCAATTCCGCGTCGCTCGCCATGGACCTCCTCGACCAGTGGCAGTACCTGCAAAAGACCGGCCAGTGGCGTTTCACGCCGCCCACCCATGTGGTCGCTGCGCTGCGCGCCGCCATCGACCAATACCAGGCGCAGGGCGGACAGGGCGCCCGCCTTGCGCGTTACCGGGAAAATTGCGCCGCGCTGGTGTCGGGCATGCGTGAACTCGGATTCGAGACTTTCCTTCCCGACGCGCTGCAGGCGCCGATCATCGTCACCTTCCACGCGCCGTCCGACCCGAACTACGAGTTCAAGGAGTTCTACGGCCGGGTCCGAGAGCGCGGATTCATCCTGTATCCGGGAAAATTGACCGCCGTAGAGACCTTCCGGGTCGGGTGCATCGGCGCAATCGGTGCCGATGCAATGCGGCAGGCTGTCGGCGCCATCGGGGAGGTTCTGCACGACATGCGGGTCCGCCGCATCACGCCCGTGGCTGCCCCGGCGGTGGCCGAGCGGGCCGCCGTTTAGCCCCTGTCATGTGCGCGAGCCGGCGCACCGTGGGAAATTCGTTCCCGCATATCCTGACGCGGTTCGTGTTTGCGCCAGCCTGTCAATCCGCGACGAAGCCCGTCCGGAGCGCGCGCGCCCAGTCCGGCCGGTCGCGCTGTTCGGCGAGCCGCGCGGCTGCCTCCCAATCGTAGGCGACGGCGAAATAGTCCACCGCCCAGCCGTTCTCCCGGCGCTCGGCCACCGCATAACGCGCGTGCGGTGCTCCCATCTCCACCCGATGCGGACCCGGATCGTGGCCCTCGTAGGCCTGGATGCCGACGCTTCCCGGGTTGACAACCACCTGGCCCGTGGACAAATGCACGAGCTTGGGAATGTGGGAGTGGCCGCACAGAATCAGCGAGGCCTCGCAGCCACGAGTCCGCTCCTCGATCCGCTTGAGTGGCGCCGGGCGCAATTCGCGCTCCACCAGATCCTCGAGATAACAATCCACATCGTTGTAGGGCGTGGCGTGGCAGAGAAGGATATCGCCGTCGAGCGCCAGCACGGCGGGAAGAGCCGCCATCCAGCGACGCTCCGCATCCCCGAGCGTGTCGAAGGCGTAGCGATCGGATGTCCCCATTCGGTCGGGGTCCAAGGTCAGCACCTGCCGCTCGTGATTGCCGCGGATGGTCGGCCAACCGAGCGCCATCAAACGCTGGGCGGTCTGGCGCGGCAAGAGCGGGCCTGAAACCATGTCGCCCAGATTCACGGTGAGGTCCACGCGTCGACGTTCGATGTCGGCCAGCACCGCCTCGAGGGCGAAAAGGTTTCCATGGATGTCGGAGACGGCGGCGATTCTCAAGGTTGCCCCCTCAACACAGACACTTTGGCGCTTCGCCTTGCTTGAAATTTAGTGCGGAGCGTATCAGGTTCCGCAACCCGCACCAGGGCGAAGCAGGGCGCACCAGATGAGCTTAGCCGAGATCCTTGCGCCCGGGATTGAGGGCTCAACCGGTTCGGCGCAGGGAGCCTGCGATGGTCTGCGGCGCGGAAGATTGTGAGGGCAGTGGTTCCCGATAGAGGGCCATCAGCCTGGTGAGACTCGATGCCTGCGTGGCCATCGCCTGCGCCGCGTTTAGAGACTCCTCGACCAGCGCCGCGTTTTCCTGGGTCACCGCCTCCATCGAGGCCACCGCCTTGTTGACCTGCTCGATTCCGATCGCCTGCTCGCGGCTCGCGCCGGCAATCTCCGACATCACGCCGGTGACCGTCTTGACCCTCATCACGATCTCGCTGAGCACCTTGCCCGATTCGTCCACGAGTTTCGTTCCTTCGGTCACCTTGTCCACCGAGTCTTGAATCAGCGCCTTGATTTCCTTGGCCGCCCCGGCGCTCCGCGAGGCGAGGTTGCGCACCTCGGCAGCCACGACCGCAAAGCCGCGTCCATGGTCGCCGGCCCGCGCCGCTTCCACCGCCGCGTTCAGCGCCAACAAATTCGTCTGGAAGGCGATTTCATCGATCACTCCGATGATGTCGGCGATCTTCTTGCTCGCCGTATCGATCTCGCTCATCGCCGCCACGGCAGAGCCGACCACCAAGCCACCCCGTTCGGCTTGCTCGCCCGCCGCCGCCGCGAGCTGGCTGGCCCGCGCCGCATTGTCGGCGTTGTTCTTCACGGTCGCGGTCATCTGTGCCATCGAGGACGCCGTCTGCCTCAGACTGGAGGCTTGGTCCTCGGTACGCCGGCTCAGGTCGCGGTTGCCGCGGGAAATCTCCTCGGCGCCGACCTGCACTTGGCGCGAGGACGACTTCAAGCTCGAGACGACATCCATCATGGCCTGAATCATCGAGTTGACCGAATCGGCGAGCGTTTTGAAATGACCCGACCTGCCGTCGACGCGCATTCGCGATGTGAGATCGCCCGCGACGGCCCGCTGGACCACCTGCATGGTGTCCGCGACGGTCGTCGACACGCTGTCGATCAGCTCGTTGACGCTTTGCGCGAGCAGTGCAAGATTGCCGGTTTTCCCCACCATGCCGATGCGCCGGTCGTCGAGACCCGCGAGCACCGCGTGGATTACCTCCTGGGACTCGCGCACCGCCTTGTCGAAGGCCCGCGCCTCCTCGATGATCGGCGTGATTTCGCTCGCGAACTTGACCACCTTGAACACTCTGCCATCACGGTCGATGAGTGGGTTGAAGCTGGCACGTACCCAGACCTCTCGATCGCCCTTGCCCATGCGCGCGAAGCGCCCCTGCTCGTGCTGGCCCGCTCGAATGTGCTCCCACAAGCTGCGGTAAGCGGAGCTGTCGCGCTCCGTCGGGCTGACGAAAAGCGCATAGGGTTTACCCTGAATCTCCGGCAAGGTGTAGCCGAACATCTTGAGATACGTTGAGTTGGCGGTAAGCACGGTGCCGTCGACGGACATCTCGACGACGGCCTGCGATTTGTTGATCGCCGTATGGAGCGCCTCCAGCTCCTGCAGTCGCGCTGCGTCCGGCGAGGGGGGGAGGGGTGCCATTCGGCGAGCGCCGAAACCGAATTTCATAGCTGCGATCAACCCCATCGTGGAGAGCAACGAAACGATCTGCCCAAACGTTGATTTCGACCGATGAGCGGCTTTCTTGAGGACTCTAGGGCCGAGATGTGCGGCGCCGGTGGCGGGCGAGGTTTTGACATATGGCCGTCGCCGCGCTTCGTGGCCACATCATCTCGCCGCCACCGCCGCTACCGACCGACGGGCGAGTGGAGCCAAGTCAAATCAGGCCACTTGGCGTCGCAGCCCTTTCACCAGGGCCTCGAAGGTAACCCGGCAGCGCGGACTGTTGCGCTGGTCTTCGTGCATGGTGATCCAGGTATCCAATGGCACGGAGATCTGTTTTGCGAGAACGCGCACGATTGCATCGTCACGAGCGGCGATCGCCGCCTGGCAGACGCCGATTCCGGCGCCCGACCGGATCAGTGCCAGCTGCGCGAGGTTGCTGTCCGTGCGCAGCGCGAAGGCGTCGCGCCGCCACCCGGGGAATGATTTCACGGCATTCCGGATGAACTCCGAGGATTCGTCAAAGCCAATGAGCGAATGCCTGGCCAGGTCGGCAACGCTGCCGGGCGTCCCATGCCGGTCGAGATAACGCCGGTGAGCATGGAGCCCCAACTCGATGTGGCCGACGCGCCTCGCGATCAGCAACTCCTGTCGCGGCGGCACCATCCGCACGGCAATGTCCGCTTCCCTGCGCAGCAGATCCTGTATGCGATTCGTCAGCACAAGTTCAATCGTAAGATCCGGGTATTGGTCCCGGAGAGCGGTGACGATCGGCGGAAGTACCTCCACCCCGATGACATCGCTCGAGGTCACGCGAACCGTGCCCCGCACCCCTGTCCCCTGACTGGCCGCGGCCCGCTCGAGGGAGGCCGCCGTGCTCTGCATGGATTCGGCAAAGCCGCGCAGCGACTGGGCGGCTTCCGTGGGCATCAGACCCGTCTGAGAGCGGATAAATAGTGCAAGACCCAGCGATTTTTCCAGCGCGGCAATGTGGCGCCCCACGGTGGGCTGCGCGATGTCGAGCGCGCGGGCTGCTCCGGAGAGCGATCCCTCCCTGAGCACCTCGAGAAAGGAGCGATACAGTTCCCAGCTGATTTCTTGAGTCATGCATAAATGTATAGCCGGAAGTACCTTTTGAGCAATTCCTTTGGTACAGGCCGCGGTCCAGAATCGCTCCATCGGCAACCAATCGGAGAGAGCGAGATGATCAGTCGGAACACGGCGTTGGTGTTGGGGGCAAGCGGCGGCGTCGGGGGCGAAGTCGCGCGCCAAATGCGTGACGACGGGTGGGATGTCCGGGCATTGCAGCGACGGGCGTCGAATCCTGTCGAGCGCCGCAAGGGGATCACGTGGATTCAGGGCGACGCCCTGAATGCCGCCGATGTCCTGGCAGCCGCCAAAGGTTGCTCGGTCATCGTGCATGCGGTCAATCCCCCAGGATATCGACGATGGTCCGAACTCGTGCTGCCGATGGTGGACAACACGATAGCCGCCGCATCGGCATTGGGCGCCACCATCGTGCTGCCTGGCAGCGTGTACAACTTCGGCCCCGACGCACTTCCGGAGCTGACGGAGGAATCGCCCCAGCATCCCATCACTCGCAAAGGGGCCATTCGGATGGAGATGGAACAGCGGCTGCTGGCGGCCAGCAAAAGCGGGTCTCGCGTGATCATCGTACGGGCAGGCGATTTCTTCGGACCCCAGGCGGGGAACAACTGGTTCTCGCAGGGTTTGGTCAGGCCCGGCAGGCCGGTGACGACGGTCAGCAATCCCGGCCGCGAGGGTGTCGGGCACCAGTGGTCCTATCTCCCCGATGTGGCGCGCACGATGATCGAGCTGCTCGCACGTCGTGATTCGCTCGAGCCGTTCGCCACATTTCACATGGCGGGTCACTGGGACGTTGACGGTTCGCAATTGGTCGAGGCCATTCAGCGGGTGGTTTCACGGCGAACCGGTCGAAAGCCGCGGGTCGCCGATTTCCCGTGGTGGCTGCTCACGCTGGCCTTCCCGTTCAGCACCACGTTCCGCGAAATACGGGAAATGCGCTATTTATGGCGCGAGCCCATCCGGATGGGAAATGCCCGGCTGACCGCAGCGCTTGGGCGAGAGCCTCACACCCCGTTGGACGAGGCGATCGAGGCAACCTTGGTCGGACTGGGCTGTCTCAACGCGTCGGCGGGCGCGGAAGTTCAATTGCTTGTATAAATCTTGGCGCGCGGGGAGGTGAGCGGCGGCACCGGCGCCAGCCAGTATTACGGGCGGCTCGCTCTACGCGACAGCTTGGGCTCCGAGCTGCTCGATCTGCCGATGCCGCTCACCACTCAGTTCTATGTCAACTCGAGCGCGGGTTTCACCACGAACACCGCGGACAGCTGCACGGTGGCGCCCGTGCTCGCCATCACGGGCTACCAGCCAAATCTGAAAGCGGGTGAAACCTGCGTCCGCGACAGCGGCAATCCCGGCACCTCCGGCATTGGCTGCGCCGCCGCGTCGAGCTCACGCTACCAAGCGACCGCCGCCGCCGGCAACTTCAACCTTATTCTGGCGGCCCCCGGAAGCGGCAACAACGGCGCCGCAACCGTGACCGCAGCGGCGCCAGCCTATCTGCAATACCTGTGGTCCGTGGGTTCGGGCGTGAACTCCTCCCCCTATGGCTTGGCCACGTTCGGACAGTTCCCCGGACCCCCCTCGCGCATCCATCAGCGCGAGGTTTATTGATACGCTCCAAGGCTTCCCGTGGCGCGGCGTCCCGCGCCGCGATTTTTGCGATATCGGCCCAAATCGGCTACATACTGCCGGTACGACCAGAGGCCAGGAGCGGATCGACCGGATGAACCTGCTTGAGCGTGAGCATTGCCTCGCCGATCTGCGGGCGTGGCACCGCTCGGTAGCCGATCAGGGCGGTTGCATCGTGCTGGTCGCCGGGGAGGCAGGCATCGGCAAAACGTCTCTGCTGCAGGCCTTTTCAAGCGAAAATCCCTCAATGCGAGTCCTCTGGGGAGCTTGCGACGCCCTCTATACGCCGCGTCCCTTGGCGCCGCTCCACGACATTGCCCGGCAGGTGTCGGGAGCCTTGGGCGCGGCGGTCACCTCGGGCGCGTCCCGCGATGTGACGTTTCCCGCAGCCCTCGACGAATTGGACCGGCCGGGCACCGTGATGATCTTCGAGGACGTCCATTGGGCCGATGAGGCGACCCTGGACCTCCTGAAGTACCTCGGCCGGAGGATTCATCGGGCGCGCGGCATGATCGCCGCGAGCTACCGCGACGACGAAGTGGGCGCGTGCCATCCGCTGAGATTCGTCATCGGCGATCTGCCGCGCTCGAGCACCCGGCGCCTGACACTCGAGCCGCTCACCGAATCCGCGGTCGAGACATTGGCACGTCAAGCTCAGCGTCCCACGAAAGACCTCCACCGCATTACCGCGGGCAACCCGCTGTTCGTCACGGAGGTGCTCGCCTCGGATTCGAATACCATTCCCGTCACCGTGCGGGACGCGGTGCTCGCGCGCACCTCGCGGCTCTCCCCTCCCGCGCGCGGCGTTGCGGAGTTCGTGAGCGTCATCCCGGGCAAAGCCGAAGCCTGGCTGTTGGGCGAGGCAGGCCGCTCCGATGAGGCAGCGTTGGACGAGTGCTTGAGCATCGGGATGCTACGCCATGACGACGGAGCCCTGTCCTATCGGCACGAGCTGGTGCGGCGTACGCTCGAGGATTCGCTGTCCCCGCCTCGGCAAAGGCAGCTGCACGCCTCCGCCCTGGAAATCCTGCGGGCGCGGCCGGAGATTCCGGCGGCGCGCCTCGCGCATCACGCGGCCGGGGCCTGCGACGCGGCCGAGGTGCTGCGCCAAGCGCCCGTGGCGGCTGCGCAGGCCGCAGCCGTAGGTGCTCATCGGGAAGCGAGCATGCACTTGCAGGCGGCGCTTCGGCACGCCGCCGCGTGTGCCCCCGAGGAGCGGGCGCATCTGCATGAACGGCTCTCGTACGAATGCTACTTGATCGACGACATCGAGCGGGCGATTGCGGAGCGCCGGGCTGCATTGGACATCTGGCGCTCATGCGAGGGAAAAGCCCATGAGGGCGACGCGCTGCGGTGGTTGTCGCGCCTCAGCTGGTTTGCCGGCCGGCGTTCGGATGCCGATCGGTACGCCGCCGAGTCCATCGAGGCACTCGAGCCCCTGGGACCGAGCGCCGAATTGGCCATGGCCTACAGCAACCGAGCGCAGCTCGATATGCTGGCCCACGACAGCGGTTCGGCGGTGCATTGGGCCGGCCGCGCGATCACGCTCGCGGAGCGGCTCGGTGACCACGAGATCCTCAGCCACGCGCTCAACAACCTCGGCACCGCGCGCCACTCGAGCGGCGACATATCCGGCTTGGATGACCTCGCCCGAAGTCTGCAGCTCGCGCTCGACGGAGGTTTTCAAGAGCACGCGGCTCGGGCATATACGAATCTGTCCTCACAGGCCGTCGCAAGCCGTCAATACGATCGCGCTCTGCCCTATCTCGCGCAGGGTATGGCGTATTGCGAGGACCACGACCTCGATTCCTGGCGCGCCTACATGCTCGCATGGCGCGCACGGGCGAAATTCGAGCAGGCCGACTGGCTCGCAGCCGCCGAAGACGCGGCGCAGGTGCTGCGAGGCTCGGGCACCGCGCCCGTTTCGCGCATTCCGGCGCTGACGGTGCTGGCTCATCTGCGCATTCGACGCGGCGACCCCGATATCGGGTCGCCGCTGGACGAGGCGGTCGGGCTGGCCCATCGTACCGGGGAATTGCAGCGCATCGGACCGCTGGCCGCCGCGCAAGCGGAAGCCGCCTGGCTCCAAGGCGATCTGCGCCGCGCCGGCGAGGCTGTCCGGGATGCCTATGAGCTGGCGCGTGCCCGGCGCGATCCTTGGATGAAAGGGGAGCTTGCCGCGTGGCTGCGGCGCGCGGACGCGCTCGAGGACACTCCCTCCGATATCGCGCCGCCTTTCCTGTTCGAGATCTCGGGAGATTGGCGGCAGGCCGCCGACGCCTGGCGGACGATGGGCTGTCCCTATGAGCAGGCATTGATTCTCGGCTGGTACGGCGGCGAGCCCGAACAGCGCGAGGCGTTCACCCTCTTCCAGCGCCTGGGCGCCATTCCGGCCACGGAGGCCTTGCGGCGCCGGATGATAGCTCTCGGGATTCGCGGCGTTCCGCGCGGTGCTCGACCATCGACGCAGGTGCACCCGTTCGGCCTCACTCGCCGGGAGGCGCAGATTCTGGCCTTGATGCACGACGGATTGCGCAATGCGGCGATCGCCAAGCGGCTTTATCTCTCGACGCGAACGGTCGATCATCATGTCTCGACGATTCTTTCGAAATTGGGCGCGAAATCACGGGCCGAGGCCATCGACATCGCGCGCCGATCGCGCGAATCCGCCTCCTGAATGCCGGATCGCGGCGGCTGCCGCCGCGGTCCGGCCCACGAGCTCACTTCGGCGACAACGTCACGGGCACCTCGGTGATGCTGTCCACGGGCAACTTATTGAGTTCGGCCGCCTTGCGGACGGCAGTCTCGCTGGGTCCCTCGTAGACACAGAACGTCTTGGTTTCATCGGCATTGGCATAGGACTCGACCCAGCGCACGCCGACGGAGGCGTTGTTGGCATTTACTTTTTTCTTCGTCGCAGCGTCAAGGCCCCTGAGTGCCCCCGGCGGGAAGGTTCGCTCGACCAGGTAACGGTGCACGGAGCCCTTCGATGCCGAAGATGCGGCGTTGGCCGGCGTGTCGTCGGCGAACGCCGGGGCGAAGAGCAGGAAGGACAGCAGTATCGCGAGCATTCTCATGGGCAACTCCAAGATTAGTGGTAAAAGTACGGATCGAGGACGCGGACCTCGGTGATCCTCGAGATAGGCAGCTTGTTTCGCGCCGCCGCGTGACGTACCGCCTCAGGGCTGGGGCCGTCGTAGATGCAAAAGGTTCGCGTCCCGTCGGGGGTGACGTAGGAATGCACCCAAGTGACGCCATCCTCGGCGTTGTTGTCGGCCACCGTGCGACAGAGACTCGCTCCGGCCTCGTCCGTGGGGATTTTCAGGCCCTCGGGAAACTCCCGCTCTATCAGGTATCGCGGCATCGTGATTCCTCGCATTGAGTCGACCGGCAATATCCGGCCCTCGGGAATCATGTGCCTCCGGCCCGCGAATCAAATCCGTGAAGCTGCCCATATTGGCCGCCGGACGTGCCTATATTGAGAGCCGGCGACCCGACGATAATTGCGAAGCACCCGAGAGTGGCACCGAGTTCCGCAGAGAACGGCTCTGGTAACGCCACGCCATGTACACTCAAGTTCGGGAATCGTCACGGATCGACAGGGACGTGAGCCAATGAAGGCCATAATATTTTCAATCTCGGCGTTCGCAGCTCTAGGCGGGTGTGCCGTGATGGTGCCCGGACATCTTTACCCGGTCTCGAGCCCCAATTGCCAAAATTCGTTCTGAGACCCGGAATTGAATAGGAAGGGTCTGTAGCTGATCGAATGACGGACGTGTTTCGACGGGAAGGGAGCGACAGGATGTCTGGATTCGAGAAAATCGTTGACCGCATATACCAGTCCGCTGCCGATCCCGGTCATTGGCCATTGGTGCTGCACGATATCGGACGGGCGGTAGCCGCCCCCACGCTGCTGCTTCTCACGGTGCGTGCCGACCGATGGGTGGGCTGGGCGCGCTCCACCGAAGCGCCACCCAGCATGGATGACTATCTGCGCTCGAACGGTCCCACCTACAGTCAAGCCACACCGCGTCTCATCGAGCGCAATCACCCCGGCTTCGTGACCGAGGCAGAACTGTTCGCTAAGAAGGAATTTCTATCGGATCCCATGATGACCGAATGGGGCACGCCGGCCGGATTGCATCACGCCGCGGCAACCGCAATTCACATTCCGACGGGCGATACCGTCATCGTTCATGCGCAGCGTCGAGTGGGGATGCGCTCCTTCGAGGCCTGCGACATCGCCCAGCTGGACGCCTTTCGCCCTCATCTGGCCCGGGCGGGGTTGCTGGCAGCCCGCTGGAGATTGGAAAGGCTCCGCGCCGCAGCCGAAGCGCTTGCTCTCATTGGCCTGCCCTCCGCCGTGCTTGATGATCGAGGACAGGTATTGCTCGCGAACCGGCTGATTGAAGGGGAGGGGCGCTGGATCGTGTGGTTACCGGAGGATCGGGTGGCGCTCCTGGATCCGGCCGCGAATCAGCTGCTGAGGCGGGCCATCATCGGCCTCGCAGATCCGGCCGGTCCCACCATCCGATCCATCGCGATCAAATCTACCGATACCTCCGAAGCGGCGGTGGTCCACCTCGTACCTACCACCGGTTCGGCGCGGGATTTATTCGGCGGAGCTTTTGGAATTCTCGTGATCACGCCGGTAGCCACGTCAAGTGCGCCCAATGCCGCCATTCTCGGCGCGCTCTTCGATCTGACTCCCTCGGAAGCGAGGGTGGCAAACGCCATTTCGGGGGGATCCAGCCTCGAGCAGATCGCGGCGCTTTATGCGGTGAGCGTCGCGACAGTCCGTACCCAGGTCAAGTCAGTGTTCGAAAAGACCGGCACCCATCGGCAAGGGGAACTCGCTGCGCTGCTGGCCGGACTTCCGAGGATTCCCGTCCGTTAGCGGCATGCGGCCGCACTCGAAGGCATACACCAAATGGTGGATGCCAGGCCCGTTGGGCATGGTGTAAATTCGGGGTCGCCAACTAAACAACAAGCAATGACGGCCGGGCCCCCGGCGCGGCGCCCGTGCAGAGTTGGCGGTTCCGAAATTTCGATCCTGCCGCTGAGCGTTCAATTTCAAAAAATAATGCGAGGGATACATGGCCGGGAGAACGATTGGCTCGATGCTGATGGGCTCGATGCTGTTAATTGCAGCGGCGGCCTTGACCGGATGCGGCGGTGACGGCTCGAGCGGCCAAATCACCGTCCCGAATGTGGTGGGCGATTCCCAGGCCGCCGCGACCGCGGCGATCACCAGCTCGGGGCTTACCGTTGGTGCGGTGAGCGCACAATCGAGCAGCACCGTGGCGCCGGGCGATGTCATCAGCGAAGACCCAGTGGCGGGCACGAGCGTCACCTCCAACACGGCCGTGGGGCTGTTCGTTTCCAGCGGGCCAGCAACCGCCAGTGTCCCGAATGTGGTGGGCAATACCCAGGCCGCCGCGAGCACCGCGATCACGGCTGCCGGCCTGACCGTGGGTACCGTGACCATGCAATCGAGCGCGAGCGTCGCTTCGGGACATGTCATCAGCGAAAGCCCGGCCGCCGCGACCAGCGTCGCGAAAGGCTCGGCGGTCGCGCTCGTGGTTTCTTCCGGCCCCGTGACGTACACCATTGGCGGAACGCTGATCGGCCTTGCGCCGAGTGCGGCGGTGCATGTTCTCAACGGCGCGGACGACGTGGCGATCTCTGCGAACGGTTCCTTCACGCTTCCGACAGCAGTGGTCGGCGGCGCAACCTACAGCGTCACCGTCGGAATTCCAACCAGCGCCCAGACCTGCGGCGTGCAGGGTGGATCCGGAACCGTCGCGTCGGCCAACGTCACGAATGTCGTTGTGTATTGCACCCACAACGTGTCCGCCGCCACTTTGCACAACACGTATACGACGGTTGCTGCCGACTTCGGAAACACCAACGCCGGGACCGCGCAGCCCTTGGATGTGGTCGCTGCAACGATTTATGACGGCGTTGGCACGGATAACGCCACGGCGACCGCGAACCTTGCCGGAACCATCGTTACCAATGTGGCGTTGCCGGGCACCTACACGGTGACCACGACCAACGCCATTCCCAGTCTCAACGGAAATGGCGGCATCGAGGGAGCCAACGGCGATGCCGCGGTGGGTCTCAGCACGACGAGCGGAACACCACCGACGGCGGGCATCGCTGTGCTACCCAGTGCGAATGCCACAACGGATTCAGTCAATGGTAACTACACGTACGTCTCGATGCTGGCGCATCTGGGCACCGGAGCCATCGAAGCGGACGAGGGTCCGGTCACGCTGACCAACGGAAGTGTGACCGGCACGTTCACCTCGAATAGCGCTGGAACGATCGCCAGCGGCAATCCAGCGGGGGGGACGTTTACCATCAGCAATGGGCTGCTTACTCAGGGTGCCGGTTCGGCACAAGGCGCCGTGAGCGCCGATGGTGACCTGATCGTGCTCGCGGACACCATGACGGGCGACAATCCGAGCATGAGTATCCTGCTGCTTCAGGGGACCGGAGTCACCTCGGCGACCTTCGAGGGTGTCTATAGCGTGGGGCAATACGGCGGAGGTTCGCTCACAGCCTCATTCGGCAAGGCAATCACCTTGTTTGCCCACGGGGATGGAACGTTCCTCGAGACCTTCACCAAGAATGCCAACGGAACCATTACCACGGACAACACGGACGGTGGAACCTATACGGTGGCGGCGGATGGCACCCTGACGCTCACCGATTCCGAGGGCAATGTGTACAACGGTGCGATCAGCGCGGATGGCAACGCGTTGGTGCTCGCGAACGTCTCGAGTGGAGAAACGCCGGCCATCTGGGCGGGGGTCCGACAATAACCCTGCGTGGCGGCCGGCGCGCCGTGTGCCTTGGCGACGAATGAGCGACCGGAGAGATGCTCTCCATGCCGACGTTGAGCGCGTAGCGTTCCGCGTGCCACCAAGACCCCTCGACGGGGCGGGTCGATAGTCCGAGCCGCTCCATTCTCGCCGCAAATTCGCGGTTACGCTCGACCGAGTCTTTGCCGGCTGAGCATTGGAACGCGATTTTCGCGCCGGGACGGCTAAAACGAACCCAAACCCCTGAGGACGGCCGCAATAAAAGGGTCCACCGCCAGGTCTACTCCACGCAACTTCCTGGAGATCTGCGATGAGAAATATTTTTAGCGCGTTGCTTGTGTGGGCGGCCTTGACCGGCTTGTCGATGGCCGGTGAAATGCCCTTTGATCCGGTTCATTACGAAGCGATGCGCAATAGCGGGATGCCGTTCGCGGTCGTGTTCCACGCCGATTGGTGTCCGACATGTCGAGCACAGGCGCCCGTATTGAAAAAATTGACGCAATCACCCGAGTTCATGGGTATCACGCTGTTCGTCGCCAATTTTGATACCGAGAAGGTGCTGGAACGCTCCTTGGGGATCAGCAAGCAAAGCACCATTGTGGTGTTCAAGGATGGCAAGGAAGCGGCGCGGTCAACCGGAGACACGCAATACGACAGCCTGCGGGAGATATTGCGCCGCGCCATTCCATAGCTCAGGGCATCGCGCCATGACTTGGTCAGCAGGCATCGCGATCGTGGCCCTCGCTCTGACAACCCCGGTCCTGGTGGCGCGGGGGTCGAATGGGATGGATCGATACCCGGACGATGAGAGCCTATATGCGGCGCTACGCGAACAGCCGCATACGACGCTCTCGGCCTGCGGCGGCGATATCACGATAGTGTTCGCCGACGCGGCGCCGGACCTCGATCGCGAGCGCGTGCTGGACTGGATCCGAAGAAGCGCGGAGGCGGTGAGCACGTACTTCGGCCATTTCCCGGTGCGTGAGGTGGGGCTGTTGGTCATCGCGGATGACAGCACGGCTATAAGCGGCGGTACCACTTACGGAATCTCACGTTCCGCGATCCGCATTCATGTGGGCCGCCGCGCGAGCGAGGCCGCATTTCGCGATGACTGGATCCTCGTCCATGAAATGACGCATCTGGCCCTGCCGACCGTGCCGCGGCAAAGCGACTGGCTGCTCGAAGGCAATGCGACCTATGTGGAGCCGATTGCACGCGCGCAGGCCGGGCAGATCGACTCAAGGGTGGTCTGGCGGTGGGCGATCGAGGGCATGCCCAAAGGCGAGCCTCAAGCCGGGGATGCGGGACTCGACCATACCCGCACGTGGGGTCGCACGTACTGGGGCGGCGCGACCTTTTGGCTCGAGGCGGACATCGGGATTCTCGAGGCGACGCACGGCGCGTTGGGTGCACAGGATGCACTACGTGCCATCAACCGGCGCAGCGGTGGGAATACCGCCGACTGGACTGTCGACCAAGTGATGGCTGCGGGCGATGCCGCCACGAAGACCCATGTTCTTTCGAGTCTGTATGCGGCGATGCGAAGCTCCCCGGCACCGGTCGATGTGGCGAACCTCTTTCGACAGCTGGGCGTCGGAGAGCGTGACGGCGCCATCGAGTACAGTGATGATGCCCCCCTCGCCTCCATCCGCCGTCGTATCACCGAGCCCCGTCAGCGCCCGGGCTGCGGGTCCCTGTAAACCCGAGAAGGAGGATGACACATCATGGCGAAGCTGCCCGCTCTCGTTTTTGACGTCAATGAGACGCTGCTTGATCTTGAAACGTTGAAACCGCACTTTGTGCGTATTTTTGGGGACGGCGGCGTGATGAGGGAGTGGTTTGCACAACTGATCCTGTATTCCGAAGCGCTTACTCTCGCGGGCGACTATGCGGCATTTGGCGAGCTCGGCGGCGCGGTTCTCAAGATGCTGGGAGACACGCGGGGTCAACCCGTCGGCACGCAGGATGTACTGGCGCTCAAGCAGTCGATTTCCTCGATGCCTTCCCATGCGGAAGTGCCCGATGCGCTGCGCCGTTTGCGCGACGCCGGATTTCGATTGTTCACGCTCACGAACAACCCGGCGGCCACGGCGACCGAGCAGCTCGAGCGGGCGGGATTGGCGGATTTCTTCGACCAGCAGTTCAGCGTCGAGTCGGTACGTCGGTACAAGCCGGCGCCGGAAACCTATCGCTTCGTGGAGCGCCAATTGGGCCTTGCATCGTCCCACTGCTGCATGATCGCCTGCCATACATGGGACACGCTCGGAGCGGCGGCCGCGGGCTGGGCCGCGGCCCTGATCGTTCGGCCGGGGAATGCGCCCCTCGCCCTGGGACCTCAACCTCACATCGTCGGTCACGACCTCGGCGTCGTTGCCGCCTCCCTGATGGCGAGATACGGCGGCTCGAGCGCCACGGCAGCGCCGGTGGATTTCTTGAGCCGGCCGCCCCAGTGAAACTGGGACTGGCCACCTACGGGCTCGGGCTGCTGGCGGGCGCGCTGTCGATTTTATCTCCCTGCGTCCTGCCGCTGGTGCCGGTACTAGCCGCTGCGGCCGTGGCCGCTCATCGCTTTGGACCGCTGGCCTTGGGAGTCGGGCTCGCCATGTCCTTCACGGCGGTTGGGCTCGCGGTGGCGACCCTGGGGGCGTCCCTGGGGTTCGATCCGGATACTTTTCGCACCGTCGGCGCGATGCTGCTCATCGCCTTCGGCGTCGTGCTGCTGGTGCCGCGCTTGCAAAAATCTTTCGCGCGCCTCACAAGCCGGATGAGCGATTCCGGCAACACCCTGCTCGCGCGTATGACAGGCGAGGGCTTGATGGGACAATTTCTCGTCGGCTCGGTGATCGGTATCGTCTGGAGTCCCTGCGTCGGTCCGACTTTGGGTGCTGCGACCACGCTCGCAAGTCAGGGCAACAGCCTGCCGCAAGTATTCCTCTTGATGCTCATTTTTGGTATCGGCGCTGCAGCGCCATTGGTGGCACTTGGATCGCTCTCCCGCACTCGGTTCGTGGCAATTCGCGGGCGTCTCATGAGTGCGGGTCACTACGGCAAGCAGATGTTCGGCCTGATTCTCGTGATCACGGGCTCTCTCATCGCGACGGGACTGGATAAATCGCTCGAAGCGTGGCTCCTTGACCGCAGCCCGGACTGGCTGACCCAACTCACAACGCGGTTTTGACGTTGCGCCATCATGGGGAAATGGGTGGTGCGCGAGGCTTCACGTCCTGGTAGAGGCGGTAGCTCTCCGCTTCGATATCCATGAACGGGCGGAACTTGATCGTGCGCCCCTCCACATTCAGGCGCCAGTCGCGCAGCTGATTTCGCTCCGTCGCCAGGAGCGCCTGCCGGGTCAACGGGGTCTCATCGCACGCGGTCCCGTCCAGAATTCGCATCAGCACCAAGGGACCGTGCACCAGGGCGACGTTGTTGGAATGGTCGGCGTCAACCGACAGAAGCCGTGACGGCAGCGGCAGCACCAGTTCCACTTGATCTCCGGGACTCCAATCGCGCTCAAAAGTCGCGAAGCTTCCCGGGAGGCAGACCGAGGATTGCCGTTGGCCATTGATGTACACCTGAGCATCCGAAGCCCAGTGAGGAATTCGCAAGCGCAAGTCAAAGCGCAGGGCGGCCGTGAGTTGCAGCTCGAGGCGGATGATACCTTCATAGGGATACTCGGTGATGATGCCCAGCCCGCAACGCATGCTGTGGTGGGACCAGGTCACGTGGGCCGGCACGTAGAGGTTGACGAAGATTCCCTGCTCATCGACGAAACAGACACTGATGGCATAGTCCGCCGCCAGCAGCGGCAAGGTGCCGGAGCAGCACGGCCAGCGATCCGGATGAAAGCTCTTTTGCGCGCGCCGCGTGTAGTCGGAGTAGTAAAATGCGCGCCCGTCCGACTGTATGGGCAGCGCACCGAGGCTCGCGTTGTATAAAATGCGCTCCATGCTGTCGCCGTATCGGGCATCGCGGGTGATGCGCAGCAGATACCGGGTCAGTTTGAAGTGGGCGTAGGACCCGCACGGGGTCTCGAAGCTCATCTTTCGATCCCGCAGACCGGCGCCGAGCGCCCCGCTCGCGGGATCGATGAAATGCTCGTCCGGGCCCCACCCTCCCGTGGCATAGCTCTGCGCTTCGATGAAGTCAAAGCCCCGCTCCGCCGCGCGCAGATGCCCGGATGTGCCGAGCGATAGATACGCCCGGGCGGCAGAGCTGAGCGCGTTCACGTGGCTGTACGCGTGCTTTCCGGGCAAGACGTTATCACCGGCGCCGAGTGCGGAGAAAAATTCGTCGTACAGGAAGCGCTTCGCCAGCAATAAATGATGCTCCTCGCCGGTCAAGTCCCAGGCGAGGAACTGATTTTCGGGCAGGGTGTAGCTCTCGTCCCAGGCGTGCGCAGTGAAGTCCTCGTACGGGCGGCTGTGCTCGTTGCGCGGAATGGCATGACTCGGCAGATAAGGGAGGGCGGTTTGGGTGGTGCGTTGAAGTGCCGCCAGTGCGGTGGGGTCGTCGGTGTGGCATTTGGCGTCGATGAGCCCGCCGACGAGTTTGTCGTAGATGTAGGCGGGGAAGCGGTTGTTTTCGTAGAAGCGCGGGTCGATGGTCGCCGCGTAGGCGCGTACCAGGCGATGAGTTTTGCGCTGCGAGGCGGGGTCGCGCGACGTGCAAAAATAGCGCGACAGCGCGCCAAGCCATTGACCGAACGTCGCCCCGGGCGCAAAGGCCTCGGCGTCGTACCAGCCACCGAGGTCGACGCCTGGGGCTGCAAGCCGCGCGCGCACTCTAAAGGGGCGCAGCAGCGAGTCTTCGTCGAGATCGAGGAGCAGTCGATGATTCTGCTCCACCTGTCGCTTAACAGGCCCGTCGGCGAACCGCACCTGGCCGTAGTCGAGCTCACGAAGCAACGGGCGCGCGGCAGGGTTCATGGCCGACGATCGAATGATGAAGGAGCGTATTTGCGAATCGTGACAAAAATTGCGACCTTGGGATCCATCTCGGGTGCTTCATCCTGGGACAGCGCCGACCATAGCGCGGCCATGTCGCAAGTCAAGTTGAACCTGCCTATGATGGGCCGGCTTAGATCCTCAGGGAAAAAGTCATGAATGCATTCAACGGTTCGTGCGCCATGGCGGTCATGGGCAAGGCGTCGGTGCCAGGGCGAGCCAAAACGCGGCTCATCCCGGAAGTGGGCGCCGAGCATGCGGCCCGCTTGAACACCGCGTTCCTCCAGGACATCACGGCCAATTTGCTGCTGGCGGCCGCCGAGGTGCCGATCAGCCCGTATGTGGCCTACGGACCCGCGGGCGCCGAGCATTTTTTCCGCGATCACCTCTCACCGCAGGTGGAACTCGTCGAATGTAGCTTGCCGGATTTTGGTGACTGCCTGTTTCATGCCATCGTCACGATGCTCGATCGCGGCCATTGCGCCGCGTGCGTGGTCAATGCCGACAGTCCCACGCTGCCGACTCCCTATCTCGTCGAAGCCGCCACCCAGCTGGCGCTGCCGGGAGATCGGGTCGTCCTCGGGCCGGCGACGGACGGCGGCTATTATCTTCTCGGGCTCAAAGCTGCACACCGGCGCCTGTTTGAGGATATTGCCTGGAGCACACCGAGTGTTGCCGCGCAAACCCGTGGCCGGGCAGCCGACCTGGGATTGGAGCTAATCTCGCTGGAGCCCTGGTACGACGTGGACGACGGCGCCTCTTTGAGGCAGCTCGTGGCCGAGCTGGCGCAGCCTGGCAGCGGCTCGCCTGAGGCCCCGGCGAGGTACGCCGCGCCGAACACGCGTGCCACGTTGGATGTCATCTTCGAACAGCCCCTGCGCGCGATGGCATGAATTGGGCCCGCTCGTTGCGCCTGAGCTTTTGGATCGCATCCGGGCTGAGCGTGCTTGTGTCGACCGTGGCGCTGAGGTTGCTGTGGGACTGGTCGATGGGGCCCTTCGTGACGGCCTTCGGTGCGCTCATGGCACTCTATGGCTATGCGGGTTTCTGCATGGTCAAGGGGAAATTCCACGCAGCCGGGGCAGAGACTTCCACGCTCGCCGCCATACTCGTGGTGGCGGTGCTGCTGCGCGCGATTGCGCTGTTCGCGCCTCAAGCGCTGTCGACCGATATCTTTCGCTATGTCTGGGATGGGCGCGTGCAGGCCGCTCATATCAATCCTTATCGATTCATCCCGGCGGACCCGGCGCTCGCGCCGCTGCGCGATGGATCGATCTATCCCAACATCAATCGAGCCGACTATGCGCACACCATCTACCCCCCCACCGCCCAATTAGCGTTTCTCGCGATCGAGCGGGTGAGCGACAGCGTCCTCGCGATGAGGTTGGGTTTGATCGGTTTCGAGGCTGTCGCCGTCGCCTGTCTGGTTGCGCTGCTGCGACGCCGTGGCCTCCCCACCACCCGGGTGCTCTTGTACGCCTGGCATCCGCTGCCGATTTGGGAATTCGCCGGCTCGGGCCACGTGGATGCGATGGCCATCGCATTTTTGCTGCTCGCCTTTCTCGCCGCCTCGCGACGCGCCCCCCTCTGGACCGGCGTTGCGCTTGCCGCCGCGACGTTGGTCAAGTATTACCCGGTCCTCGCGGCGCCGGCGCTCTATCGTCGCTGGGATTGGCGCATGCCGGCCGGGTTCGCGATGACCTTGCTGTTGCTGTATGCGCCCTATCTGGGCGTCGGCACGGGGGTTTTTGGGTTTGCGTCGGGCTACGCGACGGAGGAAGGACTGCGCGACGGCAGCGGGATCTGGATTCTTTCGTTGCTCAAGATGTTCGGGCATCTGCCCGATCATCCGCTGTTCTACTTCGTGCCCTTCGTGGCAGTGGTCCTGATCGCCACCGGCCTGTGGGTTCTGTTCTCGGCAGGCCGGGAAAAGGCGGTCCGGATCGAGCAGCTGACGCTCGTCGCAGGTGCCTTCACGGTCTGCGTGTCGCCGCATGACCCCTGGTACTTCACGTGGCTGGTGCCGTTCCTGTGTTTTCGCATATCCGCGCCGATCCTGTGGCTCACGGCCGCTTGCACCCTGATGTACGCGGTGCCTGAGCCGACCGGGCTTGCCGCCCAATCGCTCATCTATCTGCCTTTCCTTGGAATCGTGATGTTGCAGGTGGCCCTCAAACGGCCCTCCACTCATTGGGAGATCCTCGATGCTCCGCCCAGCCATTGATCCGCGTCGCTACTTCGAGGGGGTGTCGGAGAATCGATCCGCCGTCGCCGCCGCGGCGCCCGTGTGCCTGTACTTGGAGACCACCAATCGATGCAACTTGCTGTGCACGACCTGCCCGCGCACCTATGACGAGCTCGAGCCGCCCGCCGACATGAGCTGGGAGCTGTTCACGCGCATCGTCGATCAATATCCCGAGATCGCGCGCGCGGTCTTGCACGGTATTGGCGAACCGATGATGGTGAGAGACCTTCCAAGAATGGTGCGCTATCTGAAGGCGCGAGGTACTTACGTGCTGTTCAACACGAACGGCACGCTGCTGCGCCCGAAGAAAGGGCGGGAGCTCATCGATGCGGGTCTCGATGAGCTGCGCATCTCGCTGGACGCCGCCGAGGCACGGGCCTTCAAGCTCGTCCGCGGCCGGGACTGGTTCGAGCGCATCGTGCGCAACGTGCGCGAGTTCGTCGCGCTCAAGCATCAACTGGGCGCGGCCAATCCGCGCGTATCCCTGTGGCTCACGGGGCTGCGGGAAACGCTCGAGCAGCTGCCCGGCTTCATCCGGCTCGCCGCGGACCTGGGCGTTCTCGAGGTGCATCTGCAGCGGCTGGTGCACTTCCCTGAGGGCCAGGGATTGGCACGGCCGCAATCTTCATTGTTTGAGCGGCTGCAAGGTGAGGAGGCCCGGTTGCTGGAGGATGCTCGGCGGGTCGCATCGGAGCGAGGCGTCACCTTCGACGCCTCGGGCGCCGGTGAGCCGGAAGCGAGCCTGAAGCGCACCGACGCAGAGCAACCCTGGTCGATTTGCCGCCGCCCCTGGACTCTCATGTACTTTACCGCGCACGGAAGAGCGATTCCCTGCTGTATCGCCCCCTTTTCGATGCGCGGGTACGAAAGCTTCACCCTGGGAGATGCGTCGCAGCAGTCGCTGCGCGACATCTGGAACGGGCCGGGCTATCAGAGCTTCCGTGCCGCGCTGTTGAGCGATTCACCCCCCTCGGCCTGCGCAAGTTGCGGGCTGCGCTGGAGTCTATAGATCGATGGCGGACGGTGCCGAGACTGACGAGCGAGAGCGGTCCGCGGCCCTGGAGGTCGCCAGCAACGCGCAGGTTGCCGATGGCCGGCATGGCCCGGGGTCCTCCATGCTGTGCGTCGATGCCGAGCTTCGACAAGACGCCATCGAGCGCTTGCGGGATGCCATCGTTCGCGCGCAGGGGTTTTTGAACCGCCCGGATCGCCGGCTATCGGGCGTGGCCGATCCGACCCGCGCGCTCTGTGCATCCCTCGGAGCGCAGGCGGAGACGTTCTTGCGCGGACCGCTCGGTCACCGTAGCGGCCGCATGCCGTCGGAACACACATTGCGATCCGCCTATCGACTGGCCGGAGCGCTTGCGAACCTCGTTGCGTGGAACGCGCCCGCTGCCCAGGAAAGCAGTGTGCTCGACGCGGTGCCGCCCGCCGGGAAGCGCGAGACCGTGGCTTATGGGCGTTACGGCAGCGCGGAGATTGCCGCTCAAGAGGCAGCCTACGCGCACATGCTGGGGATCGACGCGAGGCGCGCTCGGCTGTTGTTGACCTCCTCGGGCATGGCGGCTTACGCCCTGATCGAAACATTCCTGCTGCGTGAGGTGCTCGAGGCCGGGGACCGGATCCTGCTGAATCCGCTGATTTATTTCGAGACCCGTCATCAGGTGCAATCGCTGCGATTCTTTGATGTCAGGACTGCCCGCGGCGGGAGCCGCCAGGACACACTCGATGCCATCGCTCAGCACGGCCCGCGAGTGGTGTTCGTCGATCCGCTGACCAATTCCGTTGAATTGAGGCTGATCGATCTGCCGCGGTTGCTCGACGACGCGGAGGACATTTGCGAGCGCGAAACCTGGTTCGTCGTCGATGGGACGTTGCTGTCCGGAAGTTTCGATCCGTTCGCGAAGGCGCACCGACGCGTCCGAGTGCTGTATTACGAGAGCGGTTGCAAGTATCTGCAGCTCGGCGCGGACCTGGGGCCGGCAGGGGTAGTCGCGGTCGAGAGCGCGCTCGCCGACCGGTTCGAACATTGGCGGCGTGGCATAGGAGCGGTTGCGGCGGACATGCTGGTGCTACCGCGGGTCTCCCGCGGCGCTTATGTGGGGTTTTTAGGGCAGCAGACCGCCTGTGCGCGCACGATCGCCGAGGCCGTGCGTCGGGGCGTGCAGGCCGGCGCACCGGTCATCGCCTGCTCCTTCCCCGCCGAGCCCGACCATCCTGACTTCGAGGAAGCGGGGCCTTACGATCACCTGGGGGGCGTGCTCGCCTTCCGGTTCCTCGACCCTCGATTGAATTGCCGTCAGCCGCTGGAACTATTCATCGATCGGCTCATCGCGGCGGCACGGTTGCGCGGCGTTCCCTTGACGGCGGGTGTCAGCTTCGGTTTTCGGGTGCCCCGGGTCGGAGCGGCCTGGATCAGCTACGACTGCAATGAGGCATTCTTGAGATTGTCCGCCGGCGTGTCCCTCGATGCGGCCCGGCGATTGGGCAGGTTGCTGGTCGAATGTGCGCATCAATTCGACCCGGCGCGAGAGCAAGCGGAATGAACGGCGCCAGGCCGCAAGCGCCCATTGTGCTCATCGTTCCAACGCGCAACGAGGAGGGTGCGATCGGCCCAGCCCTCGCCAACGTTCCGCGACACCGTGTCGATCGCATCATCGTTGCAGACGGCAATAGCACCGATTCGACGGTGGCGCGGGCGCGGGCGGCAGGCGCGGAGGTGATCGCAGCGGATCGGGGCTACGGGCGCGCATGTTGGCTCGGCGCTCTCGCGGCGCCGGACGATGCGATTCTCGTCTACATGGACGGGGACGGGAGTGACCGCGCGGATCTCATCGAATGGCTCATCGGCCCCATCCTGTCGGACCAGGCAGATTTCGTGATTGCATCTCGCACCCGTGGCGAGCGCGCGCCGGGTAGCATGGGCTGGCATCAAGTGGTTGCGGGCCGGCTGGCCGGCCTCATGATCCGAGGACTCTATGGGACGCGGTACACCGACATGTGCGCGTTTCGGGCGATTCGACGTTCGCACTTGTTGGCTCTGGGCATGAAGGAGATGAGCTATGGATGGAATCTCGAGATGCAGATGCGCGCGGCGAAGGCCGCTCTGCGCGTGCTCGAGATTCCGGTACCGTATGGCGCCCGCGTGAGCGGCGAATCCAAGGTGTCCGGCCGTTTCGGAACGGGCGTTCGGGTCGGCTGGCAGCTGGCCTCGACTTTCCTGCGAGTGGCCTTGTCGTGACCGGACGCGTTGTGCCGTTTGGGTGAGCTAGATGCCCGCGAACCAGTTTTCGCCCAGGTTCTCCCAGTATCCACCCGGAAATTTGTTGGTTACCTCGATCGCCGTGATCCACTTGGGATTCTTGTAGCCGAGTTTGGTCGACATGCGCAGGCGCACTGGAAAGCCAAACGGATCGGCCAACGTTTGTCCCGCATATTGGGTCGCCAGCAGGGTTTGCGGATGGAGAGCCGTCGCCATGTCGATGCTGCTGGGATAGTCGTCGGCGGTTTTGAAAGCGACATACTTGGCCTGAAGGTCGGCGCCTACCCGTTCGAGGAAGCTGCGCAATGTGGGGCCCGACCAGCCCCCGATGTAATCCCAGCCCTCGACGCAGATATGTTTGATGACCATGCTGCTGGCGGGAAGCGTCATGAGCTGCTCGAGCGTCCAAGGCCGCTTGTCCGTCACCAAGCCGGCCAGCTCGAGCTTCCAATTGGCCGCAGCCACCGGTTTCACCTCGGTGATGTCATAGTACGCGTTGAACTTGGGCGGCCGCAGAATCATCGATGCGGGGTACGTCGGGGCCAGGTGATTCGGATCGAACAAAGCCGCTTGGACCCAATCGTTCCACTTGGAGATCTGGCGCAGCCCCTTGTCGATGGAGGGGTCCGACGTGACATCACACCCGGTCAGCAGGGCAAGTGCGCCCAGCGACAGACCGCCGCGGATGATCCCACGACGTTGGAGAAGCCGGATCCGGTCGCGGTGGTTGTCAAGAATATCGGGGTTGGGCGGTTTTGCGGGTCGAAACGGCGATCTCATGATGGCTTTCCTCGCGGCTGCAGACGCGGACCGCCGCTCAACATGGCCCATAGGGTTTGTGGCACGAGCAGGGAGAGCGCGACGTGCACCGTCAGAAAGCCGACGATCACCGACATGCCGATGAAATGCTCGACGCGCACCGCCTGAAACCCGCCGAGCAGCGCCACCGCGGAGGAGAACTGAATGGGCTTCCAGATCAGCAGGCCGGTCACCACCTGCGAGATGCCCGCCAGGATGACCACGATGTAGAGCAACTTCTGCACCGCGTTATATACGGTGAGATCGTCATGCGCGATCTTTAAATGCAGCGTCTCGCGCACGGTTTGTATCAGGGCGTCGATGCGGATCGGCAGCATGCGCTCGCGCAATCGGCCGGTCACGACACCGTAGATGAGATAGGTCAGACCGTTCAACGCGAGCACCCACATACCGGCGAAATGCCAGAGCAGGCTGGGCGCAGCCCAACTGCCGAGGCGCAGGGCGGATGAAAAATGCAGGCCGTGAATGATGACATCGTCGTCGTAAATGCCCCAGCCCGACATGATCATGACAATCATGGCAAAGGCGTTGATCCAGTGCATGATCCGTACCGCGAGCGGATGCAATCGCGTGGGTCTGGTCTTGGTCCTTCGGGGTGAGGGCTTCATGCTCGGATTCATCAGTGAGACGGGTGCGCCAAGCCCATGCGGATCACCTCGTCGGGACCGAGCACCGTGCCGGTACCCGCCTTGAAGGTCGGGAAGGCGCCCAAAGCCTGCGGTGTGAAGTCGAGCACCTCAAGCTGCTGTCCCAGCAGCACCATCGCTTCTGCGGGTACGGCGATGTCGCGTCCACCGAATCCCCAAAATCCGCCGTACTTGATGACGATCGCCAATTGTTGGTTCGGGAGCCGGACGACATCGACCACATGTCCGAGTACCGGTTGACTCTCGACCGGCTCGAGTACCGTTCGTTGGATCAGGTCTCCGACCCGCACGGGCTGTGGGAACCGTTTCGCCGCGAAGGCGTGCAGGTCGCTGCCCGGAGGAGCCGCCCGTTGCGCCGGCGCGGCTCCGGCTAGAAAGCAAACGCCAAGGACAACCAGCGCCAGGCTTGGCGGTCTGAGATGTCGGGCCACAGACTACACCTCGTTGTGCCGCAAGCAATGCTTGCTCTCCAGGCATCATAGAGCATAGCGCCGTCCCAAGCCGATGTCATCGAGCGTGCTTGGCGGAACCGGCGCAATTTTGTGCCAAAATCGCAGGAACCGGCCGGTGGAAGAGGCCGTCGGGGGACGCGAGCGAGACGTCGATGGGGCGGTGCGGGCCGGGGCCGTCTTCAGGTCTGAAGATGAAATCGCCCCGCAGGCGCGCGATCGCTGGGGGCATCTGACGTGGCGGCTTGAACTCGATCTTCTGGCTCACCGAGAGCGAGGCAGGGTCCGCCAGGCGTCCGCGTACACGCACGTCGATCGCGGCCGAGCCCAGGTCACGACCGGCGCCGGGCGCCATTCCCAAGCTTTCGGGCACCGCGAGCCCGGATGCACCCAGCAGTTGCGCGAAGTCCAGATGCTGCATGCCGAGTGCGAGATCGACAACCGGATCGCCGTCGAGATCGCGCAGTGTGATCGAGCCCGACAGGGCGGCACCGGCAACCGTCGCGTGGACCTCGGGGACCTCGATCGTGCCCCCGATCCGGCGCCAGGCGCCATCGAATCGGATGGTCACATCCGTCGGATCGCCGAGCTGCGGCTCGTCGGCGGCGTTATCCGCCAGCGCTCCCAAGCGCGCGCCGCGCGCGCCCATGCTCACGTGGAAACGGAGCGCATCGGCGCTGGCCTGAAGGTCCACGCGGCCGTCCGCGATACCACCCTCGAGCAGCGGGTGCGCGTCGCGCCGCACGTCGAACAGACGCCCGACGTCGAGCCCCCGTGCCTCGATACTCCACGCGCTGCCCCTTGGAGACGCCACCTTGCGGATCGACAGGCCGGCCTGTGGCTCCGCCAGCGTGAGCCGGAGGTCCCCGCCGAAAATGCCCGCGATGTCCCAGGCAGTGGCCGGCGAGCTGACCCTGATCCCTGCTGGCCCCGCGAGAGTGGCGTCGCGAACTGCGAGTCGCAGCCGCCCGGGCCACGTGGCCGCGATCATGTCGGCATGCAGTCGCACTCCATGACCGAGGTCAAGATCGAATCCCCCCAACCGCAGCAACGGCCAGACGCCGACGTGCACCACACCGATTCGCGCAACCGCGCCATGGCGCACGGCCGCGGACTCGATCCGCGCTCGCACCCCCTGCTCGATCATGGGTCTCAGCAACAGCGCGGCCAGGCTTACGACCAGCGCCGTGGCGATTACTCCCAGCCACCACTGTCGCCTCCAGGTTCGAAACGTAAACATCCACACAAGGATGCCACAGTCGGATCGCGCGCCGGCTGTTGGGCGGCTTCGGATCGCAGACGGCGTCGATCAGGTCCGCTTCAACCGGGCCGTTCGAGTCGATAAGGGCCCCTTAAAAACTTGTCCAACTCTCGGGCCCTCCCGGCATACTTGTCTTTACCAGAGCCGACATTCGATGCTGTCCGGGCAGTTGACTCCGGGGCTGGGCTGAGTATGGCGAGGTCGCTCAATCGGTTAGGAGAGTCGATGGTCAGAAGACGTTTCATTCTGGTCGCCCTATTTATCGGAGTGCTTGCTCACGCAAACGCGCCGCGGTGGTTGCGACTAATTTCCGGAGAGACTGTCTTTGTAATTGGTATCAAGAAGGGCACGGTGGATGGTACGCCTGCTCTAGTGCTTACCTATCAGACCAATAAAGACATTGCCGACACTGTGGCTATTCCAGCCGAGATGGAGAAGGTTTGGATTGCATTCAAGCCGCTTGTAGAACAACGTCATTATGATGCGGCGGTAGTTTTCGCAAGTGAAAATGCGTATCCGTTTGGTGGCCGTGTTCCGCTCGACCGAGTCCGAAGTGTAGGGTGGCATTGGATAAGGAGATCGGATGGCCAGTGGCAGCGGTTATGATCGGCATGAAGCGCCACCAACGATGATGCCCAAGCCGGCCATGGGCTCAAGGGCCGCGCTGCCCGAGATACAGTCGCGCAACCCCGTGGGCAATCACGTCCGGTTTCGCCTCGGCCAGGTTGGTCAGGACGAACGACGGTGAGTCCATCGTCCACGTATCGCAAGATTTGGGTATCGAACCCCAGCCACGCCCCTTCGTGCTCGATCATGCGGTGACCGTCCTGAGCCTCGACGAACCATCCGTAACCGTAATGCCCCGAATTCGGTTGTCCATTCTTAAGCGGTGCGACGGTCCACATCTGCGTCAGAGTCAATTTGTTCGGGAGCCTGTCGGTGTAGTGGGCGGCGTCTTACTTGGCGAGGTCCAGAATCGAGAAGTACAGGCTCCCGTCGGCGGTGATGTTGAGCGAGGGGGAGACCCAGTCCTGGTTCTTCACCTCGCCGCGGACGAGCCGGTATCGGGCCGATCGATTGGGGATGATTTCCGCCTCGCTGATCGGGCGCGTCGTCGACATTTGAAGCGGCCGGAAGATTCTTTGCTGCTGGAAGTCCGCATAGAATTCGCCGGTCACCTTGTGAATGAGGATGCCGAGCGTCAGGCAGCCCAGGTTCCTGTAGCTCCAGCCGGTGCCGAGCGGATAGGCGGCGCGGATAGGAATTTCAAACGCTCGTCCGGTCCAAGGCTGCCAGGTAGTCCGTGCCATCCCGATACGGCGTCTTGAGCGTGTAGCGCACCTGGCCCGATGCCGTCAGCGCCAGGCGCTCGCTGGCCACCGGCGCGTGACGGCAAATCGTCCCCAGGTGCTGGAGTTACTTGCGTGTGGCGAGGATATCATCCAGGCGTGCGGGTATGGATGGGTCGCGTTCGAGGTGCGGGTAGCGTAAACCCTCGTGATAGTCGAGGTGCAGAACTCGGTACCGATCGCCGTTCTTGACGATCAGCTCGATCGGCTGCTTCGTCGTCCGAGCCGACCGGATCGCATCCTTGAGCACGTCCGCGTTGTAGGCCGCTCCGTTGATCGCCATGATCATGCTGCTTTCCGTGAGCTTTGCCTTGAAGGCGGCGCTATCCCAGAGCACGTTCAGAACGCTGCCGTCCTTGTCGTCGATTTCGACGCCGATGGAGAACAACAGGTTCACGCGCTTGCTCTGCTCGTCGTGCGCCTTGAGCAACTCGCTCGGAGTGTCCGTAAAGACCAGCATGTAGCCGCCGCGCCGCAACCCGTCGAAAGGCGCCGGCTTGCCGATCGCATTCAGCCGCTCGCGCAGAAATGCGGCCCAATCGTAGGGTTCCACTGCATTCAGCGCCTTGACCACGTCCTCGAAGGTGTAGGTCACGGTGGTGAAGCTGCCGTCATCGATGCCGAAGAAGCTGCGCGCGAAATCGTCGAGGGATCGCTTGCCCTGGGAGCGCTCGCGGATCAGGGTATCGGCGTCGAGCCAGATCAATTGACTCTCCGAGTAATAGTCCTCGAAGCGCTGCCAGCTGGGCCAGGACATGGGGCGGCGCGGATTGATGATCTCGTCGTTGGTCGTATCCTGCAAGGCGCGCCAGCGACGACCGGCCTCAACGTCATAGTAGGCGGCCGTGAGTGCGAGCTCATCGAGCGCCTGCTGCTTCGTCCACAGACCCGCACGCGCGGTCAACACCTGGCCCCAGTACTGCGTCTGTCCTTCGTACACCCACAGGAGACTGTCCTGCATCGGAACATTGTAGTTGGGGGTCCATAGGTCCGCGGGCCGGCGGAATTTGCCGTTCCAGGAATGAGTGAACTCATGCGCCAACAGATCCCGGTCGTAGGCGGTTTTATCCCATTCGGTCAACGCCTCGGGAACGCTGCCGTCCTCGCTCGACTGATGGTGCTCCAGGCCGTTCTGCTGAATCTGATCGCTCAAGGAGTAGAGGAAATCATAGTGCGAGTAATGGTGCGAGCCGTAGAGCTTGTAGGCCTGCTGCACCAGGCTTCGGTGTGCTTCCAGTTGCTCGGGTGTGATCGCAAGGAGCTCCGGCCGGTCGGCGAACAGATCCAGATGCACCGGAACTGCGCCGTTCGGATCAAGGTCAAATCGCGCGGCATACCGGCCCGCATACACAGGACTGTCGACAAGCGTATTGAGGCCGGTGCGCTTGAACTCGATCGCCCCGCCGTTCGTGCCGGCGATTTCCAGGGCAGATCCGAATTTCCAATCGGCAGGCAAGGTGACGCTCGCCTGCACCGGAATCTGCCGCGCGAAGTAGCCCGCCGGGTAGAGAATGAGAGAGTTCCATTCGAGAAGGAGGAGATCGCGGCTGATCTCGATGGCGCCCACTTTGGGGCTCGTCGGAGACAGGTAGTCGAAGTCGATATCGAGCGACTTCACTCCGGCGGTAGGATGCACGTAAAACGCGTAGACATCGACGGGATCGCGCGTCCACGACACCGGCGCTCCGCTTGCGGTGATTTTGATGCCCGCGAGCCGATCGATGGGCCCCTCCGGTGCATGCGTGCCGGGCAACCATTTCGGATACAGCAGCACGGTATCCGCGCCGATTCCGGTCAACGTCTCGTGTACGTGCACGATGCGTTGTTCTATATCGGTCGCGTCGACGGCAAGACGAATCTCGCCGGGATACGCCCGGTCTCTGGGCGCCGCGACCGGTGCCGCGGGCGTGATCGCACCTGGGCCGGGGCTTGCCGCCGCGGCGACCCACGCGGATGCGGCGCAACAGACCGCCATTGTCACCAACATGTGCTTCATAGAAGTACCTTTTGCTAATCGAATTTTTGTTCGGTTGACGCGAATCGCGGCACCCGGCTTCAAGGCTGCACCCCAACTCATATAAATCCGGTTTGCACGGCGGCGATTACCGGCTTGACCTGCCATGCACCCACACATCGGAAGCTTCGGCTTCTACACTGCGAAACGACCGTTCCAGGATATCGCGATCCAGGCTGACAGCGGTTGATCGTGTCCGGGTCGCGAGCCCAGCCTTTCCAGTTTGGCGTGCAAACACCGCCGCGATCTCGATGAGAGCGAAATTGGGTATTGCCCACACACATATGGGCCAGGTCACGCAGGTTGACAGTGTTATTTTTTCGGAGTAAACGAAAAACCGATCCATAGGCGACGGAGGACTTGTTTCGCACTTCATCATCTAAACAAAAAAGGGAGGCGGGCTTTATGAACACCAATCGCAGTGTTTCTTATCGATCCAAGGCGACCACCGTCGGGACAAAGGCGCGCGCGTTTTATTTGGTGCTTTGCGCGCTCGGGATGGCTTTCGCGGCGAGCGCACACGAACCGCGCTTCGTCACGTTTGATGCTCCCGGCGCGGGAAAAGCCAGCGGCCAGGGCACGGGCTGTTTCGCCTATACCGACTGTTCGGTCCTCATCAACAACTGGGGCGCCACCACCGGGTATTACCTGGATGCGAACAACGTGTTTCACGGCTTTGTCCGCAGTCCCGAAGGCAAGTTCACAAGCTTCGAGGCGCCGGATGCGGATACGAACGCGCAGGACTTTAACGGGACGTTACCCAACGCCATCAATGACGCCGGAGCAATTGCGGGCGTGTATTACGATGTCAACAACGTAGCCCATGGATTTCTCCGAGGTCCGGAAGGCGGCATGACCACGTTCGATCCACCCGGCAGCACGGCAACCATTCCCATTGCCATAAACCTGGAATCCGACATTGTCGGATACTATCTGGACGAAAACGACTTGTTTGGAGGCTTCCTGCGTCGCGCCGACGGCACGTTTGCGACCTGGAAGGACCCGCATGCCTGCAATACTCCCAATACGGGCAATTCTCCATTCTGCGCTGGCACAGGGGCCTTCAACATCAATGTCTTTGGGCTGATTGCGGCAACCTACATGGACAAGAATTACGCGGGGCATGGTCTCGTCCGCCTTCCGGGCGGGCGTCTGCAAAGTTACGAAGTTCCGGGGGCCGGCAGTGGCGCTTATCAAGGCACGAGCTGTCCTGGATGTTCCGTCGGGCTCACCGTTTTCGGGGCCACTGCCGGCTACTACACCGACTCGAACAGTCTGGAACATGTCTATCTGCGCAGCTTTACGGGGCAAACGACGACATTCGACACCCCGGGTGACCCGTCGCTCGGGGCTAATTGCTTCTCCGATTGCCCGTTGGGCCTCAATGACTGGGGCGCCATCACCGGTGTGTACTTCGATGCCGATGGCGTGGGTCACGGCTTTCTGCGCACTCCGGACGGCAAGGTTGGCAGCTTCGATGCTCCCGGGGCAGCCAGTGTGGCACCGCAAGCCCCTTGGTATTGGATGGGTACCCTTCCGGTCAGCATCAACGACGAGGGGACGATCACCGGCTACTACATCGATGCCAATAATGTGTCGCACGGTTTCTTGCTGTTCCCGGAGGGAGATTGACGAACGAGACGGCTCTCGCGGATAGAGTGCAATGGTGAAGTACTTCCGGTCGGCACTTTTGCGCAAGAGGTGATCGGAGTACCGGGCCTTCTCAGTGTGCCACCGGCGAGATGGAACCGCCGAGGGCCTGAAACAAGGCGGCGGTGTCCGCATATCGATTCGCGCGCGCCTGCGCCTGCGACACCACCGCCTGTTGATAGGCGAGCTCGGCATTGAGCAGTGCCAGGTAGCTCACCGAGCCGAGCTCCAGCTGCCGGCGCGCGACGTCCAGGCTCCTTTCGGCGGCAAGCGCCGCGCGGCCCGCAGCCTCGAGCGCATGCGCATCCGCATCCAGCGCGTGCAGTGCGTCGGCAACGTTTTGAAAAGCCGTCAGAACGGTCTGCCGGTAGGTGGCGGCGGCCTGGTCCAGCGCGGCGTCGGCGGCGCGCTTGCGGTGGAGCAGCGTGCCGCCCTGGAAAAGCGTCTGAGTGGCATCGGCGCCGACCGTCCAAAACCCGGTCCCGGGCTTGAACAGGTCGCTCATCAGCGTCGCCGAGCTGCCGAGGGTCCCGGTGATCGTCAGCTGTGGCAGCATATTTGCGATCGCCACGCCGACCTGCGCCGTTGCGGAGTGCAGCTGGGCCTCCGCGGCGCGCACGTCGGGACGCCGCTCCACCAGCTGCGAGGGCACCCCCAGCGGCAGATCGGCGGGCAGCTCCATCCGGTCCAGGTCGAGAGCGGGCTGTTTGTAATCTCCGGGCACCCGATCCGTAAGGACGGCCAATGAATCGCGGGCGAGATACAGCTGCTTGTTCAACGGTGGCAGTGTGCCTTCCAGTTGAGCGAGCGCCGCATCCTGGGCGAATACGTCGGCCTCGGCCACCGCGCCGAGCGCGAGCTGGCGCCGCAGCACGGCGAGGGACTCGCGCTCGATGTCGATCACCCGCAGCGTCGCGGATATCTGGGCGCGCAGGCCCGCCTCCTCGATCGCAGTCGTCACCACGTTCGCGGTGAGGGTGAGATAGGTCGCATCGAGCTGGAAGCGCGCCGCTTCGGCCTGCGCCTCCAGCGACTCCACCTGGCGCCGGTTCGCCCCGAACACATCCGGCACGAAGCTCACCGCAACTTGCGGCGTGTACAGATTGAACAGCGCCGTGCCCGAGGTCAGGGTGGGCGCCAGCACGCCGACGGCGTTGTGCTGGCGCTGTGCGTCGAAACTGCCCTGCACGGCCGGAAAATAGGCGCCGCGCTGCGCCGCGGTGAGTTCCATGGCCTGACGCAGCGCCGCTTGCGCCGACGCCACGTCCGGGCTGTTGTGCAGCGCCTGCGTCACCAGCTCATCGAGCTCCTTGGATTCGAACAGCGTCCACCAGTTCCGCGGCACGTCCCGCTCTTCGAGGAAACGCTGCGCGGCTCCGCCCGGCCCGGCCGCCGCCGCCGTGGTCGATGCCACGGGCTCATCGGTGTAGTGCCCGACGTTCGGGGCCGCCGGGCGGTGAAAATTCGGTCCCACGCAGGCGCATGCGGCCGCCGCCAGGCACAGCAGCGCGTGCCGGGCAACCGAGCGGCGCCCCAGGGCCGAATCGCGCCACGAAGACCTCACTCGCTCACCTCCCGCGCCGGCTCCGCCGGCAATTCGCGCGCCGTCGAGAATCGCAAAATGAGCACGGGCAAAACGAGCAATATCAGGATCGGCGCGAGCAGCATGCCGCCGACCACCACCAGCGCCAGCGGCCGCTGCACCTGTGAGCCGATACCGGTCGAAAGCGCCGCGGGTATGAGCCCCACACAGGCGACGATGCAGGTCATCATCACCGGCCTCAACTGCGTACGGCAGGTTTGCAGCATGGCGCTCGCCCGATCGAGCCCCGACTCCAAGCTCAAATGGTAGTAAGAAACGACCAGGATGCCGTCCATCGCGGCGATTCCGAACAGGGCGACGAAGCCGATTGCCGAAGAGACGCTGAAGGCCGTGTGAGTGGCCCATAGTGCGAAGATTCCCCCCAGATTCGCCATGGGAATCACGCTGGCGGCGAGCAACGCGTCGCGAAAGCTGTGGAAGTTCAAATACAACAACAGCACGATCAGTGCGATCGAGAGCGGCACGACCACGATCAAGCGCGAGATCGCCTCCTGCAAATTGCCGAATTCACCCACCCATTCGAGATGGTATCCGCCGGGCAGGAGCACCCGTTCATCGACCGCGCGCTGCGCCTCGAGCACCGCACTGCCGAGATCGCGGCCGCGAACGCTGAATTTGATCGGCACATAGCGCTGCTGCTGCTCCCGGTAGATGAACGCGGCGCCGGACACCAGATGCACGTCGGCGACGTCCTCGAGGGGCACCTGCACCACTCCGTTGCCCGTGCTCGCAGCCGCGGTGACCGGGATGCGCCGGATCGCGCTCAGGTTATCTCGATACGGGCGGGCGAGACGCACCATCATCGGAAAGTGCCGGTCGCTCGCCCCCTCGTACAGATCGCCCGCGCTTTGACCGCCGATCGCGGTTTGCACGACCGCGTTGACGTCTCCGGGCGCGAGGCCATAGCGGGCGGCGCGGACGCGATCGACGTCGATGCGGATGGTGGGCTGGCCCAGCGACCGGAGCACCGCCAGATCGGTGATGCCCGGCACCTTGGCGAGCACGGCGGCGATGGCATCGGCCGTCTTTTCCAAGGTCTCCAGATCGTTGCCGAACACCTTGACCGAATTCTCGCCCTTGACGCCGGATGCCGCCTCTTCGACGTTGTCTTGGATGTACTGCGAGAAGTTGAATTCGACGCCGGGAAACTGCTGGCCGAGCGCCTCGGTCATGTCCTGCGTGAGCTTTGCCTTGTCCATGCCGGCCGGCCAGGTGTCGAAGGGCTTCAACGGCACGAAGAACTCGGCATTGAAGAAGCCGGTGGCATCGGTGCCGTCATCGGGCCGCCCATGCTGCGATACCACCGATTGCACCTCGGGATACCGGCCCATCAGCGCGCGCATGCGATTGACGTACCTGTCGCTGTCCTCCAGCGACACCGATTGGGGAAATGTCGCACGGACCCATAGGTTTCCCTCCTCGAGCGGGGGCAGGAACTCGAGGCCCAACGAGCGCACCGCGAAAACCGCCAACAGCGAGAGCAGCGCCAAGCCGGCAAAGGTGATGATGCGGTTTGCGAGCACGAACTCCAGCGCGGGCTGGTAGACGCGCCGCAGTGCCCGAACCACCAGTGTCTCCCGCTCGGCGACCACCTGCGGGAACAGCAGCAGGCTCAGCGCCGGTGCGATCGTGAAGGTCGCGATCAGACCGCCGGCGATGGCATACGCATAGGTCTTGGCCATCGGACCGAAAATGTGGCCCTCGATCCCGGACAGCGTGAACAGCGGGACGAAGCCCGCGATGATGATTGCCGCCGCGAAGAAAATCGACTGGCTGACCTCGGCCGCCGCAATCGAAATGGTGCCCATCTTGCCGCGAAAACCGCTCGGAACGCGCATTCGATGCAGATTGCTCGGCCCGGTGCCCAGATGCGCGGAGGCCTCCGCCAGATGCCTGAATATGTTCTCGACCATGATCACGGTGGCATCGACTACCAACCCGAAATCGATGGCCCCGACCGACAGCAGATTCGCCGATTCGCCGCGCATCACCATCAACCCGATGGCGAACGACAGCGCGAATGGAATGGTCATGGCCACGATGATGGCGCTGCGCAGATTGCCGAGAAATGCCCACTGCAGCAGGAAGATGAGCACGATGCCGGCGACCATGTTGTGCAGCACGGTGTGAGTCGTGATGTTGATCAGGTCGCTGCGATCGTAGATGCGTTGGATGCTGACGCCGGGCGGCAGAATTCCGGATCGGTTGATCTTGTCGACCTCCGCCTCGACTCGTTTGATCGTCGGCACGCTTTGCGCGCCACGGCGCATCAGCACGATGCCCTGCACGATGTCGTCCACGTCGTCGTAGCCGGCGATCCCGAGACGCGGCAGGTGTCCTATCGTCACGTCGGCGACATCGCCGATGAACACCGGCACGCCCTGGCTGCTGCTGATCAAGGTGCGTCGAATCTCGTCCGCCGAATGAATGAGCCCCACGCCGCGGACCACGGCGGACTGTGCGCCGAAATCGACCGTCTGCCCCCCGACGTTGATATTGGCGTTGCCCAGGGCCGTCAACACCTGCGGCACGGACAAGCCGAAGCCGATCAGTTTGTGCTGATCGATGGCGATGTCGTAGGTCTTGGTCTTGCCGCCCCATCCGGTCACGTCGATGACCCCCGGCACCGCCTTGAAGCGCCGCTCCAGCACCCAGTCCTCGAGCGTCTTCAAGTCGGTCACTGAATAATTGGCAGGTCCCACCACCCGATACCGGTAAATCTCGCCGATGGGGCTGGTCGGCGAGATCTGGGGCTGTGCGCCGTTCGGCAGAGCCGCGAGCTGCGAGAGCCGGTTGGTGACCCACTGCTCGGCTTGGTAATAGGTGAAATCGTAGGTGAATTGGACCTTGACGTCGGACAGCCCGAACAGCGATATGGTGCGGATGGCCTGCACGTTGGGGATTCCGGCCATCTGGATCTCGAGCGGGATGGTGATGTAGCGCTCGATCTCTTCGGCGGATTGCCCCGTGCTCTGGGTGACCACATCGACCAGCGGCGGCACCGGATCCGGATACGCCTCGATGTTCAAATTGAGAAAGCTCACGACGCCGGCGCCGAGCATCATCACCAGCAGCACCACGATCAGCACTCGCTGCCGCAGCGCAAAAGAGATGATCGCGTTCATGTGGACCCGGCGGCCGCCGCCTGGTCGATGAAGAGGCCGCCCTTCGTGACGATGCGCTCACCCGTCTTCAGGCCGCTCAGCACTTCGACCAGGCCATCGTCGTGACGACCGGTGCGGATGGCGCGGTACGCGAGCAATCCCTCCCCGGCAACCAGCCATACGTGCGCGGCGTCGCCCTCGTAGACCACGGCCGCCTCGGGTACGGAGGGGGATTCCGATGCGGCGCTGGTGATGATCCGAAAATTCGCGAACATCTCCGGCTTCAGCGCGCCGTCGCGATTGTCGATTTCCGCCCGTACCGGGAGTCGGTGAGTCGCCGGATCGACCAGCGCCGCGACATAGGTCACCCGGCCGGAGTAGGTGCGCATCGGATATGCGGGTACGTGCACTTCCATGAGCTGCCCGAGATGCACCGACCCGGAATCCGCCTCGCGCACGTTCGCGAGCAACCACACGGTCGATGGATCGGCGATCGTGAACACCGGTGTGCCGCTGCCAGATTGCAGATACTGACCCGGGCCGATCTGCCGGTCCACCACCACGCCGGCGATCGGCGCGGTGAGCGCGGCCACCGCGTCCATGCTGCGCGCCGCCTCCAGCGCGTCGATCTGCGCATCGGACTTGCCCAGGATCCTGAGCCGATTGCGCACCGAATGCACCGCGGTTTCCGCCGCAGTGAGATCCGCCTGGGCCTGCTGCCAGTCCTGCAGGCTGCCTCCCTTGGCATCGTAAAGCGCGTGCTTGCGGGTCTCGTTGATGCGCGCGAGCTTGAGCTGCGCGACGGCCGTCGCCAAATCGTTTTGCGCCTGAACGAATTCGGAGGCTTCTACCGTCGCGAGCGGGGCGCCCTTCTTCACGGTGTCGCCCAACCCGGCGATCACCCGCACCACCCGGCCCGAGTAGGGGGAGTAGAGCGGCGTGGTGCGGTCGGCATTGACGGCTATCTTGCCGTCGGTCAGCTCTTCGCTCGCGAAGCCGTGCATGGCCACGGACTCGACGGTGAAGGTCTTCATCTGCTGGGCGGTGACACGGAAGGTGCCCGCCGGCGGCGGCGGCTCGCCGGGCGGCGCCGAGCGCTTGCCGAACAGAAGACCGCCCAGCCAGAGGCCGGCGGCGACGACGGCGACCAGTGCCGCGCCGACACCCACGACCTGCAGCTGGCGCTGTCGCGACCAGGCGCGTCGATCGATCGATTCCTGCCCTCCCGGCGGCTGACCCGGGCTGCTTGGGGGTTCGCTCATGCGTGATTCCTCTTGCTCGGCCGCGCAGTGTGCCACACCGGTGCCCGCGACTTGATGGCGGACAGCCCCGCACGGGCCGCCGGACCTCGCGCATCATGGCGCCGCCCCACCGATTCGCGCCTCAGCGTCCCGGACCTTTCACCGGATGCGAGAGGCGGTTGATGAACTGCTGCAGCTCCTTGGGATCCAGCTCGCCGCTTTTATCCGCGTCGGCCAGATTGAATTCCGCTTCCATGAAGCTCATGAACTCTTGCTTCGACACCTTGCCGTTCTTGTCGGTGTCCATGAGCGCAAGAAGCTGCGCGACGGGGGAAAGCCCCGCCTCGAGTTTCCTCACCGGGGTCGCGGGCACAGGCTGGTCTGCCGGGACGGCGGTGGACGCGGCGATCAGGCCGCCCGCCGCGAGAACGGCGCCGCCGAGCATCGAATGAATGGCTTTGGACATGGATTGTTCCTCCGTCCGTATCGAATGCCTAGCTAAAAGTGAATGACCGCATCGGCCGCGATCATGGCCTGCGAGTGCTTCCCGCCCTCGGGGGCGGCGGTTGGGTTGTCGTACGCTTGCGCCTCGCGCGAGTGCTCCCAGCGAATCTCGGGGCGCAGCTCGATCACGTCGCCCATCCAGTGTGTGTAGCCCAGATCGAGCTCGAAGTAACGAGTCTTGAAACCGGTGCGCTGCCCCTTGGCATCGTCCAGGTAGTCGGTGCGCCATACGACGATATCGCGCGGGCCGATCTGATAATTGATGTAATTGACGGCAGCCCACTCGTACGAATAGCAGAACACCACCGCCGGGTTGCACTGCGCACCGCTCGGCGCACCGATGTTCAGATAAGAATAGCGCTCGGAAATGTAGGCTGCACCGGCCGGATTGTTGACATTCGGCGTGTGCGCCTCCCACATGTACCAGATCTCCGTATCGGTATGCCATTTGGAGTCGAATTTGTGATACCAGGTGATCACCGCGTGCTGCACGTTGTTCCAGCGCCAATCGCTGTCGTTGAGCCCGTTCATGCAGGGATACAGATTGTCCTTGCCGGAATCGGAGGTCCAGATGACGCACGCGGCCGGCGTGAGATGGCGTTCGCTCTTGACCCAAGGCCCGATGTCGTTTCCCGCGGAGAGTTCGGCCTGTATCTGCCAGTTCTTGTCGAGCTTGGTGGTGCTGACGATGCCATTTTGAGTATAGGGATCGACCGTGTACAGCAGTGAATGGCTATAGGTGAGATTATTCGGCGCGAGCTGCGCTTCGATGTCGGGAATCGAAATATAGCGGCCGACGCGCACATTCTCGCCTTCGGCAATCCGCGGGAACCAGAAATCCAGGTAGTACATGACGGGATCGAAGCCGTAGGGCTTCGCGCTCGTCAGATACTGATTGCTGAGTATGCCGTCGCTGAACGTGTACTTGTAATCGGTTCCATAAATTCCCGTAAGGCGGCCTCCCCAATCGAAATGATCGCGCTGTACCTCATCGGGCGTACGCTCGATGTACAGCGCCGCTTGGTCGAGTTGCACGGTATTGGGCTCGTATGAGTAGGCTGCCGGCGAATTGCCCCCGGTACCGGTCTGAAAATTGTAACGAGTATGCGAAGTGCTGACGTTGCCGCCCGGCTCGAGCCAGCCATAGACGGTCAAGCGGCTGTCCTTGAGCTTTTGTCCGCCGTTCCCGCAGTACAGCGCGTCCATCAGCGCGCTGTAGTACATATTGTCGACGCCGATGGTCTCCGAGCCGCCGACGTTCCAGGTCGAATATGGCCAGGGCGGATTGGATTCGGGAATCTCCCCGCCGCCCACGATCATGGCCGGTGGGGCGTTCGGATCCCCGCCATTCCATGCAAGATGCTCCTGGTAGCTATCCTTCAGACGCGCATAGAGGCTTTCATGTTCGGAGCCCGGCTTGCAGCCCTTCGCCGGCCCCTCCGAATTCGCAGCTCCGGCGGCCGTCGGCGGGGTGGTCGCGTCTTCGGCAAATGCCGCCGGCATGGCACCATACAACAGCGCCAGCGCGACAGCCTGCGGCCACGCACGACAGCGGTCTTGCATCATCTCGAGGCATCCTTCTCGTGACACTCCCCCCGAAGGCGGTACGGTGATGCAGTTTGGATGGACGCGTGGGGAAAGGAAATGGTGATTTATGCGTATAGCGGTGTGCCGCAACCCGGATTCGAACGTAACCGTCCGCCGAAGCCGCCGAAGGCCAGCGAGCAGCCAGTTCTCATTGCCGCAGATGATTGATTGGTGGGCCCGCTCGGACTCGAACCGAGGACCAAGGGATTCACTCGATCCCGCCGTTTCCGGAGGGAGTGGACTATCTCTTCACCCCGGTGGGGTGCGGGACGCTCTAGCCTGTCATTAAGCGCGACTCAAGCGCTCAGGTAGTCTCTGCACCTTCCGGCGGTGTACCGCCGGCTTGGCTCAGGGTTGCCATCGGCGCCGCCGGTGAGGGTTCCCTGAATTCATCCCGTCCACTTCGCACCTTGCGATGCGAAGGCACCATTTCTGATGAGTCCCCTGCTCTAACCAACTGAGCTACAGGCCCGACAGCCGTATCCTAACATGGACGCCGGGCCGCTCTGCGGTATCGTAGCGCCCTCATGTCCGTGCCTCCTCTCCCCTCCCTGCCGATCGGCCCCGCCCTCGGCCCCTTGGTCCAAGCGCTGTCCGCGCACACACGGGTGCTACTGCACGCCCCTCCGGGCGCCGGCAAGAGCACCCTCGTGCCGCTCGCCCTGCTGAATACCGGCTGGCTCGGGCGCGGCAAGATCCTGATGCTGGAGCCGCGCCGCATCGCGACGCGCGCCGTGGCCACGCGCATGGCACAGCTGCTCCGCACCGCGGTCGGCGGGACCGTCGGCTTCAGGACGCGCATGGAAACGCGTGTGAGCCGGGACACGCGCATCGAGGTGGTCACCGAGGGGATCCTCACGCGCATGCTTCAGGGAGACGCGGCGCTCGAGGGGATCGGCTGCGTGATTTTCGATGAATTTCACGAGCGCAGCCTCAACGCCGATCTCGGGCTCGCGCTCTGTCTCGAGAGCCAGGAGACGCTGCGCGCGGATTTGAGGATCCTGGTCATGTCGGCGACCCTCGATTTGGAGCCCCTCTCGGCGCTTCTGCGCGATGCGCCCCTCATTACGGCGGAAGGGCGTGCTCATCAGGTCGCGACCCACTATGTGCCGCGCCGATCCGAGATGCCGCTCGAGCTGCAGACCGCCCAGGTGCTGCGCACCGCGCTCGGCCGGGATGAAGGCGACATTTTGTGCTTCCTGCCCGGTGCCGCGGAAATCCGGCGGGTGCATCGGACGCTGGAGGAAGCCGCGGCCGGAGCGAACGTTCGGGTGCTTCCGCTGTATGGGGATCTGTCGGCCGCCGAGCAGGATGCGGCGCTCCGTCCGGCGGCACCCGGCGCGAGAAAAATCGTGCTGGCGACCAGCATCGCGGAAACCAGCCTCACCATCGAAGGCGTCCGCATCGTCGTCGATACGGGCCTCAGACGTTATTCGGAATTCGATCCGGCGAGCGGCATGAGCCGGCTGGTCACCGGCAAGGTATCGCAGGCGGCGGCGGATCAGCGCAGGGGCCGCGCGGGCCGCTTGAGCGATGGGGTCTGCTATCGGCTTTGGTCGGAGGGATCGCAGGCGGCGCTCGCCGCGCATACATCACCGGAAATTCTGCACGCGGATCTCGCGCCGCTCGCGCTCGAGCTCAGCCTTTGGGGGGCGGCCGATGCTGCCGCCCTGCGCTGGCTCGATCCGCCCCCGGCTGCGCCGCTTGCACAGGCTCGCGATCTATTGCGCTCCCTGGAAGCCATCGATGAAAAAAATCTGATCACCGTTCACGGCCGGCAGTTGGCGGGGCTGGGCGCGCACCCGCGTCTCGCGCACATGCTCGCCAAGGGGCGCGAGCTCGGTGTCCCGCGCCTCGCCTGCGATCTTGCGGCGATCCTGAGCGAGCGCGACCTGCTGCGGGCTGCCCCCGGTTCGCGCGACGTCGATTTGCGCCTGCGCGTCGGGGTGCTTGCCGGTGGCGCCGGCACCCCCTCCGGGCTGCCGGCCGGATTGAGCGTCGACCCCCGGGCGCTGCGCGAGGCGGCGCGCAGCGCCGCGAACTGGCGGCGCACCCTGGGCGGCACGGATCGGAACTCCGGCGCGGAGGAGCTCACCGGTATTCTGGTCGCGTTCGCCTATCCGGACCGGATCGGCCGTGCGCGCGACGCGTCGGGAAGATACCTCCTGGCGAACGGCCGCGGGGCGCGCTTCGCCGAACCGCAGGCGCTCGCGAAGTCCGAATTCATCGTGGCTGCCGAGCTGGACGGGGCCGAGCGCGAGGCCCGCATCTTTCTGGCGGCGCCGATCGGACGCGCCGATCTGGAGACTCACTTCGCATCGCACATCGAGGTGCGCGAAGAGATCGTCTGGGATGCGCGCGAGCAGGCGGTGCGCGCGCGACGCGAACGGCGGCTCGGCGCGCTCGTTCTCGACGCCGAAGAGATGCGCAACGCCGACCGCGACGCAATCCAGGCCGCCGCGCTCGAGGGATTGCGCAGCCTCGGGCTCGGCGTGCTGCCCTGGTCGAAGGACCTCGAGCAATGGCGGGCGCGGGTCGCGCTGATGCGCGAACATGCCGTGCCGTCCGCGGAGCCCTGGCCCGACCTGGGCGACGAGGCGCTGCTCGCGACGCTCGGCGAGTGGGCTCCCCCCTGGATGGACGGCCTCGTCCGCCGGGAGCACTTTGCGCGCCTGGATTTGAGCAAAGCCCTGCATGGACGCTTGAGCCACGTGCAAAACGTCATTCTCGAGCGCGAGGCGCCCACGCATTTCGTGGTGCCGAGCGGCTCGCGAATTCCCATCGATTACCTGGACGGTGCGGTGCCCACCCTGTCGGTGCGTCTGCAGGAGGTGTTCGGCCTGCGTGAATCCCCTTCGGTGGCCGTCGGGAGGCTGCCGTTGCTGCTGAAGCTCCTGTCGCCCGCCGGACGGCCCGTTCAGATCACGCGCGACCTCGTGAGTTTCTGGAACCGCGGATATCACGAGGTGCGGAAGGACTTGAAGGGCCGATACCCGAAACACCACTGGCCCGAAGACCCGCATTCCGCGGAGCCGACCCGGCGGGCGCGCCCCCGATGACCCCGAGGAGACGACGATTGCGTGTGCCCATCGCCTGTTTGTGGCTTTGCTTCCTGGGGCTGCCCTGCGCGCCGGCCTTTTCTGCCGAGGCGGGACCGCTCGTCATCTCCGTGCCTGCGGGATTCGACGGACCGATCAGAAGCGAGGAGAACGGCGGCGTGACGGTCGGGTGGGTCAAGCACCGGCCGGCGTCCGACGGCGGCACCTTGCTTCAGGTGTCGGCGATCGACGTGGGCTCCTCGCTCGACGGCATCGCGCCGTCGGAGCGCATCCAGGCGGCGAGCCATTATCTGATGGAGTTTCTCAAGGGATTGGGACTCAGGCTCGGGCACTTCGAATTCGGCGAGTTCGAGCGGGCGACTCTCGCGGGGTTGCCGGCCGCGCGCGTGCGCTGGACCGGCACGGTGGCCGGCCACGCCACGATCGGCATCATGTACTGCGTGCTGGTGGGGCACACGGTCGTCAGCCTTCAGACGCAGGACATCGGATCCTCGATCACGCCCGAGATGTACAGCGCCCTCGGTGCGATCGAGCGGGTTCGCGTCCGGTGAGCCGCGCCGGTCGCCGGCCGCCCTACGAGGTGCAGCCGTGATCGCAGCGGTCGCGCTCGATCTGCAGCGTCGCGTGATCGATGCGAAAGCGCTTCTTGAGGATCGGTGTCAGCGCGCCCAACAGCGCCTCGTCCGCATCCCGGTCCGGCACGACGAGATGCGCGGTCAGCGCCACGCTGGTGGTGGACAGCGCCCAGATATGCAGATCGTGCACGTCGGTGACGCCGCGTTGATGGGAAAGATACGACATCACATCGGTCGAGCTGACGCCGGCCGGAACGCCATCGAGCGAGAGGTGCAGCGAGTCGCGCAGCAGCCTCCAGGTGCTCAGCAGAATCACCGCAACGATCAGCAGGCTGACCGCCGGGTCGAGCCAGCTCCAGCCGGTGAACAGGATGATGCCGCCGGACACCAGCACGCCCGCTGACACGGCCGCATCCGCGAGCATGTGCAGGTAGGCGCTGCGCCGGTTCAAGTCGTCATGGCTGCCACCATGCAGGAGCCACGCACTCACGCCGTTCAGCACGATGCCGACGGCCGCCACCCAGATCATGGTTGCCCCCGCCACACGCGGAGGCGCCGCGATGCGCCCCACCGCCTCCAACGCGATCGCACCGCAAGCCACCAACAGGAGCACGGCGTTCACCAGCGCGGCCAGCACCGAGGAGCGCCCCAATCCGTAGGTGAACTTCCCGCCCGGCGGCCGGCGCCCGAGATAGACCGCGGCGCAAGCACAGAGGAGCCCGAGCACGTCCCCGAAGTTGTGGCCGGCATCGGCAATCAGTGCCACCGAATTGGACAGGAAGCCGAACGTGACCTCGATCGCCACGAACGACAGATTGAGGCCCATCGCGATCATCATGCGCAGCGTCACCGCGTCGGGGCCCAGACCGTACGAATGCGCGTGCCCATGTCCGTGAGAGTGAGCAGGCCCATCGCTGCCTTCAGGGTGATGGTCGCGGTCATGGCCATGGTCATGATCGCGTCCTTCGTGATCATGGGCATGGTCGCCAGGACCCCCGCCGCGGGGGGCGCCGTGATGCTCATGCGGTCCGTGATGTGCCATCCGTTTCGTGATCCTTGAGTTGCTGAAAGGTCTGCAATCGCCACAACATCGGAAACAAGGCCCCCGCCCAAAGCACCGCCACGGCCAATGTTACTACGCCGCCCAGAACGATCGCCGGAACCAGCCCAAACAACGCGGCGGTGGTTCCGGATTCGAATTCGCCGAGCTCGTTCGAGGCCCCTATCGCGATCGAGCTCACCGCGCTCACCCGCCCCCGGATGGCATCCGGGGTCTCCAGCTGCACCAGGAGTCCGCGCACGTACACGCTCACCATGTCCCCCGCGCCCATAAGCGCAAGCGCCGCCAGGGCCACCCAAACCCGCTGCGTCAGCCCGAAAACGATCGTGGCCCCCCCGAATATGGCGACGCCGCCGAACATGTAAACCCCGACACGCCGGGTAATGGGCCGAAGCGCCAGGCAGGTCGCCATCGCCACGGCGCCGACACCCGGCGACGCGCGCAGATACCCGAATACCTCCGGTCCCGAATGCAGCACGTCCCGGGTAAAGGCCGGCAGCAGGGCCGAAGCACCCCCGAAAAGTACCGCAAAGAGATCCAGCGAAATGGCGCCGAGTACCGTTTTGCGGTGCCAGGTGAAGCGCAACCCCTCGAGCAGATGGCGCCACGAGAACTCGATCCGGCCCTCGGGCGCGCCGCGGCGGATGTCGACCCAGAGCAGCAGCGAGACCGCTCCGGCCAGCAGTCCGGCGGCGCCGCCGTAGACCCATTGGGCACCTCCGGGCGCCCAGGCCGAGGATTCGCCGTACGCATAAACCAGGCCGCCGAGGCTCGGCCCCACGATGTTCGCCAGTTGGAACGCGGATGAGTTGATCGCCACGGCATTGCCCAGCACCTCCAACGGCACGATGTTCGGAAGGAATGATTGCGAGGCGGGCATCAGGAACGCGCGCGCGATGCCGAACAGCGCCAGCACAGCGAATATCGGCAGCACGCTGGCGTTCCCGCGACGGGCAAAGCTCAGCAGCAGCAGCGCGCAAACCAGAAAGACCGTCAGGCAGCCCAGGATGATGCGCCGCCGATCGAAGCGGTCGGCGGCATGCCCGGCGAACAACGAGAGGCACAGGAACGGCAGGAACTGGGACAGCCCGACGAGTCCCAAATCCAGAACCCGGCCGGTCAGGTGGTACACCTGCCAGCCCACCGCGATGACCATCATTTGCGCCGCGAGCCCCGAGAACAATCTCGCGCCCAGATAGAAAGCGAACGCACGCCGGCGGAACAAGCCGAAGCCGCCCGCCTTCAGGCCGGAGCTCAAGAGGTCATTTTCCCGGGCAGCCTAGAGACCGAGCGCGCTCAACGAGGGGTGGTCGTCGGGCCGCCGGCCCGAGGCCCAATGGTATTTCCGGTCGGCCACCGCGATGGGCAGATCGTTGATGCTCGCGATGCGCAATCGCATGAGACCCGCCTCGTCGAACTCCCAGTTCTCGTTGCCGTAGCTGCGGAACCAATGACCGCTGTCGTCGTGCCACTCGTAAGCGAATCTGACCGCGATGCGGTTCTCGCGGAACGCCCACAGTTCCTTGATGAGCCGGTAGTCGAGCTCGCGCGCCCACTTGCGCACCAGGAAGGCCTGTATGGCCTCGCGGCCCTCGAGAAACTCGGCTCGGTTGCGCCAGCGGCTGTCCTGCGTATAGGCGAGGGCGACGCGGGCCGGATCGCGGGAATTCCATGCATCCTCCGCCAGGCGGACTTTTTGGGCAGCGGTGGCGGCATCGAATGGCGGCAGCGGCGGTCGGTTCACGGCGGCGGTCATGGTGCGGCCATTGTACGCGGCAATGCGCGAGATCTTAAGACGGCGCCGCTGTCAGCCGCCCGCGCGCGTCGATTGCAGATCGAATCCGCCCGAACCGCTGAGCCAGGTGTCCTTGTCACGGATGATGGCCTGCGCGGGGAGACTCGCCGTCTGCACGCCGATGCCCGCAAGCTTGCGCACCGCGGTACCGACCGAAAAGATCTCGATCAGGCTCGTCCCGAGCTCGATGATGTAGGTCTTGATGCCCACGACCTCCTCCGCGCCGAGTGCGGCCGCCTCGCGCTTGAGCCGGTCGAACACCTGCTCGCGCGCGTCGTAGATCAAGGTGGTCAAATCGGGAAGTTCGCCCTTCACGAAGCTCTGAAACGCCGCCTTGATGCCGCCGATCGCGCCGAGCGAATACACCGACGTGGAGATCAGCAGCTTCAAGGGGATGTAGCCGAGCTGCGTCATGCCCCAGAGCTCCTCGCCGGTCAGATCGCTGGTGACGGGCGATGAGGCGAATTCCGCCGGCAACGCCGGGTGCGACGCAGCGGTGCCCGCCATATACATCTCGTGGAATCCCGCGAAATGCATGACATTGGTACGGATGCCCACCACGGCATTCGCGCCCGCGGCCCTGGCGTGACTCACCACCCGGTCGAGCGCATGGTGCCGGGTCTCGTTGAACACGTCGCTGAACTCCCGGATCTCGCCCCGCACCAGGGTTTTCAGCGTGCCGGCTATCCCGCCCACCGCACCCACGGAATAGGCGATATTGCCGAACACGAACTCGCGCGGCTCGTAGCCCGCATCCATGTGACAGTAAAGCTCCTGCGCATCGCCCGCGCTGGTGAAGGCTGCCGCACCGGGCGCTCCGCTCACCCCGGAGCCGACGAACAGGAATTCCGAATTGCCGCCGAGGCTGCGCAGCTCCGAGGTGACACCGACCACGCCGTGCACACCCTCCCGTTTGGCTTCCGCCCGCATGCGCTCGAACGCGGCCTCGCGCCCCGCATGGATCATCCCCGTCACGTCCGGAATCTCGCCGCCGACAATTCCGCGAAAAGCCGAGCGCATTCCGCCGAGAAAGCCCATGGACTGGATGCTGTTGCCGATCACCACGCCGCTCGGCGTGAGGCCCTTGAGCCGCATGCAATATATTTCGTTTCCGGACAGGCCGGTCAGCTTGGGTTCAATCGGCATGTTGGCGTGCGCTCCACTGGTTACGAAGATTCGCCGAGGTCATTCCGTTGCCGTCGGGGCGCCATCCAGGCGGCCCGAACACCACACCGAGCGCCTCGCGCCACGAGCGGGCGGCGATCAGGTCGCGCCCGATGGACATCCACTCGTGGAAGGCGATGCGGACCGGGTTGAAGGTGTCGATGTTCTTCACGATGCCGTACCGCGGTGGCTCCTCCCGGCGCTCCTCGGCAAAGGTGCCGAACAGGCGGTCCCACACCATGAGCACGCCGGCATAGTTGCGGTCGAGGTAGCGCGGATTCGAGGCGTGATGCACCCGATGATGCGACGGCGTGTTGAACAGATACTCGAACCATCGCGGCATGCGCTGCACGGCTTCGGTGTGGATCCAGAATTGGTAGAACAGGTTGAAGCCCTGCTCGGCCAGAATCATGGCGGGGGGAAAGCCGAGAAATGCGAGTGGAATCCACGGCGTCCAGGTACCGACGATGACGCTGGTCCAGGATTGCCGGACGGCGGTCGACAGATTGTACTCCTGCGAGGAGTGATGATTGACGTGGGCGGCCCACCAGAAGCGGCACTCGTGGCTGATGCGGTGGAACCAGTAATACGTGAAGTCGTCGAGCACGAACAGCGCCGCCCACGCGAGGGGCGATGAGGGCGAGATGTCGAGCCAGCGGTGCTCGTAGGCCGCCGTCAAGCCCGCGAACACGACGCCTGCCATGCCGAGATTCATGACGATGTTTCCCACCTGCATGCCGAGCGACGCCAGGGTGTCTTGCAGGCGGTAGCGCGCCCTCACCAGGGACCATTGCGCGAACGCAGCCTCGACGGCGATCATCGCCAGCGAGATCAGCAGAAAAATCTCGGGAAGATTCAGGCGTCGGTGCATCCTCGGACCCTCAAGCCGGCAGATATCGGTTGATGAGCTCCGCCATCCGCTCGGTGGCCGTATGGAAGAGATCGGTGCCGAGATCCGGCAAATCGACATAGGCGGCGTCCGTCCGCAGCATGGACCTCACGCGCAGGGTTTGTTCCATGAGCTCGTCATGGGGCGCGAACACCGTCAGGGGCGGACGCAGGCTCTTGAGCTTTTTTTCGATGGGATAGCCGCTCGCGGCGCGCAACGCCGCGCCGGGATTGGCGGCGAGAAGATGCTCCACGAACCGCCGGTGCGCATCGGCCAGATCGTATGGTGGCTGGCGAAAGGCGAAGGAGCCGCGCCAGGCGCCTAGCACATGACCGCCCTCGGCGGCCGGCTTCAAGGGCTGCTCGCTGTACTTTTCCATCTGCCGCTGCTGCTCCTCGACGCTGAACAGCGGCATGCCCACCGCAATCACGCGGCGGACCTGGGCAGGTGTCTGATGGGCGATTTCGACCGCTTCCGCCGACCCCACATGCACGCCCAGCACATCGAATTGACCCTCGATTCCCGCCGCCTCCAGGGCGTCCACGGTGCACTGCGCATATTGCTCGAGCGACAGCGCCCACGGCGGCGCATCGGAGAAGCCATAGCCGAGACGGTCCGGCGCATGGGTCGGCCGGGTCAGGCGGCCCTGCAGCGCCTCCCACATCTCGCCCGAGCGCGGCGAGGGGTGCAGGAGCACGAGCGGCGTGCCCTTGCCCTCCGTGCTGCGTACGTGCAGCTGTCCGAATCGGGTGGGGAACAAGCGCCGGGTGAGTGCCAATGGAAGCCTCGAATGTCCAATCCGTTCAGTCGGCGTGCTGGTCGAGAAACCGCTCGATCAGCGGCGCAATCGCGCCCGGCCGTTCGATGTGCAGCATATGGCCCGCCCCCTCGATGTGAACGATCTCGATGTCGCGCACCATCGCCCGCCATGCCGCATCGCTGCCATCCGGTCCGAGCTTCGCCAGAAAATCGGATTCCCCGCCCAGCAACATCAACATGGGTGCACGCACCGCGCGCCACACAGCCTCGGCATCCTCGCGCTTGTAGAGCAGCGGATTGACCCAGCGGTGCCGCGCGTCGCCCAGCAGATGAACCCGGCCATCGTTCCCGATCTTACCCCAAGCGGCGGCGATGAATCGTGAACGCGCTTCGCCGAAGCGCGGATAACGGAACTGGATGATGGAGGCGAGCTGTTCGAACGAATCGTACGTACGCAGCGGCGGAACGTGCTTGATCTGATCCAGCCACTCCACCAGCCTTGCCGGGGCGCGCTCCGGCAAGGTGCGCGGCAGACCGAATCCTTCGATATTGACGATCGAGCGCACGCGGTCGGGCCGCAGCCCGGCGTATAAACTCGCCACGTTGCCGCCCATGCTGTGGCCGATCAGCCGTACCGGCCGGTCCGGGCTCTCCCTGTCGAGCCACTGGTCGAGGTCCGCCAGATAATCGGGAAACCAGTAGCCGTCCCGGGCCCAGCCGCTTCTGCCGAATCCGCGCCAATCGGGGGCGGCGAGCGGCCGGTCGCGCTCGAACGCATCCACCAGGAACTGGAAGGTATCGCCGGTATCCTGGAAGCCGTGCAGCAGGATCACGGGGGAATCGCCCGCCCCGCCTTGCGGTCCCCAGCGTCTTAGGTGGAGGTCGAGTCCGCGGACGCGAATGGTCTCATGCCGCGCCGGGCGCAGCACCCGATAGGAAGCGGACGGCGTCAATCAGGAACGCAGACTGCTGCCGATGAGCGCGCCCACGATCCCGCCAATCAGGCCTCCGACGGCGGCGGCGGCGGCGATTTGCCCGCCCTGCGGCGGCTTGTCATTGTCGTCGGGGGTCACTCCTCCCTGGGACCCGCCGCCCTTGGGGGCGCCCGAGCCGGAACCCGAGCCCGAACCGGAGCCCGAGCCCGAACCGGAACCTGACCCCGATCCGGGATCTTTTGGTTTGCTTTGATCATTTCCGTTAGGCATGGACGATTTCCTCGATGGTGATCCCTGGAAGCCACCTCATACATACACGCTCGCCACCCCGGCTCGCAAGGTCGCCCTGCGTTTGCCGCCGGCGTGGCCGCGGGAGCATGCTCTCGGGCGTGAAAGGAGAGCGAATCGGTCCGTACCGCATCGTCGGCACCCTGGGAGCGGGCGGCATGGGGGAGGTTTTCCTGGCGGAACGGGCCGACGCCGAATTCGAACAGCGCGTCGCGATCAAGGTGGTGCATGGGGGCGCTTTCAGCCGCGCAGTTCAATCGCGCCTCAAGATAGAACGACAGATCCTCGCCCAGCTCGATCACCCCAATATTGCACACCTCCAGGACGGCGGAACCCTTGCGGACGGAACCGCCTACCTGGTCATGGAATATATCGACGGGGTGCCGATCGACACCTTCTGCGACACCCATCGGCTCGACATACCGGCGCGGCTCGAGCTGTTCGTCACGGTCTGCTCCGCGGTGCATTACGCCCATCAAAACCTGATCGTGCACCGGGATTTGAAGCCCTCCAATATTCTGGTGACCACCAGCGGCGTCCCCAAGCTCCTGGACTTCGGCATCGCGAAGCTCCTGGACGAACGGCAAGTGGGGCAGCATACCCTCGCGGTCACCCGCGCCGATCTTCGAATCATGACCCCGGATCACGCGAGCCCGGAGCAGGTTCGGGGCCAGCCGATCACCACGGCGAGCGACGTTTATGTCCTGGGTGTGTTGCTCTACAAGCTTCTGGCGGGCGTCGGGCCCTTCGTGATCGAATCCGTCCGGCTGGTCGATATCGAGCGCGCGATTTGCGAATCGGCTCCGCCGCTGCCGAGCCACGCGGTTCCGGACGGCGATTCCCCTCAGGCACACGCCATCTCGGAGGCTCGCGGCACCAGCGTCCGCAAACTTCGCCGCACCCTCGAGGGGGATCTGGACAAAATCATCTGCATGGCGATGCGCAAGGAGCCTGAACGCCGCTACGGTTCCGCGGAGCAGCTGGCGGGCGACATCCGCCGTTATCTGCAAGGCAATCCCGTGATCGCGCGCAAGGATACGCTGTCGTACCGGAGCACGAAGTTCGTCAGGCGCCACTGGCTGCCGGTATCCACCGCCCTCACCGTATTCTTTCTGATCCTGGCCTTCGCGGTCACGACTTACGTGCAATCGATGCGCATCGCGGCCGAGCGCGATCGGGTTGCCGAGCAGCGCGAGGCCGCCGAGCACGAACGGGCGAGGGCCGAGGAGGTGTCGACGTTTCTCGTCGATCTGTTCAAGCTTTCCGATCCCGAAGTGAACCGCGGCAATCAGATCACCGCCCGGGAGCTCCTGGACTCGAGCACCAAACGTCTGCGCGATGCGTTCAAGGATCAGCCGGCGACCAAGGCGGCACTGCTCGCGACGGTGGGTGACGTGTATGACAGTCTGGGCCAGTATCAGGATGCCGTGCCGATCCTGCGCGAGTCGTTGGTCTTGCAGCAGCAATCGACGGACAAATCGCATGTCGATACGCTGCTGGAACTGGGCCGCGTGCTCTTCAAGAGCGGAAATCTGCAGGAAGCCGAGGCGCCGTTGCAGGAGGCACTGCGCCTCTCCCAGCGCGAATTCGGCGCTGCCGACATCGAGTCCGGGCGGGCGCTGTGGGTGCTGGGCCAGCTGCGGCACCTACAGGGAAACGCCGGCGGCGCGGTCGATCTGTACAAGCACGCACTCGACATTCTCGAGGCCGCTGCAGCGCCGCCGACGGAGATCGCGCGCTTGCTGGACGATCTGGCGCAGGACTACGAACGGCAGCAGCAGTGGGTTCCGGCGAAGCAGACCTACGAACGGGCGCTGGCGATAGACCGGGACATTTTGGGCAGCGATCACCCGAGGGTGGCCTCGCACCTGCACAATCTGGCGATCGTCGCGCAGAACATGGGCGATTTGAAGCGCGCCGAAAGCCTGTATCGCGAGGCGATCGACAGCGAAGAGCGTACCTTCGGCGATCAACATCCGGAAACCGCGGCGGCACAGGGCAATTATGCCCTTCTGCTCGAGCGCGAGGGGCGGCTGAGCGAGGCGGAGCCGCTGCTGCGCAATGCGCTGGATGTGGCGCTGCGGGTTTGGGGCGCCGACAACTTCAACGTCGGCTACGCACGCGTGAGTCTTGCCCTGACGCTGCAGGACGAGGGGCAGATGCGTGAAGCCGAGAGTGAATTCCGCCAGGCAATCGCGATCTACGACCGGTCGCTGCCGCGCAATCATCCCTACCGGGCGGCCGCACTGATGCACCTGTCGCGGCTCCTGGTCGACACCGGGCGTCCGCAGGAGGCGCTGCGGTTGAGCGAGCAATCGGTGGCCATCTGGAACGCGGGCTTCCCCCCATCGCATCCGCCCACCGCGCAGGCGCACGCCGTGCATGCTTACGCGTTGTCGCGGCTGGGCCGTCGACACGAAGCCGCCGAGGAGCTGGCGGCGGCCGTACCGGTTTTGTTGGCCGCCCGGGGACCCGATGACCCCAGCGTGAAGCGCGCCCAGGCTTGGTGGGAGGCCGTGCGCGCGCCGGTTTCTGCGGCAACCGTCAACGCCGCCGGCTCGCGGCCCGGTTCGCCGCCGGATGGGTCCGCCCGCTAGCTCAGGGCCTCGGGGGCTCAGGGCCTCGGGGGCTCGGAGTCTCGGGGGCTCAGGAAAATCTTGTAGGCCGGATTCTCGGTCTCTTCGACGTACCGGTATTGCAGCTCTTTGAGGTGCAGCAGAAAATCCGGCAGCGTCTGCGGCGGAACCTGAATCCCCGCCAGCACGCGTCCGTAATCCGCGCCGTGATTGCGGTAATGGAACAGGCTGATGTTCCACTTCGGCCCCACCGCCTGCAGAAATTTGAGGAGCGCGCCCGGTCTTTCCGGAAATTCGAACCGATAGAGCCGCTCGTCCGTCAGGGTTCGCGCGTGGCCGCCGACCATGTAGCGCACGTGCAGCTTCGCCGTCTCGTTGTCGGTCATGTCGTGCACGGCGAAACCCGCCTCGCTGAGCATCGCGATGAGCGAGGCGCGCTCGGAGCGCCCCTGGTTCAGGGCCAGGCCGACGAACAGCTGCGCGGTCTTCGATTCGCAGAAGCGATAGTCGAATTCGGTCACGCTGCGCTTGCCGAGCAGCTCGCAGAATCTCAGGAAGGAGCCTGGAACCTCCGGTATTTCGACCGCCAGCAGGGCTTCGCGCTGGGCGCCGATGTCCGCCCGCTCGGCCACGTAGCGCAACCGGTCGAAGTTCATGTTCGCGCCGCCGTTGATCGCCACCAGGGTCCGCCCGGCGCAGCCCTCGCGCGCCACGTATTTCTTGATGCCGGCGACGGCGAGCGCGCCCGCGGGCTCCGCGATCGAGCGGGTGTCCTGGAAAATGTCCTGGATGGCCGCGCAAATCTGGTCCGTGGTCACCAGAAGAATTTCGTCGACGTACTCGCGGGCGAGCTTGAACGGCTCCTCGCCCACCCTGCGCACCGCCACGCCGTCGGCGAAGATCCCGACTCGATCGAGGGTGACCCGCTTCCCGGCGCGCAGCGATTCGTACATGCCCGCCGCATCCTCCGGTTCCACCCCGATGATCTTGATCCGCGGGTAGAGGGATTTGGCGTAGGCCGCAATGCCGCCGATCAAGCCGCCGCCGCCGACCGGAACGAAAATCGCATGGATGTCGTCGCCATGCAACTGGCGCAGGATCTCCATGGCGATCGTTCCCTGCCCCGCAATCACGTCGGGATCGTCGAACGGATGCACGAAGACCAAACCCCGCTCGCGGCCGATCTCGGTCGCGCGCTCGAAAGCCTCGTCGTAGTCGTCGCCGTGCAGAACGATTTCGGCGCCGAGCTCGGCGACCGCCTGCACCTTGATGTCGGGGGTCGTGAGCGGCATCACGATGACCGCGCGGATGCCGCGCGTACGCGCGCCCAGCGCGACGCCCTGCGCATGATTCCCGGCGGAGGCGCAAATCACCCCGCGCTGGGCCGCCGTGTCCGACAGCTGGGCGATCTTGTTGTAGGCACCGCGAATTTTGAACGAAAACACCGGCTGGAGGTCTTCCCGTTTGAATAACACGCGGTTGTCGAGGCGTCTCGACAGACGCGGCGCCGCCTCCAGCGAGGTCTCGATGGCCACGTCATAAACCTTGGCTTTCAGTATTTTTTCTACGTAACTTTCGTGCATGGACTGCTTCTGCTTGGGGACGGCTACATTAGCTCAAGCCGGATCCGGGGGGTATTCCGGTCCGAAACGGCGTCAAACTGTGAGCCGTTGCACAGTGGCCGGCGATCTCGGTGTCAAAGGCGGGAGCTTATTTGGGTAACATGTCGTCATGCGGACGCTGAAATTGCGCTCTACGTCGGTCCTCTTCGCTTGCTGCTGGCTGATCGCCTGCTTCGCCCTGTCGGACGCGGTTCATGCGCTGGCGGGGGATTCCGTGTCCACCGAGAACGTCAAGGCGCGATTGATCAGCGAGAAAGATGCGATCGCGCCCGGACAATCGGTCTGGGTCGCCCTCGAGCTGAACATTCGCGACGGTTGGCACACCTATTGGCGAAATCCCGGCGACTCCGGTCAGGCCACCCAGCTGGCATGGACGCTGCCCGAAGGATTGACCGCGGGCGACATCGTCTGGCCCATGCCGCATCGCTTCGAGGTGGCTCCGCTGGTGAATTATGGCTATGCGAAGCACGCCATGCACCTGGTCAAGCTCACGGCGGCTTCCACTCTCAAGGACGGCGCATCGCTCGATCTCGCCGCCAAGGCGAGCTGGCTGGTGTGTGCGGATGTCTGCATCCCGGAGAGCGCCAACCTGCATCTTCGATTGCCGGTTCGAACGGGCGGGGGAGCCGCCGATCCCGCCGTCGAGCCCCTGTTCGCGGCGGCGCGCGCCGAATTGCCGGGCGTCGCGCCCGCGCAAAGCGCGGCGCGAGTGGAGGACGGCCGGCTCGTGATCACGCTCGGCAAGGACTGGGGCGCCGCGCTCACCCGGGTGAAATCGCTTGCCTTCTACCCTTACGACGATGGGGTGATCGAGTACGCGGGGCCGCAGACGCTCCTGCGCAAGGATGCCTCGACCGAACTTTCCATGAAGCTCGGCTACCAGCCGCCCAAGTCCGGGCCAATTCGCGGCGTGCTGGTCGCCACCGAGCAGAATGGAACCGACGCCCTCGCGGTGCCGGTCGAAATCGCCGCGCCCCTCGCACCGGGCGCGGCCGCGGCCTCCGACACGCCGGCGGCTCCCCGGTTCGTCCCCATGCATGCGGGCGCAGCTGCGAGCGCAGCAGCGGCCTCCGCGGCGAATGAAAAAATCACGGCGCTGCCCGTGCTCATGCTGCTGGCGGTGCTCGGCGGCCTCGTTTTGAACCTGATGCCCTGCGTGTTTCCCGTGCTTTCCATCAAGGCCATCGGCTTGGTGGAACAGGCGAAGAAGCACCCTGCGGCGGTGCGCAAAAAGGGACTGGTCTTCGCCGCGGGCGTGATCGCGTCCATGTTGACGCTCGCCGCCGTGCTGCTGGCGCTGCGGGCGGGCGGCGAGCAGATCGGCTGGGGGTTCCAGCTGCAATCGCCGCTGTTCGTCACGCTGATGATGTACCTCCTGCTGGCCGTCGGGTTGAATCTGTCCGGCGTGTTCGAGGTGGGCGGCGGCCTCGCGGGGGTCGGCGATGCGCTGACCCAGGGGGACAGCTATCGAGCCTCTTTTTTCACCGGCGTCCTCACGACGCTGGTGGCGACGCCCTGCACCGCGCCGTTCATGGCCGCGGCCGTCGGTGCGGCGCTCACCCAATCGCCGATCGTCGCGCTCAGCATCTTCGCCTCCCTGGGGCTCGGACTGGCGCTTCCATATCTGCTGCTGTCCATCGCTCCGTGGATGCGCCGCGCGCTTCCCAAACCGGGCGCTTGGATGGACACGCTCAAGCAGGTCTTCGCATTCCCCATGTATGCTTCGGCCGCATGGCTGCTCTGGGTGCTGGCGCAGCAAACATCCTCGCTCGGACTGGGGGCGGCCCTGGCCGGCGCCATTCTCGTCGGTCTCGCCGCCTGGGCGTATCAAAAGTCCAAGGGCATCTCGGTGGCCGGCCGGTTGACCGCACTGACGACCGCACTCGCGGCCGTGGCGGCGGCGATCGTGCTGCCGGTGCGATTCGCGGACGTGGCCGCGGCCGCGGCGCCCTCCTCAACGACGGCGCGGGAATCGGCCGCGGAGTGGCAACCCTACGATGCGGCGCGGGTCGAGGCGCTGCGTGCCGAGGGAGCGCCCATCCTGGTCAACTTCACCGCCAGCTGGTGCCTCACGTGTCTGGTGAACGAGCGCAATGCGTTTGCGGACCCCAAGGTCCAACGCGTCTTTCAGGGCAAGGGGGTCACCTTGATGAAGGGCGATTGGACCAACCGCGACGCGGCGATCACCAAGGCGCTTGCGGATTTCGGACGGGCCGGCGTGCCCCTGTACGTCGTATACAATTCCAAGCCGGGCGGCGGCGCGCCGGTGGTGTTGCCGCAGCTCCTGACGGCGGGGATCGTCGAAAGCACCTTCGCGGGATTACCAGATCGCGAATCGAAATGACGCGGACAGCGCAGGGTCGAGGCCTGTCTCCCGACAGCGCCGGTACGGTTTCAGTGGTCGATTTTCGCCGCCACAGCATGGTCCTTCAGTGGCACATTCTCGGCGGCACCTGGACCGCGTGCGACACGCCTCCGTCGCTGGTTCACGGAATCGCGCTGATTCGTGCGGCCCAGCCCAACATCTGCGTGTATGGCCATGGCGGGCACCTGCGCCTGCAGGTGGGCCCCGAACAGTTCGCGCTGTCGGAAAATTCGCCCCGCATCAAGTGCACGCGCGGTGTCGCAAGCTTCGGTTTGAGGCGCCGCTTCACCGTCGAGTCGACGACCGGGGGGGTGCTCTTCTCTCACTCCTATTGGACCGCGTCCCATGGGGGCGAGGACTTTTTTCGATGGTTCGCGGCGCGGGCGCAGGATCCGGATTGGCGGACCGCGACGGGTCGCCGTTGGACGGAGGGGGTGTCGGCCCCCGTGCTGCGCTCGACTTGAGCCCACCCGACGTCAAACCGGCGACCTCCTCCTCCGACAGATAGCGCCATTCGCCCGTCCGCAGGTCACCGAGGTCGATATTGATGATCCGCACCCGCCGCAGCCGCTCCACCCGGTAGCCGAGCGCGGAACACATCCTGCGGATCTGCCGGTTCAATCCTTGAGTCAGCACGATGCGCAACCCGTCCCGCCCGACGCGCGCCACCTGACAGGGTTTGGTCATCACGCCCATGATTTTCACGCCGCTCGCCAGCATGCTGATCGACAGATCCGTGATCGGACGGTTCAGCCGCACGAGATACTCTTTCTCGTGCTCGTTCTCGGAGCGCAAAATCTCGTTGACGATGTCGCCATCGTTGGTCAGGAGGATCAGCCCTTCCGAATCCTTGTCGAGCCGCCCGACGGGGAATATCCGCTCGGCATGTCCGACGAAGTCGACGATGTTGTCCTGCACGTGGGATTCGGTCGTGCAGGTGATGCCCGCGGGTTTGTTCAGGGCGATGTAGATCGGCCGCTTCTTCGCGCCGATGAGCTCCCCGTCCACCCGAACCTCGTCGTCGGCCTGCACCTTGAGGCCCAGCTGCGCCCGAACTCCGTTCAGGGTGACGCGGCCCGCTTCGATCCATTGATCGGCCTCGCGGCGCGAGCACACGCCGGTCTCGCTGATGTACTTGTTCAGTCTCACGAGATCGCGACGCCCATCATCCCGCGAGGAACGGCCCGATCCGTCCCGCGAACGCCTTCGGGTCCGAATCGAACAGGTCCGGAGCGTCGATCTCGACGACGCGCGCATGCGGCAGCGCGCCGTTGGCCCACCGGGCCTCCTCCGGTTGATCGATTTTCGTCTTGACCACCAGGCAAGCCTGCTGGACCGCCGGAACACGATCGAGGGGAGGCGAGCCGACCAGGACCAGGCGCCGCACCAGGTCCGGCCGCGCGACGGCGAGCTCAAGTGCGACCGCGGCCCCAAAGCGCACGCCCAACAAGTCGATCTGCCGCAGGCGCAGGTCGTTCGCCAGATCCGACACCGCCTTGGCCGCATCGGCGTGGCCGAAGCTCGGCGCCGGATCGGACTCGCCGAAGCCCGGCAGATCCGGTGCGTAAACCGAACGCTCGCCGGCTATCTCGGGCAGGAAACGCGCGAAGCTGCGGCTCGACCCCTCCCGGGAATGAAGGCAGATCAGCGTCACGCCTTCATCGAAACCGCCGGTGGTCGGGAAGGCCGTGCGCACGTGCAGCTGACCGAATTGGCAGTCAAAATAGGCGCGCCGCGTTCGGACCGCGGTCTGGGGAACGGCTGAGGACTTGGAAAGCTTGGCCACGACGATCTCCCGGCTTCGATCAAGCATCAAGGATACTCGATCGCCGCGCAGCCCCATCCGCTCTTGACCGCTCCACCTGGAAGGGTGTTTTTGTTGTTTTTTAGGTACATTAATTTTTTAATTTTTGTTTATAAGTACTAGCATCGGCAGTCACTCGAGGCTAGAGTGTTGCTCGAACGCAAAGCATCGTCGGGGAAGTAAAACAGACCGATCAGTCGCCGGAGCGCGAAACAACAGCGCCGCCGCGACAGGCATGGGGACTTGAAAGCCGGGCACTGCCCGGCTTTTTTATTGCCGCGGTGGCGTCGACGGGGCCGCCTGAACACCCGCCGCCGTCGCCCCACCCGCCGGCACCCGGTCCCACTCGCGCGACGCCACAAACCCGTTCGAGCGGCCGCCCTTGAATTCCACCACTTCCACCAGCCGGGCGCCGTCGTCCGACACGCTGAAGCGCTGCTCGTAGGGCGGCCTGTCCTCGTCGGGTTCGCCGGACTGAACGACGAGGGTGCGGTCGTCCCATCCGCAGCGCGGCGGGGGAGCATCGCCGCGCCCGCGCGCGGGCATGTCGTGGCCCTGGGGCCTGCCGTTGTCGCCTGAAGGGGGGTGGTGGTTTCCCCCGCTCTTGTGCGCGCTCGGACGGCAAAACCTCGACGCCCCATCGGAGATGAAGCTGATCCGTTCGGGGGTCTGCTCGAGAGTCAGATCGCGGCCGGGCCAGCGCAAGCTGTCATCGAGCACGGACACGGACGGCATCACGGGCCCGGCGGGACCGCCGAGGCCCGGACCCATGCCGCCGCCGCGTCCCCGTTGCCGGCCCCCACCGCCGCCGGACGAGCCGCCGCTCCCGTTCACGCCGGCGGTCGCAGCCGCAATCTGGCTCTGCATGAGGCGCTGTGCGTCGTCGCTGTCCGCGACGTTGAGGGTCCAGTGGCCGCTCAGGTCGACCCCGGGGGGCGGTGTCGAGGACAGCTGATTGCTCGCGCATCCCGTCACCGCACACACGCACACCAACAGGCCCCATCGCATGACGTCACCTCGGAATGGACTCATCAGCCGGCCGAAGGCCGGTTCGGGCGCAAGCTTACAATGACTGCGGGGCGGGGGACATCGAGGTCAAGGTCAGGCGACCGAGCGCCGGCTGCAGCCGGCGCAGCCGGCTCGAAGGTCATCGGGCCCGCAAACCCAGACGCGGCCCTCGAACGGCTGGAAGCAGACGCGCAGCGGCTCGACCCGCCGCACCGTCTGCGTTCCGCAGGAAATCTTGCCGTCGGCGAAATCGGCCTGGATGAGGTCGACCAGGGACGCGGTGGGCTCATCGACGCCGGTCGGGGGCAGCGCATGGGCCAGAATGCGCGCCTGGATGTCGTCGCGCTTGGAGGAATTGCCGAGCACTCCCCGCTTGAAGCGGTCGAGGACCACCAGCACGGAGCTCAGCGTATTGTCGGTCACATCGCTCGGACGGCCCGTGCCGCCCATGAACTTCAGATGCAACAGGCCGCCCACGCCGCGCCCTTCATCGTGCAGACAAAGCGCCAGCGCGCCGTTCAGGTCGGCGATCAGAAGCATGGGTTCGGGCGAGACGTGGTAAGTGTCCGGCGCGACCATTACTTCGGTGAGATCCTTTGTCACCGCGAGGACTTTGGCCACTCTTGAACCTTATGTTGACTGTGGAATGCTGCGCGCAAACGCGCCCGGGCTCTGCCGAGCCAATCACGTTTTGCCGCGCCGGGTTGGGAACTGATCGATACGTGAGACCGGAATCTCGCCCCTGGGCGCCGCAGTCGCCCGGTGGAAGGCCGGCGGCGCGGCGCACACAACGGGCGGGCATTGCTTCATGCCGGTCGGTTATTAGCCCCCCGGTCGCGGCGCCGCTAGAGTATGCCGATGTATCGTTATGACACCATCGATCGCGCGCTGGTCCGCGAGCGGGTCGCGCAGTTCCGGGACCAGACGCGCCGTTTCCTCGACGGGGAGATGAGCGATGACGAGTTTCGTCATCTACGGCTGCGCAACGGGCTGTACCTCCAAACCCATGCGCCGATGCTGCGCGTGGCGATCCCCTACGGCCTGCTGTCGTCGCAGCAGCTGCGGGCGCTCGCCTCGATTGCGCGGCGCTACGACCGCGGCTACGGACATTTCACCACCCGGCAGAATTTGCAGTACAACTGGCCGCGCCTCGAGCAGGTGCCGGACATCCTGGCCGAGCTCGCCGAAGTCGACATGCACGCGATCCAGACCAGCGGCAATTGCATCCGCAATACCACATCGGACCCTTTGGCCGGTGTCGCCGCCGACGAGCTCGAGGATCCGCGGCCCTGGTGCGAGATCATCCGGCAGTGGTCGACGTTCCACCCCGAGTTCACCTACCTGCCGCGCAAATTCAAGATCGCCGTCACCGGGTCGCCCGATCAGGACCGGGCGGCCACCCTGGTTCACGACATCGGCGTACACATCGTGTCGGGCCCGGGCGGCGAGCGCGGGTTTCGAATTCTGGTCGGAGGAGGTCTCGGGCGCACCCCGGTGATCGGCCAGGTAATCCGCGAGTTTCTGCCGCGCAGGCACCTGTTGTCCTACCTGGAGGCGGTGCTGCGCATCTACAACCGCGAGGGACGGCGCGACAACATCCACAAGGCCAGGATCAAGATTCTGGTCCGTTCGCTCGGCCTCGAGGAGTTCAAGCGCCGCGTGGAAAGTGAATGGCAGCTGATGAGCGACGACCGGCTCGAGACCGGGGAATCCGAGATCGAGCGGATGCGGGGCTACTTTGCGGCCCCCGCATACCGGCGTCTTGCCGACATCGACCCCGGTGCCGACAAGCAGGCCGCATTCCGGGCCTGGTACCGCTACAACACCGTCGCGCACAAGGTGAGCGGCTATCGCGCGGTGTACATCTCCTTGAAGAAGCCCGGCGTCGCGCCGGGCGATGCCACCGACGCGCAGCTCGATTTGATCGCCGATCTCGCGGATCGATACAGTTTCGGCGAGGCACGCGTGACCCACACGCAGAACCTGCTGCTCGCCGACGTGGAGCAGGGCGCGGCGTTCGAGCTGTGGCGCGCGCTCGACGAGGCGGGTTTGGCCACGCCCAACATCGGCACCTTGACCGACATGATCTGCTGCCCGGGATTGGACTTCTGCAGTCTCGCCAATGCGGGCTCCATCGATGTCGCAAAGCTGATCAACGAGCGCTTCGACGATTACGACTACCTCTACGATCTGGGCGAGATCGAGATCAAGATGTCGGGCTGCATGAACGCCTGCGGACATCATCACATCGGCAACATCGGCATCCTCGGCGTCGATAAGAGCGGCGAGGAGTGGTATCAGATCACGATCGGCGGCGCCGCCGGCGCGCAGGCGACGCTCGGGACGGTCATCGGGCCCTCGGTCCCGAAACACGAAGTCGCCGAGAGCATTGCGCGGCTCCTGGAGGTGTACGTCGATCACCGTCGCGCGGACGAGCGCTTCGTCGACACCGTTCGCCGTCTGGGTGTCAAACCGTTCAAGGAGGGGGTGTATGCCGCGACGGCTGCTGCGTGACGGCCGCATCGTCGCGGACGAGTGGCGCACCTCGAGCGACGGCGCCGTGCGCGACGACGAGGCGTTGATCGTGACCTTCGCCGAATGGCAGGCCGATCGCGAGCGCTGGTTGGCGCGCTCCGGCCGTCTCGGCGTGGTGCTCGCGCCGGCCGACGAGGCGGAACGGCTGGTCCCGGATCTCGCCCGGTTGGATCTGGCGGGGGCCGACTTCCCGGGCCCCAGCGAAGGCCGCGGCTACACCCAGGGTCGGCTGCTGCGCGAGCGATTCGGCTTCACGGGGGAGTTGCGCGCCCGCGGGGCGATCCGCAGGGACCAGGTGTTTTTCCTCGCCCGATGCGGCTTCAACAGCTTCGAGCTCCCCCAGTCCGAGCTCGAAGGCGCAGCCGCGGCGCTCTCGACTTTTTCGGCGGCCTACCAGCCCTCGAACGATCTCGGTCTTCAGACCAAGCTCGCGCAACCCTAGGGTCGGGGATTGTTCCGCAGCGGCACGGCGAGCCCGTGCAGCACCCGGTCCACTTCCTCCTGCGTCTCGGATTTTTCCGCCTCACGCACCAGCCTGCGCGTGAGCTGCGGCGCGAGCAGCTCGATGAATTCGTACATGTAGGCACGCAGCAGCGCGCTGCGGCGGAAGCCGATCCAGGTGGTGTGCCCCTCGAACAGATGCGCCGCATCGAGAACCACGAGGTCCGAGTCCGCAACCGGGTCGATCGAGAGCCCCGCCACGATGCCGACCCCGAGTCCGATGCGCACGTAGGTCTTGATGACATCCGAATCGCGGGCGGTCAGCGCCACATCGAGCGAGAGGCCGGCGGTCTCGAACAGCGCGGGCAGCGACGAGCGTCCCGAAAAGCTGAACACATAGGTGACGATGGGATAATCGGCGAGCTTCTTCAGCGTCAATTTGCCTGCCGAGGCGAGCGGATGCCCCTTCGGCACGATGACGGCGCGATGCCAGCGATAGACCGGAAGGCGCACCAGATGCGGAAACAAATCGTCGGAGCCGGTGGCGATCGCGAAATCGACCCGGTCGCGGGCGACCATCTCGGCGATCTGCTCCGAGGTTCCCTGATGCAGGTGCAGACGTACCTTCGGATACTTCACGCGAAATTCGCGGATCACGGGCGGCAGCACGTAGCGCGCCTGGGTGTGGGTGGTCGCGATGGACAGCGTGCCCCCATCGGCTTTTCTGAGCTCGGCGGAGGTGCGGCGGATGTTTTGCATCTCGCGCAGGATGCTGCCCGCGCGCGAGATGATCTCCTCGCCGGCCGCCGTGGTGCGAGTGAGCGCCCTGCCCTCGCGCTCGAACAGCTGGAATCCGAGTTCCTCCTCCAGCAACTTCAGCTGCCGGCTCACTCCCGGCTGCGAGGTGTGCAGCTGCCGCGCGGCGGCCGTGATGTTCAGACCATTCTCGTGCACCGCCACGAGATAGCGTAGTTGCTGAAATTTCATGCGGGGACAGTATAAGAGTTCTAGAACGGGATCAGCTTGGTTCCGGCAACCGCGGTGCCAGCACTAAAAGGCATTTCCTCATAAGCGATAGTTCGGATCGGCCCGCAGCGGGTCGGGGATCGGGGGCGTAAACTGCTCCCGGCAGGGTGTCCTGTCGACCCGGTTTGGGCTGTCGCACGTGAATTATTTTCCGCTCTTTTTCGATCTCCAGGGTCAGCGGGTGCTGGTCGTCGGGGCCGGTTCCGTGGCATTGCGAAAAGTGCAGCTGCTCGAGCGCGCCCGCGCGGCGATCGCCGTGGTCGCGCCCGAGGTGGCACCCGGGCTCCTGCAGCTCGCCGCCGCCGGCGCGATCGAGGTGCGGGTGCGCGAATTCGCGCCCGGCGATTTGGATGATGCGCGGCTGGTCATCGTGGCCACGTCGCGGCGCGCCGTGAACCGCTGGATCGCGAGCCTGTGCGAGGCCCGCGGCATAGCGGTCAACGTGGTGGATGACCGCAAGGCCTCCCGCGTCATCGTTCCGGCGATCATCGATCGCGACCCCGTCATCGTCGCCGTGTCGAGCGCAGGCACCTCGCCCGTGCTGGCCCGCCGGCTGCGCGAGCGCCTCGAAGCGCTCGTCCCCAGGCGCATCGGCCCCTGGGCCTCCTGGCTTGCCGGGATGCGCGCCACCGTGCGGCGCAGAATTCCGGGCGCGGATGCGCGGCGGCGCTATTTCGAAATGCTGGTGGATGGCCCCGCGGAGCGTCGGTTCGTCGACGGCGACGAGCGCGGCGCGCGGCGCATCGCCCAGCGCCTCCTCGGATCGGGCTGCGCCGCGCCGTACGGGCAGGTGACGCTGGTGGGCGCCGGACCCGGGGACCCGGAGCTGCTGACCTTGAAGGCGCTGCGCGCCCTGCAGGACGCCGATGTGATCCTGCACGATCGACTCGTGCCGGCGGCGGTCCTCGATTACGCGCGGCGCGATGCCGAGCGAATCTGCGTGGGCAAATCCGCCGGCGGCGCCGGCATCTCCCAGGACGCGATCAATGATCTCATGATCGAGCATGCACGCCGCGGGCGACGCGTGGTGCGCCTGAAGGGCGGCGATCCGTTCATCTTCGGCCGCGGCGGGGAGGAGCTGCAGGCACTCGTGCGGGCCGGTATCGCGTTTTCGGTCGTACCGGGCGTGTCGGCGGCGAACGGCTGTGCGGCGTACGCCGGCATCCCCCTCACCCACCGCGACCATGCCCACAGCGTGGTCTTCGTCACCGGTCATGGGGAGGAGGGCGGCGACGAGCCCGATTGGGCCTTCCTGGCGCGGCCGAAGCAGACCGCCGTTTTTTACATGGGCCTCGCACGATTGCAGCGCATCGTCGCCCGGCTGACCGAGCACGGCGCGCCTGAGGAACGTCCCGCCGCGTTGATCGCGCAGGGCACCACGGCGGAGCAGCAGGTCATCGTCGCGACGCTCGGAACGATCGGCGCCGAATCGGCGGCCCGGCGGATCGAATCGCCCGCGCTGCTCGTGGTGGGAGAGGTGGCGGCCCTGCACTCCACGCTCGCCTGGTTCGGCGACAACGCGTCGGCGGACGCCGAGTCGCGCCGCGCGTGACCCAGCGCCCGTGACCCAGCGCGCCTGATCCCGACTTCGCTTAGCCGATCGCCCGCCCGGCCGCGATCGCCTCCGTGAATCCCCGCTCCTTGATCCATGCGGGATTGAACAGACGCGATTGGTACTTGGCTCCGCCGTCGCAGAGCACCGTGACGATGGTATGTCCCGGTCCGATCTGTTTTGCGATCGCGACCGCCGCCGCCACGTTGATACCGGCCGTGCTGCCGAGCAACAGGCCCTCTTCGCGCATGAGCCGGTAGACGAAACGCAGGGTCTCGACGTCCGGGATCCGGATCGCATCGTCGATCGGCGCGCCTTCGAGATTCGCGGTCACGCGCCCGGTGCCGATCCCCTCGGTGATGGACGAGCCGCCGTCGGTCTTGAGCTCACCGTCCTTGAAATAGTGATACAGCGCGCTGCCGGGCGGATCGACCAGCACGATCCGGACCGCCGGCGATTGGGACTTCAGGAAGGCGGCGACGCCCGCGAGCGTACCTCCCGTGCCCGTGGCTGCACAGAACACGTCGACCTTGCCGCCGGTATCGCGCCAGATTTCCGGCCCCGTCGATTCGGCATGTGCGGTGCGATTGGCGGTGTTGTCGAATTGATTCGCCCAGATCGCGTTCGGCAGCTCGGCCGCGAGCCTGCCCGCGACTTTCTGATATTGATTCGGATTGCTGTAGGGCACCGCGGGCACCTTGCGCAACTCCGCGCCCAGCGCCTCGATAATCTGGTATTTCTCGGCGGCCTGGTTGTCGGGCATGACGATGACGCAGCGATATCCCCGGGCATTGCACACGTGCGCGAGCCCGATGCCCGTATTGCCCGCCGTACCTTCGACCACGGTGCCTCCAGGCTTCAGCACGCCCCGCCGTTCGGCGTCGAGCACGATCCACTTTGCTGCCCGGTCTTTCACGGAGCCGCCCGGATTCATGAACTCTGCTTTACCGAGGATCTCGCAGCCGGTCTCCTCGCTCAGAGTCTTGAGGCGAATCAGCGGCGTGTTGCCGATCGAGCCGATGAATCCATCGCACAGAGCCATCTGGGAGCCCCTTGTCGCGTATCGAGGAGGTCATTCTGGCGGCATCCGCTCCATAAAAGCATCCCCGGGAGAACCGGGGATGTAGTGGAACAGGTGTTGAGTAAGAACCCGACACGTCCTGAGCCGGAAGATGCGCTGCACAAAAGTGCCAGGCGCTCAACCTTCTTGGAGTTAGGTCATCTGTTGCATTTAAGTAACTAGTGCAACAGTGCCGCGACAGCGTCGGTGTGAAGAGTATCACCAAACCTCGCCAAATCCAACGGTTCGGGCGCTCACCTCGCATTTGTTGCGCTATGTCAAATATATCGCAGATTTGTGACGATCACGCAACAACTGAAGGAGTGCCCCCAATTTGCTTTTATGCCCCGCTTGCTCCAAATTCGAGCGCCATGAAGTACCTGCACACCATGGTCCGCGTGACCGACATCGAGCAATCGCTGCGTTTTTATCGGGATGCACTCGGTCTGGTCGAGCTGTCGCGCAAGGACTATCCGCAGGGGCGCTACACGCTCGTTTTCCTGGCGGCGCCCGGCGATGAACATGCCCAGGTCGAGCTGACCCACAACTGGGACCCGGAAAGCTACGGCGGCGGCCGCAACTTCGGCCATCTCGCCTATGCGGTCGAGAACATCTACGCCGCGTGCGAGCGCCTGATGAAGCACGGCGTCACGATCAACCGTCCGCCCCGCGATGGCCGCATGGCCTTCGTCCGCTCCCCCGACGGAATCTCCATCGAACTGCTGCAGGCCGGAAGCGCGCTCACGCCCGCCGAACCATGGACGAGCATGCCGAACACGGGCGTCTGGTGACGCCTAGAACATCTCCGAAGCGCCCGGCGTCTTGATCTCGACCTGGTTGCGCGAAGCGATGTGCTCGCCGGTGATCATCTCGTCATAGGCCTGTCCCGGGCCCACCATGGGATACACGCCGGCGTCCTGATCGATCATGACCTCGAGGAACGCGGCGCCCTCGAAGCGGATGAACTCCTCGACGACGCGCGGCACATCCGCCTTTTTGTCGAGCCGCTTCGCGAATTTGAACCCGTCGGCGAGCGCGGCCTTGACGAAGTCCTTGGTGTGCAGGCTCTTGTCGCTTGCGCTCAATCGGCCCTTGAAGAACAGCTTCTGCCACTGTTTCACCATGCCGTCGCCGCAGTTGTTGAGCACGACGACCTTGATCGGCAGATCGTAGGTGGTGACGGTCTCGAGCTCGCCCAGATTCATGCGGATGCTGGCGTCGCCGTCGATGTCGATCACGAGCCTCTTGCGCTGCGCGAATTGAGCCCCGACCGCCGCCGGCAAACCGAAACCCATGGTGCCCATGCTGCCGGACGTGAGCCACAGCCGCGGGCTCGCGAAATCGAAGTACTGGGCTGCCCACATCTGATGCTGACCGACCCCGGTCGAGATCACCGCCTCGCCGCGGGTCAAGCGGTTGATCTCCTCGATCACGTAGTAAGGCTGGATCAACGCGCTTTCCCGATCGTAATTCATGGCGTGGCGGCTGCGCAGCTCCGCGCAACGATCGCGCCACGCTGAAAAGTCGTTTTTGAGGCCCAGACGCCTGCCGTACTCGAGGAGCGTCTTCAGTGCCTCCGGCATCAACCCGACATGGCTCAGATCCACCCGTTTGACCTTGTTGATCTCCGAGGCGTCGATGTCGAAGTGGGCGATGAATTTCGCGTTCTTCGCGAACTTGGGTGGATTGCCGGCCACCCGGTCGTCGAAACGCGCCCCCGCGGCCATCAGGAAATCGCAGTCGTCGACGGCGTAATTCGCGAACGCCGCACCGTGCATTCCGAGCATGCGCATGGACAGCGCATCGGTCGTGTCGACCGCGCCGATCCCCATCAGCGTCGTCACCACGGGGATGTGGAATTCCCGCGAGAACTCCCGCAGTGCCTGCGAAGCTCCCGCATTGATCACCCCTCCCCCGGCGTAGATCAGGGGACGCTCGGACTTCGCCAGGGCGGCGAAGAACGAGGCGCAGGCCGCCTCCGGCATTTTCGACGCCTCCAGGCGGTTCATGCGCTGGCGGTAGCCGGGAATCGGCAGCCGTCCGGAGCCGTGGAACACCCCTTTCCAGTTCTGCACGTCCTTCGGGATGTCGAGCACCACCGGGCCCGGGCGCCCGGTGCGCGCGATCTCGAAGGCGGTGCGGACCGTGGCCTCCAGCTTGGTCGGGTCGGTGATCAGGAACACGTGCTTCGCCACCGCGCCCATGATGCTGGGCACGGGGGCCTCCTGGAACGCGTCCGTGCCGATCGCGGTGGTGGCTACCTGCCCGCAGATGACCACGATGGGCACGGAGTCGGCCTGGCAGTCCCTCACGGGCGTGACGGTATTGGTGGCTCCGGGCCCGGAGGTCACCAGCGCAACGCCGACCCGGCCGCTCGCGCGCGCATATCCCGCCGCCATGAAGCCGGCGCCCTGCTCATTGGCCGGAACGATGAGCGGCATGGAGGCCGCGTGCTCGAGGTTGTAGCGGAACACCGCATCGTAAATCGGCAGAATCGCGCCGCCCGAATACCCGAAAATCGTGTCGACGCCTTCGTCCGCCAGCACCTGAACGAGCATTTCAGCGCCCGTCATGCCGGCTCCGGCCCGGGGGTGCGCACCTTGACTGACGATGTGGCCGGGATCTTTCACCGGCAAAGCCTAGCAGTTCTCGCCCTGGCGCCCAAGTGCCGCGCTCCCGTATCCTTCCGGGGACCATGCGACACCTCATAGCGATACTTCTGCAGAACGAGGCCGGGGCGCTCACCCGCGTCACCGGCCTGATTTCCAGCCGCGGCTACAACATCGAGTCGTTGTCGGTGGCCCCCACCAACGATCCCACCGTCTCGCGGATCACCCTGGTGACCGTCGGCTCCGATTCGGTGATCGCGCAGATCAATGCCCAGCTGCAGAAGCTCGTCGACGTGGTGGCCGTCGAGGACATGACCAGCGGGGACCACCTGGCGCGCGAGCTGCTGCTGATCAAACTGCAGCTCTCCCCCGATCACGTCGGGGCGGTCGAGGGACTTCTGCGGCGCATCGGCGGCAGGGTGCTATCGCCGCATCCCTCCAGCTACATCGTCGAGCTCGCCAGCACCGAGGTCGAGATCGGCGAGTTCATCGCCAACGTCGCCGCGTTCGGCCAGATCGTCGAAGTGGTCCGCTCCGGCGTCCTCGGCATCTCGCGTGCAAATCCGCGATTGCACGCTGTGAAATGAGCCACACCGAACATGACCCACCTCGAGGATAATCGTCAACCATGACCGAAATCGAACTTACACCCGAGCACGCGGCCGATCCGAACAGCCGCCGCGTCGGCATTTTGGTCGGCGTGGTCGGCATTTTCCTGTCCGTCGTCACCATCGCCTCGCATCGCGCGCATACCAAGGCCGTCATCTACCGGACCGAGGCGAACGACGATTGGGCCTACTATCAGGCGAAGAAGATCCGCGAGAACACCTCGGACGTCGCGGCGACCCTGCTCGACAGCCTCGCCGCCGATCCGGCCCGGGCCGCGGCATCGCTGCAGAAGCTCAAGGCGGCGCGTCAGAAATACGCGGACGATGCGCTCGGGCTGGAATCCGATGCGAAGGCCAAGGAGGCCCTGACCGAAAACGAGGAACAACGGGCGTTGCGTTTCGACATCGGCGAGGGGTTGCTCGAGCTCGGACTCGTGCTGTGCTCGTTGTTTTTCCTGGCGCGCAACCTGCTGTTTCCCCTGTTCGGCACATTGTCCGCCGCCGCCGGAATCGCGCTCGGCATCTGGGGCTGGCTGCTTTGACGAGGGCCTGGGCGCTTCTTCCATTCCCGGCAATGTTCGCGCTCGTGGCCCTGCTGCTCGCCTCCCTCGCCGGGGCCGAGACCCCCTCCGCGCCGACCGCGCGCGTCGAGGCCCGCTCGCCGGATCTGCTCGCGGTCGGCACGGTGCAGGGGGACCGCATGGCGGTGCATCTGAGCCGCATCATCGACAATGCGCCGGTCGGCAACGCGGCGCTCGCCGTGATGCTGCGCGGAACCACGCACCCCGCGGTCGCGGAAGCCGATGGAAGCTATTCCATCCAGACCCCGGATCTGAACCTGCCGGGTCCCGCCTCGATCGAGTTCCTGGTGACCCTGGGCGACAAACGCGAGGAGCTCAAGGGAACGCTGGCTGCCACAGGCGCGCAGCCCTCCGGCGACAGGAACAGCTCGCGCCAGCTCGGCTGGTGGGTGCTCAACTTCGCCGTGTGCATCGGCTTCCTGTGGCTTTGGAGCCGGCGCAAGTCAGCCGATCCTTGAGCGCAAGGCCCGATCGGGCGGCACGCTAGAAACTCTGCATCGTCTGCACCAACACCTGGAACTTGGCGTTGCCGGGAACGTCCTTGAGCGGGAACGCGAAGTCGATGTGCAGCACGTTGCCGAGGCCCGAGCGGGCGTTGCCGAGCCGCAGGCCGAAGCCGGCGTCGCTCAGCATCCCCAGATTGCTGTTGCCCACCACCCCGGTGCCCCAGGTTCTGCCCACATCCGTGAAAAGCGCGGCGCCCACGCGCACCAGCCTGAACGGATACCAATCGGTGAACACGCGCTGCTCGAGCGTGAACAGACCGCGCGAGGTGCCGGCCTCGTACCGCAGCGGATAGCCGCGCAGTCCGTTGTCGCCTCCCAGCAGCAGCTGCACGTCCGGATCGAGCGCGTGCGTGGCGGTCCCCGACAGCGATGCGTACAGCAGCCAGTCCGGGCGCCAGCGCCAGTAGTACTTTGCGGCCGCATCGCTGATCAGATTGCGCGCATGGTCGCTCTCGAACCGCGAGGAAAAGTCCGCGTTCAAGAACAGCTGCTGCTGGTGCGGCAGTTCGACGCCATGGTTCACCGCACTCTTGATCAGGAGCGCGTCGCGATTGGCGCCGAAGATGGCGTCCGAATAGCCGAGCTCGCCGGTGACCTCCGTTCCGAAGTACAAATCCTCGGTCTTGCCGATCTGGTTCTCATCGCCCGCCTTGCCGTACTTGTCCTGGAGGATGTCGAAGCCCACGAAAGGATAGGACAGCGTTCGCGGAGCGGGCAGCGGCCTCGCCGGCAGCGTGGTCGCCGGAGTGGGCAGGAACTCGTTGCGATCGTAGTACATGCCGAACAGCAGCCGCTTGGTCCATCCGTCGACGAGCCCGGTGGAGACCCCGCCGCCGATCAGATAGGTCTCCTCGTTGTCATTGAACTGGTCGGCGATGTTGCCCAGAAAATAGCGGGAGATCGTCCGGTCGTAGCTCTGCGCCGCCAGAGTGGCGCTCCAACGCGTATCGAAGGAGTAGAAGGGCTGCGACAGCGCGGCCATGCGCTGGTTGCCGTCACTCGAGTCGACGTAGGCGAGCGCGCCGGTCCAGCGCGATCCGAGCACGTTGGGATCCGAGTATTCCGCGATCTTGCTGGTGCGGTCCACATCGCTGGTCCGTCCGACCTCCAGCTGCTTGCCCCATCCCAGAAAGTTCTCCTCCTGCAGGCTGGCGCTGGTCGAGTTGGAGCCGCCGGTGCGGCCGAAGGAGATGTTGGGATCGAAGGTCCAGACATCCCGGGTGATCACCCGCACATCGACCTTGCCGTCGTGGAAGCGCACCGGAACGACGTGGGCGTCGTAGATGAACACCAACGTGCGCAGATTGCGCTCCGTTTCGGCGAGGTTTCGTGCGCTGTAGCGGTCGCCGCTCTTGAACAGCAGCTGGGCGCGGATCGTGGCCGGCTTGGTGCGGATGTGAAGCCGGTCGGCGAGCCTGTACAGACCCGAGTTCTCGCGGGGATCGCTCTGATCGAAAATATTGCGGATGTCGATCTCGACCTTGCCGATCACGGCGCCCGCGGCCTCCAATTCGGCATCGGTCGGCAGTCCGGGGGGCCGCGGCTCCGCGATTTGCGTGCGCTGCTTGTCGGTCAGCTTGGCGCCCTGCGCGGGACCCGGGCAGCCGGCGCCGAGCAGCAGCAGGCTCCATGCCAGGCAGCCCAACGGGGTGGCGGAGAGGCGGACCCAACGTGCCGGGTCGGTCACTCGGCGGAGTTCCCGGTTACGGGACCGCGCACTCGGTCAAAGGGCGGCGTTATCCGTCTCGCCGGTCCTGATGCGCAGAACGCGGAGAATATCGGTCACGAAAATCTTGCCGTCGCCGACCTTGCCGGTCTTGGACGCCCCGACTATGGCCTCCATCACCTGGTCCACGAGCTCGTTTTTCACGGCCACCTCGATCCGGGTCTTCGGCACGAAATCCACCACGTACTCCGCGCCCCGGTAGAGCTCGGTATGCCCGCGCTGCCGTCCAAACCCCTTCACCTCGGTGACGGTCATGCCCGATACCCCGATTTCCGACAGCGCCGCACGAACGTCGTCCAGCTTGAAGGGCTTGATGATGGCAGTGATCAATTTCATTCGAGGACTCCGCGAGCATTGGGCCTTGCCAGGCAATCCTATTACTATTCACCCATGACTACCACGATCCTCATCATCGGCGGCGGACAGGCGGCCGCGCAGGCGGTCGATACCCTGCGCCGCGAGGGGTTTGACGGCCCCCTGGTGCTGGTGGGCGACGAGCCCCACCTCCCGTATCAACGGCCTCCCCTGTCGAAACAATTCCTGGCAGGCGACCTGGCGGCCGACCGTCTGCCGTTCCGGCATCAGGCGTTCTACGACGGGCACCGGGTGGAGCTCAAGCTGGGAAAGGCGGCGGCCCGGATCCACCGGGACACGCGCCGGGTGGTCCTCGAGGACGGCGCGCAGATCGCCTATGACCGGCTGATGCTCTCGACCGGCGCCCGCTCGCGCACGTTGAGCTGCCCGGGCGCGGAGCTTCCGGGCGTGCATTACCTGCGCGGCATCGGCGACGTCGCCCGGATTCGCCAGGGGCTGAGGCCCGGGGCGCGCGTGGTGATCGTGGGCGGCGGCTACATCGGCCTCGAGACGGCGGCGACGGCCCGCAAGCTCGGCTGTGCCGTGACGGCGCTCGAGATGGCCGATCGGGTGATGAATCGCGTGGTCGCATCCAGCGTGTCGGAGTACTTCGCCCACGAGCATCGGACCCAGGGCGTCAAGATCGTCTGCAACACACGGGTGGTTCGGCTCGAGGGGACGGGGACGGTGGAGCGGGTCGTGTGCGCGGACGGCTCGAGCTACGAGGCCGACATGCTGATCGTCGGCGTGGGCGCGATCCCCAATACCGAGCTCGCGGCGGAGGCGGGACTGCAATGCGAGAACGGCATCGTCGTCGACGAATATTGTCGCAGCGCCGATCCCGCGATTTACGCCGCCGGCGATTGCACCAATCACCCATCGCTGCGCTTCGGCATGCGCGTTCGGCTCGAATCGGTGGACAATGCATTCGAGCAGGGCAAGGCGGCCGCCCTCAACATGCTGGACCGCCCGACGGTGCACGACCGGGTTCCGTGGTTCTGGTCCGATCAGTTCGACAACAAGCTGCTGATCGTCGGCCTGTCCCAGGGCTTCGATCAGCAGGTGCTGCGCGGCGACCCGGCGACCCGCGGCTTCAGCGTGTGCTACCTGAAGGGTGGCGAGCTGATCGCGCTCGAAGCCGTCAACCACTCCAAGGATTACATGGCCGCCCGCAAGATGATCGCCGAACGGGCGAAGCCCGATCCCGACAAGCTCGCGGATCCTGGAATCGCGCTGAAAGACGCCGTCTGATGCCGAAGGTCGTGTTCATCGAGCCCTCGGGAGAGCGGCGCGAGATTTCGGCGCCCGCCGGCATCAGCCTGATGGAGGCCGCGCGCCAGAACGGGGTGGACGGAATCGTGGCGCAATGCGGCGGCGCCTGCGCCTGCGCCACGTGCCACGTGTACGTATCTCCGTCCTGGCTGGGGAAGCTCGAGCCCCGCGGCGAGATGGAGGAGGGCATGCTCGAGAACGCCTGGCATCCGCGTGAGAACAGCCGCCTCAGCTGTCAGATACCGATCACCGCCGGCCTCGATGGATTGGAGGTCACCGTGCCCGAGCAACAGGGCTGACGGGGGCTCATTCGACCACCACGAGCAGATCCTTGGCGTCGACGGCCTGACCCGGCTTCGCCAGGACCTCCTTGATCGCGCCGTCCTGCTCGGCGCGCACGGTGGTTTCCATTTTCATGGCCTCGAGCGTCAGCAGCGTATCGCCGCGGCTGACGCTTTGGCCGGCGCGCGCGGCCACGGTGCCGATGGTGCCGGGCATCGGCGCGCCGACGTGCTTGGGATTGCCCGCCTCCGCCTTGCGGCGCGGTGGACGCTTGGCCACCTGGCTCGAGTCCGGCACGCGGATCGGCCGCGGCTGGCCGTTGAGCTCGAAGAACACCGTGCGGGTGCCATCCTCGTGCGCATCGCTGGTCGCCACATAGCGCAGGATCAGCGTCTTGCCGCGCTCGAGATCGATGTTGATCTCCTGGCCCGGCTGCATCCCATAAAAGAACACCGAGGTGGGAAGAATGCTCACGTTCCCGTAACTCGCCCGATTGGCGGCGTAGTCCGTGAACACCTTCGGGTACATGAGATAGGACGCCAGATCGAAATCGGTCACCGCGCGCCCGATCCGGGCCTGCGCCTCTGCCCGTTCCGCCTCCAGATTCGCGGCCGGCAGCAGCTCGCCCGCGCGCACCGTCAGCGGTATTTGGAGCCCGAGAACCTTTTTCTGAAGATCCGCCGGAAAGCCGCCCGCCGGCTGCCCGAGATCGCCGCGGAACAGCTGCACCACCGACTCGGGGAATGCCACGTCCACCTGCGGGTCGAGCACCGCCTCGGGGGTCAATCCGCTGGTGACCATCATGATGGCCATGTCGCCCACCACCTTGGAGGTCGGCGTCACCTTCACGATGTCGCCGAACATCCGATTCACCTCCGCATAGGCCTGGGCGACCTCCGGCCAGCGGTGTTCCTCGATGCCGAGGGAGCGCGCCTGTTCGCGCAGATTGGTGTACTGGCCGCCCGGCATGCCGTGCACGTACACCTCCGAGGCCCCCGAACGGATGTCGCTCTCGAAGGCGACGTAGCCGCGGCGCACCTGCTCCCAGTAGGCGGATATCGTCCTCAGGTGGTCCGGATCGAGACCGGAGTCGCGCGGACCGAAGCGCAGCGCCTCGACCATCGATCCCAGATTCGGCTGCGACGTGAGGCCGGACAGCGCATCGACGGCGCCGTCGACCGCATCCGCGCCCGCCTCGATGGCGGCGAGCGCGCTGGCCGCGCCGATGCCTGAGGTGTCATGCGTGTGGAAATGGATCGGCAGCCCGAATTCCTCCTTGAGCGCCTTGACCAGCGTCGCGGCGGCGCGCGGCTGACAGAGTCCGCCCATGTCCTTGATGCCGAGCACGTGGGTGCCCATGGCCTTCAATTCGCGCGCGATCCCGAGGTAGTACTCGAGGCCGTACTTGGTCTCGCGGGGATTCGAGAGATTGCCCGTGTAGCAGATCGCGGCCTCGCACAGCCGATCCGCCGCCAGCACCGCCTCGATGGTCACCTTCATGTTCGGCGCCCAGTTCAGGCAGTCGAACACCCGGAACACGTCGATGCCGGCGGCGGCCGCCTGCGCGATGAAGTAGCGCACCACGTTGTCCGGGTAGTTGGCGTATCCCACCGCGTTCGCCGACCGCAGCAGCGCCTGAAGCAGGAGGTTCGGCATCGCTTCGCGGAACGCGGCGAGCCTCGCCCACGGATCCTCCTTGAGGAATCTCAACGCCACGTCGAACGTCGCGCCGCCCCAGCATTCGACCGAGAACAGCTGCGGCAGCAGGGCCGCGTAATACGGCGCGATCGCGGCCATGTCGTGGGTTCGCAGGCGCGTCGCCAGCAGCGACTGATGGGCGTCGCGCATGCTCGTGTCGGTGAACAGAACCCGCTTCTCCGAGAGCATCCATTGCGCGAAACTCGCGGGACCCAGCTCGTCGAGCTTCTGCTTGCAGCCCGCCGGCGGCGGGGACGCCGGCGCGGCGCGCGGCAGGCGCGGGAAAACCGGCATCTTCGGCCTGGCGTCGCGCTTGATGACCTCCGGGTTGCCGTTGACGATCACATGGCCGATGAACGACAGCAGGCGGGTCGCGCGGTCGCGCTTTCTCGGGATGCGGAACAGCTCCGGCGTCTGGTCGATGAACTGGGTGGTGTAGTCGCCCCGCGCGAACTGCGGATGCATGATGAGCTGATCGAGAAAGCGCAGATTGGTCACCACGCCGCGGATGCGGAACTCCCACAGCGCGCGGTGCATGCGCGCGATGGTCTCCTCGGCGGTCGGCGACCACGCCGTCACCTTCACCAGCAGTGAATCGTAGAAACGCGTGATGATGGCCCCCGAATAGGCGGTGCCGGCGTCCAGCCGGATGCCGTAGCCCGCGGGGCTGCGATAGGCCGTCACCCGGCCATAGTCGGGCACGAAATTGTTCTCCGGATCCTCCGTCGTCACGCGGCACTGCAGGGCGTGCGCGCTGACCCGGATGTCCTCCTGGGCCGGCACGCCGCTCTCCGGGGTGCCGATCCGCGCTCCGCCGGCGATGCGGATCTGGGCCTTCACCAGGTCGATGCCGGTCACGCACTCGGTGACCGTGTGCTCGACCTGGATGCGCGGATTGACCTCGATGAAGTAGAACCTGCCGGTGTCGGCGTCCTGCAGGAACTCGACCGTCCCGGCGGCGCGGTAATTGACCGCACGCCCTATCTTGAGCGCCGCCTCGCACAGCTCGCCCCGCTCTGCGTCGCTGAGGAACACCGCCGGGGCGCGCTCCACCACCTTCTGATTGCGCCGCTGCACCGTGCAGTCGCGCTCGAAGAGATGAACGAGGTTGCCGTGCGAGTCGCCGAGTATCTGCACCTCCACATGCCGCGCGCGCCGCACCAGCTTCTCCAGGTACACCTCGTCCTTGCCGAACGCCGCCTTGGCCTCGCGCCGCGCCGCGGCGACGGTCTCGATGAGCGTGCGATCGTCCTCGACGATGCGCATGCCGCGTCCGCCACCGCCCCAGCTCGCCTTGAGCATGACCGGAAAACCCACGTCGCGCGCCATGGCGAGCACCTCCGCCTCGTCCAGCGGCAGCGGCGGCGTCGCCGGCATGACGGGGACCCCGGCGCTCACCGCAAGGTTGCGCGCGGCGACCTTGTTGCCGAGCTTGCGCATGGTATCGGGGAGCGGCCCCACGAAAATGAGCCCCGCCGCAGCGCAGGCCTCCGCGAACTCCGGACTTTCTGACAAGAATCCGTAGCCGGGATGCACCGCGTCGACGCGTGCCTCGGTGGCGACGCGGATGATGTCGGGAATGTCCAGATAGGCATCGATCGGGCCCTTGCCGTCGCCGACCAGGTAGGCCTCGTCCGATTTGGTCCGGTGCAGCGAGAAGCGATCCTCGCGCGAATGGATCGCGACGGTGCGCAGGCCGAGCTCCGCGGCGGCGCGCATGACGCGAATGGCTATCTCACCGCGGTTCGCGATGAGCAGGCTCTTGATGTGGCCGATCTTTGGGAATGGATTCATTTCTGATTGATGATAGCCTTGCTCCAAGCCAGCGGCCAGAGAAACAGACCAGGGAAAGTGATTCAACGCATGTTCGGTTTGGCGATTCATGGCGGCGCCGGGACCCTGCCGCGGGCGGAGATGAGCGCGGCGCGGGAAGCGGAATATCGCGCCGCTCTAGGCGCTGCGCTCGCGGCCGGCTTCGCGGTGCTCGAGGATTCGGGCTCGAGCCTCGATTCCGTGACGAGGGCCGTGGCGGCGCTCGAGGACGACGCGCTGTTCAATGCCGGACGCGGCGCCGTGTTCACGCTCGACGGACGCAACGAGCTGGACGCCTCCATCATGGACGGCGCAACCCTCGCGGCGGGCGCGGTGTGCGGCCTGACCCGCATCCGAAATCCGGTCGAGCTCGCGCGCGCGGTGATGGAACACTCCGAGTACGTCTTTCTAAGCGGAACCGGCGCCGAGGAGTTCGCGGCATCGCGCGGGTTCGAGTTCGTCGGCCCCGATTATTTCCACACCGCCGCCCGCTGGCGCCAGCTCGAGCGCATCCGGGGCGGCGACGTCGGCGTCTCGCCGCTCACCATTTCGCACGTGGGCACCGTCGGCGCGGTCGCGCTCGATGCCCGTGGCCGCCTCGCGGCGGCCACGTCGACCGGCGGCATGACCGGCAAGCGATTCGGGCGGATCGGCGATTCACCGCTGATCGGCGCGGGCACCTATGCCGACGACCGCAGCTGCGCGGTGTCGGCGACGGGGCACGGCGAGATGTTCATCCGCGCCGCGGTGGCGCACGACATCTGCGCGCGCGTGCGCTTCGGCGGCCGCACGCTCGCCCGGGCGGTTCAGGAGGTGGTGATGGAGGAACTGCCGGCGATCGGCGGCGAAGGCGGGGTCATCGCCATCGACCGCGCGGGGCGGGTCGAAATGGAGTTCAACTCCGAGGGCATGTTCCGCGCCAGCCGCGTGTCGGGCGGCAGCGCGAAAATCGACATATACCGCACGCCGGCTCCCGGACCCTGAATCAGGCCGAGCGCTGCACGCCGCGCCGCTCGAAGCGCCCGGTGCGCAGAGTGTGGTACTCGGCTTCGAGCACCACGAGGCGATTGCGTCCCTGCTCCTTCGCGCTGTACAGCGCCTCGTCCGCGAGCTGAATCAGGCCCTCATGGGTTCGATTGGCCCCGGGCAGCACGAACGCGGCGCCGATGCTGACCGTCAGGCGGCTCGCGACCCGCGAGGCCTCATGGGGGATGTTGAGTTCGGCGATCGAGCGCTGGATGCGGGTGAGCACCTCGGCCACGTATTCCCGTGTCGCCTCGTACAGGATGACGGCGAACTCCTCGCCGCCGTAGCGGGCGACGAAATCCATCGGCCGGCGCGCGCACTGGCTCAAGGACACCGCAACCGCACGCAGGCACTCATCGCCCGCCTGATGACCGTAGCGATCGTTGTAATCCTTGAAGCAATCGATGTCGACCAGGAGCACCGCGACCCGCTGGGCGTCGCGCACCGCCTGGCTCCATGCGCGCTGGATATGATGATCGAACATGCGTCGATTCTGGATGCCGGTCAAGCCATCGCGTGCGACCAGCTCGCGCAGCAGGGCGGCCTCGAGAAACCGCATCCGGCTGGTTTTTTCGTTGATATAGGCGACCGAGGCGCAAAATCCGTTCGCGGCCGCGACCGACATCATGTCGAAGGCGAATTCCCGTCCCGGCAGATTGAGCACGGTGCCCGCGGCGAGATACGCGAGTGCGACCGCCAGGTTCAGCGCCAGCGCCTGATAGAACATCAGGCCCAGCATGAAATAGGTGGCGATCGCATACATTTCCAGGCGCGGCACCACGATCGATGCCCCTCCGAACTCGGCGACCACCTGGATGGCCACCACGCAGCCGCCGCCCACCAGGGCGGTGGTGAGCGACAACGGCCGGTAAAACCGGTGTCTGCGCGCCCAGAACGTTGCCGCGAGGCAGAGCACCGCCATCGGAACCATCACCAGCAGACGCAGCACGACGGGAATGACGCTGATCGAGGTCCCGGGCGAGGAGAACCGCATGGCGGACACCACGCCGATGGCGACGATCACCAGGCAGAGATTGACGCGGATGTACGGCTGATGCTCCTCGAGCACGGTCTGCCGATACACGGACTCGAGCTCCGGCCCGAAGTTGAGCCAGGGAAATCCCGCCTTGAGCTGCCGTGCGTACGGTGAATCAGGCAGATCTGCCTGTGGAAGAGCGTTGCCTTTGATCATTGCGATCCACCCTACCCATCAACCGTGGGCTCCTCCATGAAGTGCACCACACGTTGGCAGGAAAATAGCGAGCGCCAAGTCTCCGTTTTATGTCAAAAAAACCCGGGCGGCGGGCTTTCCCCGGCGATGCCGGTCAATCCGCGAGGTAGTGCGCCAGGTAGGTGTCGAAATCCCACTTGTCCGCCGCCTCGATGCGCGCCTGCTCCTCGTGCGATTCTTGCGCCGCCGCAGCGAACTCCGCCAGCCGGCGCTCGTTCGGCGGGTAAAGATCGAGGAAATAATCCTTGTGCATCTTGGACATCCGCTGGGCGAGCTGGAAGAACGACTCGCCGGTCTGGCGCATCTCGGTCAGCAAGCGCGCCGAAGGTGTCCGATCGACGTCGTCGATCTTGGCGCGCTGTTGCTCGAGCGCCGCCTGGTAGGGCCGGGAGGGCTCCCCGTGATCCAGCATTTCGGCGATGCCCTGCATGCGCTCGAGCAGCTCGGCGGCCCATTGCGACATCGGCACGTCGCGGCCGTCGCGATCGAGGCGCAGGCCGGGCTCTCTTCCGCGGCGCGCCACCTTCAAATGGTTGGCGTCGAGCGCCTCCTGCTCGCCCCGGCTGATCGGCTCGGACTCCGACAGCACGCACAGGGCCAGGAATGCCTCCAGGAAGCGCAGCTTGTTCTGGTTGACGCCGACGGGATCGAAGGCGCTGACGTCGAGGGCGCGCACCTCCACGTACTCGACGCCGGCGCGGCGCAATGCCTTCGTCGGCCGCTCGCCGGAGGTCGCGACGCGCTTCGGCCGGATGAAGCTGTAGTACTCGTTCTCGATCTGCAGGATGTTGGCATTCAGCTGCAGATATCTGCCGTCGACCTTGACGCCGAGCTTCTCGTAAGGCGGATACGGCGTGCTGATCGCCTGCGAGAGATCTCGAACGTAGTCGCCGAGGCTGTTGACCGAGACGCTCACCGTCGCCTGATTCTTGTTGCGATAGCCCACATCGCTCATGCGAAGCGACGTCCCATACGGTTCATAGACCGTATCGGCGTCCAGCGACGGCAGCTCGGGATCGCGGCCGCCGAAGAAGCTCCTCGACACGGCGGGCGAGGTGCCGAACAGGTACAGGATGAGCCAGCCGAAGCGCCGGTAATTGCGCAGCACCCCGAAATATCGCTCGGAAACGTAATCCTGGCGCGGCAGCTTCGACTCCTCCATGTCCTGCAGCACATCCCAGAGCTTCGCGGGAAACGAGTAATTGAAATGCACGCCCGAGATGGCCTGCATGGTCCGGCCGTACCGCATGCCGAGACCATGCCGATAGATGGTTTTCATGCGACCGACGTTCGAGGCGCCGAACTGCGCGAGGGGAATTCCGTCATCGCCGGAGAACACGCAGGGCATGCTGGTCGCCCACAGCATTTCATCCTGCAGATGCCGGTAGACGAACTGATGAATGTCGCAGAGATACTGCAGGAGCTCCCAGCTCTCCTGAAATGGCGGCGTGACCAGCTCGATCAGCGCCTCGGAGAAGTCGGTGGTGATGTGCTCATTGGTGAGCGGCGCGCCGAGCGCCGGCGGATGGCGGGTCCCGGCAATCTCGCCCGACGGGGACACGCGCAGCGATTCCTTCTCCACGCCCTTGCGGCCGCCGCGCAACACCCCGCGCTCCCCGCAATTCACGAGTCCGGCGAGCCTCTTCTCGAATTTCCTGTCGACCACTTTACGCATCACGCCCCTGCAGGGTCCGATGACCCGCCAACGCGGCTAGGATACCAGCCCGATCACGGCAGCTCGGCGACAACCTCGATTTCGACCAGGAACCCCGGGTCGACGAGCCGCTGCACCTGCACCCAGGACACCGTCGGCAGACGCTCCTTGTCGTAATACTCGAGCCGTACGTCGGACGACTTGAGCAGCGCGTCCATGTCGGTCGTGTAAATCGTCTCCTTGACCACCTCGTCGAAGTCAGCCCCGTGAGCGGCCAGCGTGCGCCGGATGTTGGCGTAGGCGGCGCGCATCTGTCCGGCCATGTCTCCGGCCGCCACCAGACGCCCGTTCGCATCCACGGACACGGTCCCCGACACGTAAAGCGTCTTGTCGACCAGCACCGCCTGCGAGTAGCCGAAATCCTTCTCGTAGCCGTTGAGGTGGAAAACCTGCTTCACGCGCGGCGGAGCGATCACGGCCTCGGGCTCGCGCTCGCAGGCCGCGAGGCCAAGCATGGCCAGAAGGGCCGCGATCGGAACCGCCCGGCATAACACGCTGCTTGTCATGGGTACCATCCCTTGTTGCGAAAATCGCGGCGCTTAGGCCGGAGCTTCAGCGAGCGAGCGAAGCGCGCGCAGCATCTTGGGCAGATCATGCCGCAGAGCCGCCTTGATCAGCCAGTGCGGGACCCAGAATCCCGGGGCCAGCGCCAGCGAGTAATGGGCGATGGTGAAATCGCCGTCCTTCTGCAGATACCACGAACCCTCGAGCACCCGCAGGTCGCCCGATACCCGGTGGATCGAGACCCGCTCGGGATAGGCATAATCGGCGCGAAACACGAAGGTCAGCCTGGGAACGTACCAGGAATAGTCGACCACGTGTCGAATCAGCTGCCAGGAGTGATCGGGCGCGGTCCCGACCACCGTGCACTCGGCGAGCCCCGGGACGAGCTTGAGGGCGCTCGCGCAGTTCGTGAGCAGCGCCCAGACGGTGGGGCGGTCGGCGTGAATTCTCACCGCGGCGCGGGCGCTGCCGCTCTGCGCCGCGGAATCCAGGGTCACGGACAGATCGATGTCCCCGTGCTGCTCCGCGTCGGCCGCCAGGTCGGCGCGCGCCGCGCCGGCGAGCGTCAGGGCAAGGAGGGCTGCAAGGAATGATGAGCGCACGGTGTCCCCGGGTTAGTGCGGGCTTTTCAGCCAACGGTTCAATTTGTCGTCGAGCATGTCGAGGGGCATGGCGCCGTCGTTTAGCAGCTCCGAATGAAAGGCGCGCAGGTCGAAGCTCGAGCCGCGGCTCTGCTCCGCGCGTTCACGCAGACCCCTGATGGCCCGCGCTCCCATGGCGCACGCGAGCGCCTCGCCGGGCAGCGCGATGGTCCGGTCGACCGCGCTCTTCGCGCCCGCATCGTCGACCGGCAGCTGCGCGCGCAGATAGTCGAGCGCCTGATCCCGGGACCAGCCCAGCGCATGGATGCCGGTATCGACCACCATCCCCGCGGCGCACTGTAGCTGGTCCGCAAGCGCGGCAAACTTCGCTTCGGTGTCGCGATACAGGCCGAGCGGATCCCCGAGAGACTCGGCATAGATCCCCCAGCCTTCGACGAACCCGGGATCGCCGCCCTGGCGCCTGAATCTGGGCAGCCCGCCGCGCTCGCCCTGAATGGAGATCTGCAGGTGATATCCCGGGATCGCCCGGCGCAAGAACTCGGGCGTCGTCGGCACGATGGGCGCCGACTCGATGCCGGCCGTATTGACATACAAAATGGCGGGGGAATTGCGATTGGCGGCGCGCCGGTAGGTCAGCGCGGGCGAGGTCGACTCGAGAAAGGGCTCCAGCCGCCGGATCGCGAAATCGCCCTGCGGCAGGCCCTCGAAGTCGGTCGCGATCGCCGTGGCGACCTCCGCCTTGAGCTGATCGTAGAAATTCAAGAGCTCCCCGGCGGTTTTGAACGCCGTGCGCGGTTCGCGCTGCGTCGCCTCGCGGAACTCCCGGGGGGTGCCGGTAAAGCCCGCCTCGGCGAGCAGCGATTGCAGCCGCCCGCGCAGACGCTCGGTCTCCGCGACGCCGATCGCATGCAGCTCCGCGGGCTTCAGGCGCGACGCGCTCTCGCGTCGAACCAGGTAGGCGTACCAGGTCTCGCCGAGTGGCACGGCCGACAATCCGACGCTCTGCCGTGCTCTCGGCAGGTACTGATCGCGCAGAAAATCGCGCAGCGCGCGGTAGGCCGGCAGAATCCTGTCCCTGACCCCGGACTGCAGGGCCTGCGAAATTCGCTCGCGTTCGGGCTCCGCCAGCGTGCCGGGAATGGAGCGCAAAGGGTCGTAGAAGGGGTTCGAGGGCGAATCCTCGCCCAGTGCACCGAGGACCGGGATCACCTCGGCGACCAGCACGCGCGGCTCCGCGTAGCCGCGACGCAACCCCTCGCGCAGGTTCGCGATGGCCTCGTCGGTCCAGCGCACATAATCCCCGACCCGCAGCTGCCAGTTGTCCAGGTCCTTCGCGCTTAGGATCGCGTAGGCGCCCGTGCCCGTGCCGGTCCGGGCGAATTCCAGGGGCACCGACCTGAAGGGATTGACCGGCGAGAGCTCCGCCGGATAGGTGAAGCTCTCGACCGCGAGCTCACGGTCGCGTTTGAACAAATCGTAGGTCAACTGCGCGTCGGCGGGCAGACGCTCGCGCGGCAATGCCGCCACGTCGGCCAGGTAGCGGCGCTCCAGGGACAGCGAATCGGCGAGGAACTGCGCCGAGATGTCGAGACCGCCGCCCGGGTCGAAGCGCACGGCGGCCCCCTGCGGCATCGGGCGCGGGTTGAGCAGCCGATAATCGTCCCAATATCGCTCCACGAGGACCCGCAGCTGCTCCGATGGCGTGCGCGTGGGCGCGGGCGCCGGGGGTGGCGGCGGCGGGGAGGAGCCGCAGGCCGTGATACAGAGGGTGGCGGCGGCAAGGCCCCCGAACAAAAATCGCGTCATCAATCGATTATAGCCGTCCCCTTGGAGTCATAATCCGCGTTGGCGTCCGCGTCAGGAGGTTTCATATGCTTGTGGGAAGTGCAGCCCGACGGGTTGCCGTGATCGGCGGTGTGCGGATTCCCTTCGCCCGCGGCAATGGCGCGTATGCGGAGGTGGGAAATCAGGAGATGCTGACGGCCGCCTTGCGGGGCGTCGTGGAACGCTACGGCCTGAACGGTGTTCGAATCGACGAGGTGGCGGCGGGTGCCGTCATGAAGCACTCGAGCCAGTGGAACCTCACCCGCGAATCCGTGCTCGGTTCGGGCCTCGCGGCCGAAACCCCCGGACTCGATCTGCAGCGGGCCTGCGGCACGAGTCTCGAGGCCGCCATCGCGTTGGGCAACAAGATCGCGCTCGGCCAGATCGACAGCGCCATCGCGGCCGGCGTCGACACCGTGAGCGATCCGCCCGTCGTGTATCCCAAAGCCTTCCAGCAGCTCCTGCTCAAGAGCTACCGGGGGAAGACCGCGGGCGAGCGGGCCGGACCCTGGTTCGGACTGCGTTTGCGGCACTTTCGGCCCGTGCTGCCCGGCACCGCCGAGCCCCGGACCGGATTGTCCATGGGCGAGAGCACCGAGCTCATGGTGAAGACCTGGGGCATCGGTCGCGTGGAACAGGACGAGCTGGCGCTGGAGAGCCACCAGAAAGCCGCCGCCGCGTACGCGCAGGGGTTTTACAAGGATCTGGTGCGCGACTATCTCGGGCTATCCCAGGACAACAACATCCGCGGCGACACCAGCCTCGACAAGCTGTCGAAGCTTCGGCCGGTCTTCGACTCCTCGGGCGCCGGCACGTTGACCGCCGGCAACTCCACGCCCATGACGGATGGCGCGTCGGCCGTGCTGCTCGCATCGGAGGATTGGGCGCGGGAGCGCAATCTTCCCGTCCTCGCCTACCTCGCCTACGCCAAGGTGGCCGCGGTCGACTATGTCGACAAGAAGGAGGGATTGCTGATGGCCCCAGCCTACGCCGTGCCGCGCATGCTGAAGGACGCCGGTCTGACGCTGCAGGATTTCGACTTCTACGAGATTCACGAGGCATTCGCCGGTCAGGTGCTTTGCACCCTCAAGGCCTGGAACGATCCGGCGTTCTGCCGCGACAAGCTCGGGCTCGCCGCGCCGCTCGGCGCCATCGATCGATCCAAGCTCAACGTGAAGGGCGGCAGTCTGGCCATTGGCCACCCGTTCGCGGCGACCGGCAGCCGCATCGTGGCGACGCTCGCCAAGATCTTGGACGAGCGCAAGGCGAAACGCGGGCTGATTTCCATCTGCACCGCGGGCGGCATGGGCGTGACGGCGATTCTCGAGCGCTGAGCCGCCGCCCGCCCAGGTTGAGCGCCACCGCCGGAGGGCGCTATCCTTTTGAGCCCGCTCACGAACATTCCAGGACCGATCCCCATGGCACATTCCACCCAGTCGACCGCCGAACGACCCCACACCGGCCACGATCCCTTGAACCTCAAGGACAAGGCGCTGTTCCGCCAGCAAGGTCTGATAGGCGGTGAATGGGTGTCGGCCGACGGCGGCGGAACCCTCGCGGTGAGCAATCCCGCCTCCGGCGAGAAGCTCGGCGTCATTCCGAACATGGGGAGCGTGGAGACCCGGCGCGCGATCGCGGCAGCCGCCGCGGCGCTGCCGGCGTGGGCCGCAAGGACCGCGAAGGACCGGGCGGGAATCCTGCGCCGGTGGTTCGATCTCATCGTGCAGAGCGAGTCGGACCTCGCCACCCTCATGACCGCCGAGCAGGGCAAGCCGCTCGCCGAGTCCAAGGGCGAGATCGCCTACGCGGCCTCGTTCATCGAATGGTTCGCCGAGGAGGGCAAGCGCCTGTATGGCGACGTGATTCCCGGCCACCAGGCCGACAAGCGGATTCTCGTGCTGCGCCAGCCCGTCGGCGTCGTGGCCGCCATCACCCCGTGGAATTTCCCCTCGGCCATGATCACCCGCAAAGCGGGGCCCGCGCTCGCCGCGGGCTGCACCATGGTGCTGAAGCCTGCCACGCAGACGCCGCTGTCCGCGCTCGCGCTCGCGGAGCTCGCGGTGCGCGCGGGTGTTCCGGCCGGCGTGTTCAATGTGGTCACCGGCTCGGCGTCCGCGATCGGGGGCGAGATGACGACCAATCCTGCGGTCCGCAAGGTGACGTTCACCGGATCGACCGAAGTGGGCAAGAAATTGATGGTTCAATGCGCGGGAACGGTCAAGAAGCTGTCCCTCGAGCTCGGGGGCAACGCGCCGTTCATCGTATTCGACGATGCCGATCTCGATGCGGCCGTCCAAGGCGCGATTGCCAGCAAATACCGCAACACGGGACAGACCTGCGTCTGCGCGAACCGCCTGCTGGTCCAGGAGGGCGTCTACGACGAATTCGCGCGCAAGCTAGCGGTCGCGGTCGCGAAGTTGCGGGTCGGTGATGGGCTGAAGGGCGCGACCGAGCAGGGCCCCCTGATCGACGAAAAGGCCATCGCCAAGGTGGAGGAGCACGTGGCGGATGCGCTTGCCAAGGGCGCCAAGGTGGCGGCGGGGGGCAAGCGGCATGCGCTCGGAGGCACCTTCTATGAGCCGACTATCCTCACCGGCGTGACCCCGCAAATGCTGGTGGCGCGCGAGGAGACCTTCGGGCCCGTGGCGCCGTTGTTCAAATTCAAGACCGAGGCGGAGGCCATCAAGATGGCCAACGATACGGAGTTCGGCCTCGCCGCCTACCTGTACACCCGCGACCTCGCGCGCAGCTGGCGCGTGTCCGAGGCCATCGAATATGGAATCGTCGGACTCAACACCGGCATCATATCCACGGAGGTCGCGCCGTTCGGCGGCGTCAAGGAATCGGGCACCGGCCGCGAAGGCTCGAAGTACGGGATTCTCGATTACACCGAGATCAAGTACGTGTGCGTGGGCGGCGTGAGCTGAGCAGCGCCTCGTTGCAGCACGGCGCCTGCGGTTGAGGTCGATCGCCGTGCTCGGTCGCTTTCTCGAATACTCGATCCCCACCCCGGACATCCGGGCATCGCTCGATTTCTACGTGAAGCTGGGATTCTCCCAGGCCGAGGTCGGAGAGACCTGGCCCCATCCGTATGCCGTGGTGACGGACGGCAGGATTCATCTGGGGCTGCATCGGGTCGACGGGGACGACCCGGTGCTCACCTTCGTAAAACCTCACCTGTTCCGCCACCTCGCGACGCTCGAGCGCCTCGGCGTGCATTTCGAACGGCGGCGCCTCGGCAACGATGTCTTCAACGAGCTCGGGTGGCTGGACCCCTCGGGACACCCCGTGCGGATGGTCGAGGCGCGCACCTTCAGCCCGGCCAAGCGCGAGGCCACCAAGACCTCGCTCTGCGGCTACTTCTTGGAAATAGGGCTGCCGTCCGCGGACGTGGAGCACGCCAAGCAATACTGGGAGAGGCTCGGTTTCGTGGGAATGGACGAGCTCGACTCGCCGCTGCCGCATGTGTCGTGCACCAGCGATTCCATCGACGTGGGGCTCTACGAGCCCGCGCATTTGCCGCTTGCCGCGCTGGTGTTCGACGCGGGCGACGTTCGGAGCACCGTGCAGCGGCTTGCCGAGGCGGGCGTGGCGCCCTCGGCTCAGGTCCCGAGACCGCTGCGTCAGCTGCGCGCCGCGATGCTGACGGCGCCGGAAGGCACGCCGATCCTGTTGATGCCGGATCGGGAGACCTGAGGCGGCGGTGAGTCGATGCGCCGCAGGAGCGGTCCGCGACCTGGCGACATCCGCCCGGAACGCCGGGCTTCACTCCCCCGCCCGAACCGCCACGAATTTGAACTTCACCCGCAGCTCGTCCTGAACCCTCAACGCCCCGAGGAACACGCTGAAAGGCGTCAGTCCGATGGAGGACTGGCGCACGGCGAGCTCGCCGTGCGCGACCAGCCGCTGAGCCGAGATCTCGAGCAGGAAGGGAACGACGAGCGTCGACGCATGCCCCGCCACCTCGAGCGCCACGCGAGCCTGGAGCGATCCTGAACCCGCGCTGGGCGATCCCGAACCCGTGCTCACCGAGACGCTCCTGATGGTGAGGGTGGGATGATCCGCCGCATTCAAGACGGCGGGACCGAGCATGTTGCGCGCGGTGCCCGAGCGCGCCTCATCCGTCACACCCTCGGCGAACTCCGCCCCCTCCTCCATCCGTCGCCCGGGATCGTCGACCAGGAAGTCCGCCACGGGCACGGTCACGGCAAATGCCGCGCCCGACGCAGTTCCATTGAAAGTCGCCCATCCCTCCAGCCCGCGGGTGCAGATCACGTGATTGTGTCCCAAAGCGGCCATTGCGCCGGCGCGATACACCAGCACGCGCAACTCCGAGAGCGCGGGGTCGATGCGATAACGGACCCCGACGGCCGTGACGGCAGGCGTGGACTCGGCCGGCAACCGTCCCCCCGCCGGGGCGGACGGCCTCGGCGGGGGGACGCCACAGGCGCCCAACGTCAGACACAGAATGACCGCGCCCGGCCGTTTCGCGACGCTGCGCATTGCGCTCTCTTGGTAAACTCGGATGCGTGCAGTGTGCACGCGGAGCTTTTCCATGCCAACTCGAACCCCGCCGGTACGCTACGGTGCGCCGGCGCAATTCCTTCACTGGCTGATCGCCGCGCTGATCGTGACCCAATTCGTGCTCGCCCGGATGCAGGAGCACCTGCCGCTCGGCGTGCGCAAGCTCACGATTCTCGCCCGCCACAAGAGCGTCGGGATGACCATCTTGATGCTCGCGATACTGCGCCTCGCCTGGCGGCTCTGGCATCCCGCGCCACCGTTGCCTTCGGCGATGCGTCCGCTCGAACGCATGGCGGCTCGCGCCTCGCACGTGTCGTTCTACGTGCTGCTGTTCGCGATGCCGCTCACGGGTTGGATGATGTCCTCCGCCAAGAATTATTCGGTCAGCTGGTTCGGCCTGTTCACCTGGCCGAACCTGATCGGCAAGAATGAAGCCGCATTCAACTTCCTGCGTTCCACGCACGACGTCCTGAGCTGGCTGCTGTTCACCGTCGCGGTGTTGCATATACTGGCGGCGCTCAAACACCACTTCTGGGACCGCGACGATGTGCTGCTGAGGATGCTCCCCTTCACCCGGGAGCGCCAAGCCGCGGCGCGGCCAATTCGATGAGGTTCCCGTGATGAGACCGATGAGACGAACGACGATTCCGGCCGCTTCCGCCGCCCTGCTCGGCGCCGCCCTGCTCGGCGCCGCCGGCGCACCGCGCGGCGCGGCGCCGGCGGCCAGCTTCACCGCGGACCCGGCAACCAGCCGTCTCGAATTCACCGGTCTGCAGGCCGGAGCGGAATTCAAGGGCGTTTTTCACAAGTTCTCCGCCGCCGTCGATTTCTCGCCAGACGCCCTGGCCGGCGCGCACTTCGACGTGACCATCGACATGGCCTCCGAGGATTCGGGCGACACGGATCGCGACGGCAACATACACGGCGCCGACCTGTTCGACGTCGCGCATTTCCCGACCGCTCACTACGTGACGAAAAGCTTTTCCAAGACCGCGTCGGGTTATATGGCGCTCGGTTCGTTGACGATGCGCGGCGTCACCAGGGATGTCCCGCTGGCGTTCACCTTCGTGCCGAACGCGACGGGCGCGAGCCTCTCCGGAACCGCGCAGCTGAAGCGCCTGGATTTCGGGGTCGGGCAGGGCGACTTGAAGAGCACGGAGTCGGTGGGAAATGCGGTGAAGGTCGCCTTCTCGCTGAATCTCAAGCCCAAGTCCTGAGCGGCGGCGGATTGCGGCTCAGCGCACCGGCAGCTCGCGGGATTTCTGCACCGTGCGAAGCGCGAAGCTCGATTGAACCCGGGCCACGTGCGGCAGGCGGGTGAGATGCTGGCTGTGCAGGCGCTCGAAGTCCGCGGTATCGGCGAGAACCACGCGCAATAGATAGTCGTACTCGCCGGACATGAGGTAGCACTCCATCACCTCCGGGACCTTGCGTGCGGCCTCCTCGAACGCATGCAGATAGGCCTGCTCCTGGCGGTCGAGCGTGATGTTCACGAACACGTTGACGGGGCATCCGGCCTTTTGCTGGCTGATGAGCGCCGTATATCCCTCGATGAAGCCTGCCTCCTCCAACGCCCGCACCCTGCGCAGACACGCCGACTCGGACAGGCTCACCTTGTCCGCGAGCTGGCTGTTGGTCATGCGGCCGTCGATCTGCAGCGCCTGCACGATGGCGCGATCGTACCGGTCCAGTTTCATTCTTATGCCTCCGTCCGCCCGTTGCCTGCCGCCCGCCTGGCGAGCGAACCGCCCACCTGGCGAGCTAATCTGCCATTTTATTGCGATCCTGCGGCAATTGGCGAAATTTTCTGTCGTCCAGGCGCGCAGTTGGGAGGGTTTTTGCAAAATTCTGGCTACCGGCGGGAGTAGGCTGATACGCCTCGAAACTCATCCCCGGCGGAGCGATCCATGAAAATCGGCGTGCCCAAGGAAATCAAGGTCCACGAGTATCGGGTGGGCCTCGTGCCCGCCGGCGTGCGCGAGTTGGTGGATGCCGGGCACCACGTCGTGGTCCAGACAGGCGCCGGCGCAGGGATCGGCTTCGAGGATTCCCATTACCAGGCGGCGGGCGCCACCATCGCCATGCGCCCCTCCGATATTTTCGCGGCGGCGGATCTCGTCGTGAAAGTGAAGGAGCCGCAATTGGCGGAGTGCAGGATGCTGCGCGCCGGACAAACGCTGTTCACCTATCTGCACCTGGCCGCCGACAAGGAACAGGCCGACGCGTTGATGGCGTCAGGCTCGACCGCCATCGCCTACGAGACGGTCACCGCATCCGACGGGTCGCTTCCGCTGCTCACGCCGATGAGCGAGGTGGCCGGCCGCATGTCGGTGCAGGTGGGCGCCAACTGCCTGCAGAAGGCCAACGGCGGATTCGGCGTGCTGCTGGGCGGTGTGCCCGGCGTTGCCCCGGCGAAGGTCGTGATCCTGGGCGGCGGCGTGTCCGGCACGCACGCGGCCGAGATGGCGGTCGGCCTGCGCGCCGACGTGACGGTGGTCGACCGCTCGGTGAAGCGGCTGCGCGAGCTGTCAACGATCTTCGGCAGCCAGTTGAAGACGGTGTACTCCACCGCCCATGCGATAGAGGAACTGGTTCGCGACGCGGACCTCGTGATCGGCGCCGTGCTCATCGCGGGCGCCGCGGCCCCCAAGCTCGTCACCCGCGCGATGGTCAAGACCATGAAGCAGGGCGCGGTGCTGGTGGACATCGCCATCGATCAAGGCGGCTGCTTCGAAACCAGCCGCCCCACCACCCATGCCGAACCCACCTTCGTGCTCGACGGCGTGATTCACTACTGCGTCACCAACATGCCGGGGGCGGTGCCGCGCACGTCCACCTTCGCGCTAACCAATGCCACGCTGCCGTACGTCAAGGCGCTCGCCGATCTCGGCTGGAAGGGCGCGCTCGCGAAGGACCCGGGGCTCGCACATGGATTGAACGTGCACGCCGGCCAGCTGACGCACGAAGCGGTCGCCAACGCGCTCGGAGTCGGCTTTCGGGAGTATCGCGCCGCCTGACCCCGACGCCGATCCGGGTTCGGCCGGCGTCGGTTGCTACTATACGATCGATCAATTACTCTCGGCGGCCTCCCCACGGGCGATAACGGAGAGCCGCCATGGCGCGCAATCAGCGCTTCGACATCTTGTTCGAACCGGTACGCATCGGCCCGGTGACCGCTCCCAACCGTTTCTATCAGGTGCCGCACGCCAGCGGCATGACCAACGCGCTGCCGCATGTGCGCGCCGGCTTCCGCGGCATCAAGGCCGAGGGCGGCTGGGGCGTCGTCTGCACCGGCGCGGTATCGATGCACCCGAGCTCGGATGATTCGCCGCTGCCCTTCGCCATGCTGTGGGACGACAAGGACATACGCTCCCATGCCCTGATGACCGAGGAGGTTCATCGCCACGGAGCTCTCGCCGGCATCGAGCTCTGGCATGGCGGTGCGTGCACCTTGAACCGCACCAGCCGCATCGCGCCGCTGTCGCCGTCCGGCATGCCCTGGATGTCGACCCACATCGGCTTCATGGGAAACCTGCGCCCGCGGCGCATGGATGCGGCGGACATCGGAGATTTGCTCAATTGGCAGGCCGCCGGCGCCAGGCGGGCGATGCAGGCGGGATTCGACATCGTGTACGTCTACGCAGGCATGGGATACCTCCCCTATGAGTTCCTGTTGCCCGAATACAATCACCGAACCGACGCCTATGGCGGCAGCATCGAGAACCGGGTGCGCCTGGTGCGGGAACTGCTCGACGTGACGCGCGAGGCCGTCGGCCATCGTTGCGCCGTGGCCCTGCGCATCAGCCTGGAAGAGCTGCGCGCCCGGCCCGGCCGCAACCAGCCGTCGGAAGCCCACGAGGTGGTAGGCCTCCTGTCCGACTCGACCGACCTGTGGGACGTGAAAATGGATTCGAGCCCCACCGACTGCGCACCGTCGCGTTTCGCGCCCGAAGGCAGTCACGAGCCGGTGATCGATTTCGTCAAGCGCCTCACCCCAAAACCGGTGGTCGGTGTCGGCCGCTTCACCTCCCCCGATGTGATGGTCTCGCAGATCAAGCGCGGAATCCTGGACCTGATCGGAGGCGCCCGGCCTTCCATCGCGGACCCGTTCCTGCCCAGGAAGATCGACGAGGGCCGGGAGCACGAGATCCGCGAATGCATCGGATGCAACATCTGCATCTCGAGCTGGCACGACGGCGTGCCGGTCCGCTGCACACAGAATCCCACCGCGGGCGAGGAGTGGCGGCGCAACTGGCATCCGGAGAGATTCGTGCCGCCGGCGAGCGACTCGTCGATCCTGATCGTCGGCGCGGGTCCGGCCGGACTCGACTGCGCGGTGACGCTCGCCCGCCGCGGTTACCGGGTGACCCTCGCGGATGCGGCGACGGAGCTCGGCGGCCGGTTGCGATTCGAGCGCCGGCTTCCAGGCCTCTCCGCGTGGGGACGCGTGGTCGATTGGCGGCTCGGGCAGCTTCGCGAGCGGCCCAACGTCAGCCTCTATCCGGGGAGCGAGCTCGGGGTGGAAGACATCCTGGGATTGGAGCATCGGCATGTCGTGATCGCGACCGGCGCGCGCTGGAGCCGGATGCTTTTTTCGACGCTCGAGTTCCCCGTCGGAGAGCTGGCCGGACCGGCCGTCTACACGCCGGACGACATCGCGGCGGGCACCGTGCCGGAGGGACCCGTCGTGGTGTTCGACTTCGACAATTATTATCTGGCGGGCGCCATCGCCGAACAGTTGGCCGGACAAAGCGGGGGCGTCACCTACGTGACCACGGCCGGCAATGCTTCGGCCTGGACCTTCATGACCAACGAATTGCCGCTGGTGCACCGGGCCCTCGCCAAGGCCGGGGTGCCCATTCATACCTTGAAGCGGGTGACCGCCTTCGACGGCGAGACGGTCTCGCTCGCGGACGTGTACACGGGGACTGAAACGCGCCTTCCATGCAAATCGCTGGTGCTGGTCGGCATCCGCAAGCCCAATGACGATCTTCATCTGGCGCTCACGGCGCGGGCGGCGGATCTGAAGGAAGCAGGTATCGCCACCGTGACATGTATCGGCGACTGTCACGCTCCCGGAGCAATCGTGCATGCGGTGCACAGCGGCCATCGCTACGCCCGCGAGTTCGAAGCGACGCCGAAGGATGTCCCGTACAACCGCGACTTTCCGGTGTGACGCTTGGAGGAAACTCCGTGCCGCAGCGGTCGTGATATAAAAGATGCCGAAGGACCACGGCGGCGCACGGCGCTTGCGGCGGATACAAGGATAACGAGGGCATGCATGGCGACCAAGCGCGCGGTACCTAAGTTTCGTCGGGCCACGCCCGCCGTCCGCCGCGAGGCGCTCGTGGAAGCGACGCTGCGCTGCCTGAAGGAGTTCGGACACGAGGGCGTGTCGGTGCGCCGGATCAGTGCCGCCGCCGGCGTCTCGATCGGATTGATCAACCATCACTTCCCGAGCAAATCGGGGCTCGTGGCGGTGGCCTACGAGACGCTCGCGCTTTCGTTGCAGGACTCGATCCGTGCACAGGCCGACAACAAGGCCGTCTCGCCGCGCGATCGTCTGAGCGGATTCTTTCGTGCCTCGTTCGCACCCGAGCTGCTCGACCCGCAGCTGTTCAATGTGTGGCTGGTATTCTGGAGCATGGTGGCCCACTCCCCCGAGATCCGCGCCGTTCACGACAAGACCTACGGCAAATACCGCTCGATCCTCGAAGCCATGCTCGGACAGCTGGCCGATTCCGGCGCGGCTCCGCCTTTCAAGCTGCGTCAGGCGGCCATCGCGCTGTCCGCCCTGCTCGACGGCTTGTGGGTGGAATTGAGCTTGAGCCCGGCGAACTTCAAGCCGCGCGAGGCGATAGCGCTTTGCGAGGACTGGGTCAACGCGCTCTGCAACGGAGCGTTCCCGCGTTTGCTGACCCAGCGAGCGAGGCCCTCCGGAACGAGATCCGCGCGTGGCTGAGCGCGCCACTCGCGACGCATTGATCATCGGCGGCGGCCACAACGGCCTCACGTGCGCCGCCTACCTCGCGGCGGCGGGGCTCAAGGCGACCGTGCTCGAGCGTCGAGGCGTGGTCGGAGGCGCGGCGGTCACCGAGGAGTTTCATCCGGGATTCCGCAACTCGGTGGCCTCGTATACGGTATCGCTCCTCAATCCGAAGGTGATTCGCGACCTCGAGCTGGCGCGGCACGGCCTGCGCGTGGTGGAGCGGCGGATCTCCAATTTCTTGCCTCTGGACGATGCGCGGTATTTGAAGGTCGGAGGCGGAAAGACCGAAGAGGAGGTGGCGAAGTTCTCGGCGCGCGACGCATCGCGTCTCTCCGCCTACGGGGCACGGCTCGATGTGATCGCCGACGTTCTGCGCGACCTGGTGCTCGAGACGCCGCCGAACGTCACGGCGGCGGGCTGGATCGAGTCCATCCCGGAGCTGTTGCGTGGTGTGCGGCTCGGCCGGCGCCTCTCGAGGCTGGACATGCCCATGCGGCGCGAGCTTCTCGGCTTGTTCGTGCAGTCGGCGGGCGATTATCTCGACGGCTGGTTCGAGAGCGCACCGATCAAGGCCGCCTACGGCTTCGACGGCATCGTCGGCAACTACGCGAGTCCCTACACGCCGGGCTCGGCGTACGTGCTGCTGCATCACGTGTTCGGCGAAGTCAACGGCAAGAAGGGCGTTTGGGGACATGCCATCGGCGGCATGGGCGCGATCACCCAGGCGATGGCGAAGGCGGCGCTCGAACGCGGCGTCGATATCCGGCTGTCGAGCCCGGTGCGCGAGGTGCTGGTGGAATCAGGCCGCGCGGTCGGTGTCGTGACCGAGAGCGGCGAGTTGATCCGCGCGCGCAGCGTGGTGTCGAATTTGAACCCCAGGCTTCTCTACGGACGCTTGATCGACCCCGCCGTGCTGGATGAGGATTTTCGCGAGCGCATCGCGCGCTGGAGATGCGGATCCGGGACGTTCCGCATGAACGTCGCTTTGTCGGAGCTTCCGGACTTCACGTCGTTGCCGGGCCGCGCGCTGGCGGAACATCACACCGCCGGCATCATCATGGCGCCGAGCCTTGCCTACATGGACCAGGCCTATCTGGACGCCAAGGCCGGCGGCTGGTCGAAGCGGCCCATCGTCGAAATGCTGATTCCCTCGACGCTCGATGACAGCCTCGCGCCGCCGGGGCGGCATGTCGCGAGTCTTTTCTGCCAGCATGTCGCACCCCTGCTCCCGGACGGCGCGTCCTGGGACGACCATCGGGAAGAGGTGGCCGACCTCATGATCGACCTCGTCGACAGTCATGCCCCCAATTTCCGGTCCTCGGTCCTCGGTCGGCAGATCCTGAGTCCGCTCGACCTCGAGCGCACTTTCGGCCTCATCGGCGGCGACATCTTTCACGGCGCGTTGAGCCTCGATCAGCTGTTCTCGGCACGTCCGATGCTGGGACATGCCGACTATCGCGGACCGCTCGCAGGCCTGTACATGTGCGGCTCCGGCACCCACCCGGGTGGCGGCGTCACCGGCGCGCCCGGCCACAACGCGGCTCGCGAGATCATCGCCGATTTTCGGCGCGGGCTTTTGAAGCAGGCCTGAGGGCCGCTCCTTCGGGGGGGCCGCTCCTTCGGGGGGCCCGCGCGTTCAGGGATCCAACGGCGAGGGCGGCTGGTGCTCCACGATCTGGAGCGGCCGGTCGTCCATCTCGCGAGCCACCTCCTCGCAATAAGCCGCATCGCGGCGCGCCGCGGAAGACCGCGGTGTGTCTGCGCCAGGTACTGCATCGCAGCGGGCGACCGCAGCGGCCAGCGCCTGCTGGGTCATCGCATGAACCGCCGCCCTCTCGCCCTCCGCCTTGCGTTCGGCGCGACGGGTGTGCAGATACCCGCTGCCGACGAAAGCGACCGCGGCGAGGATCGCTGCCGTCGCCCCGGTGATGACGAAGAATTTCACTGCGTTGCCGCCGATGGTGAATCCGGATCTTTCGCCCCTGTGGCACGGCCAGTATAGCGGCGGCGCGACAGTAACGTGCGCGGTCGGCTTCGTCCGACTCCAAGCGCGTCCGCTGTCCGACGTTCGTGGCGGGCAGCGGCGCCTAACATGCCGTCTCCCATCGTCGAACCCCTCTCGCCCATTCAGGAGTCATTCATGGCCAAAGACACCCTCAAAGGTTTGAAAGTCGCGATCCTCGCAACCGACGGCTTCGAGCAGTCGGAGCTCACCGAGCCGCGTAAGGCGCTCGATAACGCCGGCGCCGAGACAGAAATCGTCTCGCCGAAGCCCGGCAAGGTCCGCGGCTGGAAAATGAAGGAATGGGGAGACGAGGTCCCCGTGGATCAATCGCTGGACGAGGCGGATCCCGAAGATTACGACGCGTTGGTGCTGCCGGGCGGCGTGATCAACGCGGATGCGCTGCGCCTGCAACCGAAGGCGGTGAAATTCGTGAAGGCCTTCTTCGACGCGGAAAAGCCCGTCGGCGTGATCTGTCATGCGCCCTGGGCATTGATCGAGTCGGGCTCGGCCCGCGGTCACAAGATGACTTCCTGGCCGTCGCTCAAGACCGATCTCACCAATGCGGGAGCGCACTGGGTCGATGAAGAAGTGGTGGTCGACGGCAATCTCGTGACCAGCCGCAAACCCGACGACCTGCCCGCCTTCAATCGCGAGATCACCAGGCTGTTCGGTCAGGCTCGGGCCTGAAAGCGCCGGGGGCAACGAAGGACCGCTGCCCCCGCATTCCGCTGGGTCATCGGTCGTCGCCGCAGAGCAGCGCCCCAAAACGCCCGGCGTCCACGTTGCCGCCGCTGATGATCACGCCCACCCGCTGGCCGGCGAACTCCGCGGCGCGACTTCGGAGCGCCGCAAGTCCGAGACAGCCCGTCGGCTCGGCGACGATCTTCAGTCGATGGGCGAGCAGCCGCATGCACTCGACGAGCTCGGCGTCGGTGGCGGTGAATATGTCCGCAACGTCGCGCCGGATGATCTCGAATGTCATTTTTCCGAGGCTTTGGGTTTGGGCGCCGTCGGCGATGGTCTTCGGGACATCGATGCTCACGATCGCGCCCTTGCGAAGCGACTGCTGCCCGTCGTTGCCGGCCTCGGGCTCGACCCCGTACACCCGGCAGGCGGGCGCGAGCGCCTTCGCCGCCAGCAGCGAGCCGGCAAGAAGGCCGCCCCCGCCGAGGCAGACGAACAGGCTGTCGAGCGGCCCCGCTTCCTCCAGAAGCTCCGCGGCGGCCGTTCCCTGACCCGCCACGACATCGGGATGGTCGTAAGGCGGAACGATGGGTGCGCCGCTCTCACGGGCGAGCGCATCGGCGATTTCCTGGCGGTTCTCGCGGTACCGATCGTAGATCAAGACGCGGCCGCCGTACGCGCGGGTCGCCGCGAGCTTCAAGGCCGGCGCGTCCGCGGGCATGACGATGGTGGCCTCGATGCCGAGCATGCGAGCCGCGAGCGCCACGGCTTGCGCGTGATTGCCCGAGGAGAACGCGATCACCCCCCGGGCGCGCGCCTCGGCCGGCAGACAGGAGAGCGCATTGTACGCGCCCCGAAATTTGAACGCGCCCACGCGCTGGAAGTTCTCGCATTTGAAAAACACGGACGCGCCCAGAGACTCGTTCACGCCGCGAGAGGTCAGGACCGGCGTGCGGTGGGCATGCCCCTTCAACCGCTCCGCGGCGGCCTCGACGTGGGCATAGGTCGGCAGCCCGCCGGCGTGTCCCCCGCTAGCCAAGCGGCGAGACCCCGAACAGCCGCTGGTGCGCCCAGGCGATGAAGAACACATACAATCCAAGGCCCAGCACCACGGCGAGCACGTCGTTGAACGGCCGCGCCGGCGCGGTGGCGATCCGTTGCGGGGGTCTGTGCTTCAACGAGATTCGATCGGCCACCGCCCAGGCCAGAAATCCACCGAACAGCAGCACGTCCGGCAAGCCGCCGTTCGAGAGCAGGTGCGCCAGCGCCCAGAACTTCACCGCCGCCAGCATCGGGTGCTTCATCGCCGTCTTGATGCGGCCGGGCAGATAGGCCGCGAGGATCAGCGGAAACACCGGCAACATGAGCAGGAAGGTGACATGGCGCATCCAGCCGGGCGGCGTATAGAGCACCGCGGACGACTCGCGTGCCTCCGCGAAGCCGCGCACCAGCAGAACGAAACCTATGATCGCCACCACGGCGTAAAGCCCCTTCCAGCCTCGTTCGCCGAGCCTCGCGACCGCGCGCGCCCGCAAGCCCGGCGATGCGAAGCCGATGGAGTGCACTCCGAGAAAAACCACCAGACCAAGGATCAGCATTGCCATGTGGGTCCGCCCTCTGTTCGTGTGATGAGCCCGCGCGCCGCAACCGCGGCGCTAGCGCGGTTGGCCGCTGAGGATGCGCCGTGCCTGCTGACGCAGAATGTTGCCAAATCCATGGGTATCGAAAAACGCATGCAAAGCCGCGCCGTCGGGCACCCGACGCTTCAAATCCTCGCAAGTCGCCTGTAGCGGCATGTCGCAGACGATACCCGTGAGGCGCCTCGCCAGATAGGCCGCCTCCTTGTGCGCGAGGAGCTTCGTGGCGAGGGTCGCGGCGCCGCGCATCTTCAAGGTCGCGATGCGCCCGAGGTTGGCGTACAGCTCGTCCAGGGAGCCGAAATGAGCGAACAGCTCCGCGGCGGTCTTCCTGCCGACCCCGGGCACCCCGGGGATGTTGTCGACGGCATCGCCCGTCAGCGCCAGAAAATCGGCGATCGACTCGGGGACCGCGCCGAAGCGGGCGCCGATATCCTGGTAGTGATAGCGGGCATTGCCGGTGTAATCCCAGTACACGTCGCCGCTGCGGATGAGCTGGGACAGATCCTTGTCGCGCGACACCACCACGTTCGTGAGCCCCGCCGCGCGGGCGCGCGCCGCGAGCGTGCCGATGATGTCGTCCGCCTCGTATTCGGAGCTCGCGTATTCCGCGACCCCCAGGTGGCGGCAGAACTCCCGGCATAGCGCGAACTGGCGCTTCAGGTCGGCCGGCGGCAGCTCGCGATTCGCCTTGTAGGCGGGGAAAATGCCGCATCGGAACGATGCCTGTCCGCGCAGACTCTCGTCGAAGGCGACGGCAATCCGCTCGGGCCGCACGCTCTCCAGGAAATCGGACAGGAAGCGGGCGAAACCGTAGAGCGCATGCGTCGCGTTGCCGTCGCCATCCACCATGTCGGGCGGCATGGAATGGTAGGCTCGAAAGATGAAATAGCTCGCATCGATGTGGTAGACGATGCCCGCGCCGCCCAGCGGCGCGGCCGCTCGTGGAGGGGGGAGCGCGCCGTCCAATGCCACCCGGCCGGGAGCGGCGCCGGTCACATCGGCCAGCGTTGCATGCGTTCGTGCAGCGGACTCGAGCGCGGGAAATGGGCCACCAGATATTCCATTTGATCCGCGAGCACGCGGCGGCCCTTCAGAAATATGTATTCCGCATAGGTCGGCGTGAACGGCACGGCCAATAGCTGCATGCCCGCCTGCTCCGGCGTCCGCGACGCCTTCGCGTTGTTGCATCGGCGGCAGGCCGACACGACGTTCCTCCAGGTATCCTTGCCGCCGCGGCTGAACGGCGTGACATGATCGCGCGACAGGAGGCTGTATGGAAAGCGCGCGCCGCAGTACAGGCACAGGTAGGCATCGCGCTTGAACAGGGTCTGGTTGTTGAGCGGAGGCGTATAGGCGCCGCCCCTCAAATTCCCAGGGTTGCCCGTATGCCCGAGCGTGGCGATGATGGAATTGACATCGACGATGGTGCGGGCGCCCGTCTTGGCGCACGTTCCTCCATACAACCGATACAGCAACGTGCCGCAGGTGTAGGCCACCTGGTCTGTGTGGTAAAGCCGCGCGGCTTCCTTGTAATCGACCCATTCCAGGGGCATCCCGGAAACATCGGTGCGCAGGATCTGCTGCGAAAGGGGATACCCCGCGACAGCCACGGTCAAATCGTCCCTAAGTTCGGGCAATCCCATGTTGTCTCGGATCATCCTACTCATGTCATACTAAAGATAGACGACCCTTGTGCCATAATTCAATGATTTTGAGGGGGAGAAATACCGCATGCCTGTCGTCGTGGGCGTCCTGAAGGAAAGCGCCGCCAATGAAACCCGCGTGGCCCTCACCCCCGAAATCGCGGGCAAGCTGAAGGCGCTGGGTGCCCGGGTGCTGGTCGAGCGGGGCGCCGGCAACGCCGCCCAATTCCCCGACCAGGCCTATGGCGACGCCGAATTGACCGACGCAGCCGCCATCCTGTCGAGCGCCGACATCCTTCTATGCGTTCAACCGCCCAGCATCGAGACCGTCAAAGGCCTCAAACCGGGCGCGGTCATCGCGGGCTTCATGCAGGCCTACGCGCGGCAGGATTTGGTGCGCGCGCTGAAGGAAAGGCGCATCACCAGCTTTGCGATGGAGTTGGTACCGCGCATCTCGCGCGCGCAATCCATGGACGCCCTGTCCTCCCAGGCCTCGGTTGCCGGCTACAAGGCGGCGCTGATCGCGGCTAACGCCTTGAAGAAGTTCCTGCCCATGCTGACCACCGCCGCGGGCACCATTCGTCCCGCCTCGGCGCTGGTGATCGGCGCCGGCGTCGCGGGATTGCAGGCCATCGCCACGGCCAAACGGCTGGGCGCCGTCGTCGAAGCGTATGACGTGCGTAGCGCGACCAAGGACCAGGTGAAGTCCCTCGGCGCCAAATTCGTCGAGACCGGCGTCTCCGCCGAGGGCAGCGGCGGCTATGCCCGGGAACTGACCCCGGAAGAAAAGGCCAGGCAGCAGGAAGTCCTCGATGCACGCATCGCCGCGAGCGATGTCGTCATCAGCACGGCCGCGATTCCCGGCCGCGCCGCGCCGCGCATCGTGAGCCGCGCCGCCGTCGAGCGCATGAAGCCGGGGTCGGTGCTTGTCGACATCGCCGCCGAGCAGGGCGGCAACTGCGAGCTGACCCGCGCCGGCGAGACCATCGATCACGGCGGCGTCACCATCATCGGTCCCGTCAATCTGCCGGCGACGCTGCCGTATCACGCGAGCGAGATGTACGCGCGCAACTTGTTCAATTTCTTGAAGCCGGCGATGCCGAAGGGTGACCTCGCCGTGGATTGGAAGGATGAGGTGTTTGCGGGCGCCGTTCTGACTCATGACGGTGAGATCAAGAACGAAGCGGCCCGCAAGTCCGTGGAGGGCGCGACATGATCGACGGGGTGATTGCTCTTTACATATTCATGCTGGCCGCCTTCACGGGCTACGAGGTGATTTCGCGCGTGCCGGTCATCCTGCACACGCCGCTGATGTCGGGCTCGAACTTCGTTCACGGCATCGTGCTGGTCGGCGCCATGGTGGCGCTCGCGAGCGCCGACTCGACGCTCGTCCGGGTGATCGGTTTCATCGGCGTGGTGCTAGCGGCGGGCAATGCGGTCGGCGGCTACGTCGTGACGGAGCGCATGCTGAAGATGTTCGTGACCGCCGGAAGAAGAAGGGAACCCGGCAAAAAGAAGGAAGAGTAGTCAATGCCCGCCGTGTCGACTGAAACACTGACGCAGCTGTCGTACTTCGTTGCGGCCGCGCTGTTCATTCTGGGCTTGAAGCGCATGAGCTCGCCGGTCACCGCGGTAAGCGGCGTGCGCTGGGCGGGCGCCGGCATGCTGCTGGCCACGCTCGCGACGCTCGCGTTCATGGGGGCGTCCCAGTTCAATCTCATCCTGGTGATCGCCGCGATCGGCGTCGGCGGCATAGTCGCCTGGGTGAGCGGCAAGCGCGTCGCCATGACCGACATGCCGCAGATGATCGCGCTGTACAACGGCATGGGCGGCGGCGCGGCCGCGGCGATCGCCGCGGTGGAGCTCTATCGCGGCGGTGAGCAGAATCTGGTTCATCTCACCATCGCCACCATCGGCGGCCTGATCGGCTCGGTCTCCTTCAGCGGCAGCTTGATCGCCTTCGCGAAGCTTCAGGGCTTGATCACCAAATCGGTGCGCTTCGGCGGCCAGAAGATCGTCAATGGCCTGCTCCTGCTCGCCGCGGTGGTGTTCGGCGCGATGATCATCACGGGCCAGGACGCGGGGCTGCCCGCCGTCTCGCTGTTCTTCGCGGCCGCCCTGGTTCTCGGCATCGCCATGACGCTGCCGATCGGCGGCGCCGACATGCCGGTGGTGATTTCGCTGTACAACGCATTGACGGGCCTCGCGGTCGGCTTCGAGGGCTTCGTCCTCGACAACGCGGCCATGATCATCGCGGGCACCGTGGTCGGCGCCGCAGGCACGTTGCTGACCCAGCTCATGGCGAAGGCCATGAACCGCTCGCTCGGCAACGTCCTGTTCGCGAACTTCGGCGAGACCTCCTCGGCGGGCGGCGGCGCCGGCGCAGGCGGCACGCAGAAGCCCATCGAGGCTTCCGACGCAGGCGTCATGATGGCCTACTCGCAGAAGATCATCATCGTTCCGGGTTACGGCCTCGCGGTCGCGCAGGCCCAGCACAAGGTGTGGGAATTGAGCCAGCTCCTCATCGACCACGGCGTCACCGTCCGTTTCGCCATCCACCCGGTCGCCGGCCGCATGCCGGGACACATGAATGTGCTGCTGGCCGAAGCCGGCGTGCCCTACGACCTGATCTCGGACATCGACGAAATCAATGCCGAGTTCGAGACCGCCGACGTCGCGCTGATCATCGGCGCGAATGACGTGGTCAATCCCGACGCACGTACCAACAAGGGGAGCCCCATCTACGGCATGCCCATCCTGAACGCGGACAAGGCGAAGAACGTAATCGTCATCAAGCGCGGCCAGGGGCAGGGCTTCTCCGGCATCGACAACGCGCTGTTCGGACTCGATCAGACCCGCATGCTGTACGGCGATGCGCAGGCCGCGGTGGGTCAGTTGATTCAGGCGGTGAAAGCGGCGGGTTGAGGTCGCCGTTTGTGGATCACCGGTCGCGTCTCCTGCGCAGACAGAGGCATTGGATTTGTGATGTTCGCATCCACGAGGGCACGGCCTAACGAGCGGCTCTGCAAAATCTCGTGAAGAGGTGAACGGTGAAAGCAAAACCGGCCTTGATGTCTTTTCTCTTGATTCTGGCCACGGGCGCGAGCGCTGAAGAACCGGCGATTGCGCCCGCTGTCGGCTCACAACCATCGCCCGAGGCCCGTGGCGTCAGTCTGCCCGCCTTGCTGGCGGAGCTTGCCGGTCGGCTGCACAAGAATTTCGTCCTCGACCCGCGGGCCTCCTCGTACACGATCGATCTATTGAGCCTTCGTCAGCAGGACATCACTTACCCGCAGCTTTTGTCGCTCCTCGGGGTGTACGGACTCGTGATCATCACCGACGGGACGACTTCGCAGGTCGTTCCGACCGTCGACACCCGGGCGGCCGCACTTCCGCTCGTTCCGCCGGACGACCTCAAGACGCTGGATGATGAGCCCGTCGCGACGGTCATTGCGGTCAAGGGCATCAGCGCCGCGCAGCTCGTCCCGCTGTTGCGCCCGATGATTCCTCAATGGGGCCACTTGGCGGCGTTGCCGGACCGAAATGCCCTGATATTGGTGGATCGCACCGCCAACGTCAGACGACTGGTGCAGATGATCAGGACTCTCGAGGCGTTACCCAAGGCGGCGCAGCCCGAGCAACAAAAGCCGCAATGACTGCGGTAAGGTATCAGCGTGCAGCGCCGCCGGGCGCGAAGCTCTTGTGAATCTCCACCCAGAAGCGCATCGAGGCCTCGTCTCCCGCGAGCAACGGCCGGCCGCCGATGGGCGTCGCGATTGATCCGGACGCAGCCCACCCGCTCTTCGTCGACCAGTTGATCCCCACGCCCGCACCGGACATGCTTGCCGTATTCGCACCGGGCTCGAATGCATTCCGATATACGCGCAACGCGCCCGAGTCGACGAAGGCGATCGCTTGCCAGGCACCGGGCAGGATCTGCGGCAGGTTCTGCCTGAACTCGGCCGTCCCCAGCACACCGCTCGCCCCGCCGACCGCACCAACGTCGTAGGCGCGGACGCTGTTCGGTCCTCCCAGGAAGAACTGCTCCGAAGAGTCGAGGTTCTTGTCGGCCAGCTGTCCGTTGACCGCGATGTAGAGGCTGTTCGAGGAGGTGAGCCCCTGCAGTCGAGCCACCGATAAATCGAGCTTCGCATAGGTGCCGTCGATGCGAGCGGTGGCGGCGTCGAGGTCACGTGCGGTCTGGTTCTCGAAGGCCAGCTGTCCCACGTCGAAGGCGACGTTGAAATTGAAGATGCCGCTCGCGCCACGGTGATCGCCCGCCACGGTGAGCGTCAGAGCCGTCGTGCGTCGATCCGTGTGGATATCGGTGACATCGACCTCATCGCGCAGCTGCTTCTCCTCGATGCCCGCCTGGGCGAACAAGTTGCCGTTCACGCCGCGGATGAATGGCTGCATCAGCGTCAAGCCCTCCGTGATCGCCGTGCCGTGCGCATGCAGCGCGGAGAGGCCGTTGCCGAGCGCGTAGTACAAGCCGGACACGTTCGCTCCCAGCGTCGTTCCCGTCCCGTCCGGCACGAGGGATTGATAGCCCAGGCGCCCGTAGTCGAGGTCCGGACCCGCGGTCAGTCCCGTAACGCTGAATACATCGCCGTGATCGAAGGGGTTGTTCAAATCCAAGGTACCCGTGGCCCGCGTGCGGCCCGTGTAGCGGTTGCCCCCGTCATCCAGGCCCACGCGCGCGTCGTAAGGTGCGCCGGGTTCGGCCGTGACTCGCAGATCCGAAGTGCCGACGGCTGTTCCCGGCGCCAGCACCGAGTTGACGACGGCGCCGGGCACGTCCGAGAGGAGCAGCAGGCTGCGTTCCAACTGGGCTTCGGTCACCGGCTGCCCCGGCTGCAAGCTCGACAGGTAGGGGACCAGGAACGAACTGTCGACCTTGCTGGTGTTCGAGGAAAGCGAGGCGGCTCCATAACGCGCCTCCACCACCGCGATCCGCACGGTTCCCCCGTCCAACGTCTGCGCGGGTATGTAGGCCCGCGACAGCAGATAACCGTGGTCCTGGTAGCGCTTGGTGATGAGTCCCGCGATTTCTTCGAGGTACTGCAGGTTGAGGGTCTTGTTTTCGCTCGGTGCGACCAGCGCACGCAGTTCAGCCGTCGAGACCCACGTGTTGCCGGTGACCTCGATCCGCTTGACGAAGAACGGCGGGCTTTGGTCGTTCTCGCGGGAGCCCGGCTGCTTGATCGTCAACCCGGGATTGGATGACGGCTTCGGCTGGTTCGGCGGCGGCGTCTGCTGCAGCAGTTCGCCGCTGTTGGGAATGGTCTGGGCGTTCGCAGCCGCGCAGGCCGCGGCAAGCGCGCAGCCGGTGAGGAAGCGGCGGATCATGTCGACGAATCCTGGGGCAGCCGCACACCCGTGCCGATCACGGTGAGACCGGTGTGGTCTTTGAAGTCGGTCAAGCGCTTGTTGGTGCGCGCCGGATCCGGATCCATCTTGGCATTGCCCGTATTGTTGCTGCGTTCACTGTCGCTTCCCACCCCGAGCGGGGTGGGAAGCACGTCGGGCGAAAGTGGCAGGGCGATCAGACCGTAAATCCGGTCGGCGGGATTTCCTTGGGCGATGAGCTCCGGGGTCACCGTCAAGGCGTCGCTGTTGCCCGGCGCCTGGACGATGACGTAGTTCTGGGCGCTGAGGCCCCTGCCGTCGATCGCATACGTTCCGGTTGCCGGGAATGCCGGTGTGTTCGCGACCCATGCAAGCGCGCCGGTCGTCGCATTGGCGAGCGAGTCGCCGGTTACGAACCCGCTCACGGTCCCGGTGAGCAGGGGCTGCTGCCCCTGCGGCACGGAGACCGGCGTCGCCGTCTCGGTCAGGGTCGCCGGCGTGATGTTGGCGGTCGTGGTCGCGGTGGTGTTCACCGAGTAGTCCTCGGCATCGGCTCCGCCCACGCTGATTCCGGCGATGGTCACCGTCTTGCCCGTGCCGACGTTCTTCGTATTGAAAGTGGCCCCGGTGTCGGTAAAGGTCACCGTGTCGCCGGCGAGCACCCCGCTTCCCGTGAGCGTTGCGACCGTTGCCGCCGTCGTGCCGTCATACACCTTGTTCTGTGCCGTGCCGCTCACGATGATGCCGAGCGGCGTGATGTTCGCGAGCGCGGTCGCCGTGGTGTTGGCCAGCGTGTAATTGCCGGCATCCGCCCCCGAATCGCTGATCCCCGAGATCGTCACGGTCTCGCCCGTGCCTGCGTTCTTGGTCGCAAAGACGGCGGAGGTGTCGGCGAAGCTCACCGCATCGCCCGCCACCACGCCGCTGCTCGAGAGCGTCACCGTCGCCGCCGTCGTGCCGTCATACACCTTGTTTTGTGCCGTGCCGCCGACCGTCAGCGTGCGCGGGGTGATGTCGGCCGTGGTCGTGGTCGTCGCATCGATGACCGTGTAGTTGCCCCCGTCCGCGCCGCTCGCCTGGATGCCGGCGACCGTCACCGTCTTGCCATTGCCGACGTTCTTGTCGGCAAAGGTCGACGCCGTGTCCGTGAACACGACGCTGTCGCCCGCCAGCACACCGCCGCTGGTGAGCACAGCCGCATCGTTCACCGTGCCGTCGTAGGCCCGGTTGGTGCCGGTCGCAGTGACGCTCACGGCGAGCGGCGTGATGTTGGCGGTCGTGGTCGCGGTGGTGTTCACCGAGTAGTCCTCGGCATCGGCTCCGCCCACGCTGATTCCGGCGATGGTCACCGTCTTGCCCGTGCCGACGTTCTTCGTATTGAAAGTGGCCCCGGTGTCGGTAAAGGTCACCGTGTCGCCGGCGAGCACCCCGCTTCCCGTGAGCGTTGCGACCGTTGCAGCCGTCGTGCCGTCGTACACCTTGTTCTGTGCCGTGCCGCTCACGATGATGCCGAGCGGCGTGATGTTCGCGAGCGCGGTCGCCGTGGTGTTGGCCAGCGTGTAATTGCCGGCATCCGCCCCCGAATCGCTGATCCCCGAGATCGTCACGGTCTCGCCCGTGCCTGCGTTCTTGGTCGCAAAGACGGCGGAGGTGTCGGTGAAGCTCACCGCGTCGCCCGCCACCACGCCGCTGCTCGAGAGCGCCACCGTCGCCGCCGTCGTGCCGTCGTACACCTTGTTCGCGGCGGTCGCCGTCACGTCGAGCACGAGCTTCGACACCGTCACGCTGTCCATGCCGCCCACGAGGGTGTAATTGCTGGCGAGCCCGGTGCCGTTCGCGGCGCTTAACGTTCCGAGCGAGCTCAGGGTCTCCACGCCGGCATCCTTGCCGCCCAGCACTCCCGAGCCTGAGAGCACCAGGGTTTCGCCACCCACGCCGGTGTTGATGGTTCCACCCGAACCGAAGACCTCGGCAGCCGCATCGGTGAGGCCGTCGTAAGTTCGCGACCCGGTCAGATTGACGATCGCCGGGGTGATGTCGGCCGTGGTGGTGGCGGTGGTGTTGACCGAATAATCGTTTGCATCGGTGCCGCCGACCGCGATGCCCGATACGGTGACGGTCTTGCCGTTGCCGGCGTTCTTCGTGTCGAAATTCGCCGCGGTGTCCGTGAAGCTCACGCTGTCCGTGCCGAGCACACCGCCGCTCGTCAATACCACGCCGGTGGCGGTGGTGGTGCCGTTATATGCGCGGTTTGCCGCCGTGGCGGAGACCGTGATCGCCAGCGGCGTCACCGCGACCGTGTCGGTGCCCCCGACCAGGGTGTAGTTGGACGCGCTGCCGGTGCCGTCGCCCAGCGCCAGGGTCCCCAGCGACGAGAGAGTCTGCGTGCCCACGTTCTTGCCGGCGAGCGTGCCTTCCCCGGAAAGGGTCAGAGTCTGACCGGCCACGCCGTTGAGCGTGCCCGCGGCGCCGAAGACCCCGGCGGCCGCATCGGTCGCCGCGTCGTAGACGCGCGATCCCGAAAGGTTCACCACGGCGGGGGTGATGGATCCCGTGCCGGTGACGCTGCTCGGAAGCAGATAGTTCGTGAGCAAGGTGCCGCTGCCCGCGGTCAGGTCGGCGGCCGTGAGCGCTCCGCCCGTGATGGCGATCCCGCTGCCAACATTCGACTGTGCGAACGTCCCGGTCACCCCACTGTTGACCGTGGCGCCCTGGGTCGGCGCCCAGCCCGTGAGCACCGTGTTGCCGCCGGCCAGGTTCGCCACCGTGGTGCCGTCGTAGGTCTTCGTCACGCTCGCCGTCGCCGTGAGCTGCGCCGGACTGATCACCGCGGTCAGTCCGCTGGGCTGCGTCAGGGTGTAGTTGCCGGCACCGGATCCCGTGAGCGTCATGCTGGTCGTGACCGAGTCGGTCCCGACATTGCCGCTGTTGCCGAGTATGCCCGTGGTGTCGTTGGCCAGCACCGGGTGATCGCCGTTGTACAAAGTACCGGTGAGCGTGGCGCCCGTGAGCGCGTCGATGTCCGATCCGTTGTAGACCCGTGAGGTCGTGCTCACCGAGACCCCGAGCACCGAGAGGGATGCTGGCGTGATGGTGAGCGCCGTTGCATTCGCGGACGCCTGGACGAAGACATAGTTGCCGTTGTTCGCGGTGAGTCCGCTGCCGTCGATCGCATAGGAGCCGACGTTGCTCGCCGAGGTGGCCGTGGTGCTGAACACCGCCGTGCCGGTGGTCGCGGAGGCGAGGTTCTGGCCGGCGACGAAGCCGCTCACGGCGCCGGTCAAACCCGAGGGCGTCGAGCCGTAGACGCTGCTCGCCGACTGGGCCGTATAGGTGAGTGTCGCGGGCGTGATGGTACCCGTGCCGTTGTCGGTCGCGGGCAGTGTGTAGTTCGACAGCAGCGTGCCCGCATTCGCGGTGACATTGGAGCTCGTCAGGGGCACGCCCGTCACGGCGAGACCGGTACCCACGTTGGATTGGGTGAACGTGCCCGATACACCCGCATCGACGGTGGCACCCTGCCCCGCGACGAAGCCCGTGAAGGTGGTGTTGGCGCCGCTCAACGGGGCGCTGTTCGTACCGTTGTACACCTTGGTGCTCGAGGCCGAGGCGCTCAGGGTCTGCGGCGATATGAGGGCCGTCAGTCCGGAAGGCTGAATCACCACATAATTCGCGCTCCCGGGACCGGTCAGCCCGAAGTTCGTGGTCACGGGGTCCAGCCCCGCATTGCCGCTGTTGCCGAGCGTGCCGGTACCGGTGTTGGTGAGAGTCGGCGCGTCGCTCCCGTACACGGGGCCCGTGAACACCGCCGTGCCGCCCAGGGCATCGACCGTGGTGCCGTTGTAGATCTGCGGGGTCGTCGTTACCCCGCTCGCGGTCAAGGGCGCGCGATTGATGAGACCCGGACCCGTGGCGGAGGTCGGCAGCGTGTAGTTGCTGAGAAGGGTCCCGCTACCGGCCGTGTAGTCGCCCGACGGCAGGGCCGCCGTCACCGACTCTGCGCCGGCGTCTGCGGAGGCGTAGGTTCCGTTCGTCTGGGTGATGGTCGCGGACTGTCCGCCGACGAAACCCGTCAATTGGAAACTGCCCGACGCGAGCGTCGCCGCGGTCGTCGAATCATAGGTCTTGGTCGGCGTGCCGATGATGGCCACCGTCAACGGCGCCTGGGTGATGGTGCCGGTGCCGGTGCCGGTCGTGGGCAATGCGTAGTTGGAGAGGTTGGTGCCGGCGTTCGCCGCGAAGTCGGAGAGCACCAGCGTCGAATTGATCGTGATGCCGGAGCCGGCATTGGGCGAGGCGTAGGTCGCCGTTGCGGACTGGGGCACCGACGCCCCCTGTCCCGCGACGAAGCCGCTCAACGTGTAGTTGGCCGCGGTCAGCGTGGTGGACGCGCTGCCGTCGTACACCTTGGTCGGGTTGCCGATGATGGTCGCGGTGACCGGCGCCGCCGTGATATCGGCCGTGAGATTCGATGGCTGGATCAGCGCGTAATCGCCCGCCGATGCACCGCCGAGGGTGAAGCCGCTGGTGACGACCTTCAGAGCCGTGCCCACGTTGACGGACGCGAACGTGCCCTGGGCCCCCGCATTGGACAGGCTCACCGTGTCGCTGCCGAGCACACCGACCAGCGAATCTCCCGACGTGAGCAGAGCCGCCGCCGCCGTGCCGTCGTACGGTTTCGACACGGCGGTTACGCCGGCGATCGTCAGGGGTGCCGGCGTGATGTTGGCCGCGAGCCCGGTCACAGGCTCCAGCACGTAATTCGACGCGGCTGAGCCGCCGAGCGAGTAGCCGCTGACGCTGACAGGCAGGTCCGTGCCCACGTGTATGGTCGAGAAGGCCCCGGAAGCTGTGCCCTGCAGGGTCACGTTGCCGGCATCGCTCGCCACGATCCCGGCGAGCGAGGCCGTTGCCACGTTCAATGGATCGACGTCGGTGGTGTCGTAGACCTTGTTGGTTGCATAGACGCCCGTGACTATCAGCGGCGCGGGCGTGATGTGACCGGTACCGGTCGCGAGAGCGGGCATCACGTAGTTGGACATCAGCGTGCCGGAATCGGCGGTATAGGCCGAGGGAGTCAGGACCGCCGATATGTTCTGTTGGCCGACGTTGGGGGAGGCATAGTTGATGAGTGCCGACGGATTGATCGACGCTCCTTCGCCCGACACGAACCCGGTGAGCGAGTAGTTGGAGGCGCCGAGCGTCATGCTGGTGCCGCCGTTGTACACGCGTGTCGGATCATTGACGATGCTGACGGTCAGCGTGGCGGGATTGATCGTGCCCGAGCCGTAAGCCGCGGTCGGCAGCTGGTAGTTGGCGAGATTCGTGCCTGCGTTGGCGATGAAATCGCTGCCGTTGAGAGTCGCGCTGATGGTCTGCGTTCCCGCGTTGGCGGATGCATATTGGCCGACGGTCTGAGTCACCGTCGCGCCTTGGCCGCTCGTGAAGCCGGTGAGGACGAAATTCGCGGGGGTCAGCGTCGCCACCGTGGTGCCGTCGTAGGTCTTGGTCGGGTTGCCGACGATCCCCGCTTGCACATAGCCGGTGAGCGCTGCCTGGGTGATCGTGCCGGTGCCGGACAGGGTGGTCGGCAACGAGTAGTTCGACATGAGCGTGCCGCTGCCAGCGATGTAATTCGCCGGCGTGAGCGCCGCGCTCACGGTCTGCACCCCGGCATTGGGCGAGGCATACGCGCCGACCGTCTGATCGATGGTCGCGCTTTGTCCGGCCACGAATCCGCTCAACGAGTAATTGGCGCTGTTGAGCGAGGCAGTCGTTGTGCTGTCGTAGACCTTGGTGGGATTCCCGATGATCGAACCGGTGAGCGGTGCCGGCGTGATGGTGCCCGTGCCCGTCACGGAACTCACCAGCGTGTAATTGGACAACAGCGTGCCCGAGTTCGCCGCATAGTCCGCCGTCGTGAGGAGCGCGGTGACGTTCTGCGTTCCCGCATTCGCGGAGGCATAGGTCGTCGACAGGGTCTGCGGGATCGTCGCACCCTCCCCGCTCACGAAGCCGGAGAGCGTGAAGTCGGCGCTCGACACCACGGCGGTGTCGGTGCCGTTGTAGGGTTTGGTCGGAGTGCCGGTGAGGGCGACGGTGATCGCCTTCGGGGTGATGTCGGCGGTGAAGCCGGCGGGTTGAGCGAGCGTGTAGTTCGACGCGCCGCTTCCGGATAGGGCGAGACCGCTCACGTCCACCGCGAGATCCGTGCCGACGTTCTTGGTGGAGAATGCGCCGACGGCGCTGGTCGTTGCGAGGCCGACCGTGCCGACATCGCCCGCGATCACGCCGGAAAGCGTTGCCGCGGAAACATTGAGCGGATCGGTCGTGGTGCCGTCGTATATCTTGTTGGTGGCCTGCACGCCGCTCACTGTCAGGGTCGCGGGCGTGATGTTCGCCGTGAGTCCCGGCGGCTGCACGAGCTGATAATCCGCCGCCTGTGCACCCGTCAGGGAGAACCCACCGGTCGTGACGGCGAGGCCGCTGCCGACGTTCTTGGAAGCGAAGGTGCCGGCGGCTCCGGCCGTCGAAAGCGTCACGGCGTCGCTGCCGATCACGCCGTAGATGCCTGCCTGGCTGAGGTTCAAGGCATCCGTCGTGGTGCCGTCGTACACCTTGTTGGTCGCCAGCACCCCCGTGATGATCAGCGGAGCCTGGGTGATCGTGCCCGCACCGCTGGCGGTCGTCGGCAGGGAATAATTCGACAGGTTGGTGCCCGAATTCGCCACGAAATTGGTGTTGGCAAAGGTCGCATTGACGGTCTGGGGACCGGCGCTCGGAGACGCATAGGAGACCGAGCTCGGCTGATTCACGGCCGCGCCTTGTCCGGCGACGAATCCGCTCAGCTGGTAGTTGGCCGACGACAACGTCGCGGTCACCGTTCCGTCGTACACCTTGGTGGGGTCGCCAATGATCGAAGCGGTGAGGATTGCCGGAGTGATGGATCCGATGGCACCGCTCACGGGGGATCCCGTGAGTCCGTATCCGTATGCGGGGATGCTGCCGTGCATAACCGTCAGATCGGCGGCGCTTGCCGCCGAGGACACCGTGATGCCGCTGCCGACGTCCGTGCTCCCGAATGCACCGGTCATCGCCGACAGCGTGTCGCCGTTGATGGTGCCGGACGCGGTGAAATTGGCGCTCTCGAGAGTGGCCGTTGCAGTGCCGTCATAGGCCTTGGTCACGGTGCCACCCACCGCGCTCACCGTGATCGAGGGCGCGATGCTGTAGAGCAGACCGTTGCCGCTGGACTGCGCCGGGGTGGCCTGATAGGCCGCGTCGTATTGGAGGAAATTCGGTGCGAGACCGCCGACGGTGTCCGCCGACGGATTGGTGGAGTAGACCAGCCATCGTGCGCCGCTGCCCGCCGACACCGCAGTGGAGCCCGCTTGATTGACGAAGTTCCCGCTGGTGCCGAGCACCACTCCGACGCCGCCGTAAACGGAGCCGCCCGAAGCGATGGTCAAATTGCTGCCGGTCGCATCCATCGTCACGGTGCCCGCGCCAGTAACCGCCGCGTTCACGTTGATTCCGTGATAGGCCGACAGCGTCAGACCGGCCGCTGCATTGGTCCAGCTGATCGCCGAATTCACGTCGATATCCCCGGCGCCCGCGCTCTGCGTACCGCTGCCCGTCGCGCCCGAAGCCGTCGTCGTCTCGGTGACGCTGGTGCCCGAATTCAGTGCGCCATCGATGGTCGTGGCCGCCGCCGCGTTGATGGTCAAATTGACCGGATCGACCACCCAGGAGCCGCCGCGTCCTGCAGTGATGCGCGCGCCTTGTGCAACCTCGAGCGTGGCACCCGAGGTCTCGATGACAGCGCCCGAGGCAGCCGAAGAGGACGGCGTCGGCGCGCCGGTCGCCGAGGAGGCATCCAGAGTACCGCCGACCTCGACCGTGCCGGACTCCATGCCTGCGAGGAGCGTGATCCTGCCGTCTTGGGTGCCGACCGAGCGTGCTTCGATGATGCCGGTATTGTTCACGACGCTGGCCAACAAGGCGTTTTTCGCCCCCGCGGTCATGATCACTTGACCGCCGTCGGCCTGGATCAACTGCCGGTTCTGTGCCAGGTCGTTCAGAGTGCTGCGATCGACCTCCAGATGGATGAGTCGGGTGCCCACGAAGGTAAGCGTCTCGGCACTGCCTGCGCCCAAGGCCACCGTTCCGAGGCGCGCGGCGATTACGCCCTGGTTCGACACCTGATTGCCGATCAGCGCGACGTAGCCGCCGCCGGCAGCGGTGATCGAGCCCTGATTCACGACACTGCCGCTGCCCGGACCGGACAGCGTCCGCACGCCGCTTTCGATCGCCGCGTCGCTCACCGCCAGAGTCGAGGCCGTGATGCTGCCGACGTTGACCTGCGCCCCCTTGCCGAACAGCACCCCGTTGGGATTGATGAGCCAGACCTGTCCATTGGACTCGAGATGTCCATCGATGGTGCTGCCGGTGTTGCTGAGAATGCGGTTGACCGCGATTGCGCTCGAATTCGGCTGGATGAAATCCACGATCTCGCCCGCCGTCACATTGAAGCTCTGCCAGTTCAGGAACAGATCGCTGCTCGTTTGTCGGATCGTCGTCGTGCTGCCCGACTGGGTGACCGTGCCGCTGCCGCCAGTCACCTGCGCTCCCGTCGGCCCGGCCATCACCGCTGCGTTGCCTGCCGCGAGGATGCTCGCGAACGTCGCGGCGGCGGCGAGCCGCCGGCGCTTCGCTGGACTGCACCGCGGCGCGCCGCCGCCGCCCAGTTCGGACACGGGAATCCATTGGCAAAGGCTCTTGCTCCAGATCACTCGGAAGATGCGGTTCATGGAAGACTCGGCGGTTATTGACTCGTGTACCGCCTTTTACGCACTGGCGGCGCAGGGCGATGTGACATAAGTCCCAAAGGCGCTCTTCCTTCGGGGTTTCCCTGAGCGTCCGGGTGCATCGACCGCCGGAGACGACCGCCTACCTTACCCCGGCAGCATGAGCACGAACCCGTCGCTTTCGTACACGTAGAAGCGCCATCCCCGGACGGCCAGCGGGGACCCGAGGATCACGAGCTGCTTCCGCTCCGTGGCGATGTCGTTGAAGATGTCCGCTTCCCTGATGATCGTCTCGTACTTGCCGAGCAGCGCCTCGGCCTCGGCGCCCTCGGCCACGTAGGTGATCAGCACCTTCAACGGGGCGTTGAACATCTGCAGCTTGTTGATCTCTTCGTGCGTCCTGCTCGGTCTGTTCGCGTGTTCCAGGGCGACCGAGATCCATTTCGCGTACGTCGTGTACTTGCCTGCATTGTCCCGGCCACGCTCCTCGTAGAAGATCCCGTCGAGCGCGTAGTAGTCCTTGTTCCAAGCCAGCAGACCGACCTGCCGGGCTATCTTCGGGAAGATGTTGGTGCGCATGAAGTAAGCGAAGGACTTCGCCTCGAAGTTCACCGCGGCGCGAAAGTTGCCTTCCTCGGCCTTCAGCACGGCGAGGAAGGCGTTGCGGAACTCTCGGGGCGTGATCGTTTTCATGGGCGATGGGGCTGTGGCATTCGAATACGGGGCCACCACCCCCTTCCCCCGGATTCTAATCCTTCCGGCGCGTCAAAGATTCAACCGTCGAGCGCGATCGCGGCGGAGGAGAGCACGGATCTACCGGGCGGCCCCCACGAGAGCGGCGTGGTCCGTCGCCGGCTTGGCGGCGTCGGCAAGCCCCTCATCGTTGCGGCGGCGGACCTCCGATCCGGGCTGCGACGCCGCCGCTGCACTTCTGGCCAGCGACCAGGCCGTGAACTCCGCGAGCGGCATGGGCTTCGACACGAAGTATCCCTGGATCAGGTCGCACCCCAGGCGTCCCAACGTATTCCAGCTCGAGGCTTGCTCCACTCCTTCCGCCACCACCTTGAGCTCCAGCGCATGACCCAGGTTGACGGTGGACCTGACGATCACGTCGTCATCGCCCTGCGCCTCGAGATCCTTGATGAAGGAGCGGTCGATCTTCACCTCGTCCACGGGCAGGCGCTTCAGATGCGCGAGCGAGGAATGGCCGGTGCCGAAGTCGTCTATCGAGAAGCGCAGGCCGAGCACCCGCAGTTGCTCCATCATTCGATGCGTTGCGACGATGTCCTTCATGGCGCCGCTTTCGGTCACCTCCAGTATCACGCGGCTCGCGTTCGCGCCGGTCTGCAGCAGGAGCGACGCGACGTTGTCGGCAAATCCGCTATCCGCGAAGTCCACGGGGGACACGTTGATGGAGACGTCCAGGGACATCCCTTCGCGCTCCCATCGCGCCGCGTCGTTGAGTGCCGTGGCCATCACCCACGAAGTCAGGGAGCGGATCGCTCCGGTGCGCTCGGCGTGGGGGATGAATTCGCTCGGCGGCACGTACCCGTGCCGAGGGTGCCGCCATCTGACCAGCGCCTCGCATCCGACGACTTCACCGGTCGCGGCCTTCACTTTCGGCTGATAATGCAGTTCGAGCTGGTTCGAATCGATGGCCCGGCGCAATTCGCCGAGGATCGACAACCGATGGCGGTGGCTGCTGTCATCGCCCTTGATATAGATGCCGACCGGCGTGCCGGTTTCCTTGGCCCGGTAGAGCGCGAGATCCGCGCGTTGCATCAGCTCCTCCGCGCTCGAGCCGTCGGCCGGGAACACCGCTGCGCCCACCCGCAAATCCAGCTGGAAGGAGACGTCCTGGTAATCGAAGCTGCCGTGCAGCCGGTCCACGATCGCGGCGGCCTGTTGCGCCGCTTTGGCGGGACCGGCCGATTCGAGGATGAGCAGGAACTGCTTGGTGCCGATGTGTGCGACGTGGTCGATCCGGCGCTCGTGCCCCTTGAGCCTGCGCGCCACCTCGAGCAGCACCCGGTCGCCGGCGGAATGGCCGAACGAGCCGATGATGCTGTGATATTGCTGGACCTCCGCCACGCATACCGTCACCGTGCGGTTGCCGGCGCGGGCTTTGTCGATGACGCCCTCCAGAATCGCGCCGGCGCGTGCGCGCGTCGGCAGTCCGGTGAGGGGATGGTGATCGGCCTGATGGCGGATCGTCGCCTCGCGCTCCGCCACCGCCGCGCGCATGGCGTTGAACGCGCCGGCGAGGCCCTTGAGCTCGGTCGTGCCCGCGGACGGCACCTCCACGCCATAGTCGCCGGCTTCCAGACGCTGCGCGGCCCTGGTCAGTTCCTCCACGGGTTTGGTCGCGCTGCGCGCGAGCCACGCTGCCAAAGCGGTGGCGATGGCGAGCAGCAGCGCGCCGACCAGCAGCATGGAGTTGCGAACGGCTTGGTACGGCCGCAGGGCGCCCGACAGCGAGCGCTGGAAGACCAGGCTCAGCGAGCCGTTGGCGGATGCCACCGGAACGATCCAGGTCAGGAGCCTGTCGGATCCGGCCGCGACCGTGAACGGCTCCGCCTGCGCCGTTCGCATCAGGGGAGAGTCCAGCGTGCGCTGATCCTCGGGGGCCGAAGTGGCGGTGAACAGAGGATGCCGATCCGATGCCGCGACGAACGACACGTCGACTCCCAATTGGCGGGACATGGCCTCGGCCGCGCGCTCGTCGAGTGCGGAGCCCATGGCGACCCATCCGACGGGATCGGGGGCGAGCATCGGCGCGATCACCAGCTGATAGGGTCTTCCGTCGATCAGCCGGTAGAGCTCGCGCACTTCGCGGCCGGTGCCGCCCTCGATCAGCCGCCCGAGATCGCGCTCCGCCTTCGCCAGCGAACCGTTGAAGGTGCTGGCGAGCGGCTGCCCATTGGTGGCAAGCACGATGACCAGATCCGCGTTGATGCGCCGCTGCTCGCTCCCGATCGCGGCGGCCAGCGCCGCGCCATCGGCGGACACCACCGCCTGACGGAAGCCGGCGTCCGATGTCAGGGTGCCGACAGCCGTCGCCAGCTGCAAGTCACGGAACCGCAGCAATTCCTGCGCGGTGCCTGCGGTCATCTGGATCTGCGCGCCCACCTGGCGCTGCGTTTCGGCGCGCTCGGTCAGCTCCATGCCGACGATCGCCGCGATCAGCACCACGGCGACCAGCCCCAGCACCAAAGCCAGGATGCGGCTGCGAAGACTGCCCAGCAGGGTCGGAGAAATGGCCATTAGCTATGGTAAATCCGCACCCGTGGCCGGCTCGTGATGCGGCGTCAATCTGGAATCGAATTCGCGCTCCGGCGGCCGACAAATGCCACCTGCATCACGTTTGGCGGTGGCACGCTTAGTAGCCGCCGGAGCGGCGCGCGATCACGATGCCGTGACGCTTGATCTTGCGGTAGAGGGTGTTGCGGCTGATCCCGAGTTGCGCCGCGACCTGGCTCATGTTCCAGCGATGCTGCGAGATCGCACCCAGCAGGACCTCGCGTTCGGCGTTCTCCAATGAGCGCTGTACGGCGCCTCCGGGGCTCCCCGAAGGCGCCGGCTCGGTGCAGCGCCTCGAGGTTCTCCCCTGGCAGATGGCCGGCGGCAGATCGCCGAGGCGTATGACCCCTCCGCAACACAGCGCGAGTGCGGTTCGGATCGAGTTGCGCAGTTCGCGGATGTTGCCCGGCCAGTGGTAGGCAAGGAGCTTGTCCAGCGCGACTTTCTCGATGGACGCGGCGCCTCTGCCGACCGACTCGCGCGCGATGCAGCCCCGCACGAGCGCTTCCTTGTCGCGCCGGGCCGCCAGCGCAGGCAGCTCCAGCGTAATGCCGTTCAGCCGGTAATAGAGGTCCTCGCGAAACTCCCCGCGCTCGAGAAGCTCCATGAGATTGCGGTGCGATGCGCACAGCACGCGCAGGTTCACCTTGATCGAGGCCTCGGAGCCGAGCGGCGTGACCTCCTGATCCTCCAGCACCCGCAGCAGGCGGGTCTGCAACAGCAGCGGCATGTCGCCGATCTCATCGAGAAACAGCGTGCCGCCCGAGGACTGCACGATGCGTCCCCGCATGCCCTCGCGGCGCGCGCCCGTGAATGCTCCCGGCGCGTACCCGAACAGTTCGCTTTCGATCAGCGTCTCGGGGATCGCGGCGCAGTTGATGGCGACGAATGCCTGGGCTGCGCGTTTGCTGGCGAAGTGCAGGGCTCTGGCAAAAGCCTCCTTGCCGCTGCCTGTCGGACCCGCGATCAACACGGACACGTTGCTGTCGGCGATCCTGCGCGCATTGCGCAGATTCCGCAGCATCTGCGGATCATCTCCCGCCAAGTCCGCCAAGCTCATCGCTGGGCCGCCCTCTCCGGGAGCGACGTGGACGACGGTGCGTGCGGATTGAGCGGCCGCGGCCGGCGCGCGCGACGGGTGCGCTTCGGCTTCAACCAGGCTTGCGTAATAGCGGCGGCCGAACTGGTTGTCGCGCAACTCCCGCATGGTGCGCCGCCCCGGCATGCCGGCGGCCAGAAGCTCCTCGTAACTGGCATCGAACACATCGGTGATCGAGCGCCCCACCAATTCGCTGCGGTCGGCGGCGCCGAGCAGCTTCAACCCGGTGGCATCGCTCGCAACGATGGTTCCATCGACCCCGACCGCGATGGCGCCGTCGTGCAGCAGATCCACGAATTCCGGCCGGTAATGAAATCGGAGCATGGCGTCGGCACGATGCCGTCGCAAAAAAAGACATTTCTCGATCAGCCGGGCGGAGGTTTCTACCAGCGCGACCGTGTGCATCCTCGATTGGCGGCTGCCGTGGGCGTTGACGCTGGAGGCGTCCAGCACCGCGAGCACCCGGCCGTTCGAGTCGCGGATCGGAGCCGCTGAGCAGGACAAGCCCACATGGCGGGAACGGAAGTGGTCGGATTGATGAATGGTGATGGGACGTGCTTCCTTGGCGCAGGTCCCGATGCCGTTGGTTCCTTCCCGCTGCTCGCTCCACTCGGCGCCCACGATCAGACCCGCGTGGCTGAACATCCCCTTCAAATTGGGGTCGACTTTCTCGCAAAGGATCACACCGTCGGTATCCGCCAAGAGCAGCGCGTAGCCGGATCCCGAGATCTGTTCGTAGAGCGAATCCATTTCGGCGCGGGCGATATCGACCAGATCCTGGTGCTCCGCCTGCAGGTCCTTGACCTTCGAGCGGTCGAGGACCGTGGGCCCGTAGTCCCGGGCCGGATCCAGTTTGAACTCGTTCAAGCAGCGCCGCCATGACAGATCCACGGCCGGATTGAGATCGGCATCCGCCTCCGGGAGCGCGCCGCAGCCGGCGACTCTCAAAACCAGATCGGCGTGCGGACCGTCGCTGACGCGGGTCATGACTATCCGCGCGCAGGCGCGTCCTGCCTGTTTTCTTCGACGGCCATACTTTCCCCTTGAGCCTTGCAACCGTTAAACCGCGAAGCCGCGACTGTGTCAAGGGTGTTAGGAAAATCTGTCACGAATTTGACACGCCGGCGGCGACCTGGGGCTTTTGAACGCGCATTCGGGCTTGAGCCTCTGGCACGCCGCTTGCTAATCCCAGAACCGGCACTGCACCAATCACTAAAATCAGGGGGGTTCGCATGCGTACACCATCAAGACCCGCGTCGGCTGCGGCTACACCTATGCTGGCAAGCGGACTCTTCGCCGCGGTGGCTCTCGCGCCGCTCCCGGCCCTTGCGGACATGCCGGCGTATCCGCCGGTAACCACCGAGCGCCTGCTCAACGCTCAACAGGACCCGGGATGGCTCATGTATCGGCGCAATTACGAAAGCACCGGTTATGCACCGTTCGATCAGATCAGCACCGCGAACGCCGCCAAGCTTGCGCTCGCATTCGACTACGAGAGCAATTTGTTTCAAGGGCACGAGGCGGCGCCGGTGGTGAACGGCAACTACATGTTCGTGACCACGCCCATGGACCACCTGATCGCACTCGACGCCGTCAGCGGCAAGGTACTCTGGAAATACGACTATCCCATCGACCCGAAGGCGCTCAAGACCGTTTGCTGCGATGTCGTCAATCGCGGCGTCGCACTGTACGGCGATTTGGTCTACATGGGCACGTTGGGCAATCACATCGTCGCGCTCGACGCGAAGAGCGGCACCGTCAAGTGGGACACGGCGCTCGCGCCCCCGGGCGTGGGCTACTTCATCTCCGGAGCGCCGCTGGTGGTGGACGGCAAGGTGATCATCGGCGACGGCGGCGGCGAGTATGGATCGCGGGGCTTCGTCACCGCGCTGAACGCCAAGACCGGCCAGGTCGAATGGAAGACCTACACCACGGCCGCCCCGGGAACGCCGGGCGGAGACACCTGGCCCAAAGGTGCTTACAAAACCGGCGGCGGCAATCCCTGGATCACCGGGACCTACGACCATGCCACCCACACCTTGTTCTGGGGGGTGGGCAATCCCGGTCCCTGGCTCGCGACTCTGCGCCCCGGAGACAATCTGTACACCGATTCGGTGCTGGCGCTCGATCCGAACACCGGCAAGATCAAGTGGCACTATCAATGGACGCCGAACGATACGTGGGATTACGACGGCGCCAACGAGACCGTCATGACGGATCTCAACTACCACGGCACGGCATACAAGGCGATCGTGCATGCGGACCGCAACGGCTGGTTCTATGCGGTCGATCGAACCAATGGCAAGCTGATCTATGCCGAGCCGTTCGTACATACGACGTTGATCACGGGGATGAAGGCCGGTGTCCCACAGTCGGATCAGGCCATGCGGCCGACGATCGACAAGCAGGTGTTCACGTGCCCGAGCTTCCTGGGCGGCAAGAACTGGTGGCCGATCTCGGTCGATCCGCAGACGCAGATGGCATACATCCCGACCCAGCACGCCTGCATGGACATCAAGGGCGTCCAACCGGTGGCCTACAAGGCTGGCCTGGCCTTCCTGGATGAGAGCTTCGAGGTGAAGCACGATCCGACCACCGACAACTGGGGTTCGGTGCAGGCCGTGGATCTCAATACCGGCAAGCAGGTGTGGCAATACGAAACGCACCTTCCCTGGTCGGGCGCGACGCTCGCCACCGCCGGCGGCCTGATGTTCTCGGGCTCGACCGACGGTCATTTCATGGCGTTCAACGCCAAGAGCGGCAAGGTGGTCTGGACCAGCCCGCAGCTGAGCTCCGGAATCATCGGTGTGCCGACGACCTACATGGCCAACGGCAAGCAATACGTGGCGGTGTGGGCGGGATGGGGCGGCGCGGGCCCCATCTGGGGCGGTCAGATGGCCAACGACCCCGCCGTGAAAGCCATCCCCAAGGGTGGGCATTTGTATGTTTTCGCCTTGCAATAGCAGGCCCGGCATCGCACTCGGCGCGGTGTGCGCGACGCTCATGCTAGGCGCCGGGATCACACCCCGCGCCGACGCTTCCGAGGTGGTCCGGGTTTGCCTGGATGAGGCGAGTCCCACGGTGCGGCTCGACGAGCGGGTGGCGAGAGCCGCGATGGCCACCGAGGGCCGTGAGATCCGATCGGTGCCCTTCACGGGATACGGCAGGGGCGGCGACGGCTTCCCGGCCCGCCGGTTCGCCCGGCTGGCGCAATCGGACTGCGAGCTCATCATGGGATTTCCGCTCGACTTGAGCGCACCGAATCTGCCGCCGGATGTGGCGGCCACCTCGGCGTATGCCAGCACGGGATTCGTGCTCATCGAGCGTGCGGCTGCGAATCCCGTCCCGATCGCCGCGTTGCCGGAAGGCAGCGAAGTGGGCATCGCCGAGCTCGACACCTTCGCGGGACTGCTCTACGGCGTGCATCCCAACATGGTGATGCATGTGTACCCGAAGGACTCACAGATGATCGAGGACCTGATGGCGCACCGCATCGCGGCGGGTCTTGCCTGGCAGCCCTTCGTCGAAACCTACCAGGCCGGCCACCCTCGAGCTCGCTCGCTCGCCATACAGGTTCTATCCGAAAAGCACATGGTGTGGAATCTCGTGGCGCTCTATGCAGCCGGATCCCGGGGCGCCGCGACCCTGTTCGACGAGGGTCTTCGCGAGCTCGACGCGCGCGCACAACTCGATCGCATAATCAAGCCCTATTTGCAGGCGCAGCCGCCCCGAAGCGGGGGGGCTCCGGCGGGCACGCTGATCCGCACGGCCGATGTGGTCGAGACCCGACCCAAGCGACCGAAAGCGCCCCCGGCCCTGTTTACCCTGGGACAGGCCAGCCAGGGGGCGCTCGCCTATTATAAGAACTGCGCCATGTGCCACGGACCCGGGCTCGACGGTCAGCCGGGGGGCTTCCCCGGCCCCGCGCTGAAAGGCGCCGACTTCGCCGATCCCAGCTACGATTTTCACGTCAAGGACATCTTCAACTTCGTGGCGAAGCTCATGCCGGCGGCAACACCCGGGAGCCTCACGCCCGAAGAGGATGTTGAGATCATGGCATTCCTCTTGCAGCAGAACGGCTATCCCGCGGGAAGCCGCGAGCTGAAGTACCACGATGCCGAGACGTCGATGGTGCCGCTGCGCTACTACGCGAGGTGACGGTGCGTACCGCGGTCCCGACCGGGATAGGTGATTGCCCGGACTATCGTTGTGCCGGGAATTGGCACACCATCGGCCGGCCGGCACGATGTTTGCTCAACAAAAGATTCCGGCGAGTTGGAATTTCGGGGGAAAATGCATGACTAACTCCGTGATCGCCCGGCTCGCCTCGTCGACCGATAGCCTCGTTCCATTCAACCCCCACATAGGAGAAGGATCATGAGTTCCGCCCAGGTCCGCCCCACTGCAGACTCCGGCAACATTGCCGAGAGTGGTTCTTTTGCATCGCATATCAAAACGCTGGAGCGAAAGATCGCGCTTCGGGCCAAGTACGAGAATTTCATCGGCGGCCAATGGGTCGCCCCCGCCAAAGGCGGCTATTTCGACAACATATCGCCGACCACGGGTCAGGTGATCTGCAAGATCGCCCGTTCCCAGGCCGAGGATGTCGAGCGTGCCATCGATGCGGCGCACGCCGCCGCTCCCGCCTGGGGTCGCACGGCCGTGGCCGAGCGGGCGCGTGTGCTCAACAAGATCGCGGACCGGATGGAGCAATACCTTCCGTTCCTCGCCGCCGTGGAGACCTACGACAACGGCAAGCCGATCCGCGAGACGAATCTTGCCGACATGCCGCTCGCGGTCGATCACTTCCGCTATTTCGCGAGCTGCGTGCGCGCCCAGGAAGGCTCGCTCGGCGAGTTGGACGACGACACGGTTGCCTATCACTATCACGAGCCGCTCGGCGTGGTGGGGCAGATCATTCCCTGGAACTTCCCGATCCTCATGGCGGCCTGGAAACTCGCGCCGGCGATCGCCGCGGGCAATGCGGTGGTGATCAAGCCCGCGGAGCAGACGCCGCTGTCGCTGCTGGTATTGGCCGAGCTCATTCAGGACATCGTCCCGCCGGGGGTGCTGAACATCATCAACGGCTTCGGACTGGAGGCGGGCAAGCCCCTCGCCTCCAATCCGCGCATCGCCAAGATCGCATTTACCGGCGAGACCACCACCGGCCGTCTCATCATGCAGTACGCCTCCGAGAACATCATTCCCGTGACGCTCGAGCTGGGCGGCAAATCGCCGAACATCTTCTTCGCGGACGTGATGCGCGACGACGATGACTTCGTGGACAAGGCGCTGGAGGGCTTCGCCATGTTCGCGCTCAATCAGGGCGAGGTATGCACGTGTCCGTCGCGCGCGCTGGTGCAGCGCTCCATCTACGAGCGGTTCATGGAGAAGGCGATTGCGCGTGTCGAGAAGATCCGTCAGGGCGATCCGTACGAGATGAGCACGCAGATCGGCGCGCAGGCATCGAACGATCAGTACGAGAAGATTCTTTCGTATTTCGACATCGGCAGGAAAGAGGGCGCGAAAGTGCTGACCGGCGGTGCCGCCAACAAGCAGTCTGGCGACCTGGCCGGCGGCTACTACATCAAGCCGACCGTGTTCGAGGGTCACAACAAGATGCGCGTGTTCCAGGAGGAGATCTTCGGGCCCGTGGTCTCGGTGACCACCTTCGATACGCCGGAGCAGGCGCTGGAGATCGCCAACGACACGCTGTATGGATTGGGCGCCGGGGTGTGGACCCGCGACCTGAACACCGCGTACCGGTTCGGGCGCGGCATCAAGGCGGGACGGGTGTGGACCAATTGCTACCATGCGTACCCGGCTCACGCCGCATTCGGCGGGTACAAGAAATCCGGCATCGGACGGGAGACGCACAAGATGATGCTCGATCATTATCAGCAGACCAAGAACGTGCTGGTGAGCTACTCGACCAAGGCGCTGGGCTTCTTTTGATGGCGCTCGATCACGTCGACGTCACGGAGGAGGCGCGCCGGTTGATCGAGGAGCTGAAGGCGGCGCACGGGCCGATCATGTTTCACCTGTCGGGGGGGTGCTGCGACGGCAGCGCCCCCATGTGCTTTCAGGTGGGCGAGTTCAAGCTCGGCGGGGTGGACGAGAAGGTGGGCGAGATCGCCGGCTGCGAGTTCTGGATGGACCGGGAGCAGTACAAGCGCTGGGCGCACACCCGCTGGACGGTCGATGTAGTCCCCGGACGCGGCGCGAGCTTTTCGCTCGAGGCGCCGCTCAACAGGCGCTTTCTGATCCGCTCCGAACTGTGCGCGACCTGAGCCACCCGCGCATGGGCCGGTGGAGCGTGGCCCCCGGCCGGCCACACCCGGTCAGTGCGGAAACCGCCGCACGCCGGGCCCCGGCCGCCCCATTACGCCGCGCCGTTGCTCGGGGCTCATCCGGCGCCATTGGCGGCGCAGCTCCTGTCGCCGCTCCAAGGGCATCTGCCTGAAGCGCCTGAATTGCTCGCGCACTCTCTGCTGCTCTTCGGGCGGCATGGCCTTGAACTGTCTCCAGCGCTGACGCAGCAGCTGGCGCTGCTCGGGCGGCAGGGCGCGCCATTGTTTGAAGCGTTCCTGGGCGCCCTCCCGCTGCTCCGGCGTCATGTTGATCCAACGCTGACTGCCCCTCGCAAGCGCCTGTTGCTTCTCCGGCGGCAGACTGTCCCATTTGCCCTGGAAATTTTGCAGCAGCTGCTGTTGTTGGGGCGAGAGCGACTGCCACGAACGGGGAGCGGCCGCAGCGGGTGGTTCGGCGACCGGTGGCTGGGCGTGCACGCGGATCCCCGCCAAGGTCAGCGCGCACAGCAGAAGAATCCGCGGCAATGCCCGTGTCATTGCTTTGGGCTCTGCGGCTGCGCGGGGTTTTGACTTCCCGGCGGCGTCTTTTTCAAGAATTCCCACCAAGCGGAATCTCCGTGATCGTCCTCTCCCAAAAACTCGATGAACTCGTCATCGGGTGCGTCCGCAGGCCGCTGTGCCGCCGGAGGCGCGTGCCCCGGCGGTGGCGCCGGCTGCCCGGTAAGCTGTCCCGGCGCCGGCGTCTGCGCCATGGCGGCGAGCCCCCAGAGGGCCGCTCCGAGGGCCAACCAATGCTTTGGCGCACTCAACAGCCATGCATCCTTGCGGCTTCTACGCAGTCGGCTCGCCGCTTGCGGTCTTGTCCGCCCAGGCATAAAAATCGATGTCGTCTTGAAGCATGTCCATCGCATCGCCGGAACTCTCATCGCTCGCGGCGATAATGTCCAGATCCTCGAACTTCGACTGAGTGTCGGCAGCCGCGATCTGGCTGTGCGGATTCAACGGACCCCCGAACCACAACGCGGCGCCGAGCACGGCCGCGCAGGTGACGCCTGCGGCGGATACCCATACCGGCATGCGCATGAGCCAGGGACGCCGCGCGGAGGAGGCGGCGGCGGCCAACGCGGCGTGGCGCGCCTGCGTGAGGCGCGATCGCGTACCCATGTCCAGGCCGGCGACGCTATTCTCGAACAGCCGGCGGCTGCGCTCTTCGAGCCCCGACGTTGCCGGGTCAAAAGTATTTTCGCTCATCACCAAACCTCGCCCAGTTGTTCGCGCAGCGCATGCACGGCGCGCGAATAATGCGTCTTCACGCTGCCCTCGGAGCAGCCCATGGCGCTCGCGGTCTGCGCGACATCGAGTCCCTCGAAATTGCGCAGCGTGAAGGCCTCGCGTTGCCGCGCCGGCAGCTCGCGAAGCGACGATTCCAATTTCTGCATGGCCTCATCCTGCATCAGCCGCTCCGGCACGGGAATCCCGCCATCGGCGACGGAGTCGATCGGATCCTGCGCCTCGTTGTCCGGATCCTCCTTCGGTCCCGGCAGCCAAACCATGAAGCGCTTGCGCACGCTCCGGCGTCTCTGCAGGTCGCGGATGGCGTTTTCCAAAATGCGATAAAACAGCGGCCGCCATTCGGCGCTCGGTCGTGCCGCGTAGTTACGGGCCAGCTTGAGCATCGCTTCCTGCACCGCATCCATGGCATCGTCGGGATCGCGCAGCGCAACCTGCGCCATGCGAAACGCGCGGCGCTCGATTTCGCTCAAAAACTTATCCAGCTCTCGCGTCTGCTCCAGAACCGCTCCCCTAGGTGCTGGCGCGGGATCATCCCAAACCATCCAAGCGCTCGGGAGCGTATCAAAGCCCGACATATGACGTCCTCTTTGCATCGACGGGGTCCACTCGTTACGGGTATAACGCCTGCGGCTCTCGGCGGTTGACGGGGAGACCGCAGGATCAGCGACTTACGCACATGAACTGTGAAGCGTCATGCAATATTTACAACGGTATCTTGTGTGCGGCCTCTAGAGGGTGTCGCAACTCATTGATTGACCTGGATTCTTTTCAATATCGCACAGTTTTTCGCCAATTTGATTATGTCTCGAAATAGAACGGGCACTTAGCTCTCATGATCCCTGGTTCTCAACAGACTTATCCACAGGATATGTGGACAAGAAAACCCACGTGATTCTGCGTATTGCGCTCGATACGCCGCTACGCCGGGTGTTCGATTATCTGCCCCCGGCGGACGAGCTCGGCACTCATGCGGCCCCCGTTCCCGGCGTGCGCGTTCGCGTTCCGTTCGGCCGGCGACAGGTGGTGGGGATCCTCGTGGAGGTGGCGCGCGACTCATCGATCGAGCCCGCCAAGCTCAGGCGTGCGCTCGACCTATTGGACTCGAGACCGGTGTTCGACGCCGTGACTTTCGATCTTCTGCGCTGGGCCGCCGACTACTATCACCATCCGCTCGGCGAGGTCATGGCGGCGGCGCTGCCGGCGAGCCTTCGGGGCGGTCAAGCCGCGGCGGCCCCCGTCGAGAGGTGGTCGATCACCCACGCCGGGCGTGCGGAGCTCGAGCGCCCCGCGGCGAAGCGGGCGCCGAAACGACGCGAGCTGCTCACCCGGCTCGCGCAGCGCGAGAGCGCCGGCGCCGACGACCTCGCCGGGTTCAAGCCGGCGCTGCTTCGGGCGCTGGCTGAAAACGGCTGGGCCGTCCGGCATGCGCTGGCCGCCGTGCCGGCGGCGGTCGAGTCGCGGCCCAGCGAGGTCGCGCTCACGGCCGCTCAAGCAGGCGTCATCGATTCCATCCGCCCGTCCCTCGGGCGCTTTGCCGCGCATCTGCTGTATGGCGTAACGGGCAGCGGCAAGACCGAAGTGTATCTGCAGATCATCTCCGCGGCGCTGGGGGCCGACCGTCAGGTACTGGTGCTGGTGCCCGAGATCGCGCTCACGCCGCAGCTCGTCGATCGGTTCCAACGCCGTTTCAGCGCGGGCGTGGTGGCCCTGCATTCCGGGCTGACGGGAGCGGAGCGCCGCGACGCGTGGCGCGCGGCGCACGCCGGTTCCGCACGCATCGTCATCGGCACGCGCTCGGCGGTATTCACGCCGCTCGAGCGCTTGAGCCTCATCGTGGTCGATGAGGAGCACGACGCCTCCTACAAGCAGCAGGAGGGGTTTCATTACTCGGCGCGGGACCTCGCGGTGCTGCGCGCGCAGCGCGCGCAGGTTCCCGTGATCCTCGGCTCCGCCACGCCCTCGCTCGAGACCCTGGACAACGTCGCGCAGGGACGTTATCTGCGCCACGAACTGCCGCAGAGGCCGGGCGCGGCGCATCCTCCCGCCATGCACCTGGTGGACCTGCGCAAGCACCCGGGCGAGCAGGGATTGTCCCAGCCGGCCATCAGCGCGATGCAGCGCCACCTGGAGAACGGCGGCCAGGTGATCGTGTTCTTGAACCGGCGCGGTTACGCCCCGACCCTGTTCTGCAATGCCTGCGGCTGGATCGCCTCCTGCGCCCACTGCGACGCGCGCATGACCGTGCACGCCCAGGCGAGGGAGCTGCGCTGCCACCATTGCGGCGCGCGCACCAAGATCCCGGCGATGTGTCCGTCCTGCAGCCAGCCGCTCCATCCCGTGGGTCAGGGGACGGAGCGCGTCGAAGAAACCCTGGAGCGGCTGTTCCCAAATGCGCCTCTGGCGCGGCTCGACCGCGATACGGCGGGCGCGAGCGGCGCCATGCAGGCGGTGCTCGATCGGGTCCATCGAGGCGAGGCGCGCATCCTGGTGGGCACCCAGATGCTCACCAAGGGTCATCACTTTCCGGACGTGAGTCTGGTGGTCATCCTGGATGCCGATCAGGGACTTTTCGCCAGCGACTTTCGGGCGACCGAGCGGCTGGCACAGACCATCACCCAGGTGGCCGGACGCGCCGGGCGGGCGGCCCGGCCGGGCGAGGTCATCGTGCAGACCTCCTTTCCCGAGCACCCGCTGCTCACCCGCCTGCTCGCGGAGGGTTACGAGCGATTCGCGGCGACCGCGCTCGAGGAGCGGCGGGCGGCAAGCTGGCCGCCCTACTCGCGGCTCGCGCTGCTGCGCGCGGAAGCGAAGGATCGGGACGGGCTGGACACCTACCTGCGGTCCGCCGCCGCGAGTGCCCGTACGCTGCATGACGGCGCCGTCCGGGTGCTCGGGCCTGCCACCGCCCTGATCGCCCGCCGCGCCGACCATTTCCGCGCGCACCTGCTGATCGAGAGCCCATCGCGCGGGCCGCTGCAGCGCTTTTTGGCCGCATGGCTCCTGAAAGTGGAGGCGTTGCCGGGTCCGAAGGGCCTGCGTTGGTCCATCGACGTGGATCCGCTGGAGGTGGACTAGGGCCTTAAGGCGCGGGGTGTTTGCGGTACACTGCCGGCCCTCTCATCAATCTGACCCATCGACGGATTTGCCTTGAAGAACCTGATCGAGACCTTGCTGAGGCAGGCGCTGGCCGCGCTGCCCGAGACCCTGGTTCCCGCCGCGCAGCGCGACATCGACATCGAGGTCGAGCGCACCCGCGACGCCTCCCACGGCGATTTCGCCTCGAACGTCGCCATGCGTCTGGCCAAGACCGCGCGTCAGAACCCGCGCAAGATCGCCGAGGCGGTGAAATCCGCCCTGCCGGCGCATTCGGCGGTCGCCAAGGTCGAGATCGCGGGCGCCGGATTCATCAACTTCTTCCTCGATGACGGTTCCTACCTCGTCGAGATCGGGCGGATTCTCGCGCAAGGCGATTCGTACGGCCGCTCCACGCTGGGGGTGGGCAAGTCGGTGCTGGTCGAGTTCGTCTCGGCGAACCCCACGGGCCCCCTGCACGTCGGGCATGGCCGCGGCGCCGCCTACGGCGCGACCGTCGCGAATCTGCTCGAGGCCGCGGGTTATCGCGTGGCGCGCGAATACTACGTGAACGATGCCGGCCGGCAGATGGAAATTCTCGCGGCGAGCACGTGGCTGCGCTATCTCGAGCAATGCGGCGAGCGATTCGACTTTCCCGCCAACGGCTACCGCGGCGAGTACCTCCTCGCCATCGCGGCGCAGCTGCATGCGGCCGAGGGAACCGCGCTGGTCAGAAGTCCCGCGCAGATCTTCGGCGGCCTTCCGCCCGACGAGCCGCAGGGCGGGGACAAGGACGCCTACATCGACGCGGTCATCGTCCGGGCGCGGGCGCTGCTCGGCGACGCGGCGTTCCGCCGCGTGCTCGATCATGCGCTGTCCGCCATCCTGCGCGACATCCGCGAGGACCTCGGGGAATTCGGGGTCACCTTCGATTCCTGGTTCAGCGAGCGTTCGTTGATCGACGACGGCTCCATCGACCGGGCGGTCGCGACATTGAAGGATCGCGGGCATGCCTACCTGAAGGACGGTGCGCTCTGGTTCAGGAGCACGGAATACGGCGACGAAAAGGACCGGGTGATGGTGCGCGAAAACGGCATCAAGACCTATTTCGCCTCCGACATCGCCTTCGTCTTCAACAAGCGCGAGCGCGGCTTCGAGCATCTGCTCTACGTCTGGGGCGCCGATCATCACGGCTACATCGCGCGGCTGCGCGCGGGCCTGATCGCGCTCGGGGGCCCGCCGGAGTGCTTCGAGGTGCGCCTCGTGCAGTTCGTCACCCTGTTCCGCGGCGGCGAGAAGGCCCAGATGTCGACGCGCTCGGGCGAGTTCGTGACCCTGCGCGCGCTGCGCGCGGAGGTCGGCAACGATGCCGCGCGCCTCTTCTACGTCATGCGCAGCAACGACCAGCATCTGGATTTCGATCTCGAGCTGGCCAAGGCCCGCTCCAACGACAACCCGGTGTACTACATCCAATATGCCCACGCCCGCGTGGCGAGCGTGAAGCGGCAGATGCAGGAGCGGGGCTTCGTGCACGACGCCGCGCGCGCCGGGGCCTCGCTCGCAAGGCTCACCGAACCGCAGGAGACCAAGCTCATCAAGCGGCTGGCGAGCTATCCCGAGACCGTCGAGTACTGCGCGCTGCAGCGGGCCCCGCACGCCTTGGTGCACTACCTGCGCGACCTCGCGAACGACTTCCACGCCTACTACAGCGCCCACCAGTTCCTGGTGGAGGACGAGGCGCTGCGCGATGCTCGCTTGAGCCTGGCGCTCGCCGCGCAGACGGTCATCCGGAACGGCCTGCGCCTGCTGGGCGTCTCGGCACCCGATACGATGTAGCCCGGCAAAATGGCGCGCGACTACAAGCCGAGGCGCAAGCGGCCCGGCAGCGGATTTTCCGGGTGGATCGGCGTCGTGTGCGGGCTCGCCGCGGGACTCGCCATCGCCGCGGCGATTTATGTCAAGGATCACCGGCCCGATGCGCCGGGTGTCAAGATTTCCGCGAAGGCGGACAAGAAGCATCCCCACGGCGGCGACTCCGCCGACGCCGACAACGCCGACACCGGCGCGCCCGACGACTCGGCCAAGTCTTATGCGTTCTACTCCATGCTGCCCAAGTTCGAGGTGGTGGTGCCGGAGAAGGACAAGGACGTGCGTCCCGACACGCGCGCGGTACCGGAGACACGCAGCGGCACCTATGTGCTGCAGGCGGGCTCGTACAAGAACTTCGCGGACGCGGACCGGGTGCGCGCGAAACTCGCGCTGCAGGGTGTCGAGTCCAAGGTTCAGAAGGTCTCGGTCGACAACGATACCTGGCACCGCATCCGCATCGGTCCAATCTCGAATCTGGACGAGCTCAACCGCCTGCGCTCCATCCTGCGCAAGGCCGACGTCGACGTGCTGGTGATCCGCGTCGGCGATTGATCGCGGACGTTGTAGGGGAAAACCCTGCGGACGAGCCGGGCTCCCCGCAAATGGCGCGCTGCATCCTTAATTCGTGCCGCCCCATGCCGATACGCCGGGCAGCGGGAAGACCGCTGTCTCGGCTGACAATGCAAGCTATCTACAATCACTGGCTGGTCGGATTATCCGTCGCTGTCGCTGTGCTCGTGTCGTACACGGCGCTCTCCCTCGCCGCACGGGTCGCGGCAGCGGATGCGCGTCATGTTCATGCCTGGCTGATCGGCGGCGCGCTCGCGATGGGCATCGGCATCTGGTCGATGCATTTCATCGGCATGATGGCCTTCACGCTCCCCATCGCTCTGCGCTACGACATCACCCTGACGTTGCTCTCCCTCGCCGCGGCCGTGATCGCATCGGGCAGCGCGATCCGGATCGCGGCCGGCGCGAGGCTCGGCTCGCTGCGCCTGGTGGGGGGCGCCCTGGTGATGGGCGCGGGAATCTCGGCCATGCACTACCTCGGCATGCGCGCCATCATGATCTCGCCTGGAATCTCCTACGATCCGCTCCTCGTGCTGGCCTCGGTCGCGATCGCCGTGGGGGCCTCCTTCGCCGCTCTCTGGCTGGCGTTCACCTTGCGTTCGGGGCACTCCTCGCTGATGGCGTTGGCGCGGCTGGGCGCGTCGGTGATCATGGGCATCGCCATCAGCGGCATGCATTACACCGGCATGGCGGCCGCACGCATCAGCGCCGGCGCCTACTGCTTCGGCGGCCAACCAATCGACAATCAATGGCTCGCAATGATGGTTGCTCTGGTGGCCGTCGCGTTGCTCGCGATCGCGCTGATCGCGGCCGTGTTCGATGCGCATCTTCAATCGCAAACCGCGGTGGAGGAAGCCAAGTCGCGGGCCAGCGAGGAGCGGCTGCGGCAGATCTCCGACGCCATCCCGGCGGCGGTCGCGTACTGGGACCGCGAGGGCATCTGCCGCTTCGCCAACCGCGCCTGCCACGATCGGTTCGGCGTGGCAGCCGGCGGGTTCGTCGGCGCCTCGTTCGCGACATTGTTCGACGGAGCGGAGAACAGCCACCGGCGCGCACGCATGGCGGCGGCCCTGCGGGGCGAGCGGCAGTTGTTCGACCAATGCGACCTCGATGCATCGGGACGCCTGCGCCACTGGCAGAGCGAGTATCTGCCGGACGTGCGCGAAGGCGAAGTGATCGGCGTCTACGCACTGGGCGTCGACGTTACCGAGCGCAAGCAGGCGGAGAGCCGCGTGGCCCGGCAGGAGGCGCGCCTCGCCACGACGAGCCGCATGGGCGAGATCGGAGGCTGGGAACTGGACCTCGACGCGCCCGGCCCGTGGTGGTCCGACATGACCTACCGGATCCACGAGCTTGCGGTGGGCGAGATGCCGTCGCTCGAGACCGCCCTCGATTTCTATCCTGCGGAGTCCCGGAGCGCGGTGGTGGCCGCGATCCGCGCCGCGTTCGAGCACGGAAAATCGTTCGATTTCATCACGCAGTTCGTCACCGCCCGCGGACGCGAGCGCTGGGTGCGATCCATCGGCGAGCCGCAGCTGATCGACGGCCGCTATTCGCGCATCGTGGGCGCGTTCCAGGACGTGACCGAGTCGCAGCGCAATGAAGAGACCTTGCGGCTGGCCAAGGAAGCCGCCGAGGCGGCGAACCGTGCGCAGAGCGAATTCCTGGCCAACATGAGCCACGAGATCCGCACCCCGCTCAATGGAGTGATCGGCATGACCGGCCTGCTGCTCGATACGGCGCTCGGCGAGCAGCAGCGAGAGTACGTGGAGATCGTGCGCTCGAGCGGCGAATGTCTGCTGGCCCTGATCAATCACGTGCTCGATTTTTCCAAGATCGAGGCGGGCCGGTTGGAATTGGAACGCATCGATTTCGATCTTCAGAACGTGATCGACGACGCCATCGACTCCGTGGCGCTGCCGGCGTCGGCCAAGGGCCTCGAGCTGCTGGTGGACTTGGATCCGGCGGTTCCGCGGCTGGTGCGCGGCGACCCGATGCGGCTGCACCAGATTCTGGTCAATCTCCTGAGCAACGCGGTCAAATTCACGGCTCAGGGCGAGGTGATGCTGGCGGTGGAAGGCCGCGACTTCGATCGCCGGGCGGTGACGCTCGATTTTTTGGTGCGCGATACCGGCATCGGCATTCCGGCCGCACAGATTCAAAGTTTGTTCGACCCATTCATCCAGGCCGACAGCTCGACCACCCGAAAATTCGGCGGAACGGGTCTCGGTTTGTCGATCTCGAAGCGGCTCGCCGAGGCCATGGGGGGCGGCATCGAGGTCGAGAGCGAGGTGGGGCGGGGCTCGGTCTTCCGATTCAGCGCATCCTTCGAGCGCAGCGAGGGCGAAACCGGCACCGCCGCCGCGAAGCGGCTCCCCGGCGTGCGGGTTCTCGGCGTCGTGGCGCACGCGGGCGGCCGGCGCGCCCTGGAGCGGCAGCTGGTCCCGGAGGGCTGCGAGTTCGAGTGCGCGGCCGATGCTCGCGGCGGCCTGGAGCTGTACCGCGCGATGCTCGCACGGGACCGCCCTCCGGCCGCGGTCGTCATGGACCACGATCTGAAGGACCCCGACGGCCTGTGGCTCGCCTGCGCCATCCGGGAACTTTCCGCGCCGCCCCCGGCATTCATCATGCTCACCCCCCTCTCCTGCGATCTCAAGGATGCGCAGATGGCGGGAATCGACCGTATCGTCACCAAGCCCGCCAAAACCCGCGTGCTGGTGCGCGCACTCGCCGCCCTCACTCAAAACGGCAGGCCGAGCGCGCCGCATGTGGATGCGGCCCCGGAAGCGCCGGCGCTCCTGGGGATGAGGGTGCTGCTTGCCGAAGATCATCCGGTGAACCAGAAGCTGGCCTCGCGACTGCTCCAAGGCATGGGCGCCCGCGTGCAAGTGGCCGGGGACGGGCTCGCCGCGCTGTCCGCCTTGCGGGAGGCCGACTTCGACGTGGTGCTGATGGATTGCCAGATGCCTCGAATGGACGGCTACGAAACCGCGCGCCAACTGCGCGACCCCGCCGGGCAGGTGAGAAACCCGAAGATACCCGTCATCGCCCTGACCGCTCATGCGATGGCCGCCGATCGGGAGAAATGCCTGGCCGCCGGCATGAACGACTATCTGACCAAGCCGATCAATCCCGCGCTGTTGCTCAAGGTGTTGGCGAAGCTCGCGTTTGCGCCGTCCGAAGGCGAGAAGCGTCCGCCCGCAGCGCCATCGGGCGAGGGCGAGGAGCTCACGCTGTTCGAGGAGCCCTCGCTCCTGGCCCGGACCGGCGGCGATGCGGCGTTCGCGCGCGAGTTGGTGCAGGTGTTCGTGCAGTCCGCCGAGGATACGCTCGCGCGGCTGGACGATGCGATCCGCGCCCCCGCCAATGCCGAGGCGGTGCGGCGTCTCGCGCACGGATTGAAAGGCGCCGCGGTGACGACCTCGGCCCTGGCCATCGCCTCGGCCGCTGCGCAGCTCGAGAGGGCCGCCGGAACGGCCGCGGCCGAGCAGAGCCTGCGCGCGCTCGTCACGGCGGTGGCTAAAACGTCGGCGGAATGGCAAACCCGCGGCTGGTTTGCCCGTCAAGATGAGGAATCAGCCCAAGATCGGGCTCATTCCTCGCCCAATTGACGAAAATCGACACCTAATGCGCGAAGTTTCCGGTACAAGTGGGTACGTTCCATGCCCACCCGCTTGGCCAGCTGGCCGACCTTGCCGTTGCAGAGCAGGAGCTGTTGCTGCAGGTAGGCGCGCTCGAATTGTTCGCGCGCCTCTCGCAGCGGAAGCGCCAGCAGGTCTTGCTTCACCAGCGGCTCATCCAGCGCCATCTTGACGGCGAGCTCGCGCTCGATCTCCTCCAGCCGGATCTCCTCGCCCGCGCCGAGCACCAGCACCCGCTGCACCAGATTCTTGAGCTCCCCGAGATTCCCGGGCCAGGGATAGTTGCGCAGCCGGTTCTGCGCGGCGACGCTGAAGCGGCGCAGCGGCAGATGTTGATCGTCCACCAGCCGGTCCACGTAGTACCGCAGGAGGTCGGGCACGTCCTCGGCGAAATCTCGCAGCGGCGGCACCCGCAGGGTGATCACGTTCAGATGCGCGATGAGATCGCGGCGGAACGGCTCGGGTGAAGAGCGCCCTTCGAATCCTTCCTGGGCCGAGGCGATCCAGCGCACGTTGAGCGGCACCCGCTCCCGGCCGCCGACGCGGGTATAGCCGTTCGCCTCGATGGCTCCCAGCAGCGCGCGCTGCGCCTCGCTCCCCAGGTCCTCGAGTCCGTTGATGTACAGCGAGCCGCCGGCCGCCTGGTCGAGCGCTCCGAGCACCACCTTGCCGTCGCGCTCGCTGCCGAACAGCGCGGCCGCGGGATCGGCGCCCAGGCCCGCCGCGACCACCATGAAAAAGGGCTTCGCGGAGCGGCCGGACAGGGAATGGAGGTAGCGCGCGTAGGCTTCCCGCCCGGAGCCGAGCTCGCCGATCAGGAGCACCGGGGAGGAGCTCGCGGCGGCCTGCTGCACCTGTTCGCGCAGCGCTTGCGTGAGCTTGCTCTTGCCGATCGGCACTGCGAGCGCGGCCCCTTTGACCCGCTCGGACAGCCGCTTGCGCCGTCCCGCATCGAGCGCGCGCTCCACCGTGCGCAGGAGCTTCGTGAGCGACAGCGGTTTCTCCACGAAATCGAACGCGCCCAGGCGCGTCGCCTCGACCGCCGTTTCGACGGTTCCATGCCCCGACATCATCACCACCGGACAATCGTAACCGTCGGTCACGGACCATTCACGCAGCAGCGTGATGCCGTCCGTGTCGGGCATCCAGATGTCGAGCAGCACGAGATCCGGCACCTGAGCCGCCCGCGAGCTGCGCGCCTGGGCGGCGTCCGCGGCAACCTCGACCTCGTAGCCCTCGTCCGCCAGAATCTCCTTCAAGAGCCCGCGGATGTCCGCCTCGTCGTCCACCACCAAGATCCTAGAAGCGGTCATACGCGTTCTCTCCTCTGTTCACTCTTGCGCGGCTCCCGGCTGATCACTCCGCGCACACCTTCGCCCAAGGGCAGCAGGATACGCACCCGGGCGCCGCCCGAACGTCGATTATCCGCCTCAATCCGTCCACCATGCTCTTCCACTATCTTTTTCACGATCGCGAGCCCCAGACCCGTGCCTTTCGGCTTGCTTGTGACATAAGGATCGAAAACGGTTCCGATCAAATCCCGCTGAAACCCGGGACCGTTGTCCGACACAACGATGGCCGCCATCTGTTTGGGACCATCTTCCGCCACGTGAGTTTCGATTTCGACCCGTCCTTGCGGCTTCCCCTCCAGCGCCTCGAGCGAGTTGGTGAGTAAATTATTCAAAATCTGCCGTATGCGGACCCGATCGGCCGATACCGCCGGCAGAAGCGGGCTCAACGACAGCTTGATTTCCACCGTGTTCTCGTGGGAGCGGTACAGCTCGACGACCTCGGTGATCAACTGGTTCAAGTCGAACGGCGCGAAGTGCAGGTCCGGGGCGCGCGCATATTCCGAGAACGCGTTGACCATCTGCTTCATCGCGTCGACCTGGGCGACGATGGTGTGTGTCGCGCGCTCGAGGATTTGTGCGTCCTGCGCGTTCATGCTGCCCATGAACTTGCGCTGCATGCGCTCCGCCGCGAGCTGGATGGGTGTCAAAGGATTCTTGATCTCGTGCGCCAGCCGGCGCGCCACTTCGCCCCAGGCGGCGTCGCGCTGAGCCTGCAGGAGCGTGGTGATGTCGTCGAACACCAGAACGACCCCCGATGCGCCGCCCGCGTCGCTCGGCAGCTCCGTGCAGGCGCACATCAACACGCGTCTGCCGGTGTCCGACGGCAGCTCGAGCTGCTCGCGCCAGTCGAGCTGGGCGCCATCCAGCCGCGATTTGACGGCGGCGAGAAAGTGGCCGAACAGCTCGCCGTCGTTGATCGAGGCGTCGAATCGGGTGCCGACGGCGGCCTCCAGATCGACGCCCAGGATCGCGCTCGCCGCCTGATTGGCCGTGCGCACGGTCAGATCCGGCGCGAGCGAGACGACGCCGGTCGAGAGCCGCGCCAGGATGACCGCGAGTCCCGCGCGCTCCGCCTCCACGGCCTCGCGGCTGCGCCGCGTCTCCTCGCGCGCGCGGCCGAGGCGCTTGGTCATGTCGTTGAAGGAGGTCACCAGGAAGCCGAGCTCGTCGCGCGAGGGCAGCGGCAGCTGGGTATCGTAATTGCCCTTGGCCACGGCGCGGGTGCCGGCGATGAGGTCCTGCACCGGCTGCACCAGACGTTGCGCGGCGAAAAACGCGCCATACACCGCCGCGATCAGCGACATCAGCACGACGAAGGTGAGGATCAGCACGAAGGTCGATTTGAGCGGACGCCGCATCTGCACCAGGTTCGCGTACTGGGTGTAGGAGCGCTGGACGGTATCGGCCAGCTGGCTCAACTGCTGGGGCACCGGGTAGAGCGCGATCAGCACGCGCGAAGCTCCGCCCGGGTTGGGGTCGAGCTGCGCCGCCGCGCGGATCACGTATCCTCCCACCGAGTCGGTATCCAGGCTGATGTACGAACGGCTGCGCCGCACCTGCAGCATCATCTCGTCGGTCGCGGGGACGGGCAGCATGTCCATGGGCCGTTCGGAGCTCGTGGCGATGATCTGCATCTGGGCGCCCACCACGGTGAACTCCAGCGCCGCGCTGTCGCGCCGCTCGCGGTCCAGGGTGGTGATGAGGCTGAAATCCGGCAGCCCCGAGAGCTCGTGAGCGACCAGCTCGGTGTGCGCCAGGAACTCGCGCACCCGCACCTCCAGCGCCGCATGCGACAGCTCGCGGGTATCCTTCAGTCCCTGGCTCACCTCGACCTCGAACCAGCTGTCGATGCCGCGATTCAGGAACTGCAGGGCGAAGTAATACACCACGAGAATCGGCGCCACCGCGAGCGCGCTGAAGATCGCCACCGTGCGCCCCTTCAGGCGCGAGCCGGGCACATTCCTGCGGAAGTCCTTGACCAGCTGGTAGAGCTTCGCCGCCAGCAGCACGAGCAGCGTCAACAGGCCCGAGATGTTGATCAGCAGTATCCACGGCAGCCAGCGGTCGAACTGCGCCGAATTCTGCGCGGCCGAGGCGAGCAGATAGAGGGCGACCAGCCACAGTGCGACGCCGATGCCTCCAAGCACCGCGCCGCCGTGTTTCCTGATCAGGGCTGCAGCGTCCATGTATACCAATCGCTCTCGCGATGCCACTCGTTGACCCAGAACATCAAGACCCGGAGCGTGAACGGCACCGTGCCGAAATCGACCTTGGCGCGCACGCTTGCCTCGTATCGCCGGTCGCTCGACAAAAGCGCCTTGTCGAGGACCGGCACGCTGCGCACCTCCGACAGCGACTCGAGCGCGGCATCGATGGTGCCGAGCGACTCCTGCTGTCCGCTGTTGTCATTGCGCAGCACGTAATGCCCGCTCACCGCGTTGTATTGCAGGTGATAGCGCTCGGTTAGCTCGGCGACGCGCGAGTTCGGCAGCAGCTGGCGCACCCGCTCCACGTCGAGATCGACCTCGAGCGTGAGCGGAACGCCCTCGGCGAGGCCCCGCCGCACGGCGTCGCTGACCGGCAGTTCGATGCGCGCATTCAGGTGATAGACCCCATCCCTGAGCTCCAGATCGGCCGAGCGGATCTCGAAGCGTCCCTCCAGACCGTCGGCGCGGGCGGGCGGGGCGGCGATGCAGAGCGCGAAGGCCGCAGCCAGCAACAGGAGTCGCGCCGAGCGCATTGTCTGAGAGACGCTCATTGTTTGGTCAGGGCAGCATAATAGAAGCCGTCGGCACCCGCCTCCCCGGGCAGAATTTGCACGCCGAACTCGTCCGCCTCCCCGAAGCCCGGCCACGCGGGCCACCCGGCCGCCGGCGCCACCTGCGCGTCGGGGGTTTCCTGGATAAACGCCGCGATCAGCTCGCGGTTCTCGCTGTGGGTGACCGTGCAAGTGGAGTACACCAGGCGGCCGCCGCGCGCGAGCAGCCCCCAGGACGCTCTGAGCAGCCGTCCCTGGATCGGCGGCATCTTGTCGATGTCCCTGGGCGAGCGGCGCAGGCGGATGTCCGGATGACGGCGGATCACCCCGAGCGCGGAGCATGGCGCATCCAGCAGGATCCTGTCGAACTTGGTGCCGTCCCACCATCCGCCGGGGGATGCGGCATCCCCGGTCAGCACCGAGGCCTCCAGGCCGCCCCGTGCGAGATTCCCGCGCAAGCGCGTCAGGCGCCCCGAGTCGATGTCGAGCGCGGTGAGCCGGGCCAGCCCGGGCTCGCGCTCGGCCATCAGCGCGGTCTTGCCCCCGGGCGCCGCGCAGGCGTCGAGCACCCTCTGACCCGGTGCGAGACACATCGGAAAGGCGACACATTGCGCACCGAGATCCTGTACCGACACCAGGCCCTGCGCGAAGCCCGGCAGATCCTCGACGTCGCACGGCGTCTCCAGCACCAGCGCCTGCGGCACGCGCGGCTCCAGCCGCCCTGCGATGCCGGCGGTCCGCAGCGTCTGCAGATAGTCCTCGGCGCCGGCGCGCCGCCCGTTCACCCGCAGCCACATCGGCGCCTGGGTGTCGCCCGCGGCGAGAAGTTGCGTCCAGCGGCCCGGCCAGTCCGCGCGAAATCGTTCCGCCAGCCACTGGGGCGAGGCATGACGGAGGGCGGGGTTTCGCGCGATCTCCCTGTCGACGGCGCTGCGCTCGCGCAGGTAACGCCGCAGCACCGCGTTGACCAGTCCCGCGGCGCGCGCCACCCCGCCCGACTTCGTGGTCTCCACCGCCGCGTCGACGACCGCATACTGCGGCGTGCGCGCATCCTCCAGCTCGAACAGCGCCACCGACAAAAGCGCGCGCACCGGCACATCCAGCGACTTGGGCGACTGCGTCAGCACGCGGGCGAGGATGGCTTCATGCCGGTAGAAGCCCCTCACCGCGCCGAACGACAGCGAACGCACGGGCGGCACGAGTTCGCGAGGCACGTCGGCGAGCGCGGTCTGAAGCGCCGCATCGAGCGTCACCCCCTCCTCGAGGATGCGTGCGACCACCCGGGCGGCCAGCGAGCGGGCGCCGGCGGTTGCGCCGATCATGAGAAGATCGCTCCGTCGAGGCGGTGGGCGCGGTTGAATTGCGCGGCGGTGACGGGATTGCGGCCCGCGAGCTGGAGCCGGGCGATGCGCAGGACCCCGTGCCCGCACGCCACCTCGATATCGTCGGGCGCGGCGGATAGCACCGTCCCCGGGGCGGCTGCATGCCCGTGGGGCCCCGATGCCGGCAGCGCACGCGCCTCCCAGATTCTTAGCTGCTCGCCGTTCCAGCGCGTCTCGGCGACGGGCGCCGGAACGAACGCCCTCACCTTGCGCGCGATCTGCTCCGCCCCCTCGCGCCAATCGATCGAAGCCTCGGCCTTGGTGACCTTCTCCGCGTACGTGACCCCATCGCTGGATTGTGCGGTTTCGACGGCGCGGCCGGCCGAGAGCTCGTCCATCGTCTCGCGCACGAGCTCGCCGCCCAGCACCGCCAGCCGGTCGTGCAGCGCTTCGGCGGTATCGAGCGGATCGATATCGACGGCGCGTGTCGCGAGCACCGGCCCGGTGTCCAGCGTCCTTTCCATCCGCATGATGCTGACGCCGGTGATGCGGTCTCCCGCGAGGATCGCCCGTTGGATCGGAGCGGCGCCGCGCCAGCGCGGCAGGAGCGAGGCGTGGATGTTGAAGCAGCCGAGCCTCGGCGCGGCGAGCGCGCGCTCCGGCAGGATCAAGCCGTAGGCAACGACGACCAGCGCATCCAGCTGCAGCTCCTCGAGTTCCGCGCACGCCGCGGGGTCCTTGAAGGTTGCGGGCTGATGCACGGCGAGGCCGAGCTCGAGCGCGCGCGTCTTGACCGGGCTCGCGTGCAGTTTCCGCCCCCGCCCGGAGGCGCGGTCCTGCTTGGTGAAAACGCCGACGACGCGGTGCCGCGACCGGGTCAGCGCATCCAGCGCCGCTACTGCGAACCCCGGTGTGCCGGCGAACCCCAGCCGGAGCGGGCGGCGCGGGGCGTCATCTGCCGCGGAAACGGCCACTCTCGATACTCAAGCGGCTTCCTTCAGATCGCCGGGGCCGAAGCGCGTATGGCGCTCCCCTGCGAAGGACGCTGCCTGCGTTCTTTTTGCAGCCGCCGGCGAATCAGCTGGCGCTTGAGCTCGGAGAGATAGTCGACGAACAGCTTGCCCTCGAGGTGATCCATTTCATGTTGAATGCACACCGCGAGCATGCCGTCGGCTTCCAGCTCGAACGGCTCCCCATGGCGATCGAGTGCACGCACGCGAACGCGCGCCGCGCGCTCGAGCTTGTCGTAGATTCCCGGCAGCGAGAGGCAGCCCTCCTCGCCCGGCGCCGAGCCCTCGGCCTCGAGGATCTCGGGATTGATGAACGCCATGGGCTGATCGCGGCTGTCGCTGATATCGAGCACAAGCACGCGCCGGTGGATGTCCACCTGGCTCGCCGCGAGGCCGATGCCCTTGGCGGCATACATGGTCTCCAGCAGATCGTCGATCAGCTGACGCACCGCGTCATCGACCACCGCCACGGGCGCGGCCCGGGTGCGAAGGCGCGGGTCGGGATACTCCAAAATTGCGAGCTTTGTCATGGGAGTTATGAGATGGATATCGTGTTTTCGGCCGAAGATTGTTGCTAAAGTTCCGCCGCTGCTTAACTTAATGCTCGTTGCGGCGGGGTGGAAAATGCCCTGAATCCGCCAAAAACGGGCGACACGTCCCAGTCCTTGGGGCCAGGCCGGCAGTATACCAGCGGGCCCGGCAACATAGGCTGCGGACTCAAGGGAGCGAATGAATGCAACGCCAACGATCTATAGCCCTATTACTAGCCATTGCCGCGGTCGCCGGTTGTCGATCGCAGCCTCCGCCGGCCCCCCCGCCTGCGCCCGCCGCGGCGGACACCGGCGTCCAGGGGACGGTGGTCGGCGACGAACGCACCGCCATGGAAGCGGCCGTCGACTCGGGCGGCGGGGCATCCACGATGCCGCTGCCCTCCAATACGCCCGACGCCTCGGGCGGCGGCATGGCGCTGGCGCCGAATGCGCCCGACAGCTACGTCGTCAAGCGGGGCGACACCCTCTGGGGCATCGCCAAGGTGTTCCTGAAGGATCCCTGGTACTGGCCCGAGATCTGGCAGGTGAACCCGCAGGTCCAGAATCCGCATCTGATCTATCCGGGCGACACGCTGCATCTCGTGTACGTCGACGGTCGTCCGCGCATCGTGTTGCAGCCGGGGCTCGAGCGCGGCAACAGCGCGCGCGTGGAGCCGCGCGTGCGCAGTCAGCCGCTCGAGGCGGCGATCACCACGATCCCCTACGAGACCATCGCCGCCTTCATGTCCAAGCCCTCGGTGCTCGACAAGGATCAGATCAGCTCGGCCCCGCACGTGCTCGGCACGCGGGACAACCACGTGATCATGGCGGACGACAACACCGTGTATGCCGTCGGCTTCAAGGAGCCGGTGCAGCTCGGCACGAGCTACAACTTCGTGCGTGTCGGCGAAGCGTTGCGCGATCCGGAGGACAATCGCATCCTCGGCTATAACGGCGTGTACACCGGCACCGGCCACGTCACCCGGATCGGCGATCCGGCGACTCTCATCATGACGTCATCGAACCGCGAGACCTATCCCGGCGACAAGCTGTTCCCGGGCGGCGTCGACGTGCCGCTGGACTTCATCCCGAGCACGCCGAAGACCCCGATCAAGGGCAGCATCATGGCGGTATCGGACGGCGTCACCGTCATCGGCCAGTACGAAGTGGTGGTGATCAACCGCGGCGTGCGCGACGGTCTCATCCCCGGCAACGTGCTGGCCGTGTACTCCGTGCAGCCGGACATGTACGACAATTCCAAGAACGGATTCGTGCACCCGACGGCGACCATGTTCGCCAAGAAGGTCCCGGTCCCCGAGGAGCGAACCGGCACCTTCATGGTGTTCAAGACCTTCGAGCGCATGAGCTTCGGGCTCATCATGGAAGCGACCAACGTCATTCACGTGGACGATCACGTCGAGACACCGTGAGCCCCGCGCGGCGGGAGTGACCCCGCCGGTGTGCCGCCGGCGGTCCGTTCCTGCCGGTGCGGCTGCGCATATCTTGGCGATGCGGTAGGTTTCGCGTCGATCCAAGGACCCGCGCCGGCCGGAGAATGGCCGGCATGGGGCTGACCGACGAGCAACTCGCGTGGCTGACGCTCTCCCGGACGGGGCTCGACGCGGCGGCGCTCGGCCCGGCGCTCGATGCGGCTGGCTCCGCGGCCGCCCTGGTGCGTGCCGGCGATCCCTGGCTGGAGCGCAAAGGAATACCCCCGGCGGCTCGAGCGTACCTCGGGCGCCGGCCGCCGCCGACCCGCTCGGAGCTTCGATGGCTCGAGGGGTCGAGTCATCACCTCATCCCCTTCACCGACCCTGGCTACCCGGCGCTGCTCTCGGGCCTGGATCATCGGGCCGCCGCGCTCTACGCGGCCGGCAACCTCGGCGCGCTGCGCGAGCCGCCGTTCGCCGCCGTCGGCAGCCGCAATCCGACCCCGCCGGGGGCCGAAACGGCGTTCGAATGGGCCCGCACCCTGGCCGAGCGGGGCCTGGCGATCGTCAGCGGCCTTGCGCAGGGCATCGACACCGCCGCCCACCGCGGTGCGCTTGCCGCCCAGGGTGTCACCATCGCGGTGCTCGGCAGCGGCGCCGATATCGTCTACCCGCCGGCCAATCGGGTTCTGTCCGAGGCGATTCAGCACGAGGGTCTCCTGCTCAGCGAATTTCCCCTGGGAACGCCCCCGCGCCGCGCCAATTTCCCGAGAAGGAATCGGGTCATCGCAGGGCTTGCGAAGGCGATCCTCGTGGTCGAGGCGGCCCACGGCTCCGGCTCCCTGATCACCGCGCGCGCCGCCCGGGATCTGGGGAGGGCGGTGTTCGCGGTGCCCGGATCGATCTACAACCCGCTGAGCCGCGGTTGCCATGAGCTCATCAAGCGCGGCGCCAGGCTCGCGGAAACGGCGGATGACATATTGAAGGAGTTGAATTTTTCCGCTTTTTTCGACGGCCGCTGCCAAGGCGCGGGCGGGAGCGCCTGCGGTGCCGCACCGGGCGACGCCGACACATCGGGAATGGACAAGGATCACAAAATCTTGTTAGATGCGCTCGGCTTTGATCCTGCGGACCTCGATATGCTGATCGTGCGCACCGGATTCAAACCAGAAGCCGTGTCCTCGATGATGCTGATCCTCGAGCTCGAAGGCCACGTTCAGGCCGCCCCCGGGGGCCGCTACTCCCGAGTCGCCAACAGGAGAGCTGGAGGTGAAAGATAACGTTCTCGACCTGCTCATATACCTTTTCGAAAATTACATGAGCGCCGACGACGAGCCCCGCCCGGACCGCGACACGCTGAAGGTCGAGCTCGACAAGGCCGGCTTCGCCGAGCCGGACATCGAACGCGCCCTGGAGTGGCTCGACGGACTTTCCGGAGACCCTCTCGGCAAGGTCGCGGAGGCCACCGCGCGCGCCGTTCGTATCTTCAGCGGACAGGAGCTGCTGCGCCTCGACACCGACGTGCGCGGCTATCTCATGTACCTGGAGAACGTGAAAATTCTCTCGGGCACCCAGCGGGAGCTCGTGATCGACCGGCTGATGGCGCTAGAGGCCGACGAGATCGACATCGACCAGGTGAAATGGGTGGTGCTGATGGTGCTGTTCAGCCAGCCCGGACAAGAATCAGCCTATGCGCAGATGGAAGACCTGGTATTCGAAGAGCGTTCGGACGCGCTCCACTAGCCGACGCGCCAGACGACGACATTGAGCTCAAACCTCGTAATCGTGGAATCGCCGGCCAAGGCGAAAACCATCAAGAAATACCTCGGCAAGGACTTCGAAGTTCTCGCCTCGTACGGCCACGTTCGGGATCTGGTGCCCAAGGAGGGCGCCGTCGACCCGAAGCACCACTTCGCGATGAAATACCAGGTGGTCGAGCGCAACCAGAAGCACATCGACGCCATCGTGCGGGCGCTCAAGAAGGCCGATTCCCTGTACCTCGCGACCGACCCCGATCGCGAGGGCGAGGCGATATCCTGGCACCTGCGTGAGCTGCTGAAGGCGGACGGCGCGCTCGAGGGCAAACAGGTGCAGCGCGTGGTGTTCTACGAGATCACCAAGAACGCCGTGCGCGAAGCGATGGCCCAGCCGAGAGATCTGTCGGTCGACCTCGTCAATGCCCAGCAGGCGCGCCGCGCCCTCGACTTTCTGGTCGGCTTCAACCTGTCCCCGCTCCTTTGGAAGAAGGTGCGCCCCGGACTGTCCGCGGGACGGGTGCAAAGTCCCGCGCTCAGGATGATCTGCGAGCGCGAGGACGAGATCGCCGCGTTCGTGCCGCGCGAATACTGGACCATCGATGCCGAGCTCGAGCACACCGAGCAGAAGTTTCCCGCCAAGCTGGTCGAGTATCGCGGCGCCAAGGTCGAGCAGTTCAGCTTCACCACGGCAGACGCCGCGCACGAGGCGGTGCGCACGCTCGACGAAGCCGCCCGCGGCGAGCTCACCGTGCTCTCGGTCGACCGCAAGCAGCGGCGCCGCAACCCCGCTCCGCCCTTCACCACCTCCACCCTGCAGCAGGAAGCCGCCCGCAAACTCGGCTTCAGCGCGCAAAAGACCATGCGGGTGGCGCAGCAGCTGTACGAAGGCGTGGACATCGGCGAAGGCCAGGTCGGACTCATCTCCTACATGCGCACCGACTCGGTGAATCTCGCGCAGGAGGCGATCGGGCAGATCCGCGAGGTCATCGTCCGGCTCTACGGGCAGGAAGGGCTCGCCGAGGAGCCGAGGATCTACCGCACCAAGTCGCAGAACGCGCAGGAGGCGCACGAGGCGATCAGGCCGACCGACGCCGGCATCGTGCCCGCGGACATCGAGAAGAAGCTGGAATCCGACCAGTTCCGGCTCTACTCGCTCATCTGGAAGCGCACGGTGGCCTGCCAGATGGCGCCCGCCATCTTCGACACCGTGGCGGTGGAATTCCTCGCCGGCGCCGACGCGGCCGGTGCCGCGGACGGCGCACGGCGCACGGTGCTGCGCGCCAACGGTTCGACGCTGATCAAGCCCGGCTATATCTCGGTGTACCAGGAGGGCATGGACGATGTCGTGCAGGACGACTCGGATCACGTGCTCCCGCCGATGGCCGAGGGCGACAAGGTCAAGCTGGTGGGGGTGACCCCGGCGCAGCACTTCACCGAGCCGCCGCCGCGCTTCTCGGAGGCCTCCCTCGTGAAGGCGCTCGAGGAATACGGCATCGGCCGTCCGTCGACCTATGCGTCGATCATCTCGACGCTGCGCGACCGCGAGTACGTCGACATCGAAAGCCGCCGCTTCACCGCGACGGATATCGGCAAGATCGTGAGCCGGTTCCTGACCCAGTACTTCACCACCTACGTCGACTACGACTTCACGGCGCGCATGGAGGATTCGCTCGACGCCGTGGCGACGGGCGAGATGGAGTGGGTGCCGCTGCTCGACAAATTCTGGAAGCCCTTCATCAAGCTCGTCAATCACACCGAGAAATCGGTGAGCCGCGAGGAGGTCGCACAGGCCCGCGATCTCGGCGCGCATCCCGAGAGCGGCAAGCCGATGAGCGTGCGCATGGGCCGCTTCGGTCCCTTCGTGCAGATCGGCACGAAGGATGACGAGGAGAAGCCGCGCTTCGCGGGACTGCGGCCCGGACAGAAGATGGACACCATCACCCACGCCGAGGCACTGGTGCTGTTCCAGCTGCCGCGCAAGCTCGGCACGACCCCCGAGGGCGAGGAGATCGTCGCCAACACCGGTCGCTTCGGTCCCTATGTCAAATACGGCTCGAAGTACGTATCGCTCAAGCTCGACGACCCCTACACGGTCACCCTGGAGCGCGCGCTCGAGGTGATCCGCGAGAAGCAGATCGCCGATGCCAATCGGCTGATTCTGGATTTTCCCGATGCGGGAATCCAGGTGCTGAACGGACGTTTCGGTCCATACATCACCGACAAGACCCGCAATGCCAAGATCCCGAAGGATCGCGATCCGAAGACCCTGACGCTGCCCGAGTGCCAGTCCCTGCTGGCCGCGGCGCCGGTGCGCACTTTTGGAAAGTGGGGCCGAAAGAACAAGCAGGGCGCCAAAGCCGGGGCGAAGTCGGCTGCGCCCAAGAGCGCCGCGCCGCCGAAGCCGAAGGGTGCGTCCCAACGCCTGGCCGCCAAGGGCCTGAAGTCGCCCGCCAAGAAGCGTGCGCCGGCGGAGCCTTCAGCCCCAGCCAAGCCGGCCGCGAAAGCCGGCCGCGCCAAGCAACCCAAAGGCTCGCCAAAGGCCCCTGCCAAACGCGCGCCGAAGGGCCGGCCCAAGGGCTCGCCGCAAGGCTGAGACATGCAGGATCCCTCGGCAACGGCGCCGCCTTCGCCAGCCCCGGATGCGCAGGCGGTTCGTCGTTACCTCGGCGAGCTGCACGATAGGATCACCTCGGCCGTCGAATCGGTCGATGGCGGGCGCTTCCGCCGCGACGCCTGGCAGCGCCCCGGCGGCGGCGGCGGAGAGAGCCGCGTCCTCAGCGAGGGCCGGGTTTTCGAAAGAGCCGGCGTCTCGGTGTCCCACGTGTTCGGCGACAAGCTGCCTCACTCCGCGACCGCGGCACGCCCGCAAATCGCCGGTGCGGGTTTCGAGGCGATGGGACTGTCGCTGGTGTTCCACCCGCGCAATCCCTACGTGCCGACGACGCATTGCAATGTGCGCTTTCTGCTCGCGACTCCCGAACAGGGACCGCCGCTCTGGTGGTTCGGCGGCGGATTCGACCTCACCCCCTACTACCCCTTCGACGAGGACGTGCTGCACTGGCATCGGACGGCCCGGGAAGCGTGCGCGCCATTCGGACCGGCGGTGTACGGTCAATACAAGGCGTGGTGCGACCGGTACTTCTTCCTGCCCCACCGCGAGGAGACGCGCGGAGTCGGCGGCCTGTTCTTCGACGATCTGGCGGAGGGCGGGTTCGCCCGATGTTTCGACCTTCTGCGCAGCGTCGGCGACCATTTTCTGCCGGCCTACCTGCCGATCGTCGAACGCCGCCGCGGCGAGGCCTGGGGCGAACGGGAACGCGGCTTTCAGCTTTACCGGCGCGGCCGCTATGTAGAATTCAATTTGCTGTACGACCGCGGCACGCTCTTCGGCCTGCAGTCCCGCGGACGCACCGAATCCATCCTGATGTCCATGCCGCCGCTCGCGCGCTGGGATTACGACTGGCACGCGCAGCCCGGCTCCGCGGAAGCGCGCCTGTACGAGGGCTATCTCAGGCCCCGGGATTTTCTCGCGGAACTCGGTCCGGCGTGACCCGCCGGCTCAGCGCGCGCGAAGGTCCTCGATGATGCGCCCCATGCCCGAGATCTCCCGTTCGTGGGGCTCGTCGCGGAATGTCTCGGCGAGGCCGTCCGCATACCAGCCGCGCATGGATTCGAGTCCGAGAAGACGGCCCACGTAAGCCGCGGCACCGGCGCCGAGATGCAGACCGTAGGTTTGGACCCTGAAGGCCACCGGCGCGAAGAACGCGTCCACCGCGGTGAAGCTCGCCCCGGCTAGGAACGGACCGCCGAAGCGGGACAGACCGTCGCCCCAGAGGGTCTCGAGCCGCGCGATGTCGCGGTCGAGCGCCTGCGGGATCTCGTGCAGGCGGACGCGCACGCCGCAGCTCATGGAACAGCGGTTGCGCAGCTCGTTGAATCCGGCATGCATTTCAGCGGCGGCGCTGCGGGCGAAGGCGCGCGCAGCGCGATCGGCGGGCCAGACGGCGGGATGCCGCTCGGCCAGATATTCCGCGATCGCCAGCGACTCCCACACCGTGAGCTTGCCGTCCTCGAGGCAGGGCACCTTGCCGGCCGGGCAAAGCGCCCTGAACCGCTCCCAGGCGGCGGCATCGTCGAAACGCACCAGACGTTCGTTGAACGGTATGGACAGTTCCCGCATCAACACCCACGGGCGCAGCGACCAGGACGAGTAGTTCTTGTTGGCGATGTATAAGTCGTACATGAGGGAGCGCCTCGAGCGGGGGGAGCCCTTGGGGGTTGATGCAGGAATTTTCCGCGCCGTTCGACAGGCGGTCAATGCCGTTCGAGCGGCCATTTAGGGCACGCCCCGCGGCGCCGGGCGGGCACAATGCACGAACATGAACTACAAGCACATTTATCATGCCGGCAACTTCGCCGACATCGCCAAGCACGTGGCGCTCGTCTACTGCCTCGACGCGTTGAAGCGCAAGGACGCGGCATTCTTCGCGTTGGACACCCACGCCGGCCGCGGCTCTTATGATCTTCATTCGCCGGAGGCCCGCAAGTCCGGCGAGGCCGAGCAGGGAATCCTGCGCCTCCTCGAAGCGCTGCCCCAGGAGAAGCTGCTGGCGTCCTACTTTGCGGCGATTCGAGCGCACAGGGGCCGGCCTCTCGCGCGCTATCATGGATCGCCGGCGCAGATTGCGGGCGCCCTGCGCGGCCAGGACCGCGCCGTTTTCGTGGAAGCGATGCCGGCCGAGGCGCGCGCCGGCGAGCGGCACCTGAAATCCGAGGGGCGAATCCGCATCGAACACGGGGATGGGTATGCGGCGCTGCGCTCGCTGCTACCCCCGGCGGAGCGACGGGGACTGGTGCTGATCGATCCGCCCTACGAAAGCGCCGAGGAGTTCAAGACGCTGCTCGCGGCGTTCGACGACGCGTACCGCCGCTGGTCCACGGGGACTTTCCTGATCTGGTACCCGATCCTGAGCGCCTCGCAGCGCCACAGCGTGCACGCGCGCTTCGAGGCGCTGCGCATTCCCAAGATGCTGTACGCGGATCTCGCGATCCGGCCCGACGATGCCGGTGTGGGACTGGCCGGCAGCGGCCTGATGATCGTCAACCCACCGCACGGGATCGATGAGTTCCTCGGCGCCGCTTATTCGGCGATCCACCGCGCGCTCGTTTCGCCAGGCGCCACGCCGGCGGCGCGTTCGGGTACCCTGTCGGGCGCGGGATATGTCGAGGTCGCCCGCCTGACACCCGAACGAATGGCACAATGACACCGAGGCGCGCCGATTTTCGCGCCAGGAGCAGACTAATGGATCCCGATACCCTGCGCGGCCATCTGAGCACCCTGCACGAAGAACTGCGCGGTACGAGTCAAATCGATCCCCGGTCGAGCGCGCTGCTCTCCGAGGTTCTGAAGGACATACAACGCATCCTCGACACCGGCGGCCAGGAGGCGCGAACCGGCGGCGTTCCGCTGGCGGATCGGCTCGAGAAGGTCGCGGTACAGTTCGAGGCGGATCATCCGGGGCTTGCCGCCAGCTCCCGCCGTTTGATCGATCTGCTCGGCAAGGTCGGACTGTAGCCTAGCCGGTCCACTCGATGGCGGATCTCACCCGCGATGCGACGCTCTCGACCGAGGCGAGATTTCCGGACTGATCCTTCGCCAGCACGGCGATGCTTCCATGTCCCGCCACGGGAAGGAGCGTGCCGCGGTATCCGTGTTCATCGAACGGGGTCGGCTTCGACACCGGCTCGTGCACCAGCACCATGACCGTCACGGGTCCCATGCCGGTCTGCACCACCAGATGCGGCACGCGGTGCCCCCTGAAAAGACAGCTTTGCGCGTAGCTCACGAGGCCGGCATCGGGACGCAGCCGCATGTGGGTATTGCGCAGCACGAAATCGAGCTCGGGTGCGGGAACCGCCACATCGGTGCGCTTCCAGGCTTGCGGCTCGCCGGCCATGTGCGCCACCACGTCGGCCGCGAGACTCGCGTGGGGAGCCGCGAGCCATAGAGCTCCGGCGATACCCACGCCGACCAGCACGCTCGCGGCAAGCGCCAGCCATTTGCGGACCACCGGGCTGCGCCGCGGGCGCAGGGCGGTCACCACGCCGCCCTTCACGGCATCGGGCGGGTGCACCCGCAGCGCGCGCTCGAGCTTGCCCTCGAAGCGCAGCAACCGCCCGGTATAGGCGGCGCATTCGCCGCAGCCGTCGCGATGAGCCGCGAGTTCCGCATCGGGATCGTGCGGATTGGCGAGCATCGCCCGTCGATATTGCGAACAATCGATCATTCCGGATCCAGACTCGTATCTTCTCCGCACAACACGCGCAGCTGCTTGCGCCCTCTGAACAGCCGTGTGAGGACCGCGGCCGTCGATAGATTCAGCTCGGCCGCGATCTCCGCCGTCGAGCATCCCATCAGCACCTGCATGACCAGCGGCTCGCGGTACTCCTCGGGCAGCTTGAACAGCGCGGCGCGAAGTTCCGCGAGTTCCTGGTCCTGGGAGGCGGCCAGCATCGGTTCTTCCCGGGCGATCAGCTCGTCCACGTCCACGGTGACCAGCCGCTTGCGCTCGAAGCTGCGCGCGTACTCGCGGCGCACGATGGTTAGAAACCACGGTTTGGCGGCGGTTTCATCCTTGAGCGAATCGCGCGCCTTCCAAGCCCGCAGCAGGGTCTCCTGAACCACATCCTCCGCCAAAGCCCGATCGCGGGACAGCCAGAACGCGAAGCGCAGCAGATCGGGGCGCAGAGACTGGCAAAGGGCCTGGAACCGAGCGCGGCCCGGATTTCCGCCGGAGTCATCGTTCATGTATAAATCAGCACCCGTCCTGGGGTATTTTGCCCGCGATCTTACCGTGCCGGGCAGGCCGTCGGGCCCCGGGAGGGTCGAAATCGTCAAATTGAGGTTGCCGGCAGGAGTCACAGTCAAGATGACCGGAATCAGGCCCGATTCATTTCCGACCACGCGTTTGCGCCGTATGCGCCGAGACGAGTTCTCACGGCGGCTGATGCGGGAGACCCAGCTCACGGTCGATTCCCTGATTTACCCCATGTTCGTGGTCGAGGGGCGTCAAACAGCGGCAGCCGATCGTCTCGATGCCGGGCATCGAGCGGCTGTCGGTGGACGAACTGCTGCGCGAATGCGACTCGCTCACGAGATTGTCGATTCCGGCCATCGCCCTGTTCCCGGTCGTTCCGGCGGAGAAGAAGTCCCTGGATGCGCGCGAATCCTGGAACCCCGGGCGGGATCGCCCAGGAGGCGGTCCGCGCCGTCAAAAAGGAGTTTCCCGAGCTCGGTGTGATCACCGACGTGGCGCTCGACCCGTTCACCACCCACGGCCAGGACGGCCTGATCGACGAGACCGGCTACGTGATGAACGATCTCACGGTCGAGACGCTGGTGCGCCAGGCGCGCTCGCACGCCGACGCGGGGGCGGACGTGGTCGCGCCCTCCGACATGATGGACGGGCGGATCGGTGCGGTCCGCACGGCCTTCGAGACCGCCGGCTTGAGCCACACGCGGATTCTCGCCTACGCCGCCAAATACGCATCCAGCTTTTACGGGCCGTTCCGGGAAGCCGTTGGCTCGGCGAAACAGCTCGGCGGGGGCAACAAGCACACCTACCAGATGGATCCCGCCAATTCCGACGAGGCGCTGCGCGAGGTTGCCCTCGATATCGCCGAAGGCGCCGACATGGTCATGATCAAGCCGGGGCTGCCCTACCTCGACATCGTGTGGCGCGTCAAAGACCGTTTCGCCATGCCGACGTTCGTTTATCAGGTGAGCGGCGAATACTCGATGATCATGGCCGCGGCGGCGAACGGTTGGGTCGACGAGCGGGCCGTGGCGCTGGAGTCGCTGGTATCGATCAAGCGGGCGGGAGCCGACGGGATCCTGACCTATTTCGCCAAGAAGGCCGCGGGCTGGCTCGCGCCGTGAGCCAGCCGCAGGAAGTGGGCGCGCCCGATCAATATGGCGTCGTCGGGCATCCTGTCGACCACAGCTGGTCGCCGTTCATCCACGGCATGTTCGCCAAGGCGGCCGCGCAAAACCTGGTCTATCGCCTGTTCGACATCCATCCCGACGTTTTCCGCCGCGAGACCCTCCGGCTGATGACCAGCGGGGTGCGGGGCCTGAATGTCACGCTGCCGCACAAACAGGCCGCCGCCGAGCTGGTGAACGAGCTGACTCCGCGCGCGGCGCGCGCGCAGGCGGTGAACACCATCGCCTTTTTCGAGAATACGACGCTGCTCGGGGACAACACGGACGGCATCGGCCTGATCACCGATCTGACGCGAAATCTGCAGATCGATCTCGCCGACAAGCGGGTGCTGATCCTGGGCGCGGGCGGGGCCGCGCGCGGCGTGGTCGGGCCGCTGCTCGAGCGCGAACTGCGCTCGCTCACCATCGCCAACCGCACCCCCTACAAGGCGCGCAAACTCGCCGCCGAGTTCGCCGACGTGGGCCAGATCGACGGCTGCACGTTCGGCGAGATCAAGGGACCCGCCTACGATCTGATCGTCAACGCGACATCCGCCGGTCTGCAGGGCGAAATGCCGCCGTTGCCCGGGGGGTTGGTCGGCGAAGGCACGCTGTGCTACGACATGACCTACGGCCGGGGGGAAACCCCGTTCACGAGCTGGGCGAACGCACACCACGCCGGCCGGATCAGCAAGGGCTGGGGCATGCTGGTCGAGCAGGCGGCCGAGTCATTCATGCTATGGCGCGGCATCCGCCCGAACACCCAGCCCGTGCTCGAGGCGTTGCAGAGCTAGCTTAGCT